>JBMTCP010000012.1:0-57642 GCA_049431025.1 Bacteroidia bacterium | reverse complement strand
AGAGGGATTCGAACCCCCGGACCTGTTACAGTCAACGGTTTTCAAGACCGCCGCAATCGACCACTCTGCCATCTCTCCGCCGCAAAGGTACATCGAAATGGGGTTTTGGAGCCCATAGGCCCAATAACGCGGCCAACAGAAGCGACCGCGGACTTGGCCTAGGAAGTCAGGTGCAGAAAGCGCAGAATCAAGAAGATGGCCGACAGGAGCAGTCCACCGGCCAAAGCCATCCACATGCCGTACAAGCCATAGGAACTGTTCAAAACCAGGTAGGTTCCCAGGGGTAGAGCCACGACCCAGTACGCCACCAGAACCAGGAGGGTAGGGATACGTTTGTCCTCCATGCCCCTAAGGAGACCCACACCAAGGGCTTGAAGCCCGTCCACCAACTGAAAAGCCGCAGCGATGAGGAGCAGGATGGAGGCCGAACGAAGGACGGCAGGATCGTTCACGTAAAAGGCCGGCAGTTCCCGGTTCCAAACCACAAAAACCAAGGCACAAAGGCTCATCAGGGTCAGCGTCATGCCTATAGCGACCCAACCGATTCGACGGGCCAAGCCCAAGTCGCCCAAACCCCGGGCATAACCAATACGGATGGAGGCAGAGGCCGAAATCCCCACCGCAACCATGAAGCTCATGGAAGCGATGTTGATGGCTACCTGGTGGGCGGCCAAGGCCTCGGCACCCAGCCATCCAATTACCACCGCTGCGCCGGCAAAGGCCGACGTTTCAAAAATGAACTGAAAGGCCGAGCTCAAACCCAGAACCAGAAGCCGTAACAACGGTTGAATCCGAACATGTCGAAGCCGGAACCGATGGGTCCAATACATCTTTAATTCCCTCTGGTTGAGAACGTAAGTCATGATAGCCAAAGCCATAATCCAGCGGGCGATTACCGTGGCCCATGCTGCTCCTTCAACCCCCATCGCCGGAAACCCCCATCGCCCAAAAATCAAAAGGCTGTTGAGGGCAGCGTTCAACGGGATGCTGCCAATTGCAATCCACAGCGCCGGCTTCATCCATTCCAAACCTTCAATAAACTGCCGAAAAGCCTGAAAAAGCATAATGGGCAAAAAGGAATACCCCAAAGTCTGGAGATAAATGCGCATCTGCGCTTCGACTTCCGGCTTTTGGTTCAAAAGCGATAACCAGGGCATTCCCAGCATGAGGAATCCCTGCATCAAGAACCCAGCCAAAAGGCAGACCCAAAAGCCATGCAACAGGACCCTGCTGCCCTCTTGGGTATCTCCTTGTCCACGCGCATGAGCGCTCAATGTGGTTACGGCCAGGGAGAGCCCGATACCAAAAACCAAAAGCACATTGAAGACCCCGACCGCTACCGAAACCCCGGCCAAAGGCACAGCGCCCAAGCGTCCGATCATCACCGAATCCACCACCGACTGGGCCATATGGCTCATTTGCCCCAGGATGATAGGCCATGCCAGGACCCAATGGTCCTTGAGCAACACACGATTGGAAGGAATCACGCTTACGATGAAGTTGGAACGCGGCGAAGGTAGCGAAAGTCCGGAATATTCAAAGGACTCACGCGGTAACCCGTCCAGGACTTGCCCAAGAGTTGAAGCATCATGTCGTAATACAAAACAACCAAAGGCTGGGCTTCCCGGATTTGGGCGTCCATTCGGCGGTATAGAAGGATTCGTTGTTCGTTATCGATGGTTTGGAGGGCCTCCAGGTACCAACGGTCAAAATCCCGGTTTTGGTAACATGTATAATTGGGGCCGTTGGGTACACGATGAGGCCCGTAAGCCAAGGCCAGGTAATTCTCCGCATCGGCGTAATCGGCAATCCAACTTGCCCTAAAAAAACCCGCTTCTTTTCCGCTGATCATTTGTCGCAAGGCCGGGCCTTGACTCAGACGAAGGTCTACCATCACCCCCATGGGAGCCCATTGGCTTTGGAGAAACTGAGCCATATCGGCATACGATGGATTGGTTTCCAAAGTGATACGCAACGGATTTTTGGGGCCGTAACCGGCGGAGGCCAAAAGCACTCGAGCTTTGTGAGGATCAAAAGGGTTGGGTGAGGAGGGCCCCAAGACGCTCGAATCAAAGCCGGGCAATCCCGGAGGGATTAAACCACCATGACCCGGGTAACCTACCCCACGTCGCAAGGAACGTACCATAGCCACCCGGTCGGTGCTGTGATGCAGTGCGCGCCGTACCCGATGATCCAGCAAGGCCCGGTTGCAGCCTCCGGAGTTGGAATCCAACAAAAAGCCCAGGTATTCGGTGTTAAAATAGGGCCCGCGAACCACTTGCATTCGTTCTCGGTAGGTTGGGTGGAGCTGCAGGCGTTCGTCAAAAAAACGACGTTGAAAGGCCGGTTCCCAACCCCATAACAAATCCAATTTGCCCTGCAAAAAGGCCAGAGCTGCCGTGCTTTTGTCGGTGAGCTGATGCACTTGAACCGCATCCAGGTAGGGTAAGGATTGACCCAAAGAATCTTTTTCGAAATACAGTTCGTGCCTTGCAAAGACCAAGCCTTCACCTTCCAACCAGGTTTGCAGGGAAAAAGGACCGGTACCCACCGGGTGCGATCGAAAATCACTGCCGTAAAGTGCAGTGGCTTCGGGGGCGACGACCGAACAATACCCCATGCTTAGCATACCCAAGAGGGGGGGGAAGGCCTGTCGAAGGTGTATATCCAGGGTAAGGGAATCCACGGCCACCACACCCTGAGGGGCTAGTCGGTCCCTGAATATCCATGCCCCCGGGCTGGCCGTAGCCGGGTCTTGCAGCCTGTTGAGCGAATGGACCACATCGCTAGCCCTGAGGGCTCGGGTTTGTTGGGGTCCAAAACAAGGGTCAGGGTGGAAATACACCGAATCCCGAAGGAAAAATCGGTAAAGAAGACCTTGATTCCTTATTTCCCATCGGTAGGCTAGGGAAGGAGCCGGGTTTTGGTCCTCTCCCAATTCCACCAAACGGCTGTATAGCAATCGTGCGGTCCAATTTCCGGCCTGGTCCCTGGCCATGGCCGGATCCAAACTGCGAATGGGGGTTTCCTGGTTGTAGTGAAAAACCCTGGTGGAACCCAGATCGCTCTTGGGGCGGCAAGCCGTACCAAGGAGAACTACTCCAAGGAGCCCCAAGAGGCTATGAACCAAAGAACCGCTCCATAAACGCAGCAGGGCAAGTTTCGTCGGTGTATCTTTGGACTTCAAGACCCAAAAATACATTGCTTTCTACCCTCGCTTTACCCAATCCCCTAACGGCCTAAAACGCTATGGCTAACGGTAAAATATTGGCTGTCGCGAACCAAAAGGGGGGTGTTGGGAAGACCACCACCGCGATTAACCTGGCTTCTGCCTTGTCCATTTTGGAGTACCGTGTCTTGTTAATCGATGCCGATCCCCAAGCCAACGCAACTTCCGGATTGGGCATAGATCCCAAAACCGTGAAGGCCGGACTTTACGAATGCTTGGTCAACGATTTGAATGTCCCCGATACCTGTATCCCAACGTCCACGGAGCGATTGAGCATATTGCCTTCCTCCATTGACCTGGTGGGTGCCGAAATCGAAATGATCAACCGCCCTCAGCGGGAGAGGATTTTGGAGCATGCTTTGGAGGGTATTTTGGATCGCTTCGATTTTGTCATCATTGATTGTTCTCCTTCCTTGGGCTTGATTACGGTGAATGCCCTAACAGCAGCCCATTCGGTCATTGTTCCGGTCCAATGCGAATACTTCGCCCTGGAAGGTTTGGGCAAACTCCTGAACACCATCAAAATTGTTCAAAGTCGCTTTAATCCTCGCCTGACCGTCGAAGGAATTTTGCTGACCATGTACGATGGTCGCTTAAGGTTATCGAATCAAGTGGCCGAAGATGTTCGTAACAACCTGGGTCACATGACTTTTGAAACGATTATTCATCGCAATACCCGCTTGAGTGAAGCTCCGAGTTTTGGGGTTTCGGTCCTTGAACACGATGCGTCCAGCAAAGGAGCAACCAACTACCTCCACCTGGCCCGTGAAATTCTTCAAAAGAACAACCTTACCCAAATCGCCCACGAAGATCGTTACCTGGGCGACGAATAGTCATGGCATCAACTCCCCAAAAAAAGGTCCTGGGCCGTGGCTTGGACCTCCTTCTATCCGCACCGGATCAAGACCTCCTTCAATCGGCTGTCCAGGCAGGGGTTGTTGCGGTGGATTCCATTGACGTAAACCCCTTCCAGCCCCGTGATCAATTTGATCCGGAGGCCTTGGAGGAATTGAGGGACTCCATTCAAAGGCTCGGAATTATTCAGCCCTTGACCCTTCGCAAAAACGGGTCCCGATATCAATTAATCTCCGGTGAACGCCGACTGAGGGCCGCGCGCTTGCTCAAATTAAAGGAGGTTCCGGCTTACGTGATCGAAACCAACCAGCAGGGGATGATCGAAATGGCTTTGGTCGAAAACCTTCAGCGCAAAGATTTGAATCCTGTTGAAATAGGGCTAGCCCTGCTAAGACTCCAGGAGGAATGTACCTTGAACCAGGACGAGGTTGCTCAGCGGGTAGGCATGTCCAGGGCCAATGTTTCCCATTATACCCGCTTGGTTAAATTACCTCCTGAGATTCAATCGGCCCTTCGTTCAGGCCAATTGGAAATGGGTCATGGCAAAGTCCTGGCCGGCATGGGTGCCGTGGACCGCCAATTGGATGCGATGAGGCGTTGCCTCGAAGCCGGATGGAGTGTCCGTGCTTTGGAAGCCTACGCCCATTCCTTGGAGAAACACGCGCCCCAAAGCGGTAACAAAACCAAAGCTGGCGCACCCGCGCTAGCAAACACCCAAGCCGCTGCCTATCAGGCGGTTCAAAACCGTTTGGTTAGGCATTTTGAAAGCCCCGTGCGCCTGCAGGTTTCCCCCAAAGGCCAGGGTGAAATTCGAATTCCTTTTTCGGGAACCGACGATCTTAATCGTCTTTTGGACTTGATTTTTGAGCGCGACTAGCCGATTGACATGCCCATACCCTGGCGACTTTGCTTTGTTGTTTTAGGCTTTGTTATGGGAGGATTCGCTTCCTTATCACCCCTTAAACTGAAGGCCCAGGATACCTCAAGCCTAAGCCCCAAGGTTTTACCTCCTTTGCCGGATCCGGCAAAGGTTACCCGCAGGGCCTTTGTCCCGGGTTGGGGGCAATGGACTAACCGGGCCTATTGGAAAATTCCGGTCGTTTGGGGTGGTCTGGGTTTTATGGCTTACCAAACCAGGACCACCGCGAATCTCTACCTGGAGTACCGCAATGCCTACCGCTGGCGTACAGATAACGATCCCACCACGGTGGATCCTTTTGTAGGAACCGATACCGAAGCCTCGTTGCTCCAAAAAAGAGACTTGTTACGAAGAAGCCGGGATGCCTATGTTTTGCTATCCCTGGCTGCGTATGGCCTTCAAATCTTGGATGCCCATGTGGATGCCCATTTAAAGGCCTTTGACCGGATGGATTTTTCGTTGCAAACGCCTCCTCTTGGCCCCTCAGGAAGGGGAATGGTGCTATCCATGGTGTATCGATTTTAGCGATGGAATCGACTAAACTTCGTTTGTTATTCTTAGGCCAAGGACGTTTGGCTCAGGTGGTGGCCCAAGCAGCTCAAGAAAGGGGTCATCAAATCTTGGGTTTCAAGAACTCCACGGAACCGCTCCAAGCCAGTGATTTGAATGAAGAAGTGGACTTGGTTATGGATACGGCTTTGCCCCAGGGCCTCATGGAGCGGGCAGCTCTCGTACTGGAATCCTCCAAACCTTTGGTCATTGGCACCACGGGTTGGTACGATCGTATGCCGGAATTGCAAGCCTTGTGTCATCAAAAAAATGGTTCGGTGTTATGGGCGTCGAATTTTGCCCCCGGTGTACAAATTTTTCGTTCCTTGGCTGCGGAGGCCGTCGCGCGACTTGCGGCTCTACCGGGCTTTCGGGTTGAATTACACGAATCCCATCACCTTAACAAAAAAGACCAGCCCAGCGGCACAGCGGTTCATACGGCGATGGATTTGCTCAAGGCCCGACCGGATTGGCAGGGTTGGGTGGATGGCCGTGAATTGAACCAGGAAGCTTTCTCCGAGCATCCCGGCGTTTCTGCTTTGCCCATTTTTAGCCATAGAGACCAGGACGAAGTGGGAACCCATACCCTTCGAATGAGGGGACCTCACGAGGAAATGGAATGGACCCACAAGGCCTTGGATCGGCAAGCCTTTGGTTGGGGGGCTGTCGCCGCCGCAGAATGGCTATCCAGCCGCAAGGGATGGTTCTCGGTGGACGATTTTTATCGGGATTTCTGGACCTCAACCAAATAAGCCACCACCACCGGCTTGGGCTGGGGGAACAACCCCCAGGTGTCGGTAAGCTCTTTCGGTGAGTTCACGGCCACGAGGGGTTCGTTTCAGGTACCCTTCCTGGATCAAAAAAGGTTCGTAAACCTCTTCGATGGTTCCTGCTTCTTCGCCCACCGCCGTTGCCACGGTGTTCAACCCTACGGGACCTCCCGAAAACTTGTGGTACATGGTGGATAAAATGCGGTTATCCATTTCATCCAAACCCCTGTTATCCACCTGCAGCGCATCCAAGGCCAAATTGGCAATGGCTTGGTTGATGATTCCCTGCCCTTTGATTTGAGCGAAATCACGGGTCCTTCGTAACAATGCATTTGCAATACGCGGTGTGCCGCGGCTGCGTCTGGCCAATTCCCTTGCACCTTCTTCGTCGATAGGAACCCCCAAAATTCCCGATGAACGGGTGACAATTTGACTCAGGAGCTGAGCGTCGTAGTATTCCAAGCGAGCGTTAATCCCAAACCTGGCCCTCAAGGGAGAGGTGAGCAGACCTGAACGGGTTGTAGCCCCAATCAGGGTAAAGGGTTGCAACGCTATTTGAACCGAACGAGCATTCGGGCCCGTATCAATCATGATATCGATTCGAAAATCTTCCATGGCCGAATAGAGGTACTCCTCCACCACGGGACTAAGCCGATGGATCTCATCGATAAATAAAACATCGCCGCTTTGCAAACCGGTTAATAACCCTGCCAGATCCCCGGGTTTTTCCAAAACTGGTCCGCTGGTGATTTTGATTTGGGCCTTCATTTCGTTGGCAATCAGATGGGCCAGGGTGGTTTTGCCCAGACCGGGAGGACCGTGCAACAGCACGTGATCCAGGGCCTCTCCCCGTCCCAAGGCCGCTGCTACAAAGACTTTTAGGTTTTCCATGACCTTGTTTTGGCCCGTGAAATCCTCAAAGGTCCTGGGCCTCAAAACCAACTCCTGGTCCTGTTCAGGATGGCTATCGTGTGGGGGCTCGGGGTCAAGGTGGGGGTTGCGCATGCTCCAAAATTAAGGGTATGGCCGTATTTTGCAGGCTATGGCATCGGATGCACTGGTCATTGTCCCCACGTATAACGAAAAGGAAAACATTACCGCCTTTTTGACCAAGGTCTTGAGTCTGTCCTACCCTTTGGAGATCCTTGTGGTGGATGATGGTTCGCCGGACGGGACCCAGGATTTGGTCCGACAAATCATGGATCAGTACCCCGGTCGGGTACATCTTTTGGCCAGATCGGCCAAAATGGGTTTGGGTACCGCCTACATCGCCGGTTTTCAATGGGGTTTGTCCAGGACCTACGAGTATTTTTTTGAAATTGATGCGGATTTTTCGCATAATCCCGACGATTTATTACGGCTTTTGGCTGCCTGCCGCGAAAGAAACTGTGACATGGCCATAGGTTCCCGCTACGTAACCGGGGTCAATGTGGTCAATTGGCCGATGAGTCGGGTAATGATGTCTTATTTTGCCTCGCGCTATGTGCAGTTCATTACCGGACTTCCCATCCACGATGCGACAGCCGGATTTAAATGTTATCACCGCAAGGTACTGGAAACAATTAACCTCAACAAAATCCGATTTATTGGTTACGCCTTTCAGATTGAAATGAAATTTAAAGCCTGGAAGGCAGGTTTTCAAATTACCGAAGTCCCCATCATTTTCACCGATCGAACCCTGGGTCAAAGTAAAATTTCCAAAGGAATTATCAAGGAAGCCGTTTGGGGGGTTCTGTTGTTACGATGGAAATCAATTTGGGGCATGCGGGATGCTTATCATTCGCTATCATGAATTTTGATCTTTTGTTGGAAGGCATGCCTTCGCAGCCTTTCTTTTTGATTGCGGGGCCTTGTGTTGTCGAATCCCAAGACCTTTGCATGGAAGTGGCCGAAAAAGCTTCGGTTCTATGCCGAGAACGCTCCATTCCTTACGTATTCAAGGCTTCTTACCGCAAGGCCAACCGCTCCTCGGCTGCTTCCTTCACCGGCATTGGCGACGAAGCTGCCCTGAAAGCCTTATCCAACGTTCGTTCGACCTACAAGATTCCGGTTCTCACCGATATCCATAACGAAGCCGAGGCAGCTATCGCCGCCCAATCGGTGGATGTTTTGCAAATACCGGCATTTTTGGCTAGACAAAGTGATTTGTTACAGGCTGCAGCGCGAACCGGACGTTGGGTAAACATCAAAAAAGGGCAATTCATGTCGCCTGCTTCCATGAGTTTTGCTGCTGATAAAGTTCGTTTGGAGGGAAATACCCGGATATGGCTGACCGAACGCGGATCCCAATTTGGTTACCACGATTTGGTGGTGGATTTTCGTTCTGTTCCAATTATGCAATCCTTGGGTTATCCGGTGGTGGTGGATATTACCCACGCCTTGCAACGTCCCAACCAAGAAAGCGGCGTCACGGCAGGAACACCTGAATTCATCGAAACCCTGGGAAGAGCTGCCTTGGCTACCGGTGCCAACGGTATTTTTTTGGAAACCCACCCGAACCCTTCCCAAGCTAAATCGGATGGGGCCAATATGCTGGCTTTGGATAAGTTAGAGCCTTTGTTGGATCGTTTGGCAGCTTTGGCTAACCTGGTTAGCACTTGGTCCTAAGGCAGAACCAGAATTTGGGTTCGACGATTCAAGGCCTTGGCTTCGGGCGTATTGTCGCTGGACCAAGGTTGGGTTGAACCGTAACCTTGGGAAGTCATACGCTCTGGGTTGCAGCCCTGGCCAATTAACCAAAGGCGAATATTTTCGGCCCTACGTTTGGACAAATCCAAATTGTGTTGAGCGGAACCACTCGCATCGGTATGCCCTTGAATTTCGATACGGATTTCGGGATTTCGAATTAACCATTGATACAGGGTTTGCAAAGCAGGTTCGGATTCACGCAAGGGTTGGTCCTGATCAACCCCAAAGTAAACATGCTGGAGTACCCAAGCTTCGGGTTGCCGGGGCAAGGGGGTTGCGAAAGTATCCGGAGGACTTAGGCGTGGTTTGGAGGCGGTATCCAATTCAACCTTCATCAACCGAATGCCTTCGGGAATTTCACGGCTAAACCAGGCCCAACGACCGTCGGGTTCCAGGGTAATTCCGATTTCATCCCGGTGCGTATTGAGCGGGGGACCCAAATTGCTGGGAGGTAACCAATACGAAGAGCCTGTTCCTGAAAAATGGCGTTGGCTACGGTACAAATCCATATTGCCCATGCCGGCATGGCCCGAAGAAGCAAAATACAAATCCATTCCGTTGGGATGGAGGTAAGGGCTGTTCTCGCTGTACGGGGTGTTGATGCTGCTATCCAAAGGTTTAGGTTCAGACCATCGAAGCTGATCGGGGTCCATGGATGACCAGTTCCACCAAGGTATTCTGAGGGGCTCGCCCAGGTTATCCGTCGGCCATCCCGTGGAATCCAAACGAGCCACGCTGTACCACAAATCACTGCCACCCAGCCCTCCTTGACGATTGCTTGCAAAATAAAGCGTCATGCCATCGCTACTCAAGGTGGGGTGGGCATCCCAGGCCGAAGAATTAATCACAGGACCCGCTGAAATGACCCTGCTCCATTGGCCCTTGCTTTTGATGCTATAATACAAATCACAAGACCCCTGACCGCCATCCCTGTAACAACCCGTAAACCAAAGCATTTGGCCATCGGGGCTGAGCCAGCAACCTCCTTCATCCAAATCGCTGTTCACCGGGGCAGGCAATCGCTGTCCTTTATTCCATAGGCCTTCGACTTGATGGCTTTCAAAAAAATCCTCACCCTGCCCATCCCTGCGTGTCAAAATCATGGTTTGTCCGCCGTTGCACAAACAGGGCAGGTAAGCTTGCTGCCCACCGTCCAAGGCTGGTGGTGAAGCACTTAGTCGCTGAGGACGGGGTTTTTTGAGGGCTTGCCAGCCAAAACCGGCTTGTTTACGCCACAAATCCAGGTCACGCAATTGTTCGCTGCTGGCTTTGGCAAAAAACGGTAAGCGGTTGTAATACTCCAGAATGGTGGGGTAGTCCCCGAGGTTGATGGAGGCCTTGAAAAGGCCGTGAAAAGATTTTACCGACAAGCGAGGGTGCAATTCGATGCAACGCCTGAAGGCCACTTGGGCAAGATTCCAATCCCGTGTTTGAAGGTATAGGTCACCCAACATAAGCCAGCCCTGGGCGTACTCGGGGTAACGATCGCAAAGACTCTGAACCTTCGCCTGGGCCAAGTCGTACCGTCCTTCGTTAACGGGCTCCAATGCCTTTTTGAATTTAAGATCAATTTTGCGGGTATCCACATAAACGGGAGCCGATTCGGGATCCGTAGAGGAGGATGTTTGGGCCCAAACCTGCCCGAGATGACCCAAAATGAACAACATCAACCCCCACGTTACTGGAAATGCCGTGTTATGCTTGGTCCAATATTTAAGGAATTTCAAGGTATTTATGGGTTTGCAAGGAAAGGGTCCATGGAGGATTTTCTTGAACAAAGCGGACCAAGAGCGGAGCTATTTGTTCCCGTTTGCTCCATTCAGGCTGAACAAATAGTCGGCATTCCGTTGTCAAATGCGACAAAAAATTTTGCATCCAGGCTAGGTCCGATGGGTGATAGACCACGACCTTGAATTCATGGGCCTTGGCCAAACTTTCGGGCAAGGGTTCCTTGAACTTCTTGGGCGATAGACAAATCCAATCAAATTCCCCGAGAATAGGGTAGGCACCCGAAGTTTCAAGCCATAGTTGGAGCCCGCGGCTTTTGAGGCTTTGGCAAAGGAGGCGCAAATCGTAGGTGCAGGGCTCTCCTCCGGTAATCACCACCGACAGCGCTCCGGAAGCCCAGGCGGCTTCGGCCAATTCCTCGACCGAATGTTGGGGATGCAATTCCGCATCCCAGGAATCTTTGACATCGCACCAAACACAACCCACACGACATCCCCCCAAGCGTATGAAATAAGCAGCTCGTCCGCTGTGACTTCCTTCGCCTTGCAGGCTAAGGAATTGCTCCATCACCGGTAGCCTGTTCATGCTAGGACCGGTTTGCGGCCAACCAGGTGTTCTGCAAAAGCGATGCAATGGTCATCGGTCCAACGCCACCGGGTACGGGGGTGATGGCCCTGCACAGCGGGGCCACTTCATCGTAACAAACATCGCCACGTAGGGCAAAGCCACTCCGTTTGTTGGGATCGGGGACACGGGTAGTCCCCACGTCAATGACGACGGCACCGGGTTTGACCATATCCGCGGTAACAAAACCCGGTTTGCCCAAGGCCGCTACAAGGAGGTCGGCTTGCAAGCAATGTTTTTGAATATCCTTGGTTTTGGAATGGCACAAGGTGACGGTGCAGTTACCGGGCTTGGCGTTTCTCGAGAGCATTTGAGCCAAAGGAGATCCCACAATGGCACTGCGTCCCAGGACCACCGCATGCATCCCGCTTAATTCGATCCCGTTGCGGTGGATTAATTCCAGGATTCCCGAAGGAGTAGCCGGTTGGTAACAGGGAAGACCCAAGGCCATTCGGCCCAGGTTAACCGGATGGAAACCGTCCACATCTTTTTCGGGAGCAATCGCAAGATTCACGGCGGTTGCATCCAAATGGGCAGGTAGGGGCAATTGAACAATATAGCCATCCACCAACGGATTTCGGTTCAGGCCTTCGACCACAGCCAATAATTCGTCCTGATTTATTCCGGCATCCAGTCGAATCAAATCGGAACCAAAACCCACCGAAGCGCAGGCTTTGATTTTGTGAGCAACGTAGGTTTCACTTCCTCCATCATGACCCACCAGTACGGCGGTAAGGTGGGGGGGACGGAGGCCCGATGCGACCCTTGCAAGGGTGAGGCGACGCAATTCTTCCCGAATTTGTTCCGCTGTTGCTTGACCATCCAGGATGAGAGGGGTAGGGTTATCGGAAAGCATCAGTCCAGTTTGAGAACAGCAAGGAAGGCGCTTTGGGGGATTTCCACATTGCCCACTTGACGCATTCGTTTTTTTCCTTTCTTTTGTTTTTCTAACAATTTGCGCTTACGAGAAATATCCCCGCCGTAACATTTGGCTGTTACATCTTTGCGCAAGGCTTTGAGGGTTTCGCGGGCGATAATCTTGGCACCGATGGAGGCTTGTATGGCCACTTCAAACTGTTGGCGTGTCAAAAGCTCCTTGAGTTTTTCGCACATTTTTTTGCCCAATTCGTAGGCCTTATCGGCGTGAATTAGGGCCGAAAGGGCATCCACCGGCTCGGTGTTGAGACGTATATCCATCCGAACCAAACGGGATTGTCTATAGCCAATCAAGTGATAATCAAAGGAGGCGTAACCCCTGGAAATGGATTTGAGCTTATCGTAAAAATCAAAAACAATTTCGCCCAACGGCATATCAAAGGTGATTTCAACGCGGTTCGAGCTTAAGTAGGTCTGGTTGGTGATGACCCCTCTCTTGTGCATACACAATTCGATGACCGGGCCGATATAATCGGCTTTGGTGATGACCTGGGCGTGGATATAAGGTTCTTCGATAAAGTCGATATGGCTGGGATCCGGAAGGTCAGAGGGGTTGTTCACGGTCAGCATTTCGCCTTTGGTGGTTTTGCAGAAGTACGATACGTTAGGAACGGTGGTAATGACCGTCATGTTAAATTCCCGTTCGAGGCGTTCCTGAATAATCTCCATGTGAAGCATACCGAGGAACCCGCATCGGAACCCAAAACCTAGGGCAGCCGAGGATTCGGGTTCAAAGACCAAGGAAGCATCATTCAATTGAAGCTTCTCCATTGAGTCCCTAAGTTCCTCATAATCTTCGGTTTCCACAGGGTAAATTCCCGCAAAAACCATAGGTTTTACCTCTTCGAAACCCTTGATGCCCTCGGCACATGGTCGCTCCATACTGGTGATGGTATCGCCCACCTGGACCTCTCGGGCTTGTTTAATCCCGGAAATAATGTAACCCACATCGCCTGTTTCCACGGTTTCCCGGGGTTGGGGTTTGAGTTTGAGGATTCCAATTTCGTCGGCCAGGTATTCTTTGCCGCTGTTGACGAATTTGACCCGTTCTCCGCTTCGAATGCGGCCATTAAAAACCCTGAAATAGGCCACAACGCCCCTGTAGTTGTTGTACATGGAGTCAAAAATCAAGGCCTGCAAGGGGGCATTGGGATCGCCTTGGGGTGGGGGAATGCGATGAACAATGGCTTCCAAGACCTTGTCCACACCCAGTCCTGTTTTGCCGCTGGCGGGCAGAATATCGTCTCTTTTACAACCAATTAACTCTACAATCTGGTCCTTAACCTCTTCGGGAGATGCCGAAGGAAGGTCCATTTTGTTGAGGACAGGAATAATTTCCAGGTTGTGCTCCAGAGCCAAATAAAGATTTGAAATTGTTTGAGCTTCAATACCTTGGGAAGCATCGACGATCAATAAAGCCCCTTCGCAGGAGGCGATAGCCCTGGAGACTTCGTACGAAAAGTCGACATGGCCTGGGGTATCGATGAGGTTGAGTATATAGTCTTGATTATCAAGAC
This sequence comes from Bacteroidia bacterium, assembly GCA_049431025.1. Lineage (GTDB taxonomy): Bacteria > Bacteroidota > Bacteroidia > UBA7662 > UBA7662 > SYHX01. Next base: position 43,827 of record JBMTCP010000012.1, on the reverse strand, counting down.
GATAATTCATCTGAATGGCGTGGCTCTTGATGGTAATGCCCCGCTCCCTTTCCAGATCCATGTCATCCAGGGTCTGAGCCTGAAGGTCCCTATCGTCCACGGTCCGGGTAATCTGCAAGAGGCGATCCGCCAAGGTGCTTTTGCCGTGGTCAATGTGGGCTATAATGCAGAAATTCCGTATATGTTTCATGGGTTTGCAAAAGTACGCCTTAGCCCTCCCGTTTAGGGACCTTTAAAAGCGGATTAAACCTCTAATTTTAGGGGTTTATCCAAGGTTTTTGAACAAATCCGTCCTATTTTTCGTCCTGACTAATTTCTGAACCCAACGGACCTACCTTCATCCATGAATTTTACGACCACAACGCGTTTTTTGGCTTTAACTCTGTTTTTGGTATGGGGCACGATGGGGGCAGTTGCTCAAACGTATACGATAACGCCGGTTCCTTTTACGCCAGTTCCCTACGGAGGGACTTCCTTGACCGGACAATTTTCTGGAGCGGATGATGGGGTAGCCGGTCCTTATCCACTGGGCTTTAGTTTCTGTTATTTTGGCAATACCTACACCCAGTTTTGGGTAGGTACCAACGGGTGGGTGAGTTTTTCACCGGGTCAACCCAGCACCTACACCTCCGCGCCTATCCCCAGCACCAACACCTCGGTACCCCGAAATTGCGTAATGGGACCTTGGCAGGATTGGTGGTCCAACCTGAACGGGAATGGCAATATTTCGTATCAACTCGTGGGTACATACCCAAACCGCAAAATGGTGGTTACTTTTTTTCAGGTGCCCATGTATCAATGCACCTCCCTTTTGGGAACCTTTCAAATTGTATTGAACGAGTGCAACAACACGATTGAGGTTTTCATCGAAAGCAAACCCAATTGCACAACCTGGGCCGGAGGAACAGGGGTTTTGGGTTTGCATAATGCCACGGGTACGGTAGCCTTTGCAGTACCTGCACGGAATTCCACCCAATGGATAGTTTCGCCAACCACACCCGGCTTGGTTTATCCCAATTCATCACAGAGCGAGGGTTGGTTATTCTCTCCGGTAGGTCAGTGCCAAGGAGTATACTTTGGAGGTTTCAAATCCATTGACACCACCTCGTATTGGCCGGTGGTGAAACCTGCCTGTTATACCCGCCAGATTGGCCTCAAAGTCAGGGCTGGAGCATTGGCCTGCAACAGCATCGACACCAATGGAACCGATTTTCGACTATACAATCCTGCCGGTCAATTGATGCAGATTCGCAAGGTTTCCTATACCTGCACCAACAACCGTACCGATTCCATCACGGTGGAATCGGCCATAGATTTCCTGGTGAACGGGGATCATTACCTGGTGGTGCGTCGTGGATTGGATAACAACACCCTGTTGGGGGATTGCGGTTCAGGGGCCCAGGAATTTGATACGATTGTGGTTCGTTTAGACGATTGTTACGAATACAATACCCCGGTGAATATGCTCAATGTCGATGTGGCCTCCGACAACCAAGATATCACCTTGACCTGGTCAACCCCGGTGGATTTTGATACGACCTATTTCAAGCGCTATGTTTTGTTCAAAAACGATGGCTTGCATTCCGATCAATGGTATCGTTTTGCATCGGTGGATCGTTTAACCGATACAACCTTGGTAACCCGGGTTCAGGACCCCACGGAGGCTCCCCGGGATTTCTTGGCCGTCCTGGAAATGAAGTATTACGGGTTGACTGATCACGGAGACTCGGTCAACAATATTTTCGTCCAACCGGCGGACACAACATTACGTAACGGAAACCGAGGCCCGGGCCGTATTCGATGGACACCTTACAAGGCTTTTGAAAACCCACAATACCATGTCTTTACCACCTTGGTTAACGATACGTTAGGGTATTGGGTGGGTTCCACCAGCGATACCACCTTTGAAATCCAAAAAGGAACCAAGTTAGGCCGCTACCGGATTTGGGTTCAAGCCGCCAACAACGATAGCACCTTAACCGCGCATTCCAATTGGATAACTTTTGATATTCTTGATCGTCCGGTTGTGGTTTACAACGTGATTACCCCGAACGGTGACGGTACCAACGATTTCTTTACCATCAAGGATTTGGTTTATTTTCCCGGAACCAAGGTCACGATTTACGACCGTTGGAATCAAGTGGTTTACAATTCGGACGATTACCAAAACGATTGGTCTCCAAGCGATATTCCTGCCGGCAATTACTTCTATGTGGTTCGAGTCATTGACAAAGAACCTCTGTTCGGTCCACTCCAAATCATAAAATAATTCTATGCGATTGTTTCGTTTCAATTTTATTGGTTTTCTTGCAGCTTTTTTTCTTTTACCGTTCTCCGGAAAATCAACCCACTTAGCGGGTGGTAACATCACCTACACCAAATTGGCCAATCCCAACCAGTACCAAATTACCTTAACGGTTTACCGGGATTGCAATTCCATCATGCAGGGGCCCTTTACCACCTCGAACATGAACATGTACTACCGAAACGGTTGCGGACAGACCTATACCTTGCCCGTTTCTTGGGTCCCGGGTACAGGTATTGAGGTCGTTACGGCTTGTACCATTGATCCCAGCACCTGCAATGGGGGGACGCGCTATGGATTGCAGGAATACAAGTGGACAGGAACGGTGACTTTGCCATTTTCCACGACGACCCCCACCTGCAACGAATGGTATTTTGTTTGGGGGACCAACGTCAATACCGGTTGGTGTTGCCGTAACACCAACAATACGCTGGGGCCTGCACCCGGTCAGCAAAACTTCTTTATTGATTCCTACCTTAATAACAATATACCGAACGGTAATTCCTCAGCGCGTTTCAATTCGTTTCAGGTCCCTGCCTATTGTATCCAAGAGCCTGTCACCGTTGTTTTTGATGTTTCTGAGCCTCAAGGGGACTCGGTGGTTTATTCCTTGGTTCCTGCAAGGACCGGTTGGAATACCAACGCCAATTATTTAGCCCCTCGTACGGCTCAGGTTCCGGCCAATGTGGTGGGCAATACCATCAATATTAATCCGAACAATGGTAATCTCAGCTTTCTATCCAATGTTCAACAAACCGCCATTTTTGTCTTGCAGGTAAGCGAATACCGACAGGGAACGCTTATAGGCTATGTGAAGGTGGACGTACAGGTCATTTTGGGTATAGGTCGCTATTGCGATAATATTCGTCCAGCCTTCAAAAAGGCCGTAGATTCTTTGTTATGCACTACCGATACCACCTACAAGGTCGAACTAAATTCCCTGATTGCTTGCAATTCCATCGCCCGGGATGGGTCTGAATTCAGGCTTTATGATCCGGATGGTGACTTGGTCCAAATTCAAAGTGCACGGCCCGATACCTGCATAAGCGATGGACGAACCCGTAATGTATGGCTACGACTCACCAAAGGCTTTGAAAAAAACGGAACATATTTTCTGGTCAGCCGTAAAGGAACGGATAACAACACCTTTGGTAACCGGTGCGATCTCTACATGCATGAATTTGACACCCTCAAAATTAAAGTGAGCGGTTGCCCAGATTACAGAGCACCGCTTTTACTCGAGAACGTAACCCTGGATACCATCAACGAAAATGCGGTCATCCTGAATTGGAAGATTGATCCGGACAACGATACCCTGCAGCGCTCGTGGTTTAATGGGTACAATTTGTATCGCTACAGGCCCGGTGAGAATACCCTTCGTTTTTCGAACCGTTTCTGGATCGAAACCCAGGTGGATACTTTAATCCATCGTGATGTCTATGCCCCCGTATTACCACGGGACGAATCGTTAAGCTATAATGTCAATCTTAACCTAATCAACGGATTTCGTAACCTTCGCTCCAATACCGTCAGCACCATTCGCTTGGTGAACGATCCTCCGACCTCGGACGACGATACCACTATGCAACTCAAATGGAATCATTACGTAGGTTGGGATACGGCGCGTTATGCTGTTGAAGTATTGGATTTGAAACGACCCGAATTTGGATGGGTCGTTACGGATTCCCTGATTGCGGATACCGTTTGGAACCTCCGTAAACCGCTCAAACGAGGTTCTTACAAATTGAGGCTATACACCGAACGCCCAGATGCGATTTATCGTTCCTATTCCAATGTATTGGAGTTCGGAGTTCCGTACAAGGAAGTGGTGGTGCCCAATGTTATTACGCCCAACGGGGACGATATCAACGACAAAGTTCGAATCAAGTTTCTCTACCTCTATCCGGGTTCTGCCTTCACGATCTTTAATCGTTGGGGACAAACTGTCTTCCACTCCGATGATTACCAAAACGATTGGGATGCTCCTGGTTTAGAGTCGGGTAATTACTATTATTTACTCAAGGTCAGGGACGATGATCAAATCATCTCCTATTCCGGTACCATTCGAGTGATCCGTTAGGGTCGATTTTTGGGCTTAATAAGCCCAAAACGCTCAATCTTATTGTACAAGTGGGAGCGTTGTATGCCCATGCTTTCGGCCGTTTTGGCGATATTCCAATGGTTTTCGTGGAGTTTTCGTTCCACAAAGAGCTTTTCTGCCTGTTCTTTGAAACGCTGAAAACTATCTTCCTCCAAGAGATAACTCAGGTCGCCCTGCCTAGGGCCTGAAGTTTGTGCCGCGGCTACGGCAGGAGATGGTCCTAAAAAGCGGTCAATATCCTCTGTGGTGATGGGCGACCCCCCCAAGAGAGCCAAGCGTTCAACGGTGTTTTTGAGTTCCCTGAGGTTGCCGGTCCAAGGCATGGCTTGCAAGGTTCTCAAAGCGTCGGCGTCCCAAGAACGTGGTGGAAGTTGGTACTGTCGACATATTTGATTGAGGTAAATGCCTGCCAGCAAGGGAATGTCCTCTCTGCGCTGATGCAGGGATGGGAGATGCACCAAAATAACACTCAACAAATGGTAGAGATCCAACCTGAAAAGTCCTTTTTCGATTTGTTGGATCAAATCTTTTTGGCTACCTGCCAATATTCTTACCCCGGTTTTGCTTCCGTTATTAGCAGAACCCATGGATTCCAAAACACGAACCAAGGTTAATTGAGCAGGACCAGGAAGATCCGCAATTTCATCCAAAAAAAGGGTACCGCCCATGGCTTGATTAAACGTTCCCCGGTTGTAACTCTCGGAACCTTGTTCATCTCTTTTACCAAACAATCGGTATTCCAAACTATCCGCCGGAATGGTGGCACAGTTGAGCGAGACAAAGGGCCCGTTTTTGCGAGGACTCAAACGGTGTATAAAGCGTGCAATCCACTCTTTACCGGTTCCGGCCTGACCGGAGATCAAAATTCGTACCTCGGTTGGAGCGACCCGTTGCAAGGTTTCTTTGAGGTTAATTAAAGCGGGGGAACGGCCCTGCAATTCGACGGGATCGGTATCGTCGTTGGACCAGGACAAAGCCTCCTGTTTGAGGGTGCTGATTTGCAAAGCGTTCCTCAGGGTGATAAGCAAACGGTCAAGGTCCAGGGGTTTGGTAATAAAATCAAAAGCCCCCAATTTGGTGGCTTCAACAGCCGTTTGGACCGTACCATGGGCAGAAATCATGACCACCGGTAGCCGTGGGAAATTTTTGGCCAAATGGGTGAGTAATTCAAGTCCATCCATTCTGGGCATTTTGATATCGGTCAGGACCAAATCAAAATCTTCGTCCGTAAGCATTTGCAGGGCCTGCAATCCGTCACCGGCCAAACCTACTTCAAAGCCTTCGCTTTCAAGTATTTCCTGGAGGCTGTCCCGAATAGGGGCCTCGTCGTCAACGATCAGTATGCGCATTGGAATGTCTAATTTAGTGAACAAACCGCGTCATTTATGAACATTCCGAACGATAGACTCGTCAGGAACCAAAAAAAGGTTGCGCTATAAGCCAGATTCTGTATGCCTTGCGGCATTTCCACCATTTATCTAAGCGGCCTACCCCCCGGGAACGCGCGAGCAACGCTGCCCCGGTATACACGGCCTTGCAACCCAGGAGGTTTACCCCAAACCGATGTCACCATCGGAGCGCGTGAGCTCTTACCTCACGTTTTCACCCTTGACCTTTCGGCCGGTTCTTTTCTGTGGCACTTTCTACCGGGTTCCCCCGGTCTTTGTTTCCAAAGCCTGGCGCTCTGCGTTGTCCGGACTTTCCTCCAGCACCGAAGTGCCAGCGGCGGAACGCGCAACCGCAACGAAGTTACGCCCCGTAGAGGGTACTTTGGGCTGCCTTGAGTATGGCTTCCGTTTCTTCGCGGGTATTGGATTCAGCGTATATTCTCAACACAGGTTCGGTACCGGAAGCCCTGAACATGACCCAATCGTTATCGTTTAGCCAGCATTTATAGCCATCCGTCGATTCGGTGCGTTGCACCGTATAGGGACCAAAATGGGTATAAGCACCGGAGGCCAAATTGGCTAAAACCAAGGCTTTGTGGTCGTTTTCTATGGTCAAATCCCAGCGATCGTAGTAAAAAGGTTCACAAATCGCATAAATTTCATCAATAAGGCTCTCCAAAGTTTTTCCCGATTTGGCCATGTATTCCATCAGGGTCAAACCAATCCAAATCCCATCCCTTTCGGGGATATAACCGTCGATGGCAATACCACCCGATTCTTCGCCGCCGACCAAAACACCACCTTGGGTCATGATTTCGCAGATGTATTTGAATCCTATGGGGGTTACCACCAAATTCAATCCAAAATGTTGACAAATTCGTTCCATTCGCGGACTAACCGAAAAGGAAACCACAACATCACCCTTTTTGCCCTGAACCCCGGCGAGATAGGCCACCAATAACATCAGGATGTGATGGGAATCGACAAAATCGCCGCTGGCGTTCAAGAGTCCGATGCGATCGGCGTCCCCATCCACGGCAAGGCCCATGCCCAACGATGGATCAGAGGCGAGCAGAGCCGAAAGTTCACCCAAATTTCGGGCGATGGGTTCCGGGGCTTGGCCGGCAAAACCTGGATTATGGGTGCAGTGCAAGGTTCGAGCCTGCGGGAACAAGGCCGGTATGACCCTTTGACCAGCTCCATACATCGCATCGAATGCCAAGCGTTTTGATAGCGGCTGCATGGCTTTCAGGTCAAAGGCGTTGCGAATTTCAGTTAAATAAGCATCAAAGAGGTCCACATCAACGATTCGGCCTTGCGCTTTCCAATAGGTCAACGAATGTTCGATGGTAGGAACTTGGTCGGGAATGAGATCTTCAACCTGGCTAATCATGGATGGGATAGCCGGGCCACCGTAGGAGGCTTTGATTTTGAAACCGTTGTACGAAGGTGGGTTATGGCTTGCCGTTAGGATAACACCCGCATGGGCTTGGTGTTGTACGGTGCCCAGCGAAACCATGGGTGTCGAAACAAAATCGTTGATGTCCCAAAGGACCTTGACCCCGTTTTGGGCCATGACCAAGGCGACCGTTTCGGCGAACATTCGGCCGCCAAAACGGCAATCGGAACCCAAAACAAGGATGGGGGAAGCTTCCATAGAGAGTAGCCAATTGGCTGTGCCCTGGGCTACCCGGGCCACCTGATCAACCGTAAAATCTTTGGCGATGAGGGCTCGCCAACCGTCTGTTCCAAACTTGATCTTCATGTTCCAAAGATAAAACCCACCCAAGCCAGTCCAAGCAAACGTATTTTTGGGGTAATCAAGTACTTTGCCGTGAAAACCAACCCTATCGAAGAAGATTTATTGCAGCTGGTAACCCTCAGAAATCGCTTGGCGGAGATGGGTTATGCCGACCCGGAATACGACGACGCCGAGGACGAGTTGCTGGATGCCGAGGATGCCTTTAACCGTGAACACGGACCCTATTTGGAAAACGTTCTCAACCATTTGCACCAATTGAATTTTCCCGGCCAAGATGTTCTCTTGCCGACCGCTTATATGGCCGCCGTTTACCGGGATTCGGTGGTCGAAGAGGGCGCCTATGAGCTCCCTATGGACGAAGGTGTGTTGGTGGATTGGGAAATTGCCGGTCAATCCCCCCGCAAAGCCAAATTGGTCCTGGTACCTTCACCGGTTCGTTGGATGCTTTTCGATGGGGAGGGTCTTCAATGCCTTTGGTCCATGGATGAACCGGATCAGTACCGGACCCCACAAAACAACAACCATGAAAATTAAACGTTTAAGCACGGCTTTAGGAATGCTCCTTTGGGGTATTTGGCTGATTTCTTGTGATCCCAAGACTCCCCAACCGCCTCAAAACCAAAAGGTAGGTTTGTACCTGAGCATGGACCATTTGTTCGATACATCGGCTTTGGTCATGAACCAAGCCTGGTTACCTACCTTGCTAAACCAAGTAGAAATCAACCACTGTCAGTATTACCTCAGTGGTTTTGCGCTGCGGCGAAGCGACAGTTCGTGGTTGGAATTTCCGGATGCGGTCGTTTATGCGGATTTGGAACGAGAACTCAAGCCGCGATGGCTCTTATCATCAACCGTCCCTGCTGGCACCTATACCGCTTTGCGCTTTAGCGTTGGTTTGGACTCGTTAAGGAACCACAGCGATCCTGCTTCATGGCCTCCGTCTAATCCCTTGTCCCTGTTGAACAGCGCACACATGCATTGGAATTGGAACACCGGGTATATTTTTTTCAAAATGGAGGGACAGTACCAGCGCCCCAGCCTTCCGATCAACGGGGGTTTTTCGTACCATTTGGGTGGGGATGAAATGCTACGCTCCGTAACACTGCCGTTTGCACCCATGACGTTGGAAGGGAATACGGCGGACTTGTCGGTGCATTTGAGGATGCGTGGTTTTTTTGATGGAACCCATACGCACTTTATTACCGATTCTTCTTCATTCTCCCATTCCTCTCTGGGCGACCGGGTAGCCTCCAAACTGGCGTATAACTTGGCCTCCTCCTTTGTTTGGGTTGGTGTAACAAGACCCTAAAATATTCGATGGCTGTGAACCTGAGGTTGAACACTTTTGGGGTACTCTTGCTGGGGGTCAGTCTAGGGTATTTGGTTTCCTGCAGGCCCGATGAACCGGTCAAATACCCCAAACCAACGGCCTTCGCTCCGGATATGCCGCCTCCCGGTTTAGGGTTTCCCAACCTCCCTTGGCCTTCGGATAATCCTCCCACGGTGGAGGGAATTGCCCTGGGAAGGCGACTGTTTTTTGATTCGCGTTTGAGCTCCGACTATACGATTTCTTGCGCCTCCTGTCATCATCCGGATCGTGCCTTTTCGGATACCGTGGTGTACAGCCGTGGGGTAGGAGGGGCATTGGGAACCATGAATGCCATGCCGCTTTTTAATTTGTTATGGGCTAATCGTTTTTTTTGGGATGGTCGTTCACCCCATCTGAGGGATCAGGTCTTGCATCCTATCCAAGATCCGGTCGAAATGCACCTCTCTCTAGGTCAGGCCCTCGATCGATTATCGGCTGACCGAAGTTACCGGGAAGATTTTGGGAAAGCCTTTGGTGACGATAACATTTCCTTGCATCGTTTACAATGGGCTTTGGAACAGTACTTGTTCAGCCTAACATCCTATCGCTCCCGTTTTGATTTATCCCGTATGGGTATGCTTACCCTTAGTCCCTCGGAACAAAGGGGATTTGATTTGTTTATGCGGGAATTTTCAGCGCCGGGTTCGGGTAGACCCGTCGGCGCGGATTGTTTTCATTGCCACGGAGGTTCTCTGTTTACCAGCAGAACCTTTGAAAACAACGGATTGGATTCTTTGCCCAAAACAGGTTTTCAAGTGGTTTCCGGATCGGTTTCGGATCGTGGCAAATTCAAAACACCTTCATTACGGAATGTTGGACTAACCGCGCCCTATATGCACGATGGACGTTTTGCCACCTTGGAAGAGGTGGTGGAGCATTACAACAGCGGGATTCGACCCAGCGCCACCCTTAACGCCAACCTTAGAGTCCAAAGCGGAGGACTGCGCTTGAGTGCGCAGGATAAGGCCGATCTGGTGGCCTTTTTGCACAGCCTTACCGATACCACGATGGCTCTGAACCCCGCCTTTGGTGCTCCGTAATTGGACGTTCTGCCTCCTGGCTTGGGCCATGTTGGTTTCGTGCCATCCATCGCAGGTTTCGGAGGCAGACCGCTTGGCCTTGGGGAAGGCTTTGTTTTTGGATGGTCGCTTTTCGGCCGATGGTCGAACATCGTGCGCATCTTGCCATCGACCTGATTACGCCTTTGCGGATACCGTGTCGTTTTCACTTGGCGTTCATGGTCGTCGAAGCCTACGAAATACCCCAACCCTTGTTGGAATTCCTTTGGATATTCCATTGATGGCGGACGGTGGAGTGCCACCCCTTCGCAGCGGTTCGATGGCCGTTCTGGCGGCGCTGACGGCCCACCGTGATTTGGGCATGAATCCCCGCTCGTTGAACTCCAAACTTATGGCCTACCCTTTATACCGGGAATGGTTGCGAAGGGTAGAACCGGACAAAGACCTTTCATCGGCCTTTCTACTAACCCTGCATAGTTACGTTAGGTCCTTGGCTCAACCACCGGGTTCGGTGGATGCAAACCACCGACCAATACCCTTGTCTGAATCTGCAGGAAGGGGGAAATCGCTGTTTTTTGGTCAGGCCGGATGCAGTCGTTGCCATAACGGACCCTCGCTAAGCGATGGTCAATTTTACAACCTGGGATTTGCCGACCGGCAGGATCCGGGTAGGGCCTCCATTACCCTTCGCGAAGAGGACAGGGGCCGTACGAGAACCCCTATCTTGAAAAACCTTAACCTAACACCACCCTATTTCTACGATGGCAGTGCCAAAGACCTGCGTGAAGTGTTGGAACATTACCAGAAGGGTGCAGGGGAAGCCGGACGTTGGATGGGTGACTCGCTCCAATTCAACGATCTTTTGGCTTTTTTGGAAAGCCTTTAAAACGAATTTCGAAAGGTTCGGTTCGAAACCTGTTAGGGGATTTCGATGCCGTAAAATCCTTTGGTCCCGTTAGGGTAGATCCCTTCGATTAGCAAACCGCCTTTTTTGCTTTTGATAAGTTCCTTGAGGGCTTTGGGGGTGTTGACCTCGGTTTTATCCACCTTGGTGATGATAAATCCTTCGCGAATTCCGCTCTCTTTGAGCTTACCGTTGGACAATTGAGTGACTTTTATGCCCGATTCGATTCGAAGACTTTCCATTTCCTTGCGTCCAGCTTTTTCCAATTTGGCACCCAACCACTGGGTGTCGTCTTCCTGAGGAACGGCCTTGACCAATTCGGCTTTGCCTTCCGAATTCCGGAGTTTTACCTCAAAAGTTTGGCTTTTGCCTTTGCGATTAACACTTAATTTGACTATTTCGCCTGGTCTTTTCCGGCCGACAATCTCCATGAGCTCCGGGGTGGTACGTACATCCTGACCTTGGACTTGGGTAATGACATCACCCTTTTGAATACCGGCTTCCTCGGCAGCAGAGTTGGGCATAAAATCGGCTACATAGACTCCGCTGTTCACCCGCAATTCTTCGCTTTCGACAAGGGCGGCATCCACGTCCCGAATTTGAATACCCAGGAAACCTCTTTGAACGGTCCCGTATTGTTTAAGGTCTTCAACTACCTTAATGACCAAATTGGACGGAATGGCAAAAGAATACCCTTGATAAGCTCCGGTACTGGATGCAATGGCGGTATTGATACCCACTAATTCTCCCTGAACGTTGACCAAGGCCCCGCCACTGTTACCTGGATTCACCGCAGCGTCGGTTTGAATAAAGGCTTCGAGGCTGGTACCACCTCCCAGTATATTGATATTGCGAGCCTTGGCCGAAACGATACCCGCCGTAACCGTTGAATTCAAATTAAAGGGATTCCCAACGGCCAAGACCCATTCGCCCACCTGCAATGCATCGCTATTGCCCATTTTGACGAAGGGTAAGAGGTTAGCTTCAATCTTTACCAAAGCCAAATCCGAACTGGGGTCTTGACCGATAACGGTGCCGTTAAAACTCCTTTTGTCGTTCAAGATGACTTCGATTTCATCGGCATCCTTGATCACGTGGTTGTTGGTAATGATGTAGCCATCGGCAGACATAATGACGCCGGATCCTGAACCCATGGAGGGCCCTCGGGGCATCATGTCAGGACCGTTAAAAAAATCCCTGAACATGTCCATACCGGGTGGCAGGGTGCCTTGCATCGACCCGGAACTACGACCTTTGGTTTTGATATGGACAACGCAGGGCGTAACGACCGATGCGGTGGTCACAAAATTGGGGTGCTCAACAATATGTTCAGGAAAATGAGTCAAACTTGCAGGTGGAGGATTCCATCCCGATGAAGGAAAAGGCGCTTGGCCGGCCCAACCATAGACAATCCAAGCCCCAAAAAGGCTACCAAGAAAGGCAACAAGCAGGGTACCACCCCATTGACGAATTTTGTTCATAGAGAGAATTTGCTTTGTGTTTGATGACTTGATTAACAAAAACCATGCCAAATTCGCAGGCTCTGAGAAAGCACTTCTAACGAAACACCAAGGCGAATCGTATGTTTGCACGTATTGAATTTAAGCCCCTACTTGCGGTGACTTTTGATTTTTATAAATACCAAGCCTGCGGAAATGACTTCGTATTGGTTGACCTTACCCGCGAAGAACAGGCCCTAACCCAGGAACGCCTCCAAAGTCAATTTTGGTTGAATCAAGAAGCCATGGCTTTGGTTTGCGACCGGAGATTTGGGGTCGGTGCTGATGGGGTTTTGATTTTACTACCCAAAAAGTCTCCGGAGGGGTCCTTTTATCTTCATTACCTGAACGCCAACGGGGGTGAAGGCTCGCTGTGTGGCAACGGGGCCCGTTGTGCATCGGCTTTTGCCTTTTCAAAGGGGTATTTTGGGGAAGTCGGCTTTGGCGATTTTGAGGCCAGCGATGGAATGCATAGGGTTTGGAAAAGCGGGGACCAAGATTTTCGCCTCAGCATGAAGGCCCCCAGGGCATGGAATGTCTTGGAGGTGGGGGTCTTTATTGATACCGGTTCGCCCCATCTCTTGGTCAACGTTCGTGATTTGGTCAATTACCCTGTCCTCAGGGAGGGTAAAAATCTTCGTGAACATGCCTTGTTCGGGTCAGCCGGTACCAACGTCAATTTTTATGAAGTTATGGATACCAACCGACTTAAGGTTAGAACCTACGAGCGGGGTGTTGAGAACGAAACCTTAAGTTGTGGTACGGGTGCGGTCGCCTGTTCATTGTTGTACATACAACAAAAAGAAGAATGGGAGGAAGACCAGGCTTTTGAGGTTTCGGTTCAATTCCGAGGAGGTCTAATGAAAGTAGGGGGCAACTACAACGGCTCACGCTTTGATAACCTCTATCTCAGTGGTCCCGCCAACGGGACCTTCAAAGGCCTCTGGCCGGGCATTGCCCGTGCAACCTATGCCTGGTCCAACGAGTCCAAAACCGGGGCCACCTACTGAAATCAATATCCTAATGGTACTTGCATGACATTAATAGCCTCCATTTCTGGCATACGGGGAACGATAGGCGGTCCTCATGGTCAGGGACTAACCCCGATCGATTTGGTCCAATTTTGTACGGCATATGCTGAATACATCAAAGCACAAAATCACGGCCGCCTCCTTGTCGTTGGCCGTGATGCCCGCGTTTCCGGAGAGATGGTGAGCCGATTGGTTACTGGTACCTTGATGGCCTGCGGTTTGGACGTTCTTGACTTAGGACTTACCACCACACCCACTTTGGAAACCAAAGTGCCTCGAATTCATGCAGCTGGTGGCATCGTACTAACCGCATCGCATAATCCCGGTGAGTGGAATGCACTCAAATTGCTGGACCATGAAGGCTGCTTTTTGGGTCCCGAGGATGGTGCGGCCTTGTTGGAAAGGGTTCGCTCCTCTGTTCCTGTTGACTATGCTGCCGTGGATCATATCGGATCGTATTCCACCGATCAAAAGGCCCTCGATGAACATCTGGACGAAATACTGGCCCTTCCCGAAGTGAGAAGGGATGCCATCGCCCGCATGGATTGGAAAATCATCGTAGATGGAATCAATTCATCCGGTGCTTTCGCAGTTCCTGCCTTGTTGCGTCGATTGGGTATTCAAAAAATAGAGGTTTTGAACGCAGAGCCAAATGGACGCTTTGCCCATAACCCCGAGCCATTGCGTGAGCACCTCGATGAGATTTGTTCGGAAGTGGTTAGGCAATCCGCCGATTTGGGGATCGTGGTGGACCCGGATGTGGATCGCCTCGCCTTTGTTTGTGAAGACGGATCGCTTTTTGGCGAGGAATACACTTTGGTGGCCGTGGCCGACTATATCCTGGGAATCAAAAAGGGCCCTGCGGTTTCTAACCTAAGTTCCAGCCGTGCCTTAAGAGACCTTTGCCTGCATCATGGCCAGGACTACCATGCTTCAGCCGTGGGCGAAGTCAACGTGGTTCGGACCATGCGTAAAGTTGAGGCAGTGATCGGTGGGGAGGGGAATGGCGGTGTCATTTTTCCGGATTTGCATTACGGACGGGATGCATTAGTGGGTATTGCCTTGTTCCTTTCGCACCTTGCTTTGAAATCAACGTCTGTCAAAACTCTGCGCGATTCGTACCCCCGCTACGAAATGGCTAAGGAGAAGGTTTCGTTTGACCCATCGCAAGACCCCGAAGCCTTGTTACAAAAATTAGCCGAGTCCTTCCCCAACGCCCAACACAACCGTGAAGACGGTCTCAAGATCGATTTGGATAAGAGCTGGCTGCATGTACGAAAATCCAATACCGAACCGATTTTGCGGATTTATACCGAAGCCCCTACTGCCCAAGAGGCCAAGGACTTGGCTTTGGTAGCCCGCCAAATTTTGGGCTCATTCTAAGCTTATCCACCTACCATGAATCATCCTCGAATTTACCTGGATAACGCAGCGACCACCCCCATGGATCCCGAAGTGGTGGACCTGATGGCGGAAACCATGCGCCAATCGTTCGGCAACCCTTCTTCGATTCATTTTTTGGGTCGTGAAACCCGGATTCTTATCGAAAAAGCGCGCAAAACGATGGCGTCGTTGTTAGGATGTGCCCCTTCCGAATTGTTTTTTACTTCCGGTGGTACCGAATCCGATAACATGATTTGCCGTTACCTGGTCGAAGGAGCCGGGGTTCAACGCTTGGTTTCCTCCCGATTGGAGCATCACGCCATTACCCATACCTTGGAGCATCTGCAAAAGAGCAGGGGAGTCATGGTCGATTGGCTTGCCCACGATCAGCGGGGTGTGCTGGATTTGGATGACTTGGAAAAACGCCTATCCGATGCGCAGCAGCACGAACAAAAGACGTTGGTTACGCTCATGCATGCCAACAACGAATTGGGTAATCTCTTGGATATCCAAAGGGTTGCCGCTTTGTGCCAGCACTATGGCGCCTATTTTCATTCGGATACTGTACAAACGGTTGGGCATATTCAACTTAACCTACAGGAACTGGGGATACATTCCATAAGCGGCTCTGCCCATAAATTTTACGGTCCCAAGGGAGTTGGATTCATTTATTTGCGAAGCGGGATCTCCTGGGGGCCCATGATTCAAGGCGGGGCCCAAGAACGCAATATGAGAGGAGGGACGGAGAACTTGGCCGGTATTGTGGGTATGGCTCGCGCTCTCGAAAAAGCTTTACAACACCGGGAAGAACGCAGTCAAAAACTATCGCACCTCTGCGATCGTCTGGCGAAAGGTTTGGAATCTGTTATACCGGGGTTGGAATACAACGGGGATCGTAACGGTCCTCGTCTTCCCCATGTTTTGAATCTATCATTTCCGCCCCACCCCAAAAGCGAAATGCTCCTCTTTAATTTGGACATTGAAGGGGTTTGCGCTTCAGGTGGAAGTGCTTGCAGCTCGGGTGCTCAAACCCGGTCTCATGTTATGGAAGCGCTGGGCGTGGCTCCTGACCGAACCGCCATACGCTTTTCGTTAGGCTCGCATAACACCGAAGAAGAAATGGACCGAGTCGTCGAAATACTTCGGAAAATTTGGCACGAGGCCTGAGTCGTTAGGGGGCTCAAGTCCCCAGGTTAATCAAAAATTCCAACGTATTGACCCCATCCGCATAGTCGGTCAAGGTGGGTTTTTGGGTTTGTCCCGGTGGGGTCCATTGCTTTTGAAATCGCCTGTATTCTTTCTCGCCTAAGGCTTGCTGCAAGGCCCCAAACGTACTTGTACGTTTCTCAAGATTTTTCCCAACCAAACACTGGGTTTGAGGCCACCAAGGCAGAATAAGGTCGCAGAGGCCCTCGGGGCTACGGTACTTTTCCCAGTGCAAAACCCCTAGAGGGGAGCGGGGGTCAGGATTTTGACGCAAAACAAGGGATCCATTTTGCAAGTAAGGCCGACGATCGATGATTTGTAGGGCCATTTGATAATCCAAATTGTTGCGGTAACGCGAATTTTCGCCTTGCCATTCCCAACCATCCAGCTTATCCAAAATACGAGCAGGCGGGTAATCCTCAGGAATCAGTATACGGCTCACGTTCCGGCAACCCTTACCATAATAAAGAAAAATATCTTGGGCTAATCCCTGCCAATCTTCTTCTTCTTCGTCTCCCCAAAGGATCGCTGTCGAATTACGATGTCCCCTTAGCAAACGGGGCAGGTGCCCAAAGTATTGCTCAAAATAAGGAAGAGATGAATCCGAGCCAGTCGCTATCACGGCATCCGGTTTGATCACCCGTTCAACCAAACGAAAAGCCGAATGAAAAGCAGGAAAAACGGTTAACAAGCCGTCCAAAGCCCATGGTGTCAAGCCGGCATCGTCCGAGGAGAGCTTGATCTGCGCGTGATGGCCGGAAACCAAAACGCATAACACATCATGAAGGCCAACCAAGGGTAAATTACCGGCCAAGACCAAACCGATATCCTTACCCAGGGGTCGATCTTTATGGAAGGTTTCGGCTTCCTTTAACCAACGTGCTACTCCCTGTTCGGATAAGGCATCGGCCCAAGCCAAAACCGCGTATCGCAGCATCGCTTCCTCAAACCAGGGGTTGAGCCTTGAAGTCTTGGAAACCAAGGCTGACCACAAGGAGGATTCGGGGGCTTGACGGAACCAACGCCCCCATAGAACTAGGGGTTCTTGAAGTTCGAATAAAGAATGGGGGTAGGAGGCCATGATGAGCCGTAAATTTGCGAAGAAATCAGGATTACATGGCCATTATTATTACCGACCAATGCATTAATTGCGGGGCCTGTGAGCCGGAATGCCCCAACAACGCGATCTACGAGGGTGGGGTAACATGGACTTATACGCAGGGTACGGCCTTAAAGGGTTTAGTCCAGAGACCCGACGGGAGTACGACCCATGCCGATGACCAACAAACGCCTGTAGCGGACGATATTTATTTTATTGTTCCCGACAAATGCACGGAATGCGAGGGATTTCATGAAGAGCCCCAATGTGCAGCCGTTTGCCCGGTGGATTGTTGTGTTCCCGACCCCGACCGACGTGAAACCAGCGAAACCCTTTTGGAGCGCAAGCAATACCTTCACGACCAGGCCCCATCTTGAAGCCACTATCCTCAAAAATTCGCGTAGGCGTACTCTTTGGCGGTAATTCCAGGGAGAGGGAGGTTTCGTTTGCCGGGGGTCGTACCGTTTACGATACGTTGGACAAGGCCCTCTTTGAGGTTCTTCCTCTTTTTGTTGATTCCTTTGGTCAATTAGTCCTCCTTCATTGGTCTTTTTTGTACAAAGGAAGCCTCCGTGATTTTTACCCGGTTCAGAATGGAACCGCGGAATCCGGTTCTTGGTTACCCTACGCAGAACAACAAGTTTATACTGCCCAGGACGCAGCGTCATGGAGGCGCTCCATCGGCGAAACCATTGCGTGGGAGACCTTAGCGGACCGTATTGACTTTGCCTTTTTGGCACTTCATGGTAAAAACGGAGAAGATGGTCGAATCCAAGGAATGCTGGAGTTTTGGGGTGTGCCTTATTCCGGCTGTGGACCAGCGGCAGGTGCTTGGGGGATGAACAAGGTTCAGCAAAGGAAGCAAATGCAAGCGAGCGGTTGGCCTACTCCTCGTTTTGTCCATGTGGATCGAAGCAATTGGGTTGGCGCCTCCGAAGAGGACCGGCAAGCTTTGCTGCATCAATTGCTCGGTGAATTTCCCCAAGGTTGTGTCGTAAAATCCGCCAATCAGGGTAGTAGCGTGGGTCTATCGGTCCTTGACCAACCCCAGGCAGGGAATTTGGAAGAGGCTTTGGACCGTGCCTTTTTTTGTATCCGCTTGGAAAGAGATGCTTGGTTGAATCAAGGGCACGGAGCTTTGGATAGTTTGGCTGATTTTCGGACAGGTCCGGGTTTTCCGGTCTGGGATCGGATTCATCAACGTGTGTGGCACAATCCCAACGAATGGTTGGCTTGGCTTCGGAATCAACCTTCGGGTACCTGTTGTTATTTGGAATCGTTGGATGCCGAGTCCCAGGTCCTGCTGGAGGAAATCCTGGTTGGCAAAGAGTTTTCGTGCATTGTTCTCCAAAGACCTGACGGATCAGCGGCAGCATTACCGCCTACCGAAATTGTGCCAACGGCCCGGTATTACGATTACCGCTCCAAATACTTGCCTGGTTTTGCTCGCAAAAAGACCCCTATGGATTTACCAGAGGACGATTTGCAGTCCATTCGGGAACAATGCGTGAAATTGTATAACGAATTTGGCTTGGAGGTTTATGCCAGGATAGACGGCTTTTATTGTAACAACGGACAAATAATTCTCAACGACCCTAACACGACGTCGGGAATGATGCCGTCGTCGTTCTTTTTTCAGCAAGCGGCCGAGATTGGTCTGAGTCCAACAGCCTTTTTGACTTACCTCATCCGTATTTCCCTGGCTGCCAGACTTAGGAATCAACCAGGACTGCTCAAGGCTCAAGCCTTGGCTGAGCAACTGGATAGGGGTATCCAAAAACGTCATCATTCCGATCAAAGATCTTTGCGTGTTGGCGTTTTAATGGGGGGCTATTCATCGGAAAGGCATATATCGGTTGAATCAGGTAGAAATATATTTGAGAAGCTTCGTTCCATGGAAAATATGGAACCTATCAGCTTGTTCCTGAGCGGTTCAGCTGAAGAGTGGAGGCTGCATCAACTTCCCATGCATTTGCACCTCAAAGACCATGCTGACGATATCGTCAAAGCCTTGGACCATCCCCAACGAGCCGGAATTCTTCAGAGAATCCGTCAGGATTTTGCCGAAGTCCTGCAAGGTTATGCTCCGGATGCATTGGATGAGGCGGTTCCCGTGGCATGGGAAAATTTGTCCCAACGGGTTGATTTTGTTTTCATTGCTTTGCACGGAAGGCCAGGAGAGGATGGTTCATTGCAAAAGCGACTTGAACAATGGGGTATACCCTATAACGGTTCAGGTCCCGAAAGTAGCGCCTTGACGATTGACAAATTCAGAACAGGGCGCTTGTTATCGAATCATGGCTTAACGGTGGCCGACCAATGGATGGTAACGCCAGCATTTTGGCACTCCAATGAAGGCAAGACCTGGATCCAAACGTTAAACGACTGGCCCATGGTCGCTAAGCCGGTGGACGATGGGTGTTCAACCGGTGTTTTTCGCTTAGAAAACCGAGAAGATTTGGAGGCCTATGCGGCTCTTTGTTTTCGAGATAAAGGAACCTGGCCTCAGGAGGCTGGAAACCATTTCAATATCTCCAATCCTGCTCTGTTTGAACCTGGAGAACGTTTTTTGTTGGAACAATTTATTCAAGGTCGGGAGGGTGAGCATTTTTTGGAGGTAACCGGTGCAATGATGATTCGTACTCTAGAAGGCGGCCATCGTGAATTTGTTGTTTTTGAACCTTCCGAAAGCATTGCCGGTGGGGGAATCCTCAGCCTCGAAGAAAAGTTTTTGGCCGGTGAAGGCACCAACATCACCCCGGCGCGCTTTTCGAAGGACCCTCTTCGTCAATCCGAAATCATGGTCCAAGTTCAGGAACAACTTCGGCGTGCTGCCGAAACCGCCGGGGTGGAGGGTTATTGCCGTATCGATGCCTTTGTTGGCATTCCAACCCATGGACCCGTCAAAGTCCATATCATCGAAATCAACTCTCTACCGGGGATGACGCCGGCAACCTGCATCTATCACCAAGCGGCATTGGCTCGATTAACACCCCACGAATTTATTTCCCAACTTATCGAGCGTGGTATACAGCGCTTTGAGCTTTTACACCCTACGGCATGAGTGTTTATCCTGTGCGTCGTTTCCTTATCTACTTTTTGGGGGTCAATGCGGTCCTGGCCCTCTTGGTTTGGTTGGCCCTTCGTTGGTACACATCCCACGGAGACGCGATCCAAGTCCCTTCACTACGCGGTTTATCAGCGGATGAAGCCTTAGTCGCCTTGGAGGAAAGCGGGCTCGAGGGTATCGTAGTTGATTCCGTTTATAGCGAAGGATTAGGTCCCGCTGTGGTGGTATCCAGCGATCCCGAAGCCGGTTTTGAAGTCAAAAGCGGTAGGATGGTTTATTTGACCTTGAATTTATCGGATTTACCCACCATGGCTTTGCCCGACCTTACCGATTTGTCTTTACGAAAGGCAACCATGGACTTGAATAACAAAGGTTTTGTGGTAGGGCAATTAATTATGAAGCCGGATTTGGCCCATCAGGTTGTCTTGGGAGGACAACATCAAGGCCGGGAAGTAAGGGCAGGTCAGAAATTACCCAGAGGTAGTGTTATCGATCTTTATATTGGATTTAACAATTCCGATTCCTTGGTCGATGTACCCAACCTCACCGGTTTGACTTTGGACGAAGCGCGTATTTTTTTGGCGGAATCTTCGTTGTCATTGGGTAATGTTTCTTTTATGGGTACCGTTTCTGATAGCAGCCAAGCCTTGATTGTGCGTCAAAGACCTATGGCAGGAGGCCAAGCATCGAGAGTACGCGCTTTGGATTTTGTGGATTTATGGTTAGCCGATTGAAGTTCTTGGGGCTCTTTGGGGTTGGTCTCTTGGTTTGTTTAGGGACTAAAGGTCAGGAAGTTACGCACCCTCCCCGGCAAAACCCATCAGCAGGTATACGATGGAGTCCAATGACGTATCGCTTGAATGATACGTTGGATTTGCCCTTTGAGGACGATTTTTCGTACGCTGGACCGCAGGTTCAAGCTGCCTTATGGGCGAATCAGGACGTCTACCGAAACAACGATATGGCCGTGCGGCCGCCTTCGCAAGGTTTTGCCACGTTTGACGGTTTGGATTCATCGGGACATCCCTACGATGCTTCTTCCATTCTGGCGGTAGGCCGAGCCGATCGCTTGCAAACTTGGCCCATTCGTTTGGGTTCCTACCTGCCTCAGGATTCCTTGTACCTAAGTTTCACGTATCAGCCGGCCGGATGGTGCGAAGCCCCGGAACCGGTTGACTCTTTTTTATTGGAATTTCGCCGACAAAATGGGGTTTGGCAGCGGGTTTGGTTTGCCTTGGGTACCCCGTTGCAACCCTTCCAATTGGTCATGATTCCCATTCGGGATTCAGCCTATTTCTACGATGGTTTTACCATGCGTTGGACTTCGTACGGATCCCTGACCGGTTTGGTGGATGTCTGGCATTTGGACTATGTTCGCTTGGCTGCCGGACGTAGCCTCGGTGATACATTGCGAAACGATGTATCGCCAATACGTACCAATGCGACCTACCTAAGACCCTACAGGAGCATGCCCCTAAACCAATTTTTGGCCGATACCCTGAGGTTTTTGAATCCCTTGCACGGGTATGATTTGATGAACAACGGGTCGGCCACCCCGGTAAGTCATCAATACCGGGTTAGGCGAAGCGGCAGTGCCAGCAGTCTATACAATAGCCCTGTCGTTAATCTGCCTAGTTTGGGAACTGCGCAGAATTTTGGCTTGGTCTATTCGCGTTTTGACATTCCAGCCGCCACAGGTGATAGCATGGATTTGGTTTTGGAATACTTGGCTCAATCGGTAGGCGACGTCCAACCCAGCAACGATACCTTGCGAGAACCGCTTCGTTGGTGGAATTACTTAGCCTACGACGACGGAACTGCCGAAACCGGATACGGTATCAACGTGGTTGCCGGTTCAGTGGCCTATAAGTTTTGGCTTGCTCAACCCGATACCTTGCGCGGTCTATGGATGTATTTCACCCAAGCCGCGGCCAATGCCGCCAACGAACTGTTTGTGCTCAAGGTCTGGTCCCAGGTTCAGGAAAGAGGAAGAGGTGAAAGCGAAATTTATCGTTCCACCATTCCGTACCGTCCAACCTACGGGGATAGTTTGGGGCATTTCGTGTTTTTTGGCATCGATCCACCCTTGCCGGTTCAGGATTCCTTTTATGTTGGCTGGCAGCAAGAAACCGCCGGACTTGTTAACATCGGGTTGGACCGTAACGATACCCTGGTTCGTTACAACCGTTGGTTCAATACCCAGGGGATTTGGGAGGAATCCTCTATTCCCGGCTCGTGGATGATACGGCCGGTCTTGGGTGGACCCTTTCGTTATCCTGCCTCAACCCACGAGTCTCCCTTGGTCCAAACGTTCACGATATTCCCCAATCCTTGGAAATCCAACCTCGAACCATTGGTTTTTAAAGGTCCATCCGCGGCAGTACGTTTACGGTTGAGTGACCTGAACGGGCGATTTCAAGAAGTTGAACCGTTGGAATCGGCGATGGACACTATGGGTTACTGGAAGACCACCTTCCAACCTTCAAACGTTCTCTCCGGCTTGTATTTTGTTGAAATATATACCCGGGATGGTCAGCGCCACCGTTCCAAAATCCTTGTACCCTAATGCGACCGACCAAAACCCCTAGCCATTCCCAAACCGTGATGAACGAATTGGTCCTGCCCAACGATACCAATACCTTGAACAACCTGATGGGAGGAAGGCTCTTGCATTGGATGGACATTTGCGCAGCAATCGCTGCCCAAAAACATGCCAACCGAATCGTTGTTACCGCTTCGGTGGATAATGTAAGTTTTAACCGGGCCATACGTCTTGGCAATTTGGTCAACATGACCGCTACCGTTACGCGTGCCTTTCAAACGTCTATGGAGGTTCGCCTCGAGGTCTGGTGCGAGAACATTCCCCAAGGCATACGCCATCTTTGCAACCAGGCGTATTTTACTTTTGTGGCTGTGGATGATGCGGGGCAACCCACCAGCGTACCGGAATTAGTGCCGGAAACCGAGGAAGAAAAGAAACAATACGACGGTGCACTGCGTCGCCGGCAGGTCCGGTTGGTCCTGGGAGGACGAATGCAACCCAGCGAGGCCCATGAACTGCGTTCCCTGTTCAAGAACGAAGACCAGGGACCTACCCAGGATTAAAGCTTAAAGTCGTCGTTGTTGAAGCGAGGATTCAGGACCCCTTCAGTCAATTTGAAGGTGATCGATTCCGGACCCATGCTGATCTTCACTTCATGAGGGATCAGGAGTCCTTTGCCGAGGTCTCGATAATCGCTATAAGCGGTGGAAGAAATGGCCTCTTTACCATCAGGACCTTTGGAAATTCGCAAGGATTGAACCTTGAGGCCTGAGGTTAAGCTGTACACATGGCTTTCTTGAGTGCCGTTCTGGAATTTCCAATCCAATTTGGCACAAAGCTCACCGTTGACCATTTCAGCACCACCCAATGACAGTTGGGGATGATGACCACTTAACCATAACATTTCGGGGAGTGGGGTGGCTTCCATGGCTTCATGTGCCAATTCTTCGCCCTCCACTTCCTTGGTACCCTGCATGCTTTTGCGGAGCATTTTGCCGTCGGTGTACAAGTCGGTCGATAAGACCATGGTGCTGTTCAGTTTGACCGTAGTAAGGGAAGAAGCCGGCTTGGTTCTTTTGGTTTGGATCATTTCTAAACCCATACCTTGGAGGGTGGCGGCCATGGTCGTGCGCAGACCTTTGACTTTGGACCAATTTTTGGATCCTCCAGTAACGTTGATATAACGTTCCAAAACGGAGGCAAGGGTTGTTCCTGCGGGCAATTTCAAGGCGGTAGGGTCAGGGGCAGCCTCGCCGTTCCAGTCCAGCCATTCAATCACCCCATCGCTATCCAATGCACGCAACTTAGGAGCAATTTCACTGCCTTTACCTACACACAGAACCACGCATGATTCGGGTTGAATCATTTTGCGCGCCATGGATTGAACCGATTCACGGTTCACCAATGCCAATTCCTGAAGGTAGTTGCGGTAATAGCCCGAAGACATCCGGTATCGCTCCTGATCAATATAAAAACCTGCAACGGTCTGAGGGTTTTGCAAAGAAATGGAAAAAGTTCCGTTCAAATAATTCTGGACCCCTTGGAGTTCATCCAGTGGAACCAAAGTATCCCGAATTCGGTTGAGTTCGTAAAAGAACTCGCGAACTGCGCTGTCGGTTACCGCATTCCGAACCTGTGCGTAGGCCCTGAACTGTCCAACCAATGGGTCCTTGGTCAGCGACGAATAGGCTCCGTAGGTATAACCGTGGGTTTCGCGGAGATTGTCAAAGAGTCTCGCGTCACTGGCACCCAAAATGGTGTTCATTACCGAAGAAGGAATATAATCGGGAGAACCGGGAACCAATTCAACCGTATTTGCAATACGTATAACGGTCTGTACAGCTTGGGGACGATCGACCATGACGACCCGAACCCCGTTCTTGTTGGTAGGAACTTCGTATTTATGAGCAGGAACCTCTGCAGCAGCCCAATTGCCTAAATATTGACGGGTTAAGGCTTCGGCACTGGCCCTGTCAATATCCCCGACCAATGCCAGGTAGGCCACATTGGGCCGCAAATAACGATCACGAAAATTTTCACAATCGGTCAAGGTTATGGATTCCAGACCTTTTTGGGTTTGAATTTCACCGTAGGGATGCGATGCACCGTAGAGCAAGCGGGGCAAAACCCGTGCAGCCACGGATTCGGCGTTGGTTTGTTCACTTTCCAGGCCCGAGATGGACTGTTTCCGAAGGCGTTCCAATTCTTGTTCCTTGTAGGATGGTTGGGTAAGAATTTCTCCCAGGAGCCCCATCAACGGTGCTGCGTTACGGCTTAGGCAAGTCGCGTACACTCCGTTGGAAGATGTTGATAAGGTAGCGCCCAGGCCATCGATGGCTTCATCCAATTCCTCTTTGGATTTGTTTTGGGTACCACAACGGATCAGTTCACCGGTCAATGCTGAAACACCGGTTTTGGAGCCTTCGAATACGGGATCATAATCCCAAACCAAAGAAACCGAAACACGCGGTAACTTTTGATTGCGCACCAGGAAGACCTTGAGACCATTGGGTAGTTCCCAACGTTCGGCTTCTGCCCAACGAATCTCTGGGGCTGGTCCGGCCGCTGGTCGCTGACTACGATCCAAGGGCGCCTGAACCGGAGCCGGGGCAGAGGTTTTACGTTCTTTGGACGTTTTGCCGGAAGCCGCGCTTTTGGTGTTTTGGGCATGCGCGAAATCCCAACGCACCACGGAACCTACAAGGCATAACAACAAAATATATCGACGAAAATTCATGATTTACGGTTTAGGTTGTGGCAAATAGTAAAGGGTAACTTGGTTCTCTGGGACCAAGTACTTCTGGGCAACACGCTGAATATCCTGCGGTGTCACCTTGCGAAAACGTTCAAACTCGGTATTGATAAGGTTGGCATCCCCATAAAACAACTCGTAATCACTGAGTTGTTCAGCAATACCTTGAACCGAGCCCAACTGAGCGACTCGATCGTTTTCCAATTGATTTAGGAGCTTGGATAAATCTTTGGATTCGGTGATTTCATCCCGAATTCTCTGGTATTGGGCACGCATTGCAGCATCCAAACTATCGGGGCCAACGCCCATATTAACAATACCGTACATAATGGCTACGCTATGGTCCACCATACCCAATGGAAAAGCGCCTACCGCTACGGCTTTTTGTTGTTGATCCACAATGGACTTTTGGAATCGGGAAGAGGCACCCTGGGACAATAAACTCGTAAGCATACTCATCGGATAAAAATCCGGAGTTCCTTGGGCCGGCATTTTGAAAGAATGCACCACCGCAGGCAATTGAATGTTGTCGTAAACCGTATCTCTGCGCTCAGCCGTCTGCAGCGGTTCGGCCGGATTGGGGCGGGGAATGGGCCGGGTCGAGGAGGGAATGCTTCCAAAATATCGCTCAATCCATGCCTTGAGTTGGGTTGGATTAAAATCCCCGGCAATGGACAAAACCGCATTATCCGGAACATAGAATGTGCGGTAAAAATCCATGAATTCTTCTTTGCGAGCGCTGTTAAGATGGTCCATGGAGCCGATAACCGAACGACCGTAAGGATGACTCAAGAACGTTCTGCGCATGGTTTGATCGAGGAGACCTCCATAAGGGGTATTGTCGTAACGCTGTCGGCGTTCTTCCTTGACCACTTCACGTTGGGTTTCAATCCCTTGATCTTCGATTTTGGCATGAAGCATGCGTTCACTTTCCATCCAAAGGCCCAATTCCAATTGATTGGAAGGAAGGATTTCAAAATAAAAGGTACGATCATAGAATGTGTTTGCATTCAGGACTCCTCCGTTGGTTTTTACCAACTTCATGTATTCGCCTCGACCTATATTTTCGCTGCCTTCAAACAAAAGATGTTCAAAAAAATGAGCGAAGCCGGTGCGCTGAGGATCCTCATTTTTACTCCCCACTTTGTAGGAAACGGTAACCGCTACAATGGGGGTGGTGGTATCCTGGTGCAGCAGCACCTTGAGGCCATTGCCCAGGGTATACCGCTCAAATTGAATAACCTGAGCTTGTACCGTAGGTGCTTGCCCCGAAGCGGTGAGTAGGTAGACCGCCGTGGCCGACCAAAACAAACGTTTTAATACATCAAAGGACATAGGAATTGGGTTTAAAGTTTCATGATCCAGCCGCGGGTATCCTGGGTTTTGCCGGTTTTGATATCGTCCAGCATGCGGCCTAAAAGATTGGAGTAAGTTCGGTTTTCCATCGAAGGGAGTTCCAGGCGACGGTCTTGTACGGTAATGCTCGAAATGGGCGCAACCGTAGCCGCCGTGCCCGTGCCAAAGGCATCCTTGAGTTCACCTCGATCGTAAGCGGCTACAACTTCGTCGATGGAGATTTTGCGAACTTCAACAGGCAGGCCAGCCTCTACGGCCAAATCCAGTATACTATCCCGGGTGATGCCTTCCAGAATTGTTCCGTCAGCAATCGGGGTGACCAGGGTATCACCAATTTGAAAAAACAAATTCATGGTCCCTGATTCTTCGATGTATTTCATTTCTTTGCCGTCCAGCCAAACCAACTGATCATAACCGGCTTCGCGGGCATGCTTGAGGGGCAACATCCCCGCGGCATAATTCCCTGCGACTTTGGCGAATCCAGTTCCCATAGGAAAGGCCCTGACATAGCGGTCGGATACCTTGACATGCAGGGGTGCGGTATAATAGTTCCCTACCGGACAATTGAAGATAATGAAGCGATAAGAATCCGAAGGGCGAATCCCTACGTATTCATCAATAGCATACATAAAAGGTCGGATATACAAGGAATAACCGCTTTGTCGGGGTACCCATTCTTGGTCCAATTTTAGCAGAGCTTTGAGTCCTCCAATAAAAATCTCTTCGGTGACCGCCGGCATGCAAAGCCTCCCTGCTGATCGAACCATACGGCTCATGTTATCGTAAGGGCGAAAGACTTGTACTTCACCTTTTTGGTTTCGGTAGGCTTTGAGTCCTTCAAAAATAGATTGTCCATAATGCAAGGCTGAAATCGCGGGATTGGTTGGGATTTCCCCGTACGGAATAATGCGGGCATTGCGCCACTGTCCCCCTTCGTATTCGGCCACAAACATGTGGTCAGCGAAAACTTTACCAAAGGGTAAATCCTCGAAATCCACCGCGGTCAATCGGGACTTGGCCAATGGGGTTACAGGTATGGGCTCCATGCTTGGTTTTTGTTCAAATTTAGGGGAAATAGAGCGTAATTTGCATACATAAAGCCTTATACCTTGGATTCGAACCCTTTCATGGCCCAATGGCAGCAAAGCATTTGGGGTGACCCGGTATGGGAGGAATGGGTCTTGGGTCCTGAAACACTCAACCTACTTTCTTTATCCAGAAAGTTGGCTCCAACCTCGGTTCCCTTAACGCAGCCCGACTTGGTTGTGGTTTGTCCATCGGAACCCTCGGAAGCCGAAAAGGATTTATTGGTCAAAATTCTGGCAGCGATTCATTTGACACTTGATCAAGTGCTTTTGCATTGTGGTCCCGTAAGCCATTGGAAGTCTTGGACCGGTTCACGATTAATCGCCTTTGGATGCAAGCCTGAACTTCCATCCGGCCAACCCATACCCGATTCGTGGGTAATAGGGTCCTCGCTGAGTCAAATGATGGCTGATCCGGAAGCCAAAAAGTCCCTATGGTTGACCATCAAAAACTGGAAGGCACTTGAATCCTAAGCCGACCTGGGTTTTGGCGACCCATAACCAAGGCAAAGCCCAAGAATTCAGGGCATTGGAACCCTTATCGCAGGTGAGATTATTGAGTCTATCGGATTGCGGAATAAACAAGACTCCCTTAGAAAACGGGGACACCTTTGCACAAAATGCCTTAATCAAGGCGAAAGCCGCCTACGAGGCAACCGGAATTCCGGCCTTAGCCGATGATTCAGGGCTGGTGGTGCCGGCCCTAAACGGGGAACCGGGTTTGCATAGCGCACGCTATGCGGGTGACAGCGCAAACAGCGCCCAAAACATGGCGCTCTTACTTCATAAACTACGAAATATACCCGATCGTTCCGCCTATTTTGTGGCGGTTTTGTGTTGGTACGACGGAGGAATTCCTCAATACGGCGAAGGTCGATGGAATGGCAGAATCCTAATGGAGCCCATGGGAATTCATGGCTTTGGCTACGACCCTGTTTTTGAACCCAACGAAAAACCCGGTCAAAGTTTAGGTCAGCTTTCCACCGAATTCAAGAACCGCTATTCCCATAGGGCCTTGGCTTTGGAAGCTCTACTTCAGGCGTTGGGGCTAAGATAACCGGAATCGGGAGGGAGGGATGAACCGGATGCAGCGGCTTTGGCTAAAACATCACAACGCTCATTTTCAGGGATATCCGCATGGCCTTTGACCCAAAACCATTCAATTTGGTGAACTTGGGTAAGCGGTAACAAAACCTGCCATAGGTCGGGGTTCTTCACATTTCTCCATTGTCGTTTTTGCCAACCCAGGAACCAGCGTTTTTCGAAAGCATCAATCACGTATTTGGAATCGCTGTAAAGGCGAATACGATGACCTTGGCCTCGCAGAACTCGAAGGGCTTCCACCACGGCTCTTAATTCCATACGGTTGTTGGTGGTCAACGCAAATCCACCGCTAATTTCCAAACGTTTGTCACCGCTTAACAAGACCGCGGCATAGCCTCCCGGTCCCGGATTGCCCAAGGCGGACCCATCGGTGTAGATATCAATGGAGGCCATGGTCGGGAAGGACCCCATCGGGGATTTCGGCGATGACAAAAAAACTTCCCAAAGCAAGGACAAGGCCTTGGGCGTGAGCTCCTTGAACCGCCGCATTCCAAGCCTCTTCGACGGAATCAAAGGCCTGACCCCTTAATCCGAAATCCTTGGCTTTTTGGGCTAAAACGTCAGCAGGCAAGCACCGCGGGTTGCGGGGTGCAGCGAAATAATACCGTGCATCCGAAGGAAAGGCCGAGAGTATGGGGTCAAGGTCTTTGTCGGCCGAAAGTCCCAAGACCACCGACCATTCGGAAGTAGGGGCACAGGATTTGGCTTGCCTTAGGGCTTGATGAATGCCTTCGGTGTTATGGGCCACGTCCAAAACCCTTAGCGGATTTTGACCCACAACCTGCCAACGACCACGCATTCCGGTGTTACGAACAATGTTTCGTAAACCTTCAAAGACGTGTTCTTGGTCCATAACGATACCCCCATTTTTCAAGGCATCGACCATGGCCAAAACTTGGCCGATATTTTCACCCTGGTAATGTCCGCTTAAGTCGCAAACCAGTTCGGGCTCTTGTTTTCGTCCAAGGCGTTGGACCCTCCAAACAGACTCCAATTTACTGATGTTTGTGCCCTGTAATTCAAGCCGATAAACCTGATCAGCATACGTAATAAGACAACGCAATTCATGGGCTTTGTTGAGGAATACTTGATTAACTTCCTCGTCCTGGGTACGCCCCATCACAACAGGAACACCCCGCTTGATGATGCCGGCCTTTTCGGCGGCGATCAGCGGTAAGCGGTCACCCAAAAAATTCATGTGATCCCAGTCGATATGCGTAATAGCGCAAAGGACCGGTTGAACCAGGTTGGTGGAGTCCAACCGGCCTCCCATGCCGGTTTCGATGACCGAAAAATCGACCTGGTGATTCGCAAAGTGTAGAAAAGCCAGGGCCGTGGTGAACTCAAAAAAAGATGCATCAAGGTGGGACGATGATTGACGCAAGGCGTTTACGCTCTCCACAACCTCGGATTGGCTGATGCACCGACCGTTGACTCGTATTCGCTCGCGAAAATCAAGAAGATGAGGAGACGTAAAAAGTCCTGTTTTGTAACCGCAAGCCTGCAAAACCGAAGCGATGGCATGGCATACCGAACCTTTTCCGTTGGTGCCGGCAACATGAATGACTTTGCCCATCCGCTCTTGGGGCTGACCCACGGATTGACACAGGGCTTTGATTCGGTCCAAACCTTCCTTGTAGGCAGGAGGACCCAAACGCTGGTACATGGGCAATTGCTCCAGCAACCAGGCATAGGTTTTTTCGTAATTCATGTGTTCCTGCATTAGGAACGGCTTTTGATTTGCAATTCAAAGACTAAAAAACCTTTTTGGGGCGAAGAAAGTTCGGTGTTACGCCGAAACCGGCTGTTCTGAGTTGCTTCAACCAAGGCACGACGCTGTTGGGCGTTAAGGGGACGATCGCTGGTTGGCTGACCCGTGACCCGGACCTTTCCTTCGCTATCCACCTCGATAGGAATAACCACCCGGGCATCCAAAATTCGAAATTCTTCGGGATCCGGACTTTTGGTAAAGCCCCGGTTTTCTAAGCCATCCCCCCTTGCCGAAAAACCGCCACTTCCCGATAGCCCGGTGGAGTTTGCGGTTTCGGTTCCATCCTTTTGGCCTTTGGAGGCCGGATTATTGCTGTTTTGGAGATTGTTTTGGCCTTGTCGTTGCAAAAGCCTCTGCAATCGAGGGTCCATCGGTTTGCTTTCCGGTTTAGCGGCCACCACAGGGGCCTCTTCAAGGTCCTGGGTTACCGATGGACTGGTGGTGGGATTCGGTTTGACCGTTTCTGTTGGATCGGAGGGGCTGCTGGTCGTGCCCGAAGGTGGCAAAGCGGGGCTTGTTTCCTGACCATCCTCTATACCCAAGGCCAGGGACAATCCACCACCAGGCGATGGTTGTGGGGGCATGGCAGGAAGCCCCAAATGGAGTAATGCCAAAAGGAGGATGAGCAAAGCATGCAAACCCAAGGATATCAACCAGGCTACTCCGGAACGTCCTGCAGGTTCACTCATCGGGGATCCGTGGCTAAAACCATTTTGAGACCGGCCTCACGGGACCATTGCATAACATCGACCACATCCTGAACCGGTACCCGTTGATGGGCCTGTAACAACAGGGTTTGTCCGGTATCCTGGGCGGCTAAAGCCCGAATTTCGTTTTGCAAAGCCCCTTTGGACATGGGTTTTTGTTCCAGATGAAACATGGACAAACTGTCGATGCTGATTCGAATAACCTTGGATTCTATCGGTTGCCCTTTGCCCTTGGGTAAAATTAATTTCAACGCCTGAGGGGCTACCAAAGTTGAAGTTAACAAAAAGAAAATCAGCAAAAGAAAGACAATATCCGTCATGGAGGCCATACTGAAATCGGCACGAACCTTGGAGGATTTTCGAAAATTCATGCCTCCAACGTCTTGGGAAGGAGTTCCAGGGTGTCTCCAACCATGAATTCCAATTCCGTCAGATGGCGTTCAACCTTGACGGTAAAAAAATTATAGGCCAAATACGCCAAAATACCCACCATGAGGCCGGCCGCGGTAGTCACCATGGCTTCGTAAATCCCTCCCGACAAAGCCGCAGGATCCACGGCTGAGCCCGATACCGAAAGTTGATAAAATGCCCGTATCATCCCGGTCACGGTCCCCAAAAAACCCACCATGGGTGCAGCACCGGCTATGGTGGCCATCATGGCTAAGTTTTTTTCGTAGAGAACCGCTTCCTTTTTTCCGTAATAGTCCAGATGTTCCCGAAGGTTTTTTTCGGATAAAACCTTGTACTTCTCCAGGAGTTGCATGTAAAGCCGGGCCAGGGGCAAATCCGAACGCCGACAGGTTTCCGTAGCCTGTTGGTCCTGTCCGGATTTGAGCAGGACCTGGACCTCCCTTTGAAGCAAATCCATGCCCTTGCGGTACCGGGCCAAGGTCATCCAACGCTCAACCATGAGGTAAACGGTAAGAATCGAAAAAAGCAAGAGGGGGATCATGAAAGGCCCCCCTTTGAGGGCCAAATCCAAGACTTGCAAGGTGGGCTCCGCAGTGCTCAAAGGGGGCTTGGCCTGCAGAAACATGTATTCCGGAGATGGTAGGGGCATAGGCTGGACTTTGGAGAGTTATCCGACAAAAATAGAACGCTATTTTGGCCAAAAATGCATGAAAAACCTCGTATTTTCGGCCTTTTAACCCCTAAGTTATCCAATGGCCGATTCTTCCAAAATAATCCCCATTCAAATCGAGGAGGAAATGAAATCCGCCTACATCGATTACTCGATGTCGGTGATTGTTTCCAGGGCCCTGCCCGATGTCCGCGATGGTCTCAAACCGGTGCACCGCAGGGTACTGTATGGGATGAACGAATTGGGTTTGGCCTACAATAAACCCTACAAAAAATCCGCCCGTATTGTGGGTGAAGTTTTGGGTAAATACCATCCCCACGGAGATTCCTCGGTTTACGATACCATGGTGAGGATGGCACAACCTTGGTCCATGCGTTACCCGCTGGTGGATGGCCAAGGAAATTTCGGTTCGGTGGATGGTGACAGCCCTGCCGCCATGCGTTATACCGAGGCCCGTTTGACTCGTTTGGCCGAAGAAATGCTGGAAGACATCGAAAAAGAGACGGTTGATTTCCAACTCAATTTTGACGATTCCCTGGAGGAACCCACGGTTATGCCCTGCAAGTTCCCCAATTTGCTCATGAACGGCAGTTCAGGAATTGCTGTTGGGATGGCCACCAACATGGCTCCGCACAACCTCTCTGAACTTATTGACGGTATCCATGCCTACATCGACCGCAGAGATATTACCTGCGAAGAACTCTTGGCTTATGTCAAAGCCCCCGACTTTCCGACCGGGGGATTGCTTTACGGGTACGAGGGCATTCGGGATGCTTTGCTTACGGGTAGGGGTAGGGTAGTCATTCGGGCCAGAGCCAATGTCGAAGTTCTTGACAACGGCCGGGAAAGGATTGTGGTCACCGAAATTCCCTATTTGGTCAACAAAGCCGACATGCTTCAAAAGACCGGTGAATTGGTCAACGACAAAAAAATTGAAGGAATCTCCGAAATCAGGGACGAATCCGACCGGGATGGCATGCGTATTGTTTACGAAATCCGTAAAGACGCTATGGCCTCTGTGGTTCTCAATCACCTCTACAAATACACCGCTCTCCAAAGCAGTTTTTCGGTCAACAACATTGCCCTTGTAAACGGTAGACCCCAGGCGCTGAACCTGTTGGACCTGATTCGCCATTTTGTCGATCATCGCCACGAAGTCGTTTTACGAAGAACCCGCTATGAATTGGCCGAGGCCGAGCGCAAAGCGCATATCCTTCAGGGTTATTTAATCGCCTTGGATCATTTGGACGAGGTGATTGCTTTGATACGGGCTTCATCGACCCCGGACCTTGCCAAGGAGGGCCTCATAACGCAGTTTGGCTTGAGTGAACTTCAGGCCAAAGCCATCTTGGAACTTCGTTTACAGCGGTTAACCGGCATGGAGCGGGATAAAATCCGCCAGGAATACGAGGAAATCATGGCACTAATTGGGCGCTTGCAAGCCATATTAGCCGATGAAGGCCTACGCATGGGCCTGATCAAAGACGAATTGTCCGGCATCAAGGAACGCTTTGGGGATGCCCGTCGTTCCGAGATTGTATATGCCGCCGGTGATTTCCGCATGGAAGACATGATCGAGGAGGAAGATGTGGTCGTAACCGTTTCCCATCTGGGTTATATCAAAAGGACCCCGGCCCACGAGTACCGGGTTCAAAACCGGGGCGGGAAAGGAGCCATGGGCGGTGCAACACGCGATCACGATTTTATCGAGCATATGGTTGTGGCCTCCACCCACCATTGGATGCTCTTGTTTACGGAACAAGGTCGATGCTTTTGGCTCAAAGTTTACGAAATCCCGGAAGGGGCCAAGAACACCAAGGGTCGTGCAGTTCAAAATTTGTTACAAATACCGCAGGATGACCGCATTCGGGCTTATATCACCGTCAAGAGTCTGGATGATGAAGCCTACCTGAATGCCAATTACATTGTATTCTGCACCCGTTTGGGAGTCATCAAGAAGACGACCCTGGAGGCCTACAGCAGACCAAGGGCCAACGGTATCAACGCCATTACCATCACCGAAGGCGATCAACTCCTCGAAGCTAGGCTTACCGATGGTCAATCCGAAATGATTATGGCAGTCAATACAGGCCGTGCTATCCGCTTTCACGAGTCCAAGGTTCGCCCCATGGGAAGGACAGCTACCGGCGTTAGAGGGATTTTTATCGACCCTACCCACGAATTTGTTGTGGGTATGGCCTGTGTCCAAGACCCCGAAACCACCCTTTTGGTGGTATCCGAAACCGGCTACGGGAAACGTTCAGGAATTGACGATTACCGGGTAACCAACCGCGGCGGTAAAGGGGTACGTACCCTCAACATCACCGAAAAAACCGGGGCATTGGTAGCCCTACAAGCGGTGGTTGAACAGGACGATTTGATGATTATTAACCAAAGCGGTGTAACTATTCGAATTGGAGTCGAAAGTCTTCGCGTTATGGGTCGGGCCACCCAAGGCGTTCGACTGATTAAATTGCAAGAAGACGATCGCATAGCCTCCGTCGCTCGGGTACAAAAAGATGAATCCGAAAACGAATCCCTACCGGATAATCCAGAACCAACCACCAACCCTTAAACTTCCCTGTATGAAAACCCTTTTTTGGAGCCTATTGTTCCTGATAATGGGCGCTGCAGCTTACGCTCAACCCAACAAAGTTCAAAGCGCGATTATTTATATTCGCTACGGTGAATACGACAAAGCCAAAACCTCCATCGACGAAGCCGTCGTACACCCCAAGACCATGAATACCGCCAAAGCCTGGTTTTACCGGGGTGAGGTGCATTTGGGTATCTACGGGGATACTACTTGGGGGCCTCAATTTCCTGATGCCTTGAATATTGCCTGGGAATCTTACCGACGTTGCATCGAATTGGATACCAAAAACGACCACAAAGATGACGCTGCCAAAAAGGTTCTCACCATCCAGGGTGCTATCTACAACGAGGGCGTCGAAGCCTACGTTAACAAAGATTTCCCTTACGCTTTGGGACGATTTGAACAATTGTTATCGGTCACGCCCAACGATACCTCGGTATTGTTTAACGCCGCCTTAACAGCCGGCAAAATGGATTCAACCTCCAAGGCCTTACGTTATTGGAAAGCACTTTTGGATAACCAGTACAACAAACCCGGAGTTTTTGTTGAATTAGCCCGCCTTAGTAAAATTTCAGGGGATACCGTCGCGGCCTTGTCTTACTTGTCTCAAGGTCGTCAAGCTTATCCCGACGATATCGGTTTAGTTATCGATGAATTAAATATTTACCTCAGCCAGGGTAAGCAAGAGATGGCGATCGAAAAACTCTCCAAGGCCATTGAATTGGATCCCAAAAATGCCAACCTTTATTTTGCAAGAGGTACCGCCTACGATAACCTCAAGAAGAGCAACGAGGCAGAGGCTGATTACCGTAAAGCCTTGGAGATTAAACCGGATTATTTTGACGCCTACTACAACCTCGGAGCTATGTATTTCAACGCTGCAGCCGAATTAGCCAACGAGGCCAACAAGATTCCTTTTTCCAAACAGAAGGAATACGATGTCGCCATTGCTAAGGCCAAAGCTGCCTTCGAGAAGGCTCAACCCTTTCTCGAAAAGGCCCTTGAAATATCCCCGGATGATAGCAATACCATGGTCTCTTTGCAGCAGTTGTACGCTCAGCTCAAGCTGAACGATAAATCCCTCGACATGAAAAAACGCAGAGAGGGACTGAAACCCAAGGGCGGGCAATAATTCCGATCATCCCATGTTAAACGGACTACCGGACGCTTTGGTCCAAAGAGTCCGTCAAGAATACGGTTCATACGCCGAACGGCTTTTACACCACTTGGCGCACGAAGGACCCGTTTCCCGTACCCTGCGTTTTCTGGAACCTTTGGAGCCCTTGGCTGTGGATGGTTTTGCCAAGGAGGGTTCTGTACCCTGGCATCCCAACGCCGTTTATTTCAACCGTGACGCCGCGAAGAATCCAAAGCCATGGCATACCGACCCGGCGTATCAGGCAGGAGCCTGGTATGTCCAGGAGGCGGCTGGACTAATGGTGCATCACCTTATGGAGAGACTGCAGCAAGAGGAGGCTCCCATGGGATGCCTGCTGGATGCCTGTGCCGCACCCGGGGGTAAGACCCTGACCCTAATGGATTTTTTGCCGCAGGAAGGAGGGATACTGGTCGCTTCGGAGCCCATGGACCATAGACTGGCCTTGTTGGAAGCAACCTTAGCCCGAACCGGCAGCAACTCCACCTTGGTCGTTCAAAATTCCGCCCAAAATTGGGGCTCATGCCCTTCCATGTTCGATGGGATTTTGGTGGATATGCCGTGCAGCGGAGAAGGTATGTTCCGCAAACATCGGGAAGCGGCCTCGGACTGGTCCGAGACCAAATGTCAAACGTTGATTGCCCTGCAAGGCGAAATCCTCGAAAGCCTATACCAAGCACTCCGTCCCGGCGGTTGGTTGATCTACGCCACCTGCACTTTTGGATTTGAAGAAAATACCGGTCAACTGTTACCTTGGATTCAATCCGGACGCTTGGTACCCGCCGAGTGGACCCTGCCCGAATCCTGGAATTGGGTTCACGCATCAAGGTTGGACGCTCGTTGGGATACCCAACATGCCGCATGGTGGTCTTTACCCGGATGGACAAAGGGCGAAGGTTTTTTTTGTTCGGTTTTGTTCAAACCCGGACAGCAAGAGAATGTTCCGGCCGAATCCTCTCCAAATCTTCGTCCTTCCTTGTTGGAACTCGCGCTGGAACTTCAACCAAAAATGAAAGTGTTATCCCCTGTACGTCATTTACCATGGACCCATCCACCCGACCCGGCATGGGCGATGGCCTACGGCAAAAAAAACTCATGTTATCCCCATGAGGGACCCTGGAGTCGGGAAGAAGGGCTCTCCATTCTTAATTTGGATCACCAATTGGCCACGTGGTATTGCCAGGGACAAAACTTGGCGTTGGGGGACCTAAAAAACGGTTGGAATCTTATTACCTACGCCGGATTAGGCCTGGGATGGATGTATAAGGACGGCAAGCGAATCCGGAATTATTTCCCAAAATCCCTAAGAATTGCCCGATGAGTTTCCATAACCTGGAGTACAAGGGACTGGGTGCCGTCGTTTTGGATTCGGTATCGACAATACGGTAACAAATCCTCTTCGGGCCATTGATGCTTTAATCGATCCAAAATTTGATTGTCGGTCCACCCGTTGCGTTGCCGTACACGATCCATACGTAACAACAAAGGAGCCTGAACCAGAATAACGGCATCCATCGCCAAAGCTGAACCGGATTGAACCAAAAGAGCAGCCTCATGCAAGCCATACAGGGCGTCTACTTGATCGCTCCATTGCTTGGAATCTTGAGCAACCACCGGATGCACCAAAGCGTTGAGTTGACGTAACAAATCGGGTGAAGTAAAAACACAATCTGCGACCCATTCCCGATCCAAAGTTCCGTCCAAACGGTACGCTCTGGGACCCAACAAATCGGTTATGGACTTGCGTAATTCTTGATTTTCAAGCATTAAAGCTTTGGCTCGCTGGTCAGCATCGTAAACAGGCACCCCTAAGTGGGAAAAAATATTCGCCACCGTGGTTTTTCCGGAGCCCATGCAACCGGTTAGCCCAATACGAAAACTCACTTGGTCGTCGGAGGGTAGGAATGCAAAGTGCTTTCCTTGGATACCGCAGAGCGTTCAACCTTGAAACGAGCCTGTGATTCGCTTTCCAATATCAGCCATTCCGTCGATGTTTCGACTATTTTTCCATGCATTCCACCAACCGTCACAACGCGATCTCCTTTGCCAAGGTTATCTCGGAATTTCCTTTCTTCCTTGGCCTTAACCGATTGGGGGCGAATCATAAAAAAGTAAAAAACAACAAAAATTAAAACCCAAGGCAACAAACTTATCCAAGGGTTTTGAGCACCTGCACCTGATGGGGGAGG
Source organism: Bacteroidia bacterium (assembly GCA_049431025.1). Lineage (GTDB taxonomy): Bacteria > Bacteroidota > Bacteroidia > UBA7662 > UBA7662 > SYHX01. Next base: position 5,352 of record JBMTCP010000012.1, on the reverse strand, counting down.
AGCCATGGTCCATAACAAATCAATCGTATTCATAACATTATAGGGATTAAAGGATTTCGGCTTTGACACGAACCGTCGTGGTATTGGGCATGGTATTGGATAAGACGGTGACTTGCTTTTCTTGGACCCCGGTTTTGCCTTCGGAATTGAACATGACACGAATGAACCCCTCGCGACCCGGCGGGATCGGTTCTTTGGGGAAATCCGGTACCGTGCAACCGCAGGAACCGCTGGCACTTTGAATAATAAGATCACTCCCCCCCCGGTTGACGAAACGGAAGGAATACGAGACTTTCTCCCCGGCTTTGATCTTCCCAAAGTCATGGAGTTCTTTATCGAACACCAATTGCGGTAAACGTTTGGTTTGGTCGCGGCCATCGGCGCTAACCGGTAATTCAACCGAATCGGCACTGAGTTGTCCGGTATCCTTTTCGTTACGGCAAGCGGTCAGGCTCCAAAAAAGTAGTACAAAAACATAGAGTCTAGGATTCATAATACCATGTTTAATTTTCAACCAAACCACGACCCGTTTTTTGTATCAAACCTTCCCGGAGTAAATCCGCTTTGATTTTATCCAAAAGACCGTTGATGAAGGAGGAGGACTGTGGGGTAGAAAAGGTTTTGGCCAATTCGATGTATTCGTTCATCGTAACTTTGACCGGAACATCCGGAAGTAATAACCACTCGGAGCAGGCCATTTGAATCAGTAAAAGGTCCATACGGGCAAGTCGTTCTGGATCCCAAAGGCCAGCATGCTTTTCGACCCGGTCCAAGTAGATGGCCGGATTGCCCAGAATAGACTCCAACATGGTTTGGATCATGGTGTCGTCGCTTTGCCAAGCGGAAAGCATCGCCTTGGTGTCAGGAAATCCTGACCCGTTTTGCATTCGATCCAAGGTTTGAATGACTTGACGATCAATCAAATAGCGATCACTATCCCAATATAAATTGTGTTCTTGTTGCCAGGACGGATACCAATCACCACCGGCAATACACTTATCAAAAAACACCCGCATACCCCCTATAGTGTCCAAAGCCAAATTCTTGGACGAAGAGCAGGTGCCCTCGCGAACTGCTTCAAACATGGCCCTGAGCATATCCGTTGATATCTCCAAATTTTCTAGGCCTGTAAACTTAAGCGCTGTGTTGTAGTTCGGATCTTCTGCTAAAAGTTTAGCCAAAGGATTATGCGCTAAGGCGTGAGCAGGACCTGGATTCCGGTTTTCTTCCAGGTGTCGACCTTGCCGTTCTTCCCAACGAATCCCTGCATAAAAAATGAGCGAATCCAATAGGCGAAAAACCATAACATAGGAACGCAGGCTGGTTGTGGCTGATGCCTTGAATTGTTGAGCGACCACACGAAAATCCTCCTGGTTTTGTTGCCTGCTCGCAAACAACCATTGCAGCAACTTGACTCGAAGATGATGCCTATTGATCATGTGTTGTCCGTGTCAATCGCTTTTGAGCCAATAGGATAGCTGCTTCGTTGGTACTTACGCCGGTTTGTGCGGCTTGCTCAAAAATGGCCAAGGTTTGGTCATAAATACCACGGGTTTTCTTCATAGCCCATTCCCGGTCCAAGCCTTTGATTTCAGCGTAGACGTTGATAAGGCCACCGGCATTGATCACAAAATCCGGGGCATACCCGATGCTTCGTTCTTGGAGTCGCTCCATATCCTCATCGGTAGCCAATTGGTTGTTAGCGCCACCGGCAACCAGCGCACAACGCAGTTCTGCAATGCTGGTGGCATTGAGGGTAGCCCCCAGGGCACAAGGCGCATAAATATCGACTTCTGACGATGCAACATTTTGAGGATCAACGACTTTAATTTGAGGAAACCTGGTCAAAATCTGTCGAATCGAAGGTTCGTAAACATCAGATATCCAAACTTGGGCTCCTTCGGCGACCAAATGTTCGACCAAAAAGGTTCCCACATGACCGACTCCTTGTACCAATATTTTTCGGTCCTGCAACGAATCGGAACCGAGGACAACGCGGGCTCCTGCTTTCATTCCCATGTAGACCCCAAAAGCAGTCACCGGTGAGGGGTCACCGCTACCTCCCATGCTTTCGGGCAATCCACTGACATGTTTGGTTTCGGCTGCTATCCACTCCATATCGGATTTGGAGGTGCCAACGTCTTCTGCGGTGATGTACTTGCCCGATAAGGAATTGACAAAACGGCCATAGGCTCTAAACAGGGCTTCGGATTTGTGCTGACGGGCATCCCCCAAGATGACCGCTTTACCGCCGCCCAGATCCAAACCAGCGACCGATGCTTTGTAAGTCATCCCCTGGGATAATCGAAGTACATCCATCACCGCCTGTTCTTCGGATGCGTAATTCCACATCCTTGTCCCACCCAAAGCAGGACCTAAAATCGTGGAATGGATGCCTATGATGGCCTTCAAACCAGAAGCTTCGTCATGACAATACACAAGCTGCTCATGGCCCATGTGTTGCATCGTGGCCATGGGCCCGTTCATGGTGGGGGTCGCAATCGTGGAAGTCATGAGCAAAGGGTTTACTTGGCGGCAAAATTAACCCAAAGGCCCGCCCAAAATGCCTTTATTTTGCGGTGTGAAATCCATGCTCGCCCTACTACGAACGCTGCGCGGTCAAGAAAGACTGTGGATTCCCGGGATGATTTGTTTGGTCATGACCAATGTTTTTGGGGTCATTCCTCCTCGAATTATTCGTCAATTGATGGATGCGGTCTCCCAGGAGGGCTTACAGCCGTTGACTCCCTTGCTTTTGGCCCTGTTGGTAGCGACGTTGGGTCGGGGATTGTTTATGTATTGGATGCGCCAAACCTTAATTGTGATGTCCCGCAAAAGTGAACAAAGGCTTAAGGAAACGCTGTTTGCCCAAATTCTCGCCGCACCAGCCCAGGCGGTAGAATCCTACGAAGTGGGCGACCTGACCTCCCGCTTAACCGAAGATGTGGGCAAAATTCGTATGTTCATCGGTCCCGGCTTGATGTACAGCCTCAATCTATTGGTCATGTTTGCGATGGTTATTGGGGTCATGTTTTCGGTTAGCGCTGAGCTTACTATCTGGGTTTTGACACCGATGCCTTTCCTGGTTTTGGGAATCTATTCCCTGAACCGCCAAATTCTTGGCCGCTCGTCGGCGGTCCAAGCCCACCTGGGCAAAATGACCTCCTTTGTTCAGGAAAGTTTAGCCGGCATGAAGCTGTTGCAGGCCTTTTCGGCTGAACCAGCCTTTATCCGTCGATTTAGCGAGGATTTGGACGGGTACCGAACCAAGAATATGTCTTTTGCCAAGGCAGACGCTTTGTTCTTTCCTTTGGCCACCACCTTGGTTGGCCTGAGCACCCTCCTTACGGTCTGGGTTGGGGGCCACCTTTTGGCGCAAGGCAAGGTGAGTTTGGGCAATTTGGCTGAGTTTATTCTCTATATCAATATGCTTACCTGGCCGGTGACCTCTTTGGGCTGGGTGGCATCCATTTATCAACAAGCCAAAGCGGCCCAGGCCCGAATCAATCCATTGCTGGCATGGAAAGCCCGGCCGCAACGACTTCAAGGCTATTCCACCGAGCAAGCCCCAGCCTGGTCCATACAAAACCTCAAGGTTGGGTATCCTGGCGGTTTTGTTTTGGAGCTTCCATCCTTCCAAGCCCAACCGGGTCAATTCATCGGAATAACCGGCACCGTCGCCTCCGGAAAAAGTACCCTGTGGAAAGCCCTCACCGGGCGTTTGCCTTTGTTCGAGGGGGCTCTGAACTTAGGCGGTGTACCCCTTAAGGAATGGAAAGAGAGCAGCCTGCATCGTCACGTGGCTTGGGTTCCCCAGGATCAAACTTTCTTTAACGATACCCTGGGGGCCAATTTGCGATGGGGGGCGCCGGATGCCGATGACCAAGCCTGCATGGAGGTCTTGGACCTGGTCGAGCTAGGGGATTGGGCGGCCTCCTTACCCGATGGGCTTGAAACGGGGATAGGGGAAAGGGGGGTTCAGTTATCGGGAGGACAAAAACAACGGCTAGCTTTGGCAAGGGCCTGGTTGCGACAACCGCATTGGATGGTTTTGGATGATGCCCTCTCGGCTTTGGATAGCGGTACCGAGGACTCCCTCATGCACAAAATTTTGAACGCCAAAGGAGACCGGGGCATTATTCTTATATCACTCAAAATCAAGCCCTTGGTGGAAGCCGATCGGATTTATGTTCTGGAAGGGGGGCATTTGGTCAACCATGGCACCCATAGCGAATTGTTGACTTCTTGCCCCCTTTACCAACGGATGTATGAATTGCAGCAACAAAGCCCCGGAACACTTCATAACGCTGTTCCTTGAACCCAAGGAAGACCAAGGGTTGTTTTGCCTCAAAATGCCCTATTTTTACCCCATAATTAAAAACTATGGACGATTTTTACGGAGGCGAACGCCACCGAGAACGGGACCGGGAAGAGGTATTTAGCAAAAGAGTAAGGGCCGGAAAGCGCACTTATTTTTTTGATGTCAAATCCACCAGGGCCAACGATTATTACCTCATACTGACCGAAAGCAAAAAAGGCTTTGAAGATGGTCAATACGTGAAGCACAAAATCTTTTTGTACAAAGAGGATTTTAACAAATTTTTGAACGGTCTTCAAGAGACCATTGATTACGTCAAAACCGAGTTGATGCCTGATTTTGACTACGATCGTCAAGACCGTCACGAGGACGAGGGCAGCCCATCTTCTTACTAAGTAATTTCGTTTATGGCTTATCCCGAAGCCGCGGCATTATCTCAGGTCAGCGAGTTCCATCGTTTGTTTCGGCATCCGGTGAGGGAGGAGCCCGGTCTGCCCGATTCCAACCGCTGTCAATTGCGGGTTAACCTGCTCCAAGAAGAACTGCGAGAATTGCAAGAGGCTTTGGAACAAGGAAATCTGGTGGAAGCTGCCGATGCCCTTTGTGATTTGCAATATGTTTTGAGCGGGGCCATTCACGAGTTTGGGCTGGGTTCTGTTTTTGCGGAATTATTCGCCGAAGTTCACCGTTCCAACATGAGCAAGGCTTGCCGTAGTTTGGCGGAGGCCGAAGCGACCGTGGCGCATTACAAGAATAATCATAACACGGAATGCGATTTTGAGCAGGTGGGAGAACTCTATTTGGTTTACCGCCGTTCGGACCGTAAAACCCTTAAATCTGTGGCTTATAGCCCGGCTGATTTAGCCTCTCGTTTGCCCAAGCAGGGCTGATGTTTTTTTTACCTTGTCATCCGGTGTGGTTAACGATACTAGGCTTTATCTTTTTGACTTCTTGTCAACCTTCCCCTTCAACCAAAGCTCAAGTTCCCACCAGCCTTATGGATACAACACCTAATACCTTGACCGAATCCACCC
>JBMTCP010000011.1:0-65421 GCA_049431025.1 Bacteroidia bacterium | reverse complement strand
CAATTGTATGTACAGGACGAGGGCTCATTTGCAACGGCAGCGTATTATACCGGGGTCGAAGTCACTGCAGCAAACGCTTGGGCGATGAATTTTGAGATGGGTAATGTTTACAATTGCTTCAAAGGGAATACCCTCAAGGTCCGGGTTGTTCGGGATAACTGATTGAATTCCAAAGGTTAAATCGACGCTCCAGGCAGTAGTCGGTCATAAACGTTGGCAAACGGATACAAACGCGCACCCATCTGATTTTTGCGCTATGCCAATCAAACATAGAAGTAACCGGTCACGATGGGGAATCGTAGGCGTATGGATAGGGCTAGGCCTGGTTAGTGGATGTTCGAAGGAGGCAAAAATTCGCCCTGCTTACCGGTTGGAAGGAAGGGTCATCGTTGCGGGCACCGAACGTGGTCCGGGTCAAAGTTTGACCATTTTGGTATGCTCCACCGCTCCATTGAACGGAACGGATACCCTAGCTCGTATTCCAACGAACGATTCCGGAGAGTTCAGGCACCTTATGTCCAGTGATTTACAACCTCATCAATTGTGGTTGGTCATGGATGCTCTGCCCCCTGATTTTATTCAGCCACCCCAAATGCCTGCAATCAGCAGCTACGGGATGTCCAATTTGCGGATAGAAGTTCCAGCAAAAGCCTGGTTGCGTATGCACTTGGATCTGACCACTATGTTGCCCGGTGGTGGGTTGAGCCTGGTGGTCGGAGCTTTTTCGGAATATTTTTTCAACCCGGTTCTAACCGTTCGAACGGTGCCTTGGGTTGGTGGTGCACCGTTGTCCCTACAGGGTAGCTATACCTCAGGACCTGGTGCTACGCCTCGTGGCTTGGATACGCTTATGGTCTTGGAACCGCTTCGGGTTACGGAGTGGTTTTGGGCCCCGCATTGAATCTGCCCCCGCGTCTTTTTTTCGCTTCGAACAATGAACCATGGAAACCAAGATTTCCTGGAAGGGCACCCTTTTGGCCCTTGCCAGCCTACTCAGTACCTTATTGGGGTCACAGGCCCAGAACCCCGCCGAAATCCGGCATATACAACGCTACGATCTTCTGCAACCTTATGTCCCCGAAAAATTTCTGGTGGATCGCAGTCCATTATCTCTAATGCGCTCAATCACAGGCTTTAATCCTGATCGCTACACGGCCAATCGACAAGATTCGGCTGATGTTACGGATTGGGACCACTATTACCGGCTTTTTTATTATGCGGCCTATCATCCATTACCTTGCCTTCGATTAAGCCCCAATCATATATCCGATTACGCCGATACGGTTCGATATCAAGGCCAATGGCATTTGCCAACCTACCAGCGTGTTCCCAACACCGATTTGCAATTGAGGGTCATGAACCTCAAATTCCGAGAAATTCATGATTCGGCGATCGACAATGGATTTCTGACCTACGATAGCCTGAGCGATCGTCTTCGTTTGGCTTTGACACCTCAACACTTGCATGATACTTTGTGGTTTCCTCCCGGTTCGGTACCGCCTTATCTGGTTTTGGATACCGTTATCCGACCGGATACCGCCCAAGTCCTGAACGGTTGGTCCCTGGAGCGTCGGTTTATTCAAGGGGTCGCCGACCGGGAAATATTGTACGGAACACGGCCCCAACAGCTTTTGCGTTTGACCATCCCGGAGGGTCTATGGGTGAGCAATGATTCGCTGACATCGTTATGGTTGGATACGGATGATGGGCGGGGATGGCGTAGAATTTTTCCAAACCAAATTATCCAATGGACCTACGCTTCCTTTGGAGCCAAGACTTTGAGACTTCGTTGGCGCAACGCCACCGGACTTAACTTGGGTGATGCCGAAACCCGAATTCCGCTCCAATGGGTGGAACTCAAATTGGGCCAGCCGGACCTGGTATTATGGAGTGGAACACCTCAGTGTTATCCTAACCGTAGCCAATCGGTTGGCAGAGCCTTGGCGTTCATCAAAAGGTCCAGGCATACCCCAAGAGGATTGTTACAGCCCTTGATTTTGGTGGAGGGATTTGAAGGTGGAACCTGGGTAAACGGCTCCACCGAAGAGGTCCCCGGTGATCGAAACGGGTTTGGTGATCTGAATTGGGCAACCATGAGCAGTGGCTTTTTTCCAGCCCGTTACGCTCAGTTGGGGGATTTACCATTTCTTTTGGATTCGTTGGACCGGGAAGGCATGGATTTGGTTTTTGTGGACTTCCAAACCAACCACGCCTCGGTCGAAAAAAACGCCTTAGCGCTGATTTCGATTCTTGAACAGGTCAAGCAAATTACCGATAGCACCAGGGCTGCTCTGGGTAGCCCTTATTTTCCGAGTGTGATGCATGTTTTGGGAGCCAGCATGGGGGGGCTGATATCGCGAGTTGCTCTTCGTCAAATGGAACTCAACGGATGTTGCCATGGGGTTGCTTCCTTTGGGACCTTGTCCACGCCACATACCGGGGCCAATATCCCCCTTAGCGTTCAAAACGCTCTCAAGGATGTGGTTCAAAGAGGGAATCTTATGGGTCGTTTGGAAACCCAAAGGCAACAATTAAACTATGTGTTACGATCACCGGCTGCTGCTCAAATGCTCACTTACCATGCCGATTCCATTCTAGAACCTCAGCACCGAAGTTTGAGGCGATTGCTGGATTCCTTGGGCCTTCCCAGAGACACACGCAATTACGCCATCACCAACGGTTCTCTAATAGGCCAGCGTCAGGGACGACACGAACATACCCCTTGGGATACCATACAGGATGGTGAGGTGGCTTTCTCCATGGAATCCGGGGTTTGGGCGCCCCATTCCTTCCCTTTGCCATTTCGTTCTTTTCGGGATATGGGTTCTCAACGTATGGTCTTGTTTAGAAATCAAGGCCGAATCGGTGTTCACTCACCCCATGTTGCGGCTTTGGATACGGTTTATTTAGCGGGGAACGGGATACAATCCAATTTTTCGGATATCCAAAATCAATACGCCTTGTATCTCCAGGGTCTGGGGGCCCTCGCCTTGAATCGAACCGTGCATGCACTGGCGTTAACGGCGTTTCCGTTGCTCAGTCCTTTGATTCTCGCATCCAGGCACAGCCTCATGCTCCTTATTCACCAACGTTTTCGACATAGGATTGAAGGCGCATGGAGCCAACACCATTACAGAAATCGTTTGGGGGTTTTTTCGGTCCGTAATACGGTTCCTCGTTTGGGTCTTGATTATGCCCCCGGTGATTATTCCACTATGGGTATGCGTATCCAGGATCGCTTTGTCCAATCGGAAGAAAGGGTATCGATACACAGCTTTGTTAGCACGGTCTCGGCTTTGAATTTGGATTCTTCGGTCTTTGTCTCTGTGTTAGGGTTGAATGTTCCTTTTGATCCCAAATCCTTTGAGCGCTGGTTGCACAGACCGCATTGGATTGAACTAAATTTCAATGATCCGCATGCCATGGTTTACCGCACCTGGTCCGGGACCCTGCGGCATTGGATGCGTTCTTCCATGATGCCCATGCCCAGGGTAAGTGCCTTGTCCCAAGGGGATACGTTGAACCTGGGGTGGCATGTCTTGAGCACACCCTTGGTGCCCTTCAATAGTTTAGTTCGGATTCCCTCGGTGAATTTGGGTTCGGGTTCGGTGCTGCGCATTTTGGCAGGTGGTCCCCTCATGGTGTATGATGTGCCTAACTTACCGGACTTACCGACCAATGCTGATCGTGAGGTGCGTACCCTGACGATGGCTTGTGATTCGGTCAGGGTCGATGCCTCATCCAGTTCCTTGATCGAAATTGGAAGGCCTTTGGGTAACTGGGGTTGGGATAAATCATCGGCACGTTTTGGGCCAGGCTCCCGGTTGGTGTTACGAAGCGGCAGCAGGCTATGGATCAGAAACAGGTATCGCCTTTTGTTGGACAGTGGATCCGTACTGGAAATATACCCCGGTGCTTTGGTAGATTTGGAAGGGGATTCCTCCTTACTCGAAATTCATGGCCAGGTGATTCTCCATCCAGGTGCCGTATTCAGGCCCCTGGGAACAGGTATTGTTTGGGTCCGATCTCATGCGCAGCAATCGCGTTGGTGGGTCTCTACCGGAGCTTCCCTGGAAATCAGAGGCGGTGGTCCTAACAACGAACGACTCCGAATAAGCGGAACGTGGATTTTGGACGAGCCACGAATGCCGGTAATCCTGGATAGTTGTCGGGTGCGGTGGATGCCGGATGCGGTTTGGTCTTGTGCAGGTCCTTTAACCTTGCGTCATTGTCGGTTGGGTCAAGAAGCGGCGGGTGCCCGAGGAGGCGTTTGGGCGGTGCAGGGGAACGGAGATCTTTTGGTCGAAAACTGTGAATTCACTTCGATGCAATGTGCTCTTCGCTGGCAACCAGCACCTGTTCAACGAAGAATTCGTTTGGTGGGTGTCCGGTTTGCGGGTAATGATACTGGCTTGGTAACGCATCATTCCGGCGCCGATTTGCTGCAATGCCGATTTGAAAACAACCGTATAGGTTGGAAAGCGTACGATCTTCTTCAAATGAACCGGGCCTGGGCAACCCTTTGGCACGGTAACGGGATTGGCGTGGATGTGATGGGGCAGGGAGGGGCACGACTCCGCCTTCAAGAATGCTTACTGGATTCCAACACCAACGGACTCATGAGTTTTGGTCCTATGCGGGTTGAAGCCCTTTGTTCTGAATGGACGCGCAACCAGACGGCTTGGTATGCAGGGAATACCCAGGTCTGGTTGGGGGATGGAGCCATGAACTTCTTTGGGGATAACATTCGTGCTTTGCACATCGAAGAGGCAGATTTACTTTACCTGCGTAACGGTAACAACACCTTTTCAGGCAATACCACGGCATTATCCGGTATGTTGAGTGGATTGGCCTTGCAATACCTGCTTCCCCAGACCGGGGGCCACTACGGATTGGAAACCCAAGGCAATCGTCTGCCATACCATCATCCCCCTAGCCTCTCCACCTTGCAGGATTGGGATGGAAATCCACTGGTGATTTTGGGGGGTGCGGCTTTGCCTACCACAGGTTTGTGCATGACCCGATCGGCTAGTGGAGGAGGTCTTTCGTACTTTAGGGAGCAGCGGATACCCTTTTTGGCCGGCTGGTACCTGGATTCCTTGGGCAACCTTTTGAACGGTTTAAATCGGGTAGCCATGGACTGGTCTGACCCTTTGCCCTCCTCGCGCCAAGTGCTCTTGCAAACCTGGAATGCGACCTGTTCGCTCATGGAGGCTACCTGCCATCGCTGGTCAGCCTACAGCATTGCACGCAATGCTTGGACAGGTTGGTCGGAAGAATTGATGCAATGGTGTGTTCAGGGAGGGGGAGGGCAGGAGCCTTGGGTGGTTTCCGCCAGAAGCAGGTTCAAGGCCTGGATGGATCAATGCGGAGAGGGATCGCGTGGGCGTTTAAACGGATTGGAAGCGGATAGTTTGGTCTTTCGAACCCATCCCAGGCATGCAGGGACCGGTTTGGGCCCGAATCCCTTGGTGTCCGGGCAAGCGCTTTACCGAGACCCCCATTCTGTCTGGCCGGAGGGCACCGAACTTCGTTGGTATCCCATGACCCTTGGCCGAATGTCCAGGCCGGTTTACACCGTGCGCTTGGGATCCGGTGAACATCCTACCCCTATGCTTGATCCGGGTTTTTACCGCGTGGCGGTCCTTCAAGCCGGCCAAACAATAGCCTGGATACGTTGGGTTGTGATCAGTCCCTAATTTTTTTTGATAAGAACTTTACACAGCGACCTTACTTTTGCATCGCTCCGTCCGATTGCATCGGGCGGAGCGCCTTTTCTAACCCCTAAACCTCGATTATGCGTTTGAAAACTCCCTTGATGATCATGTTACTGGCCCTGTTTATGGGTACAGGCCTGGAGCAGGCCTACGGACAGGGATTTCCCTTGCGTTCCATTGATTCCATTCAGTGGGTGCATCCCGATACCCTTTTGACCGGCAAAACCCTTTCCCGTTACGTCGGCGATACCGTTAGGGTTAGGGGTTTGGTAATTCTAAATCCCAGGGATCATGCGTTGAGCACAAACTGGAAAGCCACTTATTTGGTGGATACTTTGGGTTTGGCCGATGGGGTTTGGAAAGGCCTCTTGGTTCGTCTCCCAAATCTGGGGGATTCCTCGGCTGTAGGGTTCTTCAGTAATTTCCAGGTGGGGAATATCGTGGAATGCACCGGGGTGGTGGCCGAATTTCAGGACGCTTCTCCCAATTCCGGGGAAACCCAACTCAACCTGATTCCAGTGGCGAGTAGCGTTTTGGGGTTTGCAACACCTCCTGCCCCCCGTCCGTCCTTCATGAATTTGTTCATGGTTTACGATCCCAATAACCCGGCCGTACCCCAACAAATCCAAAAGCCTACGGGTGAAGGCTACGAGGGCATGTATGTACAATTTAATAATGTATTGGTGACCAATGTCAGTACCTTCAGTGGTGGAAGGGTTTCTTGGATGTTACGGGATGCTTCCGGTTCCGAAATCAACGTTCGGGATGCGGTACGATTTTTTCGTCCGCCCTTTGTTTCGTCCACGGCTTCAATTCCACCGAATGCAGGAGCCCCGGTTTTTGTTCAGCAAGGCAAAGTCTTTTCGCATGTTCGGGGCGTCATTACCGAAACCAATTTTGGAACACTTTACCCACGTTACGAAATAATCCCGCTTACCCCTTCGGATTTGGGTTCGGTCATGGCTTCTCCCCCTTTCATTAGCCTGTGGAAAGCGACGCCTGCTGTGCCTCGTACCGCAAATCCGGTCACCATTGGCGCTCGTATTGTGGATTTGGATGGATCGGTTGCTTCAGCGATGCTTTTCTATGCTTCCGGTGTTCGTGGTGGGGTTTACGATTCATTGCCCATGACGCTCGTGGCTCCTGATTCATTTCAGGCGACCATCCCGGGCTCGGTATTGACCCAAAATGGGGCCTATTACCATTACTATATCCGTGCAACCGATAACCAGAACAACAACGGAGTTCAGCCCGATACTCTACAGTCCTTTGGGTTATTCAGGGTTATGAACAACGGCATTAACCGGGTTTCGGATATTCAGGAAACGCCGGTGGTGGGGGGTCGCTCCATCTTTGCGGACGTTGTTTTGGATAGCATGCAATTACGGGGTCGAATTATGTCCACCCTGGATCCTTCGGACTATGGTCGTATCATTTTTCAAGATGGCGTGGGACCTTGGACAGGGATAACCTTGCGTCCGGATAACAACGGTTCAACCGATATCGATACCCGACTGCGCGGTGATAGTGTTTGGATCAAAAAAGCCTTGGTGATTGAAGATTTTGGGATAACCACCCTGGAGGTATTGGACTACGATTTTATTGCCCCCGGTCAGCCTTATCAGGCCTTCCGAGTTCCTATCGATTCCATTATTGCTCGGAGCTACAACTACACCGAGCCTCACGAGTCCTCCCTTTTGATTTTTGATTCGGTTTATGTGGTCAATCAAAATCCGGATGCCCCTTCCAACTTTGGTGAATTCAGCATTTACCCGGATTCTGCCGTTACCGCCGGTTTGAGGGTTCGAGGTGGGGTCACCTTGTCCAGTCTGGATTTGGGTCAGAACTTTAATACCGATTCTCTGACATTCCGTCAGCGTTTGAACTTTATTCAAGGCATACTAACCTTCAATTTCAGCAATTGGAAGTTGCAACCCAGAAACCGAAACGACGTTTATGGCTTTGGTACCTCGACCGGCACCTCGGTTCGTCCCTTGGCTCGCTGGGAAAATTTATCGCTCAAAGCCTATCCCAACCCGGCAACGGATCAGGTTTTCTTGGAAATTCCTTTGCAAAAGGCTTCGGATGTTCAAATCCACGTCATGGATGCGAGTGGCCGAACGATTTGGACGGATCGTCGTCGTCTGGAGCCCGGACAGGAACCCCTGAAACTCGAGACCGGTACCTGGAATCGAGGCATGTATATGTTGGAAATTTTGCACCAGGACGGCTTAGGAACGGCTCGATTGTTGATTAGCCGTCCCTAAGGACAGCCTTCGGAATTCCAGGGAGGGTTGCTTTCTTGAAAAGGGGGGGGGGTAAAACCCCTTGGCACGAATTTTGTTCCTAATTTTGCCTAAACCCCTTTGTATGGACGCCAAATTTTCTCCCAAGGTCAAGGATGTCATCGCCTTTAGCCGCGAGGAAGCGGTACGTTTGGGTCATGACTACATCGACGCCTGCCACCTGCTTTTGGGTTTGATCCGGGAGGGGGATGGGCAAGCGATCAAAACCCTGCGTAACCTGGGGGTCCCCTTGGATAAACTTCGGGTAGCGGTGGAGGATTCCATGCGGAATAGCGTAGAAAAGTCCGGCTTGTCTGCTGATCAGATACCCCTTACCAAGCAAGCCGAGAAAATCCTCAAAATCACGTTTTTGGAAGCCAAGCTTTTCAAGAGTGAATTGATTGGCACCGTCCACCTGTTGTTATCGATTTTGAGAGAAGAGGATTGTCTGGCTAACCGGGTCCTGGAAAAATTTGATGTTACCTACGATTTGGTCAAAGAGGAAATCGATGCCATGATTGAAGGCAGAGAACGTACGGAGCCTCCACCATCGACCAAAGCATCTTACGAGGACGCTTACGGTGAGGATGACAAGAAATCGGCCGGTGACCTACCACGAAAGTCATCCAATCCCAAAAGCAAGACCCCGGTTTTGGATAATTTTGGCCGGGACCTTTCCCAACTGGCCGAAGAGGGTCGTCTTGACCCAATTATTGGTAGGGATAAAGAAATCGAAAGGGTTTCTCAAATCCTCAGCCGTCGCAAAAAGAACAACCCCATTCTTATAGGGGAACCGGGCGTTGGAAAAACAGCCATTGCCGAAGGTTTGGCTTTGCGTATTCATCAGAAAAAAGTTTCCCGAATTCTTTTTGACAAGCGCATTGTTACGCTGGATTTGTCTTCCCTGGTGGCTGGCACCAAATACCGGGGACAGTTCGAGGAAAGGATGAAGGCGGTGATGAACGAGTTGGAAAAATCACCGGATGTGATTTTGTTTATCGATGAAATCCACACCATGGTGGGTGCCGGCGGGGCCTCGGGATCCTTGGATGCCAGTAACATGTTCAAGCCGGCCTTGTCCCGCGGTGAGATTCAGTGTATAGGGGCGACAACCTTGAACGAATACCGACAGTTTATCGAGAAAGACGGAGCTTTGGATCGGCGTTTCCAAAAAGTTATGGTTGATCCCCCATCACCGGAAGAAACCTTACAGATTCTTAACAATATTCGCCAAAAGTACGAGGACCATCATCAAGTCGCTTATACCGAGGAAGCTATCAGTGCCTGTGTTAAATTAACCGATCGCTACATCACCGATCGCTATTTGCCGGATAAAGCCATTGATGCCATGGATGAAGCCGGTGCCCGCGTTCATATTGGTAATATCCGAGTTCCCGAAGAAGTTACCCGTCTGGAGGCGGCAATCGAAGAAATTCGGGAGCAAAAAAACAAAGTTGTTAAAAGTCAACGGTACGAAGAGGCTGCCAAGTTGAGGGATAACGAAAAGCGCATTCTGGAAGAATTGGAACAGGCCAAGCAACGCTGGGAGGAAGAATCTCGCAAAAGTCGCTTTACCGTTTCCGAGGACCATATCGCCGAAGTGGTGGCCATGATGTCCGGGGTTCCGGTCAAGAGAATCGCTCAGACCGAAGCAGAGCGCATAGGTCGTATGGCCTCCGAACTTAAGGAAAGGGTGATCGGACAGGACCGAGCGGTGGAAGCCGTGAGCAAGGCTATTCTGAGAACCCGAGCAGGGCTTAAGGATCCCCGCAAACCCATGGGGTCCTTTATCTTTTTGGGTCCAACCGGGGTAGGCAAAACTGAACTGGCCAAAGAACTTGCGCGTTTCATGTTCGATACCGAGGATGCCCTTATCCGCATTGACATGAGCGAATACATGGAAAAATTCGCTGTTTCCCGTTTGGTTGGAGCACCTCCTGGCTATGTTGGTTACGAGGAAGGAGGGCAACTCACCGAGAAGGTCCGCCGCAAGCCTTATTCGGTCATCCTTTTGGACGAAGTCGAAAAAGCGCACCCCGATATCTTCAATCTTTTGCTCCAGGTATTGGATGATGGTCAGCTAACCGATGGCCTCGGCCGTAAAGTTGATTTCAAGAATACCTTAATCATATTGACTTCCAATATCGGGTCAAGGCAACTTAAGGATTTTGGGACTGGAGTCGGATTTAGTACACCGAGCAAAGTAGAGGCCAAGGAAAAAGAAAGCCATTCCGTTATCCAAAATGCCCTCAAGAAAACCTTTTCACCGGAGTTTTTGAATCGCATTGACGATGTCATTGTCTTCAACTCCTTGGAGCGCGAAGAATTATCCAAGATTATTCATTTGACCTTGGGAGCAGTTTTACGTCGAATCAAAGATTTGGGTTACGAAGTCGAACTGGCCCCATCCGCCCTTGATCTTTTGGCCGAAAAAGGTTACGACCCACAATTTGGGGCAAGACCGCTCAAAAGGGCCATCCAAAAATATGTAGAAGATGTTGTGGCCGAACAAATGATTAGCGGGACTTTACAAGCCGGCTCTATGCTCAAATTGGAAGCGGATGAACAGGGCGAAATGAAGGTCACGGTACTTGATCCAACGCCGACACCTCGTCCCTCCCGCAAAAGTAAAAGCACCCCTCCAAGCGGGGATCAGGAATGAGGTCCTCCGGCCTTGTTTTTTTTGGAGACGATGCCGAGGCGGTACATCTGCTTCCGCTAACCTATACCATGCCCCCCGAAGAATTGCGGGTGGGTATCCTGACCCTGGCCCAAAAATGGGCTTTGTTATGGAATCGTCGACCCATGGCGATGACGGTCAATTCGCGTTTGTTACCTTCGGAAGCCTTGCTGGAAGCCGCATCAAAGCTTCGCGATGGGCAGGGCCTGCAAACGGCGTCTTGCCCTCTGCTTAGGATGCACACTGCTGGTGCAGGAAACGCTGGCAACTTGCTTGCCGAGGATTGCGAGTGGTTGCCTTGGGACGGCGAGGTATCCATGCTCCAATTTCCGGAGGACTTATTTTTGAAAAACGGTCAGGAAATCCGCAACGATGTGGAGGTACTACGGTCGGCTGGGGGGGAATGGGCACTTCCCACCTGGGAAGAACGAGATTCGTCCGATCCCCATACGGTCGTTTATAACCCTCAACACGTGTGGATACACCCTACCGCCCGTGTTGCGGCGGCGGTGTTGGACGCTTCGGATGGCCCCATCTGGATAGGGGCTCATGCTGAAATCATGCCCGGTGCTTTGGTCAAGGGGCCCATGGCCCTCGGCGAGCACGCCACCCTCAAAATGGGCGCCAAGATTTACGGTGACACCACCGTAGGTCCGCATTGCAAGGTTGGGGGAGAGGTCAGCAATTCCATTCTCCATTCCTACTCAAACAAAGGGCACGACGGATTCATGGGAAACTCGGTCGTGGGGCGGTGGTGCAATTGGGGTGCGGATACCAACAATTCCAACCTCAAGAACAATTACGAATCGGTAAAATTATGGCATATTGCGAGCTCTCGATTTCGTAACACCGGACTTACTTTCTGCGGGCTGGTGATGGCCGACCATGCCAAATGCGGAATCAATACAATGTTCAATACCGGCACGGTCATCGGGGTAGGTGCCAATGTTTTTGGCGGCGGTTTTGTGCGCCAATTTGTGCCGTGTTTTGCTTGGGGAGGTATTCATGGAATGGAGACTTTTCGCTTTGATAAATTTTGTGAAACGGCCCAAAAAGTCATGCAGCGTCGGGGCATAACCCTGAGCGATGACGAAAAGCGTCAACTTCAAATTGTTTTTGATCAAAGCGCCACCCAACGAACCTGGGAAAAAAGCGCTGGATAAACCAAAAAATCCCAACCTTGCCATGACTACTAAGACATCCCGAACATCCCTTGTTTTGGGAAATTGGAAGATGAATACTCTGCCGGAGGAGGGTCGCCTTCTCGCCCGACAATTGGTGCCCACGGTGACAAACGGCATGCATCGAAATGTGGAATGGGGTTTGGCTGTTCCCATGACTCACTTGGCATCCATGGCCAGCGAAATGAAGGATCAGGCCTTGTTGGGTGCCCAAGATTGCTCAGCGCATGAGCGCGGTGCCTATACCGGGGAAGTTTCAGCGGCCATGCTGGCGGCTATGGGCTGTCGCTTTTCTTTGGTAGGTCATAGCGAACGAAGGCTGTATCATGGCGAGACGTCTGCGCAGGGCGGACTCAAAATTCGTCGGCTGCAGGAACAAGGCCTGATGGCGGTGTATTGTGTTGGGGAGTCTTTGGAGCAGCGCCAAAGCGAAGCCTACGCGATGGTCATTGAGGCCCAATTGCAAGAGGCCTTGGGCGGGGAAGGGCTTTCTCTGGATCCTTCAGCCTTGGTTTTGGCCTACGAGCCCGTTTGGGCGATTGGTACCGGACTAACGGCAACCCCTCAACAAGCCAACGAAGTCCATGCCTTGATTCGGGGTTGGATTTTCCGCAACCTGGGTCCTGAGGCCGCGTCTTCGCTAAGGATTCTGTACGGGGGGTCCGTTAACGCAACCAATGCGGCTGATCTCTTGGCCGGGGAGGATGTGGATGGAGCCTTGGTAGGAGGTGCCTCCTTGCAAATCAGGGCCTTTGCAGATATTGTATTTTCGGCACCTTGAGTAAGTCGTCTTTTGGGGTTTGGCGAATTCACGTCCAAACGGAAGAGCAGGCCGAGGTATTGGCAGCTGAACTCTCCGATTGGGGTTACGATTCGTTCCAGTTGGTTGAACCGGTTCAGAATATTGGGGCTTCAGGAGACCAGAGCACCTGGGTTTTGGAAGCTTATGGTCGTCCGTCTGAACTTCGCGATGGTTGCCGTGAATGGCTCTTGACGCAGTACCCGGATTGGGTTAAGGGGGTGGAAGAGCCGGAAGTTTTGGAGGATATTAACTGGAATAAAGAATGGGAATCCCGCTTTGAACCTGTCCAATTGGGAACAATGTTTGGAATTCGTGCTCCTTTTCATGAGCCCTTGAACGTTACCGATTTGGAGTTGGTGATTATGCCGCGCATGTCTTTTGGCACCGGTCATCACCCGACCACTCTCATGATGTGTTGGTGGTTGTTGGGTGCGCCTACCCCTCCAAATGCCCAAAGCCTTCCTGTATTGACACGCCGCTGGGATCGGGCTGATTCGCCCTTAAGCCCGCGCGGTCTTCGGGTCTTGGATATGGGTTGCGGTACCGGCGTATTGGCTATTTTGGCCTATCGCTTGGGGGCGGATTGGGTTTGGGGTTTGGATATCGAAGAAGGTTCGGCAAGCAACGCCGCAGAAAATGCTGAACGCAATGCCGTTCAGGGCTTGTGGGAGCAGGGGAATGCCCAAAACCTGGCCCATTCGGGCCATGGACCCATGGATTTGATTTTGGCCAATATTAACCGTAACATTTTGTTGGAGGATATGGCTGCCTATGCCCAAAATCTTCGTGAAGGGGGGCAATTGTGGTTAAGTGGTTTTTATACCGAAGACACCGAAATTTTGTTGGAGCGTGCCTTGACTTTGGGTTTGGAGCCTTTGGCAGAGGCCACCTTGAATCGTTGGGCCACCCTCTTGCTGGTGAAAACCACCCAAAGAGCGCGATCATGATGCATGCCCCCACCACACGTCCCCAGGATCAACCGATTCATGGTTTATTGGAACAAGAAGATGAAGGCGAAAAGCTGGTCCTGTACAACGACGATATCAATACCTTCGATCATGTTATCCGTTGTTTGATCCGCTACTGCGATCACGAAGCCGAACAAGCGGAACAATGCGCTTGGATTGTGCACCTCAAAGGTCGTTGCATAGTCAAGCTGGGTACTTACGTGGAGTTATTGCCCATCCAATCAGCGCTATGTGATCAAGGACTGAGCGCTTCCATTGAAGGCTAGAGCTTCCATTGAAGGCTAAGGCAGCCCTCAAAGAATTGGCTTAGGCCGTCGGGAAAGGACGATAATAGCCCGGTTCCGCTTGGGCCATGAGACTCCAAACCGCCTCAACCACATCTTCAACCGAGGGCTTGCTGAAATAATCCCCGTCTGAACCGTAGGCTGGTCGATGGGCCTGGGCGGTCAAGGTGATCGGAGCCCAATCCAACAACGAAAATCCTTTTTGGACTTCCAGAATTTGTTGTAACAAATACGAAGAAGCCCCACCAGGAACATCTTCATCCAGTATCATTAGGCGGGATGTCTTGCGCAAAGACTGAGCGCAAAGTCCTTGCACATCAAAAGGCAGCAAACTCTGCGCATCCACCACTTCGACCGAAACGCCCAGATTTTGAAGGCAGTCCGCCGCCTCCACGGCGATGCGACAACAAGAACCGTAGGTCACCAGGGTAAGATCCGAACCTTCCTTGAGTATTTCGGCCTGACCGGGAACCACCCGAAACGTATGCAAATTATCGGGGACTTTTTCCTTGAGGCGGTAACCGTTGAGGCATTCCACCACCAAGGCCGGTTCATCGCCTTGCATTAAGGTGTTGTAGAAGCCCGCAGCTTGCACCATATTGCGGGGTACCAAAACCATCATTCCCCTCAAGGAATGTAGTATCATTCCCATGGGGGATCCCGAATGCCAAATTCCCTCCAATCGGTGACCTCGGGTTCGGACGATTAGGGGGGCTTTTTGGCCACCGGCGCTGCGGTATTGCAGCGTGGCCACATCGTCACTCAGGATTTGCAACGCAAAAAGCAAATAGTCCAGGTATTGAATCTCAACCAAGGGCCGAAGACCGCGCATGGCAGCCCCTAATCCCTGACCAACAATACTCATTTCCCGAATACCTGTATCGGTAACCCTGGATTCCCCGTATTTCTCTTGCAAGCCCGCAAAACCTTGGTTCACATCCCCAATTTTGCCGACATCTTCGCCCAAAGCCAAAAAGGTGGGTTCATGGGATAACCAATAATCAAAACAGCGGTTCAACAGTTCAAATCCATTCAGTTCGGTGGCATCGGCGCTGTAGGTGGGAGGGATGGCCTGCATGTTGGAGAGTGCGGCTGCCGATTGGCTGTGCAGGCCTCGGTTGTACATCACTTGATGCATGCTATCCATGCGGCTGCGAAGGGCGAGCAGGTTTTTGCAAGCTTCCCGGATTCCAGTATCCGAATGTTGGTGCCATTGGTGTTGGTGGGCTAGCCATAAACTGCGTCGTACGGCTTGCATCAAATCTCGACGCAAGGGTTCCCGTTCACGCTGCAAGACTTGCAGGGTTTCCTGCAATGCCGATAAGGTCGGGACGGACTGGGCCTGCAGGCTGCTGGCCAGGGCTGTTAGGTGTTGATTAACTTCATCCAGCCAAGGCGCGATGCTCATTCTAAAGGCCTGATAGGCTCTCGTTTGGGCGGCTTTGGCTTCCGATGCCGCTTCGGCTTCGATAAGATCCAAAGTCGCTTCATCCGCGATTTCTTGATCCAAGAGCCAGGCGCGCATTCGAACAAGTCCGTCGTTTTCCTTTTCCCATTGCAGCCTTTCAGCACTTTTGTAGCGTTCATGCGATCCGGATGTGCTATGTCCCTGGGGTTGGGTAAGTTCCGTAACATGAAACAATGCCGGCATATGATCCGCCCGGCAAGCGTCTGCAGCTTTAAGGTACAAGGCGCAAAGGCGGGGGTAATCCCAACCGGGGCAGGTATAAAAACGAAAACCGCGACCGTCCGGGCCTGTACGGAATCCTTGAAGCAGGGCGCCGATATTTTCCTTGGTGGTTTGGTACGAGGCTGGAACCGATATCCCGTAGGCATCATCCCAAATGGAAACAAGGAGGGGTACCTGCAAAACACCGGCGGCGTTAATGCTTTCCCAAAAATGTCCTTCGCTGGTGGAGGCATTTCCGATTGTAACAAAAGATACCTCGTTGCCGTTTTGGCTGAACGAGGATTGTTGGGAAAGGTCTTGGTGCTCCCTGTACCACTTGGAGGCAAAGGCAATCCCTAAACCTCTCCCCATTTGACCCCCGGTGGGTGAAATATCAGCGGTTGATTGGGGTGCTCGGGTGAGGTCCAAAAACTCACCGGAAGCATCCAGCCAACGGGTGGCGAAATGCCCGTTCATGGAGCGACCGCCCGAGGCCGGTTCATGCTCCAAACTGGGGTGGGCATAAAGCTGAGCAAAAAAGGCATCCAACGTGGTCATGCCCGTTGCGAGCATAAAGGTTTGGTCCCGGTAATACCCCGAACGGATATCCCCGGCCTTGAAGGCCTTGGCCATAGCCAATTGGGGCAATTCCTTTCCGTCACCGAATATGCCAAATTTGGCTTTGCCGGTTAAGACCTCCTTGCGCCCCAAAAGACTAGCGTGTCGGCTTAGCCATCCCAAACGGTAGTCGGCCAGTACCTCTTGGATCATGGCCTCTTTGGGGAGTTTGGTCGTCGAAGGGGAGGTGAGGGCAAGGTCCTGTAGGGTCATGGTGGGCTCGATTGGGTTAGGTGCGGAATCGTTGGAGGAACCGCCCAATTTCGTTACAAAGATAATTTAAGTGCAATTTTAGAGGGACTTTGCGTTGATTAAGGGTCTGTTTATTTATTTTTGAACTTTAAAATCTATTCATCCACTATGAAAACTCTATTTTCGTTCCTACTGACCTTGGCCTTGGCCGTACCTGCATTTGCTCAGACCGAATCCAAGCCCCAACCCGTATTGAAATTCAAGTCCGAAAACCATGATTTCGGAAAAATCAAGGAGGGTGTGCAGGCGACCCACGAATTTGAGTTTGTCAATACCGGCAAAAGCGCTTTGATTATTTCCAATGTAGCGGCATCCTGCGGTTGCACTACCCCCGATTGGACCCGCGAGCCCATTGCCCCCGGTAAAACCGGTAAGATCAAAGCCGTTTACAATTCTCAGGGTCGTCCTGGTCAGTTCACCAAGCAAGTAACGGTTACGTCCAACGCCTCCGAGCCTACCAAGGTTTTGACCATTTCTGGTTTGGTCGAGAAAGAGGAGCCCGGTGTACCCGAATCCAAGCCTGCAGCAAGTCCTGTAACCAAGCCTTAAGTTCATCGTTCATCCCCTTCCAAACCCGTGTACCTTTGCACGGGTTTTTTTATGCCAAAAATTTCAGAACGCGGGCATCGTATGCCTGCATCCCCGATCCGCCGACTGGTTCCTTACGCCGAAGCTGCCAAGAGCAGCGGGACCCAGGTATTTCATCTCAATATCGGACAACCCGATATCGCCACTGCACCTGCCTTTTGGGAGGGAATAGCGGGTTATCGAGAGAAAGTCCTCGCGTATTCCCATTCCGCCGGCTTGGCTTCGTACCGACAGGCCTACGCCGAACAGCTTAACATCAAAGGGTATGGCCTCACCTCCGAGGATATTTTGATTAGTACGGGAGGGTCGGAGGCTTTAATCATGGCGATGATGGCCTGCTTTGATCCCGGGGATGAAATTCTAATTCCCGAACCGTTTTATGCCAATTACAATGGATTTGCAGCTATGGGTGGGGTCGTATTGCGTCCTTTCACAACCCTGATTGAAGAAAATTTCGCCCTGCCTGCGGTCGAAGATTTAGCTTCTGCAATAGGCCCCCGAACTCGGGCCATCATGATTTGTAACCCTAACAACCCTACGGGTACCTTGTATACCCGCCAGGAATTGGCAGCTTTGGCTGCTTTGGCCAAGGCCCACGATTTGTTTTTGATTGCGGATGAGGTTTACAGGGAATTTGTTTACGATGGGTTGGAACACGATTCCATTCTTTGTTTGGAAGGCCTGGAGGAGCATGCCGTGGTGGTCGAAAGCACCTCCAAAATGTATTCGGCCTGCGGTGCCCGCATTGGAGCCCTCATTACCCGAAACCGCCAATTGATGGAGACCGTTCTCAAATACGCCCAGGCGCGTTTGAGTCCACCAACCTTGGATCAAACCGGAGCCCTTTCGGCCATGATTCATACAGGCCGGGATTACTTTGATGCGGTTCGCGCTGAGTACGTGGCCCGACGCAATACCATGGTCCAAGCCTTGAACGCTATGCCCGGGGTTCAGTGCCCCTTGCCCGGTGGGGCTTTTTATGCGGTCGCCCGCCTTCCTATTGACGACAGCGATGCATTTTGTCAGTGGATGCTGGAGCATCATCGGCACGAAGGAGCCACCGTGATGATGGCACCGGCTACCGGATTTTACGCCACCCCCGGATTGGGAAAACAAGAAGTTCGTTTGGCGTATGTTTTGGACCAAAGCAGCTTGGTCCGCGCTATGGAATGCCTGGCTACCGGTTTGGAGGCTTACAAGACCTAGGTCACTAAAGGTTAAGGCTTTTCCAGCCGCAGCTTTTCCAAATCCTTTTCCAACACCGCGCATTCGGCGGGTGATGTACCGTCGTACAAACCCCGAATTCGGCCGCGGGTATCCAAAAGGAGGAACTGTCCTGAATGCAAAAAGCCTCCCGGCGCAGTGGAATCCGCACCGGCACTCAGCAAATAATACTGTTCTGCCAAGGCGTGGATTTGGGCTTCATCACCCCTCAAAAAAAGCCAGTTTCGGTTGCCTTTAGCTACGCCGTGTTTTTGGGCATACATTGATAAAACATCGCGGGTATCCCTTTGAGGATCGATGGTGTAGGATACCAAGCGCAGTCCAGGGCTTTGGATACTTTGGGGGTTTTGGGCAGCCTTGGCTTCTTGGTTCGCCAGAATTCTGGCCATGTTGGCACTCATGTCGATGCAAATTCCAGGACAGGATGCAAAGAAAAAATCCACGATACGGATCTGACCTTGAAGGCTATCGCTGTGGAAGGCCAAACCATCTTGGTCTTCGAGGGCCAACTCAGGAAGTTTCATAAAAACGGTGTCTTGACCTCCCTTTTCGTTAGGAATGATTTGCATGGGCCCCAAGATGGGCAAAGGAGTACCTTGGGAAGTCGAGTCATTGGAGGAATTGCAGGAGTGCATTCCAAGGCTGCCAAGGGCAATCCAAAACAGAAGATGACGACAAATCGAAGGGGTTTTCATGACCGTTGGTGTGGTTCAAAATTAAGCAAGAACGTAGGTTTGACCCCGCTGTGGGAGTTCCACCCGGTAGCCTTGGGCCACCAAGTCGCTGGCCAGGGCTTCCATGCGGTCGATTTCGCCGTGGACCAAAAAGATTTGTTTTAACACTTGCGAAGAAGTTCGTGTTGCAAAATTCATCAGACCACGGTGATCAGCATGACCGCTGAAAATATCGGTATAACACAATTTGGCTCTAACCATAACACTTCGTCCATCGACGGTAACATGGCTGGCTCCATCCGCTAATTGGCGGCCCAAACTACCTTCGGCCAGGTAGCCAATGAAGAGAACACAAGCCTTGGAATTTTGCAATTGCTCTTTGAGGTGGGTATGGATGCGTCCCCCGTCCAGCATTCCTGAAGCGGAAACCAAAATGGATGGTTTATAATCGGAGGCAATTTTGCGGCTTTGCCCTATGCTCTGAACAAAGCGTAAGCGCTCAAACGAAAAGACATCCCCGTACATTTTGATCATGTTTTGGGCCTCACGGCTTAACCAGTCTTCCATTTGACGATAGACCTCGGTACTTTGGATGGCCATGGGCGAATCCACAAAAACCGGCACATCATCAGGCAAGAGCCCGTTTTCAAAAAGTTGCTGAAGCACCAACAAAAAAGCCTGTGTACGGCCTACCGAAAAGGCCGGAACCAGGAGTTTGCCTCCCTCCTGGCTCAAGGCGTCCCGAATCATGGCCAAAACCACTTCGCTGGCCGGGCGGGTTTCCTGGTGCAGAACCCCTCCGTAGGTGCTTTCGCAGACCAAATAGTCCACTTCCGGAAAGGGTTCCGGGTCCGGTAGTCCGGGGTATCCTGAACGGCCCAAATCTCCACTCCATCCAAAGCGAATCCAACGCCCTTGGTCCTCAACTTCCAAATAAACCGAAACGGCACCCAGCAGATGCGAACAGGGAATCATTTTTAAGCGGAGGTTTTCGCGTATCCGGTAGCTTTTGTTGGGACGCAGGGGGTGGAAACGGCGAAGGCAATGTTCAGCATCCTGTCCCAGACGGTGGGCCAGTTTTTTGAAGGCTTGGTCACCTTTTTTGCGACCTTTGGCGCGTCCATGATGATCGCCGGCCATACGTTTCGCCTGAAGATGGGCGCTGTCCCTCAACAACAAAGCACTCAATTCCATGGTGGGTTCGGTACATAGAATTTCGCCTGAGTAGCCTTCGCGGACCAATTCGGGAAGTCTTCCGCAGTGATCCATGTGGGCATGGGTCAGAATGACCAGGTTAATGGAGGAGGGTTCAAATCCAAACGGAGGATCCTGCGATCGGGTGCCCATTTCCAAGCCACAATCCACCAAGATTCGAAAACCATCCTGCAATTCCAGAAGATGCATACTCCCGGTAACTTGCCGCGCCGCGCCCCAGGAGGTGAATTGTATCGCCATAAAGGCCAAAAATACGCGGTCTTGCTGTCGAATGTGGATAAACGCCCCTGGGCTTCATGCTTGGCCAAGCACTTGCCCCGTATTTTTGTCCTTAACCGTGGCAGATATCGGAAGCTGTTAACCCCCTTCTTGAGCATCTTCGACGGGCCTAAATTGAAATTGTTATGGAAATAACCGGTCAAATCATCCAAATGCTGCCTGAAGTCACCGGTACAGGAAGAAGCGGGAACAGCTGGCGCAAACAGGAATTTATCCTGGAAACCAAAGGTCAATACCCACGCAAGGTGTGCATGAGTTTGTGGGGTGACAAAATTGATCAGTTTCCGTTGCAGACAGGTTCAGAAATTACCGCCTCCATCGAGGTAGAAAGCCGGGAATACAACGGTCGTTGGTACACCGATATCCGAGCTTGGAAAGTAGCAGCTGCCGGTGCCGGTGGTCCGGCCATGCCACCACCGCATGCCCCAGCGGCCGGAATGGGTGGTGGAGCACCTGTTCGCCCCTTGCCCTCTGAACCGGATTATTCGGTACAGGGTGGGGATGATATGCCCTTCTGATTCACCCATTGGCCGCTCACCGACCCCGCGCTGCAAGGCCCCCTGCGACGCTTCATCCCGATGAATTTCCAGGTCTGCTGGAGACTGCGCCGGCCTTTGTTGTTTTGGACGTTGAGGCCACCGGAGGAAATTTCCCACCCGAACGCATGATGGAATTGGGCATGGTGCGTTTGGAGTCGGATGGTTCAGAACGAAGATGGGAGTCGCTGTTTAATCCGGAACGCGAAATCCCGCCCTTTGTGGCTGACCTGACCGGAATTAATTCGTCCATGGTGCGTCGCGCCCCTGCTTTTGCCGAAAAGGCCGACGAAATAGAGGACTTTTGTCAAGACGCGTGGATTGTTGGTCATCCGGTCGCCTTTGATTACCGTTACTTGTGTTATGAAATGGGATTGGCAGGCCGAACATTTCAACGTTCGTTGCTCTGTACCCAGGCCTTGGCGCGTCATTTTTTGCCGGAACAGCCTTCGTACTCCCTGGGTAAGCTTTGCCGCGGTTTGGGTATTCCCACTGTGGGTCGGCATCGCGCCTTGGGGGATGCTTTGCTTACGGCGGCTCTTTTCCGTCGAATTATTGAAGCCGCTCGTTTGCCCAAAGCCTTAGTTCTTCTCTTGTTATTTGTCTTGGCTTCTTGTTCGGAGCCACAGCCCTCCACTCGTCCCTTGGAATCCGCTTTTTCCACCGCGAACCGCTTACCTGCCTTTGTTCAGGAGGTGCCTCAGGGTACGTACCGGCTCAAGGACAGCAGGGACAACAGGGCGTTGATGGATTTAAAATTTGTTATGGATAGCACAGGGGCCTTGGCTGCAGAGGTTTCGGGCTTTCCTGAGGGATCCCCCTACAACGCCGGCAGTCTTTGCGATTTTTGTCCTCCCGAGAGCCAAGCTTCATCCAATCGCCTCTTGGGCCTACGCTTGCTTCGGGATTTGAGGCCCGGTCGTCGAGGATGGATAGGGGGGCAATTCTTGGATCCGGCACGTGGGTACACCTACCTGGCCGATTTGGAGCCTGTCGGGACCCACGATGTAGCCATCGTGCTTCGGATCGGTTCTCAAAGCCGTTCGTATTGGTTGGTCAAGAATTGAGAAAGGCGATGGCTGAGGCGCCTTTGATTCAAAATAAACTCCTGGAAATCCAAGGTCTTTGTTTGGGTACCCTTCATGGACCTGATTTGGTCCGTGAATTGGATTGGGGCCTGGAACGTGGGGATGCGGTGGGTTTGGCCGGGGAATCCGGTTCTGGAAAATCTTTAACGGCCTTGGCGGTAATGGGTTTGTTGGATCGAACGCAATGGCGTGTTCAGGCTAGGAGATTCCTTTGGTGGCCATCGACCGGACAGGAACCGGTGGATCTCTTGACTTGTAGCGATGAAGCCTACCGCACGTTGCGAGGCAGATCCATGGCCATGATTTTTCAAGAGCCCTTAACGGCTCTCAATCCGGTCATGCGTTGCGGTGATCAATTGGAAGAATGTTATCGCTTATACCATCCCCACCTTCCAACAACCGCCAGGCTCAAGGCTATGCAGGAAGCTTTGGAAGAAGTGCAGCTTCGCGATACCTCCCGAATATTCCAATCATACCCCCATCAATTGAGTGGGGGTCAGCGTCAGCGCTTGATGATTGCCATGGCCTTGTCCGGTAACCCTTCGCTCCTGATTGCCGATGAACCGACCACCGCCTTGGATGTGGAGGTACAAGCTAGTTTGGTTCAATTGTTAAAGGAACTTCGGAGCCGTCGTTCCCTGAGCCTTTGGTTTATTAGCCATGATTTGCCTCTGATGAGCGGACTGGTACAGCGTGCGGCTCTCATGCAACACGGAAGCTTGGTGGAATCAGGTCCTTGTCCTGATGTTTGGGTTTCGGGTAATTATCCTCGTTTCTCGGCTTTGTTGGGGGCCAAACCCCACGGAATCCCCAAGTCCCCTGCCAGGAGCGAAGAGCCTTCTAGGCCGGTATTGGAGGCCAGATCCTTGTCCTGGACGACGCCCTCCGGAATTAAGGCGCTAAACCACGTTTCCTTTACGCTCCAAGCTGGTGAAACCCTGGGCTTGGTGGGTGGATCGGGTTCCGGCAAAAGCAGTTTGGCTCGTATCGTGGCCGGTTTGTTGGAGCCTACCGGAGGTGAATTGCGATACCTCGACCAGGAACTTTGGCAAGATGGGCGATATACACGGGATGCTTCCGTGCGATTGGCTATCCAAATGGTTTTTCAGGACCCCTACAGCAGCTTGAACCCAGCCCATTCGGTTCAAAAAATGTTAGGACTTGCTTTGCGCCAACGTAATCCTGCCTGGTCCGAGGACCAAAAGCTCGCCCAGGCATCGGTTTGGTTACGCAAGGTTCGCATGGATCCGGAACAGGTCCTTCATCGACGGCCATCAGCTTTTTCCGGGGGCCAGCGCCAGCGTTTGGTCTTGGCAAGGGCTTTGAGCATGCAGCCCCGCGTTTTAATTTGCGATGAATCGATTGCTGCTTTGGATGGAGAGGTTCAAGCCGAAATTTTGGATCTTTTGAAAACCCTCCAAGCCGAGCTAGGGTTCTCCATGATTTTTATTACCCATGATTTGTCAGTGGCAGCTCATCTTTGTCATCGCCTTTTGGTTTTGCAGGAAGGTTCGGTCTGCGAATACGGGGAGACCGCTACCCTAATGAGCCAGCCCCAAGCCCTTTATACCCAACGATTAATCCAAGCTATACCCCGTGTCCAAGTCCACTAAACGCCTTACCCTTCGTCAACAAATCAACCAAATCTCAGATAAAGTTTTGGGCTGGTTTCGAAAGAATTCCGCTCAAAGCCCCGTGACGGAAGTTCAGGTAGCCCAAGCCTTGGGCATGCGGGATCCTTTGGATCTTTCGTTGTTGGGGCAGGCCTTGGATAAATTATGTTCCAAAAAAGTCCTGGTCAAAGGACCCAACCATACTTACCAACTCAAAACTGCGCAAGAATCAATGCAAGTCGATGGTCGATTGGCCCGTATTGAATTCACCCACGGGGGTTTGGCCTTTGCTCGTTCTTTGGACAGTGATGAAGATTGGGCGGTGCCGGCGGAACATCAACGCAGAGCGCTGCACGGGGACTTGGTCCGTATTGTGTTATTAAATAGCTTTAACGGAAGATTCAGGGGACGTAACCAACGCGCTCAAAGCACTTCATCGGCCCGACCCAAAGCGGCGGTGGTGGAGATTCTGGAAAGAGGACGTCAAACCTATGTCGGTCTGGTTCGACGCAAGGGTTCGGCTTGGTACCTGGATCCTGACCTCAAGGGTAACAAGCTCTGGTTTGAATTGTTGATTCCCGAGGAACAGGTCAGGACCGAGGGTTTCAAAGCGGTTGCGACCTGGGTGGATTGGCCGGAGGATCGATCGGCACCCCGCCTTCAATGGCAAGAATGGCTGGGTAAACCCGGGGAACACAGCACGGAAATGGCCGCGATTGGCGTTGAATTTGGATTTGACTTACATTTTGGGGTCGATACTTTGGAAGAGGCCGCCGGTATTTCGGTAGGGGTCAGGCCCGAAGATTTAGTGCATCGCAGGGATTTTCGTGGGGTTCCCACCTTGACGATCGACCCCGAAGATGCCAAAGATTTTGACGACGCCCTTTCCGTGGTTTCCTTGGGGGAAGGACGATGGGAAGTCGGTGTTCATATTGCCGATGTTTCGTATTATGTCCGTAGGAATACCGCCTTGGACCGGGATGCCTCATCCCGAGCGACCTCCGTTTATATGGTCCATCAGGTCCTTCCCATGCTGCCCGAGCATTTATCCAACTTAGTTTGCTCGCTTCGTCCCGACGAAGATAAATTGTGTTATTCCGCTGTATTTCAGATTAACCAGGAGGGTCAGGTTTTGGATACATGGATTGGGAGAACCTGCATTCGGTCCAACCGACGCCTGACCTACCAAGAAGCCCAAATCCAATTGGATCAAGCGAATGGCGATAGGTTCACGGAATTGCAGGCCTTAAATACGATCGCCTTGGCCTTACGCCAGCGACGTTTTGAGGGAGGGGCCATTGGCTTTGAAACCGAAGAAATACGCTTTACCTTGGACCAAAACGGTTTTCCTTTGGCTGCTGCACCCAAAGAAAAGATTGCGACCCATGGGTTGATTGAAGAGTGGATGCTTTTGGCTAACCAAGCGGTGGCTCGCAAATTGAGCGATGCGGTGCAACAAGGTTTAATTCCTGCCTCGGTTTACCGGGTTCACGATTACCCGGATCCGGAGCGCTTAGCCAAGCTAGCCTCATGGGCCGACTTGTTTGGTTATTCGTTGGCTATTCGAAGCAAGAGCCAGGTAGCCGCTTCCCTCAATCGTTTAATTCAAGAGTCGGAGGGTAAACCCGAAGCTGCCATTATGCAAAATTTGGCTATACGTTCCATGGCTAAAGCAATTTATACCACTCGAAATATTGGGCATTATGGATTGGCTTTTGCTCACTATACCCACTTTACTTCGCCGATTCGTCGTTATCCGGATTTACTGGTGCATCGTTTGCTGGCCCATCTGGATGGTTCCGGATCGGGATTCAAGTATCCGGAGGCAGAGCTGGAGCGAATTTGTCGCCACGATAGTGAGAAGGAAAGAAATGCAGCAATGGCGGAACGGGCCGCTGTTCGTTTCAAGCAATTGCAAATGCTCAGTGTTAGACCCAACGAGGAATGGGAGGGTTCGGTGACCTCGGTAGGGGACCAGGGTGCTTGGGTTACCCTCGACTATAACCGATGCGATGGCCTTCTGCCGATGACTGCGTTGGATGATGATCGGTATTTTTACGACGAAGAAGAATTGGCTTTGGTGGGTCGAAGCGGATTGCGTCGCATCACTCCTGGCCAACGCATGACCGTTCGTATTGCCAAATTGGATTTGCGCCTCCGTCGTTTGGAATTGGTCCCCGTCGACGAGGGAAGAAACGAAAAGTTTAAATAATAATTTGTTATGAGTTTTTCATCCCAACGATTGCTCCATTCCGCCAACGAGGTCGGTGGTTTGGGAGCAGTGCCCAAAGGCCAAGACCCATCATGGACCCCCACCGTCCTCCTTTACCAAAAAGCGGTTGATGAGGGGCTAAGGGCCTTGGGTTGGAAGACCGCTGAACCCCAAGGCTTGTACGAGCCGATGGATTATTTTTTGGGATTGGGTGGCAAACGACTGCGCCCCGTACTCTGCCTTACGGCCTGCGGTATGACCGGTAATGATCCGATGCAGGCTTTGCCTCAGGCCATGGCGGTTGAGATTTTTCATAATTTCACCTTGCTGCATGACGATGTTATGGATCAATCGCCATTGCGCAGGGGCCAGGCTACGGTGCATGAACGGTTTGGCGTTGATGCGGCCATTCTATCCGGGGATGCGTTGATGATTGAAGCCTACACCCAACTTTCGAAGGCCAGGGCTTCCGTTCTTCCCTCTTTGCTGGACGAATTTAACCGGGTAGCCATGCAGGTTTGTCGTGGTCAACAACAGGACATGGATTTTCAAAAACGAACCCAGGTAAGTCTTGAGGAATACCGGGAAATGATTGGTCTCAAGACCGCGGTGCTTTTGGGTTCGTCCCTCAAATTGGGAGCCCTTGTGGGCGGTGCCTCGGATGGTGATGCCGCCGGGTTGTTCCGCGTGGGTTATTTGGTAGGTTTGGCGTTCCAGGTTCAAGATGATTGGTTGGATGTTTACGCCGATCCGGACCGTTTTGGCAAGCAAATGGCTGGGGATATCAAGGCGTGCAAACACAGTTTTTTGAGGGTGATGGCCGAGAAAATCGCAAGTCCGGAGCAAAGGGAGCAATTGAATCTTGCTTTTGAGCGTATCGCGGTTTGGGGTAAAGAAAAAGTCCAGGGTACCCAAGCCTTGGATAACGAAGTGGATAAGGTGATTCGCCTTTACAACGGTTTGGGTCTTCAAGACCTTGTTTGGCAATACCAACAACAATTGCTCAACGAGGCCATGGATTTGCTGGCTTCGCTTTCGGTGGGTTCATCCGAAGCAGCCCTTTTCTTGAGAGCATACGCTCAATATCTGGCCAATCGCCAAGAATAGCCGGGTAGCAAGGAACAAGAAGCGAAGTTCAGGACCAAGGACTTGAGCCAAGGCCTTACAAAAAACCCAATTCCAATTTCGCTTCTTCACTCATCAGATCCTGGGACCACGGGGGGTCAAAAGTCAAATCCACGTGAACATCGCTGACCCCATGAACCCCCCTGATTTTGTCTGCCACTTCACCGGGTAGGGTACCGGCTACCGGACAGGAAGGCGAGGTCAGGGTCATGGTGACATGGACCACCCCTCCGTTGCGGACTTCAACCCCATAGATCAAACCCAAGTCATAAATATTCACGGGAATTTCAGGGTCGTAAATGGTGCGTATAATGTTGAGAACAGCATCTTGAGTCTCCACAAACGTAGGTTCCTTGGCGGCTTCCACGTTGACCGGCAGAGGCTCCTGGACCGCGATCGCAGGGGATACCGGGCTTGTTTCAGCAGGACGGTACAACAGCGCCAATTGTCGGATACGATCCAACATTCCGGCTAATCCGTTGGCACGGTTGGGCGATAAATGGTGTTGCAATCCGGTTTTTTGATGCAAGTCAAAGGTCGTTTCCAGAATATCGCTGGGTTTTTGGTGCTGAAAAACCTTAAGCAACAAGGTCATAATGCCTTTGACCAAGAGGGCATCCGAGTCCGCTGCAAATTGCAAACGGCCATCGGGTAAGGAGGTTGCTCTGAGCCAAACTTTGGATTGGCAGCCTTTGATGAGGAGGGCGTCGTTCTTGAAGGCTTCATCCAAAGGGGGGCATTCTTTGGCTAACTCCAGAAGGTATTGGTATCGGTCTTCCCAATTTTCCAAAAGGGTAAAATCGGCGGCCAATTGTTCCTGAAGTACAGAAGGGGAGGGAGGGATCTTAGTTTCCATGGCCAAGCATACGTTGGGTTTTGAGCAAGGATTCGCCCAGGTAATCCAGTTCGTTGACGGTGTTATAAAAACATACGGAGGCCCTAACCGTTCCGGGTAAATTCCATCGCTTCATCAAAGGTTGTCCGCAATGATGCCCTGTCCTCACCGCAACGCCCATGCTGTCCAAAAGTAGGCCTACATCGTAGGGATGGGCATCTCCCAAAAGAAAGCTTTGTACCGAAGAACGGGCCTCGGCCTCGCCAATTTTGCGTAAACCGGGGATGCGGTCCAAAACCGATTGAAGATGTTGATATAGGTTATTCTCGTATTCCATCACCCTATCCCAACCGAGAGAAGCCAGGTAATCGATGGCCGCTCCCAGGGAAATGGCCTGCGCAATCGGAGGGGTGCCGGCTTCAAAGCGTAAGGGAGGCTCCGCGTAACTGGTGACGTGATAATCAACATCCCGTATCATATCTCCACCCCCTTGCCAGGGTGGCATACTTTGCAAGATTTCGCTGCGTCCGTACAAAACCCCGATTCCTGTGGGACCGTACATTTTGTGTGACGAAAAACAGAGAAAATCCACGCCCAATTCCTCTACCCGAATTGGGCCATGGGCAACTGCTTGCGCTGCATCCACCAAAACGGTACAGCCCACGGATTTGGCCATGGACACCAAGGTCGAAACGGGGTTATGTGTCCCCAAAATATTACTAATCCAACAAAAGGCCAGCATTTTGGAGCGAGGACCCAGCATCTGCCCCAAGGCCTCTAAATCCAATTGCCCTGTTTGGTCAATGGGCACAATTCGTAACACGGCTCCCTGCTGAGCGCAGATCATTTGCCAAGGCACCAGGTTGGCATGGTGCTCCATGGCGGTGACCAAGACCTCATCCCCTGGTTGGAGGCGGCGCCCCCAGGATTGAGCCACCAGGTTGATGGCCTCGGTACAACCCTTGGTAAAAACGATGTTATCAGGGGAATTTGCGCCGACAAAGGCGGCAACTTTCCCACGGGCTTCTTCGTAACAACGAGTAGCCTCCTGGCTAAGGTAATGGACCCCTCGGTGGACGTTTGCGTATTTTTGGGTGTAGAAATTTCTCTCAGCATCCAAAACCGCGGTTGGTTTGAAGGTGCTTGCGGCGTTATCCAGGTACACCAGAGGCTTAGCATGTACCTCCAGGGCCAAGGACGGAAAGTCCTTTCGCCAACTTGGTTCCTTCATGGCAGGGTCGGTTAGGCTCATGGGGTTTAAAGGGTTGGCATAGCCTCCAATTCCGCCTGCATTTGCAATCGAAACGACTCATCCGGAACCATGTCCACAATTTCCATCGCAAAAGCTAAGGTGAGAATGCGCCTTGCTTCGTCATCTTGGACTCCGCGGCTTCTCAAATAAAACACCGCATCCTCCTGCAATTTACCCATGGTTGCCCCGTGGGAACAGCGGACATTATCGGCCAGGATTTGTAATTCTGGTTTGGCGTGGACTTTCCCGCTAGGCAAACCACTGCCGGGAATATCCAACATGAGGTTGCTGCTTTTTTGGAAGGCATTGGTTTCTTGAGCGTCGAGTTCAACCCGCAGAACGCCATTAAAGACGGTGGACGAGGCAGGAGCAGCAACGGCTTTGTAATGTTGATGGCTTTGACCACGAAGAGCATGGTGCCTAATTCGGCTGTACTGATCGGCATGCCCTCCTTGGGTTGCGAAAGTCAAACCGTAAAGGCCGGTGTAGGCGTCATCCCCGTGTTGATGGGCTAGAATCTGATGACGGATGAGTCCGCTACCCTGAGCCAAGGTATACACATGGACCTTGGATCCCTGGGCTTGTTCAATTTGGGTTTGGCATAAAATACCGGTGGCTTCCTTGGAACGAATCCATCGTATAATTTCCACTTCAGCGCCCTCGTCCAT
This sequence comes from Bacteroidia bacterium, assembly GCA_049431025.1. Lineage (GTDB taxonomy): Bacteria > Bacteroidota > Bacteroidia > UBA7662 > UBA7662 > SYHX01. The sequence goes on along the minus strand of JBMTCP010000011.1, from coordinate 35,656 downwards.
GCTCATGCGAAGATTCAACAGCGCAGCAAGAGCAAGGGGTTTGGACTTCGTCTCCAACGAGCCTTCGAAGGTTGGGTGAATTTCTTGGAGGATGCGTAACCGAGCACCAGCTCCAACGTGAATGCGGTCGTTTATACCGTGCAAACCGGGGGCCATATCACCCACCAAAGACAAGACCACCGGTTCATGGCCTTGGTATCCGGCCGGAACTTGAATTGAAACGCCACCCCGATGCAGGGCCTGTGCGGCTGCCGTGTATGCATCGATCCCGGCTTCGTCTTGCAGTGTTATATCGTTAATTGTCAAGCCTTGGGACGGCCATGACCTGTTGCTAAAGTTTAGGTTTACCTTGCGGGAACTTTCTTGAACGACCCTATCCAGTGGGCCTAACCATTGGTCCAAGGAGGTGTATTTCCAGGCCTCCACTTCCGAACCCGGCCATCCACCCAATCGGCGAAATTCCTCCCCGCTCATGCGTTGGATTTCACTTCGTTCCTCAACCAGTCGTACCCCTTGGATTCCAATTCCAAAGCCAAGGTATAGTCTCCGCTTCGCACGATACGACCATCCATCAAGACGTGCACCACATCGGGTTTAATGTAGTCCAAGAGCCTTTGGTAGTGGGTAATGACCAAAAAACTATTTTGGTTGCTACGGAGACTGTTCACCCCTTCGGCAACAATACGCAAGGCATCAATATCCAGGCCGGAATCGGTTTCGTCCAAAATGGCCAAACGAGGTTCAAGCATGGCCAATTGAAAAATTTCGTTGCGTTTTTTTTCGCCTCCTGAAAATCCCAGATTCACAGGACGGGACAAATACGACGGATCCAATTGGACCAAGGCGGCCTTTTCCCGAAGGTGCTTCAAAAAGTCGCTGGCTTCCAACGGAGCCAAGCCCCGTTCGCTGCGAACTTTGTTGACGGCAGAACGCATAAAATTGGTATTGCTCACCCCGGGGATTTCGACGGGGTATTGAAAGGCCAAAAAGACACCGAGCCAAGCCCTTTCTTCGGGCTCCAAGGCCAGCAAATCTTTGCCATCCATCCAAACTTCGCCTTGGATATCGTAGCCGGGTCTTCCGGCTAGAACATGGGAGAGGGTAGATTTTCCTGAACCGTTGGGCCCCATAATGGCGTGAACTTCTCCATAGGGTATATCCAGGTTCAAGCCTTGAAGGATCAAGCGATCCTGAACCGAAGCGTAAAGGTTTCTGATTTGAAGAAGTGGTGAATTAGGGGGGGTCATGCCAGTTTTAGTTAGGGTTATCCAACACTGCCTTCGAGAGAAATGGCCAGAAGTTTTCTGGCTTCCACCGCAAATTCCATGGGAAGTTTATCCAAAACTTCCTTGGCGTATCCGTTAACAATGAGCGCAATGGCTTCTTCGGTTGGCAATCCGCGCTGTTGGCAGTAGTACAAAAGATCCTCCTCGATTTTGGAGGTCGTTGCTTCGTGCTCGACCTGGGCATCCGGACAGTTGATTTCAAAATAGGGGTAGGTATGGGCACCGCAGCGATCTCCCATCAACAAGGAATCGCATTGGGAATAGTTCCTTGCATTCACGGCGCCTTCGCGGACTTTCACCAAACCACGGTAGGCGTTCTGGCCCCTGCCGGCACTAATGCCCTTGCTCACAATGCGGCTGGTCGTGTTACGGCCAATATGAATCATCTTGGTTCCTGTGTCGGCTTGCTGTGCCCTCGCAGCCAAAGCCACCGAGTAAAATTCCCCGGTGCTATCATCGCCTTGAAGAACCACACTGGGATATTTCCAGGTTATCGCGGAGCCCGTTTCCACCTGAGTCCAGGAAATCTTGGAACGACGACCCCGACAAACCCCTCGTTTGGTTACAAAGTTGTAGATACCGCCAACGCCTTGGGCGTCACCGGGATACCAGTTTTGGACGGTGGCGTATCGGATTTCAGCGTCGTCCATGGCTACCAATTCGACGACCGCGGCATGCAATTGATTTTCGTCTCTTTTGGGGGCCGTACATCCTTCGAGGTAGGAAACATAAGCGCCCTCCTCGGCTACGATGAGGGTTCGCTCAAATTGTCCGGTACCGGCTGCGTTAATCCGAAAATACGTGCTCAATTCCATGGGACAACGAACACCTTTGGGAATGTAAACGAAGGAACCGTCCGAAAAAACGGCAGAGTTAAGGGCGGCGTAAAAATTATCGGTGTAAGGAACCACTTTCCCCAGGGAGCGACGAACCAATTCGGGGTGTTCCTGGACCGCTTCACTAAAGGAACAAAAAATAATTCCTTGTTCGGCTAATCGGGCTTTGTACGTGGTGACCACCGAAACCGAATCCAAAACAGCATCCACCGCAACTCCGGCCAGGATCAACTGTTCTTCGAGCGGTATTCCTAATTTATCGTAGGTTGCTTTGATTTCAGGGTCCAATTCATCCAAAGACTCCAGTTTTTTGGTGGCTTTGGGCGCGGCGTAATACGAAATATCCTGAAAGTCCAAGGGAGGTATTTCCAAATGGGCCCATTCCGGAACGGGCATGTTTTGCCAATGTTCAAAGGCTTTGAGACGCCATTCCAACAACCAATCCGGTTCGTTTTTACGGGCCGATATGAGCCGGACGACGTCAGCGTTCAGGCCTTTGGGGTCAATGTCTTGTTCAATATTGCTCACAAAGCCAAAGGCGTAATCGTCCTCGGCCCATCGGGTGAGCAGTGTATCGTCGTTAGGATTTTCGTTGGCCATGAAAGATTAACAAGGCGTATTTGTAATTGTTTAGACAATGTCTAAACGCCCGCAAAGATAGGGGTTACCAGCGCAAGGTTTCTTTGCTCAAAAAGGCCTTCACCCCGTTTCGACAAGGCTCGCTTTGGCGGGCTTCCACGTTGATATCGATGGCATTTTGTAATGCCGCCTCGACGGACAAACCAGCATTTTTTGCAAGAAGTTTCTTTGTTAATTCCAAGGAGTTACCTGAATTCAATTCAATCAATTTTTGAACAAATTCGCTCACCGTTTCTTCCAGATCGTTGTGCTCCACGACCCGAAACACCAAACCAAATTCCATAGCTTGTTTTGCTGTGATGCGGGCTGCATTGAGCAATAGGGGGCGGGCATGCCCTTCGCCAATTTTTCGGCAGAGGTAAACCGAAACCATGGCGGGTACAAAACCGATGGCCGCTTCGGTATAGGCGAATTGGGCCTCCGGTACGGTAAATACCCAATCGCAAACCGAAATCAAGCCGCAACCCCCGGCCAGTGCATGGCCTTGAACTTGGGCAATGACCGGTTTGGGGCCACTGTACAAACGGTGGTAAAGTTGGGCTAGGCGTTGTGAGTCTTGCCTTTGTTCATCCTCGCTCCACGTCTGCATGGCCTGAAGGGATTCCAAATCCGCTCCTGCGCTAAAAACATTGCCGTTCGCTTTCAAGACCAGTGCACGTACGGTTTCGTCTTGCATGGCGGTCTCAACCGCTTGGTTAAGGGCCTGAACCATCGCTGGATTTAAAGCGTTTTTCTTGTCCGGGCGGTTCAAGGTGATGAAGGCAACGCGGTCTCTGATAGAGAAATCAATCATGAAGGCAAATCTAGGCTAAGGTGGGGGGTGTAGGCGCAAATCATACGAAGGAATACCTTCTTGGTGGCATCTCTTTAAGGTCTCGGCGAAGTCACTCCTGTTGGAATAGCCGCTTAATACGAGGCAGCCTGGTTGCGTTTTTGGAGTCCAATTAGCCCGGGCGCCTTGATGAAGGATTAGGAGGTCAACTTTTTGCAAAAGGTTGACGTGCACTTTGCCTTGAACCAAGAGGGTTTGATGCAACGATTCTTCCTTGGGGTTGACCCACAAGAAGGGTTCCAGGCTACCCAATTGAACAACCAACGAAGGCGGGTTCTTCCAAGAACGTAGTCCACTTCCTTCCAACGAGGAATTCGCCCAGAGTCGGTTAATGCCGTAGGGCCCAATCCTGCGCAAGTAACTCTGTTTTTGATCGCTATCGGCGTTGATCCAAGCCGTGACCCCTTGGCCTTGCCTGCTCCAAAGGCCCCAGGCTGCACCCATGGGTTGATAGGTCCAAACCATACGGGCCTCCCTGGTCCACTGCCGGTATTGGCAGGAAACTTGCCAACTCAAGACCACGATTAGGGCAGCATGACTTAGCCAACGGATTAGGTTTTTTGTTTGAACCTGAAGGCCAACCATGAAGAGTAGAATTAAACCACCCATCCATGCCGAGTCGTTTCCATCAAAATCCGGAAGCTGCCAAACGGCGCCGGGCAGGCCTCCCCAAAAGTTCGTTACCGAGTGGGTAAAACCAAACAGCAACCTTCCTAGTCCGTTCATCAAAGAGCCCCCATACGGAAGGTTACCGGTCAAGGACCATCCCAAGGCAAAAAGAAGCAATGGGCCCGATAAGGGAACGACCAGCAGGTTGGCGGGTAGAAAGTAGGCGGGAAATTGCTTAAAGTAATACAGCGTTATGGGAGAAGTAACAACCTGTGCACAAATGGTTAATAATCCATTCAAAATAACTTTAACCACCAAGGTTTTGGTATCCGAGGGGAACAGCCGCTTGGCAAGGGGTTGGTAAAGCCATTGCAAACCCACCACCGCTCCAAAACTCAAAACAAACCCGGGGTCTAACCAGGCATCGGCATCCAAGGCTAACATACAAGCAGCGGCTTGAAACAAGGCCAATCCCCCGTGGTGACTGCCGGCCTTGGCACGGTTACCCTCCATCCAGACCAAGACCAAGCCAGCTCTCCATGCCGAACTGGCACCGCCGGTCAACCAACAGTACATCAAAACCGGTAAGGAGGTCCCCAAAAACCTGAACAGCGGTGGGGGCATGGAAACCTTACGCTGCAGGCTTATCCGTCTGTATAACCAACCCAGGACCAGGAGAACCCATCCATGAATAAACAGAACATGCATGCCCGATACCGCCAAGAGATGGATCGTCCCTGATTGCTGAAAGGCCGTTTTGGTGGTCGGGTCCAAACCGGCCTTCCACCCCAAAAGCAAGGCTTGGGCTAATCCCCTTCCTACAGGATCACGAATTTTGGCATCCATGCTCAAGGCCAGATTTTCCTGGGCTTTCGCAAAAAACAAGGCCATTCGGTCCCAAGGGTCTCTGGGGTGTGCGGGTAAGCCTTCTGTTGGGCATTTCCAGGGTTGCCCCCAAGATTGCGATCCCAACGTGATTTGACGTTCTATCCCTTGACTTCGGTAGTACGAGCGCAAATCAGGATCTCCGAAAAAACGCGGACCGGGCACGGTTCCGACCCTGCTCTGTTCAATCAGCCAAAAATCCCCGACTTTGGGTAGAAAATCCCGTACAAGGTTGGAATCGTTTTTTGAAAAAACCAAGATCGCTCCGTGTCGAACCGGTTCCAAGTGCACGGTGGCCCTCTCAGGACCCATCTCCAGATCGTATTCAATTTGAACCCGGTAGCGGTAAGCCGATTCCCGACGATAGATGCGAGCCAGTACCAAGCCCCCTTGAAGGCAGCTGCCAGAGGATGTGGATGGAGCCGAGTTGTGTGCCTTGGGCACCATAGGGACTTGCTGCCCTGCAAGCAAGCCAACCCAGCCCCACCAGGCCAACCAGCCCACCAGATTGCGCAAGGAATAGGCCCACCCCATGGGGATTTTGGGGAGTAACAACGAAAAAACCCAGGCCAATAGTTGGGACCCTATGGCGAAACTCGCCCATTCCATGCGAGGTACCCCTGCGCCCAATACAACGCCAACCAACAAGGATAAGCCTAATCGGGCCGTTCGTTCAGCGATGTAGGTGTTTTTTTGCCGCATGGTCACGGCAAATTGGGAACGCGCGTGCGTTACAGCCGTGCCTAAGCGTTAGCTAACGGATCTGAGTACCGACAACGATAATGGGCGATCCCGGCTTCATCAAATTCATCCCCTTCGGCGACAAACCCCAGGTTGGTGTAGAAGGGTAAGGCTTGAACCTGGGCATGCAAATAAATGGGGCAGTTTTCAGCGAGAGCTAACGGTCGAATTTCGGTCAAAATTCTTTTCAAAAGATTCCGACCAATCCCCTGATTCCGGAACCTGGAATCAACAGCCATCCTTTCGATTTTGTAACCTTTGGGAGTTCTTCGGTAACGGGCACAAGCATAAACGCGACCATCCAAAACGGACGCCCAATGCTGCGATGTCTCTTCGAATTCATCAAATTCCAATGCAGCATCCACGGCTTGTTCATCCACAAAAACCCGGGTTCGCAAACCAAAAACTTCTTTTAAAAGGGCATCGTGCTGAACAGGAAGAGGAATTGGCGCCTTGGACATACCTCAAATTTAGGTCCCCTTGCCAACGACTTGGTCTTATCTTCGCCGTTCAACATCCTTCTTCCATGTCACAAACCGCTCAAATTCTAGGTTCCCAGGCAGAGTACCTGTTGAACCACCAATCCAAAACCATAGCTGCCAAGGATTTACATCTGCCTGGTCCGGATTTTGTGGATAGGGTCTGGTCCGCATCCAATCGTTCCATTCAGGTTCTTCGTAGCCTTCAGACTTTGTACACACATGGACGCTTGGGCGGTAGCGGCTACTTATCAATATTGCCTGTTGACCAAGGCATTGAACATTCGGCAGGAGCCTCATTTGCTCCGAATCCTTTGTACTTCGATTCCGAAAATATCGTTCGCTTGGCGATCGAATCGGGATGCAATGCCGTAGCCTCCACCTACGGGGTGCTGGGCTCGGTGGCGCGTCGATATGCCCACAAAATCCCTTTCATTGTCAAAATCAATCACAACGAATTCCTTTCGTACCCTAACGATTACGATCAAATCATGTTTGGTTCGGTTCGGGAAGCCTGGGAGATGGGGGCGGTGGCGGTTGGTGCTACGGTCTATTTTGGTTCTGAAGGCAGCCGACGTCAACTGGTGGAAATTGCCGAAGCCTTCGAAGAGGCGCACGCCTTGGGCATGGCGACCATTTTGTGGTGTTACCTCCGCAATACCGGCTTCAAAGTGGACGGGGTGGATTACCATACCTCCACGGATTTGAGCTCCCAGGCCAATCATTTGGGGGTTACCATCCAGGCGGACATCATCAAACAGAAATTACCAACCAACAACGGGGGCTATCTCGCAACCAAGCACGGCAAGACCCATCCCTTGGTTTATAGCCAACTCACCACCGATCACCCTATCGACCTCTGCCGTTATCAAGTAGCTAATGGCTATATGGGGCGGGCCGGCTTAATTAATTCCGGGGGTGAATCCAAAGGTGCTGACGATTTGAGTGAAGCTGTTGCTACGGCCGTTATTAACAAAAGGGCTGGGGGTTCCGGGTTGATTTTGGGCCGCAAGGCCTTTCAAAGACCTATGGCGGAGGGAATTGCCTTGTTGAACAAGGTTCAGGATGTTTATTTGGATCCCACGGTTACGATTGCCTAAGGATGGCTTGGTTCAAAAGATCCACCGCCGGGGTGACCACCACCACCGACGAAAAACGAGAGGTACCTGATGGGATTTGGTTCAAATGCCCATCGTGTAAATCCTCGGTTCTGACCAAGGATTTGCAGGATAATCTTTCGGTTTGCCCCAAGTGCGATTACCATCATCGCCTGGGATCCGAGGGGTATTTTAATCTGATTTTTGACGAGGGCCACTACGAGGAATTGGATGCAAATTTGATTTCACTGAATCCGCTTAACTTCAAGGATACCAAGGATTACGACGATAGACTCAAGGATGCCCGTTCCAAAACCGGTCTTCGTGATGCCTTGCGTTCAGCGGTGGGGAACCTGGATGGTTTTCCTTTGGTTGTCGCCTGCATGGATTTTGATTTTATCGGAGGCTCGATGGGGACCGTTATGGGTGAAAAAATAGCCCGGGCGGTGGATAAGGCCAGGTCGCTCCGCTGTCCTGTGTTGGTTATTTCTCGCTCCGGGGGTGCCCGAATGATGGAGGCCGCTTTTTCCTTAATGCAAATGGCCAAAACCTCGGCCAAACTATCGTTAGCGGACCGGGAAGGGGTTCCGTACATCTCTTTGATGACCGATCCAACCACAGGTGGGGTCACGGCATCCTTTGCTATGTTGGGGGATTTGAACCTGGCTGAACCGGGTGCTTTAATAGGTTTTGCCGGACCAAGAGTTATCCGTGAAACGATCAAAAAGGACTTACCACCCGGTTTTCAAAGCGCTGAATCGGTGCTCGAAAGTGGATTTTTGGATTTAATCGTTCCCAGGCACAGGCTCCGTGAAACCTTAGCGAAGCTTTTGTCGCATTTACGGCCTTGATTCGTATCTTTGCACTTCTAAATTTTAAAACCAACAGCGGCCCCAAATCAGCGGAAAATGTACTTAGACAAAGCCAAAAGATCCGAACTCTATACCCAATTCGGTCAAAATGCCCAGGATTCAGGCACGGCAGAAAGCCAAATCGCCCAGTTTTCCTTTCGTATCGCTCACCTTACCGAGCACCTCAAGAAGAACAAAAAAGATTATTCTACCCAGCTTTCCCTTGTCAAAATGGTTGGAAAGCGCAGGGACTTATTGAATTATTTGAAGCAAATCGACATTGCCCGGTATAGGGCGGTGATCGAGAAGCTCAACCTCCGCAGGTAATTTCAAAGGCGGTTCCTTAGGAGCCGCCTTTTTGCGTTCACGCTACCGGGGTAAATACCCGGACCACCTGCAGGCCTCCCCATTTTTTTACCCAACAGGGGTGAGGGCCCATAGCCCTACAGCTCCTTTTTAAACCCCATCCTCAAACGCTATGAAACCACAATCCAAAATACAATCCGTACAGTTACCCGATGGTCGGGTTATCACCCTCGAAACCGGCCTTATGGCCCGTCAAGCCGATGGCGCAGTCCTGCTTAGCATGGGCGATACCCGTTTGTTGGCGACCGTCGTATCGGCCAAAGAAGCCAAGGAGGATGTTGACTTTATGCCCCTGACCGTTGATTACCAAGAGAAATTTGCATCCACGGGGAAAATCCCGGGCTCATTTCAGCGTCGCGAAGGCCGCTTATCCGATTACGAAATTTTGATTAGCCGTTTGATTGACCGCGCCCTTCGTCCTTTGTTCCCTGAAGATTATCATGCGGATACCCAGGTTCAGGTCACCTTGTTCAGTTCCGATGCCGAAATCCTCCCGGATGCCTTGGCAGGATTGGCGGCCTCTGCTGCCTTGGCGGTTTCCAATGTCCCCTTCAACGGACCCATTTCCGAAGTTAGGGTGGCCCGGATCGCCGGTGAATTCGTAATTAACCCCACGCGGACGGCTTTGGAGTCGGCCGATATGGATTTAATTGTAGCCGCCACCATGGAAAATGTGATGATGGTCGAAGGAGAGGCCCAGGAATGTTCCGAAGAGGATTTAGCCCAAGCCATTTTGGTGGCGCATAACGCCATCAAAGACCAATGCCGTGCGCAATTGGAACTGCGCGCGATGGTAGGGGCCACCCCAAGGTCGTATTCCCACGAAAGGTCGGACGAGGAACTACGCAAAGCGGTCGAAGCCTTTTGTTACGACAAAGTTTACGAAGTCGCCAAATCCGGCGCTCCCAAACACGAGCGCTCTGCAGGCTTCCGTAAGGTACTGGAGGATTTTGTGGCGTCCCGTGGTGAAGGTGCCGAAATCGACAAGTTTTTAGTGAAAAAGTATTTTCATGATGTCGAATACAGCGCCATGCGTAACATGATTTTGGACGAAGAACGTCGCCTCGACGGTCGTCGTTTGGATGAGGTAAGGCCCATTTGGTGCGAGGCTGGTTTTTTGCCGGCAACCCACGGTTCGGCGCTGTTTACCCGGGGTGAAACCCAATCCCTGACATCGGTCACCCTGGGCTCCAAGGAGGATGAGCAAATGATTGACGGTGCGGTCATTGCGGGTTATAACAATTTCCTTTTGCATTATAATTTCCCATCCTTTTCGACCGGAGAAACCCGTCCTAACCGAGGTCCTGGCCGTAGGGAAGTGGGTCACGGAAATTTGGCGATGCGGGCCCTCAAGCAGGTCTTGCCCCCCCAAGAGGAATGCCCATACACCATGCGCATTGTATCCGATATCTTGGAATCCAACGGTTCGTCGTCCATGGCTACGGTTTGTGCTGGCACCTTGGCCCTGATGGACGCGGGTGTCAAAATCAAAGGACCGGTTTCGGGTATCGCCATGGGTCTTATTACCGATGGTAACCGCTTCAAGGTTCTTTCGGATATCTTGGGTGATGAGGACCACCTCGGGGATATGGACTTCAAATTGACCGGTACCTCCAAAGGGATCACAGCCTGTCAAATGGATATCAAAATAGATGGCCTGCCCTACGAAGTTTTGTTGCAGGCCTTGGCCCAGGCATCGGCCGGTCGTGCCCATATTTTGGGCGAAATGAACAAAGCCCTGTCGGCACCCCGCGAAGATTACCGCCCGCATGTTCCACGGATTACCCAACTGGTCATAGACCGTGAGTTTATTGGAGCTGTGATTGGGCCCGGTGGCAAAATCATTCAAGAAATTCAGCGCGAGACGGGTTCAACGATCAGTATCGAAGAAAAAGGCGAACAAGGCATTGTGCAGATTTATACCGCCGACAAAACCGGCATGGACAAAGCTGTTGCCCGCATTCGTGGTATTGCTGCCAAGCCAGAAATGGGCGCGGTCTATACGGGTAAGGTGAAGTCAATCATGCCATTTGGAGCTTTTGTCGAATTCATGCCCGGCAAGGATGGTTTATTGCATATTTCTGAAATTCGTTGGGAACGCGTCGAAACCATGGACGGCGTCTTTACCGAAGGTCAGGAATTGCAAGTCAAATTGGTGGAAGTGGATCCCAAAACCGGTAAGTTCCGTTTGTCCGCCAAGGCGTTGCTACCCCGTCCGGAGGGAATGCCCGAACGCGGACCTCGTCCCGAACGTGGACCTCGTCCCGAACGCGGTCCCCGCCCCGAACGTGGTCCCCGCCCTGAGGGTGATTCCCGCTCAGAAGGTGGAGACACCGGTCAGGGTCAAGATTCTACCGAAGGTTAGTACGCCGAACGCCAGGCAGGGGTGATGTACTCGGCCGTGGATTCGTCGTTCGTTGTTATTGGAGGTAATTTTTGTGGATAGGGGTTGATGACATTTTCGGTTTCAAATTGCCGAAGATGCGTCAACTCAAAATCACCCGACAAATTACGGCCCGCGATCAACGTTCGCTGGAGCGTTACCTTCTTGAAATCGGGAGACTCCCCAGGCTCAGTGCCGAGGAGGAAGCTGTCATGGCCCTCAAGGCCCGCCATGGCGATGCCGAGGCGATTCAGCTCTTGGTTAACGCCAACCTTCGCTTTGTGGTATCGGTGGCCAAGCAGTACCAGAACCATGGACTAAGCCTTAACGATCTCATTAACGAAGGCAACCTGGGCCTCATCAAGGCCGTCCACCGTTACGACGAAACCAAGGGTTTCAAGTTTATTTCCTACGCCGTTTGGTGGATTCGTCAGTCCATTCTTCAAACCTTGGCCGATCAAGGCCGAACGGTTCGGCTTCCGACCAGCCGAATGAACCGCATTAGTCAAATTAAGCGCAAGGCTACTCAACTGGAGCAGAATTGGGGACGAGAGGTGCATCCGGTTGAGGTAGCCGATTCGTTGAACCTAAGCCTGGAGGACGTAGAAGCGCATTTGGGCTGGGCCCAAAAAACGACTTTACAGGATGGGCCCTCCCATTCTCTTGAAGAAGAAACCCCATGGTTGGAGCGTTTGGAGGACACCAATTGGTCCAACCACCCGGTTTGTGAACTCGAGCGAGAATCGATGAACCATGATATTGAGGCCCTTCTGAGTGGGCTCACCTCAAGGGATGCTGATATTCTACGCTTTTCGTTTGGATTGGGTGGACGAGCTGTGCTGGAACCCGATGATTTATCGGCACGCTTTGGTTTGACCCGTGAACGAATTCGGCAGGTACGCGAACGGGCTTTGCGCTACCTGCGCAGCATGCCTCAGACCAATCGATTGAGGCTTTTTTTGGGAAACGGATAAATGAAAAAATGACGCGGAGGCTGCTAGCCTTCATCCTCGGAATCACTACCGCCTTGAACCATGATTTCTGCCGAGAAACGGAATTCCAAATCGGGGTTCTCGGCTTGCAAACGCTGGAGCATCCATTCGGAATCGGCAAGGTAAACGGAATTCCCGTCCTTGTCGTAGGCATGGTGTTCACGACGGTACTGAAAAAAAGTATCCACCTTGTCTTCATCGGCAGAATGAATCCAACAAGCCTTGAGGTAGGGGAGGGCCTGGTATCGAACATTGGCACCGTATTCGTGCAGCATGCGGAATTGAATAACATCAAATTGCAATTCGCCCACCGTGCCTATAATTTTTCGATTACCGGGCTGCTGGACAAAGAGTTGCGCTACACCTTCGTCGGTGAGTTGCCGCAGGCCTTTATCAAACTGCTTGGCTTTGAAAGGGTCCAGATTTTCGACCCGACGAAAAAGTTCCGGCGAAAAGGCTGGTATTCCTTTGAAATAAATTTGTTCCCCCTCAGTCAGGCTATCGCCAATTTTGAAATTACCGGTATCGTAAAGTCCGACCACATCGCCTGGCCAGGCCTCGTCCACCGTATTCCGATCACTGGCCTGAAACAACAAGGGCGCAGCAAAGCGAAGCTTTTTGGATAAGCGGACATGATGGTAAAATTTGTTACGTTCAAATTTTCCGGAGCAAATCCGCATAAACGCGATGCGATCCCGGTGATTGGGATCCAAATTCGCATGAATTTTAAAAACAAACCCGGTCAATTTGGGGTGGTCGGTCGTAATGATGCCGGCTTGGCTCAGGCGGGGTCCCGGTTCCGGCGCAATCTTGACAAAGGTGTCCAGGAGTTCTCGGATTCCAAAGTTGTTCAAGGCACTACCAAAAAAGACAGGGGCTTGTTCTGCCGCCAAATAGGCTTTGCGGTCAAAGGCTCCATAAACCTCCAAAAGTTCCAGGTCTTCCCTCAATTTGGGAGCAAGGTTACCGAGGAGTTCATCCAGGGCAGGGTCATCGGTACGCTCAAAGCGCCTGATATCGGATGCTATGGTGGTTTTGGACGCCGAGAACAAATCCAGTGCCTGTTGATCTCGGTTATACACTCCTTTGAAACGATCGCCTTGGCCTATGGGCCAGCTCAGCGGGCAAGGATGCAGGCCAAGTTTCGTTTCCAGTTCGTCCAACAAATCCCACGGGTCCTGCCCTTCACGGTCCATTTTGTTGATCAAGACCAAAACCGGGGTCGCACGCATTCGGCAAACGCGCATGAGGTTTTCGGTTTGTTCTTCGACTCCCTTGGCTGCGTCCACCACCAAAATGACGGAATCGACCGCTGTAAGGGTTCTGTAAGTGTCCTCGGCAAAGTCTTTGTGACCGGGGGTGTCCAGGATATTGACCCGGCATCCTCCGTATTCAAAACCCATGACCGAGGTGGATACGGAAATTCCCCGCTGTTTCTCGATTTCCATGAAATCCGAGGTAGCCGTTTTGCGAATCTTGTTGGATTTGACTGCACCGGCGGTTTGAATAGCCCCCCCAAACAAGAGGAATTTTTCGGTCAGCGTGGTCTTGCCGGCATCGGGGTGGGATACAATCGCAAAGGTTCTCCTGGGCAGGGGCATAAGCACCCAAAGATAGCCCTTCACGCCGTAATTTTGGGATGTTTTAACGCTCTTAATCCTTATAACACAAGATGGAAATCAACCGAGCCGTGCGCGGGTTCTTGCTCCTGGGGTCCCTTTTTTTGGTGCTTTTGATGGCATGGATACTGGGTTCGAATTCCACAGAGGAAGCTCCGGAACTACTCAAGAAAACCCCGGTATTTGAATTCCCTTTAATCGGCCAAAGCGGAGTGGTCACGCGCCATCAGTTCAAAGGAAGGGCCTTGGTGGTATCTTATTTTAATCCTGAATGTTCCCATTGCCAGAGCTTAGCGGACGAGGTGGGCAAGCGTTCCGATCGATTGGTCTACAAAGTGGGAGGCAAACCCTACAGGGTGGCCTGGCTATGGGTAACGCGTTTTGACGAGGATAAAGCCTGGGCCTTTATGCAGGAATACGGGTTGAACGGACGCCGCGATGTTTGGTTAGCAGCCGACAGGGAAGGGGCGTTCTATACGGCTTTTGGGGATATGCATGTACCCTCGGTCTATGTTTTTGATGCAGGTGGGCATTACCTTGAAACGGTCTACGACCAGCCTACCTACGGGGATGTATTGCAAATTTTGGCTGGGAAAAAGGCGAACAAACCCAAAAAATCCCGTTAGTCAAGACCTGCTTAAAGAGGTTGTGTTACAACAACATTGAAACAGGATCCCTTAACATCAGGGATAGACTCTGGAGAAAGGCTGCACCTGTTGCCCCATCCACAACCCGGTGATCGCAGCTAAGGGTGACGGTCATCCGTTGACCTACACCTAATTGCCCATCGCGAACAACGGCGCATTCGCGAACCGCCCCTACCGCCAGAATACAGGCATCGGGTGGGTTAATGATGGCCGTAAAGGCTTCGATACCAAACATGCCCAAGTTGCTAATGGTAAAGGTATTACCCTCCCAGTCTTGAGGTTGTAGTTTCTTTTCTTTGGCTTTGCCCGCGTATTCTTTGGTTTGGGTTGCAATTTGAACCAAATTCTTTTGGTCAGCAAAACGCAAAACGGGAACGACCAAGCCATCGGGCAAGGCCATTGCAACCCCGATATGGATATGGTTGTTTTGGCGTATACGATCCCCCAGCCAAGAAGAATTGACGGCAGGGTGTTGACGTAGCGCCATAGCAGCCGCTTTGATCACCAAATCGTTCACCGAGATTTTGACCGGAGCATTTTGGTTTAGCCGCTGACGGGCTTCGACCGCTTGGTCCATGTCAATTTCCATCGTGAGGTAGAAATGAGGCGCAGCGTTTTTGGATTCAGTCAAGCGGCGGGCAATGGTTTTGCGCATTTGACTGAGCGGCTGGTCGGTGAACGATTCACCTTGACCTGCAGGTCGGTTAAGCCAAGCGCTCAAGTCGGGGGCCGATGGGGTAACGGCGAGCGCCGACGCCGATGGAGCGCCTTGGAGATCGCGACGGATAATGCGCCCGTTGTCGCCACTGCCTTGGATTCGGCTCAAGTCGAGGCCTTGTTCTGCAGCCAATTTGCGGGCCAAAGGACTGGCCTTGATACGCTGACCTTCGCCGGTAGTGACTTCCGCAGCCTCAGGAGCGGCCGCTTCGGGTTGTGCTGTTGAAACTTCGGGTGCAAGAGGTGCTTTGGCATCGCCGACAGGGTCTGCTGATCCTCCGGCCAAAAGCGCAGAGACGTCTTCGCCTTCCTTACCAACAATAGCGATTAAGGCATCCACGGGGACCGCTTGTCCTTGTTCGATTCCGATGTGCAGAAGGACCCCTTTAACGTAATTCTCCAATTCCATGGTGGCTTTGTCGGTTTCCACTTCGGCGAGAATGTCCCCCACTTTGACGGTGTCTCCAACTTTTTTGTGCCAGGCTACCACGACCCCTTCGGTCATGGTATCGCTCATTTTGGGCATGCGTATGATTTCGGCCATGGTGTATGGTAGGTTTTCAGAGTTCCAGGTAAGTTTCCATTCGGCTGGAAGAACCGCAAAATTAATTCAATATTTTTGGCTCATGGCATTGACAAGCGCTTTTTTGGAGGAAATCCTCGCTTTGCTTCCCGAAGAGCAGGTTTTGACCTCGGCAACCGAGGCCTACGGTCGTGATGAGACCGAAGATTGGCTGTTTGTGCCCGATATCGTGGTCTTCCCGGACCAAGCATCGGAAGTTGCGGCCGTTTTGGCTTGTTGTCAAAAGCACAGCGTCCCGGTGACCTGCAGGGGAGGAGGAACGGGGCTAAGCGGAGGCGCTTTACCGGTTCAAGGGGGCTTGGTCCTCAGTACCGCTCGTTTGAATCGCATCCTCTCCATCGATGTTGATAACCTCCAAGTGACCGTGGAACCTGGGGTCATAACCCAGGTCATGCAGGAGGCCGTTCAAGCCTATGGTCTCTATTATCCCCCGGATCCATCGTCCAGAGGTACCTGCACCATCGGGGGAAATTTGGCCGAGTCGGCTGGTGGACCGCATGCGTTCAAGTACGGGACGACCAAGGATTACGTACTTAATCTGGAAGTTGCGCTCATGGATGGAACCCTGTTTTGGACCGGAGCTTCGGTTTCCAAATACGCAACGGGCTATCATCTGACCCAGTTGATGGTGGGTAGCGAGGGAACACTGGGCGTAATCACCAAAGCCGTTTTTCGGCTCATACCTGCCCCCAAGGTGAATGTCTTGCTTTCGGTCCCTTTTTTGGACCTGGAAAGCGCTTGCAGGGCTGTAGCTGCCATCTCGGCTAGCGGTATTCGTCCATCGGCGGTGGAATTTATGGAACGCGAAGCCCTGGAATTATCGGCCCGGTATTTGGGGATGGACCTGCCTTATACGTCAGACGTACAAGCCGAACTACTTTTGGAGCTGGACGGGGATAGCATGGAGCAACTGATGGAGCAGGCTGAACATCTCTGTCCAATTTTGGAAGCCCATGGAGCTGGGGAAATTCGCTTGGCCGATCAGGCTGACCGCAAAGAAGCCCTCTGGATGTTGAGACGACAGATTGGGCATGCCGTGCGGGCCCATTCGGTTTATTTGGAGGAAGATACGGTAGTTCCCATGACGGCCTTGCCGGCCTTGGTGGCCAAGGTCAAAGCCCTGGGGCTGGCCTATGGTTTTCGTTCGGTTTGTTACGGGCATGCCGGTGACGGTAATCTGCATATCAATATTCTCAAAGAACAAATACCGGAAGAGGTTTGGAAGGAGCGTATTCCTACCGCGATACGGGAGCTTTTTGTTTTTGTACGCAGTTTGGGTGGTACACTCTCCGGAGAACATGGCATCGGATGGTCCCAAAAGAAATACCTGAATGTGGCGGTGGATCCCGTTCAAATTCAGCTAATGCGAGGAATCAAGGCTGTTTTTGACCCCCAGGGTCTCCTTAATCCCGGCAAGATATGGGAGGCCTGATTCCTAGTCTGCGGGCCTATCTTTGCGCCTGCTTTTCTAAAAAATCTTTATGAGTACACAAACCCTTCTTTATTTGGTGCCTCTTTGTGGGGTTGCCGGTCTGCTTTTCACCTTTTGGAAGTCTTCCTGGGTGGCTGCCCAAGATCCGGGCGATGCCAAAATGCGCAAAATTGCCGGTCATATCGCCGAAGGTGCGATGGCCTTTCTCAAAGCAGAATATAAGATTCTAGCAGTTTTCGTCGCTTGTGTTGCTGTTTTATTGGCAGTAACCAGCCCTGCGGAGACCTCATCCCCGATGGTTGGTTTGTCCTTTGTGGTTGGTGCCCTTTGTTCCGGTTTGGCCGGCTTTATAGGTATGCAAGTGGCCACCAAGGCCAATGTTCGTACCGCCAACGCAGCCCGTACCGGCTTATCCAAAGCCCTTGAAATTGCCTTTGCAGGTGGTTCCGTAATGGGCATGGGCGTTGTTGGCTTGGGTGTTTTGGGTCTGAGCCTTTTGTTTATCTTCTTTGCTGGGCAATTCGGTATCGGCGATCAGGCTTCAGTGAACAAGGTCATTACGGTGATCACCGGCTTTTCTTTTGGTGCGTCATCCATTGCCCTCTTTGCCCGTGTTGGTGGTGGTATCTACACCAAGGCTGCCGACGTGGGTGCTGACCTGGTTGGTAAAGTCGAAGCGGGCATCCCGGAGGACCATCCCTTGAACCCAGCCACTATCGCCGATAACGTCGGTGATAATGTGGGTGATGTAGCCGGTATGGGTGCTGACCTTTTTGAATCCTACGTGGGTTCCATTGTCGGAACCATGGTTTTGGGTGCCGCTTTTATGGCCGGTGGCTTTGCCGACCAATTCAATGGTTTATCCGGTGTTCTCCTTCCTTTGGTTCTCGCTGGCACCGGAATTATCATGTCCATTCTGGGTACCTTTTTTGTTAAAACCCGTGAGGGAGGCGATCCCCAAAAGGCCTTGAACATGGGTGAGTTTTTGTCAGCGGGTTTAATGATTCTGGCTTCCTATTTTATTATCAACTGGATGTTGCCCGCCGAATGGTGGTTCAAAGACCCCTTGTACGCTTGGGAAAATCCTGAGCTTGGAAACCATTACACGGCAATGGGCATATTCTATGCAACCATTATCGGTTTAGTTGCCGGTGTACTCGTGGGTTTAGTCACGGAATACTATACCGGTACCGGCAAGAAGCCAGTCTTATCCATTGTGCGTCAGTCCTCTACGGGAGCAGCGACCAATATTATTGCCGGCCTCGGAGTGGGGATGATGTCCACCGCGATTCCTATTTTGTTGATTGCGGGCAGTATCATTGGTGCCTTTTATTTTGGAGGCCTCTACGGTATTGCGATTGCTGCCGTGGGTATGTTGGCCAATACCGGGATTCAGTTGGCGGTTGATGCCTACGGTCCAATCTCGGATAATGCCGGGGGTATTGCCGAAATGAGTGAATTGCCCAAGGAGGTTCGTCAGCGTACCGATAAATTGGATGCTGTGGGTAATACCACAGCGGCAATTGGCAAAGGCTTTGCCATTGCGTCCGCTGCATTGACAGCCTTGGCTTTGTTTGGTGCGTACATGTCGTCGGCTGGTATTGCTAGCATTGACATTTCCAAAGCCAATGTGATAGCTTGTTTGTTCATCGGGGCCATGTTGCCCTTTGTTTTCTCGGCCATGGCTATGGGTGCTGTAGGGCGCGCCGCTATGTCCATGATTGAAGAAGTTCGACGCCAGTTCAATTCCATCCCTGCCCTCAAGGCCGCTTTGGAGGCCATGCGTCGTAACGGGGACAAAGAGATCAAAGATTGGTCTTCCGAAGATCAGGCGATTTTTCATCAGGCCGATGGGGTTGCAGAGTATGGAAAATGTGTTGAAATCTCCACCAAAGCAGCGATCCGCGAAATGGTTCTGCCCGGTCTCTTGGCGGTGGCGGTGCCGGTCGTTGTTGGCTTCATCTTTGGAGCCGAACCTTTGGGGGGCATGTTGGCCGGTGTGACCGTTTCAGGTGTTTTGATGGCCATCTTTCAATCCAACGCCGGTGGAGCTTGGGACAACGCCAAGAAAATGTTCGAAGAAGGCGTTGAAATCAACGGCAAAACCTATTACAAAAAATCAGAGCCACACAAAGCAGCTGTTGTGGGTGATACGGTGGGTGATCCTTTTAAGGATACCTCTGGGCCCTCGCTCAATATTTTGTTAAAACTCATTTCAGTTGTTGCCCTGGTAATGGCTCCAGCATTGGTGGACAAAGACAAGATCAAGACAGCGGTTGCTCCGGTTGCTCCTGTAATCGAAACAGTCCAGTCCACGGAGGTTCCTGCAGAGCAAGCCCCTGCTGCTGAGCAGCCTGCACCGGTTGCTCCTTAAGGGCGCAGAATTTTCATTCGTTGTTACAGACGGGTCTTGCTACCAAAGCAAGGCCCGTTTTTTTTGGAGGGTAGGAGGGTGAGTAGTCGAGAGGAGTATTAAAATAATCCTCCCAATTCGGTTTCGATTTTGTGAATAATTTCACCAAAATCCTCGGGTTTTTCGGCAAAATTGATTTGATCCACAGGGATAATTAAAAGTTTGCCTTGCTGGTAATTTTCAATCCATGCTTCGTAGCGTTCGTTGAGCCGCTTGAGGTAATCCAAACGAATATTATCCTCAAAATCGCGACCTCTTTTTTGGATTTGACGAACAAGGGTTGGAACAGAGGCACGCAGATAGATGAGAAGATCCGGCGCCTGCAAATGAGCACTCATGGCCTCAAAAAGACGGCTGTAATTGTCAAAATCCCGGGTACTCATCAGACCCATGGCGTGGAGGTTCGGTGCAAAAATATGGGCGTCTTCGTAGATGGTCCGGTCTTGAACCGTGGGGTGTGACTTGGCCGTCATTTCCTGGTTCTGGCGGTACCTGGAATTCAAAAAATAAATCTGAAGGTTGAAGGACCAACGCTGCATGTCCTCATAAAAATCATTGAGGTAGGGGTTGTGATCAACTTCCTCAAAATGAGGTTCCCACCCGTAATGACGTGCTAGCATTTCGGTTAGGGTGGTTTTGCCGGACCCAATATTGCCAGCAACGGCGATGTGTTTGCTCATGGACGACGAATATACCCTAGAAACCCATGATTTCTCTCACCTTTTCCAAGGTTTCCCGGGCGGATTGATGGGCTTTTTCCGCTCCATGGCGGCGGATTTCTTCGACAAGACGGGGTTGACCCTCCAAATCAAGGATTTTATCCCGTAATGGCGCCAGAAATTGAACCATATCATCGGCCAATTGCTTTTTGAGGTCCCCGTACCGAACCGTACAGGCAGCAAAATCAGTCCGAAAGGCGCTAACTACATCGGGTGGAGAGACCATTTCCATTAAAGCGTAGAGATTCGCCACTGCGCCCTCCGGTTGGCTGTTGGGTTGGGTAGGTCCCGTATCCGTGACCGCGCGCATGATTTTTTTGCGGATTGATGCGGGGTCTTCGGCCAAAAAAATAGCATTGCCTTCCCCCTCGGATTTGCCCATTTTGCCGCTACCATCCAAACCGGGTACCTTAACAAGTTCCTGTTGGGAAGTGGCACGGTAAGGTTGAGGCTCCGGAAACCAATCCACGTGGTAAAAGTGGTTAAAGCGTTGGGCGAAATTCCTGGCCATTTCCAGGTTCTGTTCCTGGTCTTTGCCGACCGGCACCTGTTGACCACGGTGAATAAGGATATCGGCGGCCATAAGTACGGGGTAGGTCAATAGGCCGGCGTTAACATTGTTCGGCTGGGAACGAACTTTATCCTTGAAGGAGGTGCACCGTTCCAACTCGCCGACATACGCATGCATATTGAGAAGCAAGTACAGTTCAGCAGTTTGAGGCAAGTCGCTTTGGACATAAAGGGTGCATTGTTCAGGATCCAAACCCGCAGCCAAATACTCGGTCAAGACCGTACGGACCCTTTGACTGGCCAAACCGGGTTCGGGATGGGTAGTTAAGGCGTGGTAGTCGGCAATAAAAAAATAACAGGTATGCCGTGATTGCATGTCAACAAATTGACGCAACGCGCCCATATAATTTCCCAAATGCAAACGTCCCGTGGAACGAATTCCAGATACGACTTTGATCGTGTTCTCCATGATGCAAAATACGGGCCTGACCCCTTATCTTGACCCATGATGACGCCATCAGGCCCAGGCCCCCAAAGCGCTGAAGAATTGTATCAAGCGGTGCGTCGTCAAGCCTGGACTTTCGCCTACTACCGGGGAAGAGCCTACCTCTGTTTGTTTTATTTCGCTCTGTTTTTTGGTTTGTCGTATCCTTTTTTTCGTTGGTGTATGGCAAGCCCCAAGCGCTATGTGTACGCATTACGTTGGCGGAGGGTTTGGGGTCGAAGCATCGCCTTTTTGTTTGGAATCCAAATTCGTGTCGAGGGTAAAATACCCTTGGACAACCCCCGCCTCGTCATCGTGGCCAATCATTTTTCTTACCTGGATATACCGGTTCTGGCCGCAGCATTACCCTTGGATTTGCATTTTGTCGCCAAATCAGAACTGCTTCGAATTCCTTTTTTTCATCATTTTTTTAGGACCATGGATATTGCTATTCCCAGGGGTTCTGCCCAAGGCTCCGTCAAGGCTTATCAGCGTGCAGAAGCCTTTTGGAAACCCGGTTCCGCGGTGGTGGTTTTTCCTGAAGGTGGCATTCTGGGTCAAGCTCCTTCCATGATACCCTTTAGGGTATCTCCTTTTGCGATGGCCCTTCAACAGGGTGCCACGGTCTTGCCCGTATCTTTGCCCGATACCTGGAAAATCCTTCCCGAATGCCCCCTGCACTTTTTGAGACCCGGTTTGTGTCGGGTGAGGATTTTGGAACCCCAAGCGGTTTCGGAGCAATACCCGGACGAAAGGAGTTTACGGAACCGATGTTTTGAAATGATTGCTCAGGATTTAACAAAATCGGCACCCCTTTAAAAAGACCGACCAACATGAAAGTCAACCTTGAAACCCTTCAACGAATCGCTCATTTGGCCCGTTTGGAATGGGATCCAACCCGAGCAGATGCCATGCTTGAGGATATGAATCGATTTTTGGAATACGCCAAAATTCTGGACCAGGCCCCAACGGAAGGGGTAGAGCCCTTGGTCTACATGAACCCTGATGGACAACCACCACGCGCTGATCGGATTATGGGTCAAAGCAGCCACGAAGAAGCCCTCCTCAACGCACCGGCCAAGGATTCGGATTATTTCCGTGTTCCCAAAGTGCTCAAAAAAGCCGGAGGATGAACCCCAAGGGAAATGTTATTACCCTTCAAGGGGTACAGCGCCTGTACCGCATGGGCGATGAAACCATTTACGCACTTCGGGGTGTGGATTTGACCATTGCACGCAACGAGTACGTCGCTCTCATGGGGCCATCGGGATCCGGAAAATCGACCTTGATGAATTTGATTGGTTGCCTTGATTCCCCTAGTGCTGGATCTTATTGGCTTAACGGTCATGATGTCGCCGGATTGAGCGACAATCGATTGGCCGAAATACGCAACAGCGAAATTGGCTTCGTCTTCCAAACGTTTAATCTGCTTCCAAGGCTTTCGGCATTGGATAACGTTGCGTTGCCTTTGATTTATGCCGGAATTAACGAAACTCAACGCCGGGAAAGGGCTATGGAGGTGCTCCAGCAAGTTGGATTAGGGGACCGGGTATCGCATAAGCCCAACGAATTATCGGGCGGTCAGCGTCAACGTGTTGCGGTAGCCAGGGCATTGGTCAACCGACCTTCCTTGATATTGGCCGACGAACCAACCGGTAATTTAGATTCCAAGACTTCGGTGGAGATTATGGAACTTTTTGCTCGCATCCATTCCCTGGGCAATACCATTGTTTTGGTAACCCACGAAGAGGATATTGCCCGTCACGCTCATCGCATGGTCCGACTCAAAGATGGTGTGGTTGAATCGGATCAAAACCAGAATTCGGTAGGCGTTGTTTTGACCTAAATTCAAATCCTAAGGATCCAATTATTCGATGAAAATTTACACTAAAACGGGAGATGCCGGCCAAAGTTCCTTGCTGGGTGGCCAGAGGGTTTCCAAAAGCGACCCTCGCCTTGAGGCCTACGGAACCTTGGATGAACTTAACGCGTGGATTGGGGTGCTCAAGGAGCAACCCGGTATGGATTTGTATCGCCTTGCCTTGACCCGTATTCAGGAGGCCTTGTTTGTTATGGGTTCGCATTTGGCGGCCGAAAACGGGGAACAGGTCAAGGCCTGGAAACTTCCCGCACTCCCCTTGAATCTGGTGTCCTTCTTGGAGGACGAAATGGACCGAATGGACGCCGAACTTCCTCCTTTGCGCAATTTTATATTGGCCGGGGGACATCCTGATTCTGCAATGGCTCAAGTGGCTCGTACCGTTTGCCGAAGGGCAGAGCGTCAAACCGTAACCCTTACCGAGGCCCTGCCCGAAGACGCCTTGAGGATGGGCGATATTCTTGTTTTATTGAACCGATTGTCCGATTACTTCTTTGTATTGGCCCGCGATATCCTGCGTGTCAACGGTTGCGAGGCGACTTTATGGAACCCGGAACGGGGGACTTGACCGATTGACACAATCGTCTATCTTTGCCAACAATTCAAAATCACCTATGTATTGGACGCTCGAATTGGCCTCTCACCTGGAGGACGCCCCTTGGCCCGCCACCAAGGAGGAATTGATTGATTACGCCATTCGCTCCGGAGCCCCTATGGAGGTCATCGAAAATCTTCAAGAGCTTGAAGATGACGGGGAACCGTACGAAACCATCGAAGAAATCTGGCCGGATTACCCGACCAAGGATGATTTCTTCTTTAACGAAGACGAGTACTAAGCTCCGGGTTGCTTGCGTTCAAAGCGCTGACGCAACAGCTCCACCGTGGTTGAAAACGCCAGAGCGAAATACAAATAGCCCTTGGGTACTTCAAAATGAAAGCCTTCGACCAGGAGCATGAACCCAATAAGCATCAAAAAGGATAAGGCAAGGATTTGAAGCGAGGGCTGTTTTTGGATGAATTGCCCAATTTTATCGGCCAAGGCCAACATAACACCCATAGAAATCACGATAGCCGCAATCATGACCTGAATGTGGTTACTCAACCCGATCGCCGTGAGGATGGAATCAAAAGAAAAAACCATATCAATCAATACGATTTGAGCTATGAGCCAGCTTCCAGCCCGCCCTTTGGAAGAAGTTCTTTCCGCTTGATGGGGTTGATGGTTAGGATGCTCGAGATGGTTGACCTTGGTATGCAATTCCGAGGTGGTTTTAGCCAGCAGAAACAAACCTCCCCCCAAGAGCACCATGTCTTTGGTGCTGGGTGACCAGGGACCCAGGGTAAAGAGCACTTCGGTCAAACCGAGCAACCAACTGATGCTCAACAACAAGGCTATTCTAAAGCCCAGCGCCAGCAAGAGGCCCAGTCGTTGAATCTTACGACGCTCCAGTGCAGGCAATTTGTCGGTAAGAATCGAAATAAAAATAATGTTATCAATTCCCAGAACAATTTCCAGGACGGTAAGGGTCAGGAGTGAGACCAGCCATTCCATGATGGAGGACTAAAGAAATTATAGGATAAGTAGTGCGTCGCCGTAGGCGAAGAATCGGTACTTCTCGCTGATGGCTACGCGATAGACCTCGCGTAAAAATTCTTGACCCGCAAACGAGGAGGCAATCATTAACGACGTGGATTCCGGTAATTGGAAATTAGTGAGCAAAGAATCGGCCAATTGGAAATTATGGGGAGGGAACATGAATTTGTCGGTCCAACCGGTGGTGGGTTTGACTTTGCGTCCTGCCGACATGGAGGCTTCGAGTGCCCGCAGTGTGGTTGTTCCGACAGCACAGATTCGGCGCTGATTTTGAAGGCTGCGGTTGATGATTTGAGCAGCGTTTTCGTCCACCTCAAAAAACTCGGATTCGGGTTTGTGTTTGGTTAAGTCCTCCACCTCGACCGGTTTAAAAACGCCCAATCCCACGTGCAGTGTGATTTCGGGTGTTTCAATACCCATTAACTCCATCCGTTTAAGGACGGCGCGGCTAAAATGCATGCCTGCGGTAGGTGCAGCAACGGCCCCAACACGTTTGGCAAAAATGGTTTGGTAGCGTTCTTCGTCTTCGGGTTGCACGTCCCGGCCCATTTCCTTGGGTAGGGGAGTTTCTCCGAAGGTGGTGAGGGCCTTGCGGTACCCTTCGTCATCCCCGTCAAAAATAAAGCGTATCGTTCGGCCTCTGGAGGTGGTATTGTCCACGACTTCAGCAATAAGTTCATCGTTTTCTCCAAAGTACAACTTGTTGCCAACCCTTATTTTACGGGCAGGGTCCACCAGGGCATCCCACATCCGCATCGTGGGGTTCAATTCCCGCAACAAAAACACCTCGATCATGGCTCCGGTTTTTTCTTTGTTGCCGTACATGCGCGCCCGGAATACCTTGGAATTGTTTAAAACCAGACTATCGCCTTCTGAAAACATGTCCAGGATATCCCGGAATTGCCGGTGTTCGATGGTTTGGGTCTTGCGGTTGATTACCATCATCCGGGAGTCATCCCGGTTCACCAAGGGCTGGGCGGCAATCAGGCTGGAGGGAAGTTCGAATTTAAATTCGGATAATTTCAAGGTCTGGGGTGTTTTTGGGAAAGAAAGGCCAAAGATAATGTAAACTTGAGGCGTTAATTCGAATCGTATTGAAGGGGTCAGGTTCAAGGCTAAGTATGGGGCTGTTTCCCCTTAGGGAGGGTGCTCGTATGGCTGTATTCTCGCTATGGTCGAATCGTTTAAGGACCTTTTTGTCCTTGTTGGGTATTTCCATCGGGATTTTCACCGTCATCACCGTTTTCACCTTGGTGGATTCTTGGGAACTCCAGATCCGAAGTTCCCTCGCGAACTTGGGCAATGACGTGGTCTACATAGAAAAATGGCCTTGGGGTTTTAACTCGGAATACCCTTGGTGGAAATACATGGCCAGGCCCCAGCCTTCTTTTCGGGAATTTAGCGAATTGCAGCGCCGAAGCCGTAATCGGGCCAAAATTGCGATGATGGTGGATTTTGAATTGGACAAGTTGTCCGTGCCAGGTAGGGAGCGCAAGCAGGTCAAGGCCTATGCCGTATCGCAGGATTACCCCGTGCTTAGGTCTTTTGAACTGGAACAAGGTCGGTTTTTTCGTCCAGGGGAATCGGCATCCGGTGATCGATGCGTGGTTTTAGGGGCCAAGGTTGCCGAAGATTTGTTTGGTTCAGCCGAAATGGCCCTAGGCAGGAAACTAAGGGCTCTGGGTCAGCAGGCCGTGGTGGTCGGTATAGTCCGTTTGGAGGGTAATAATTCAGCCAATACCAGCTTGGATGAGGTGGTTCTCCTGCCTCTCCAGTGGTTGCGCAAGGCCAAAGGCAGTCGCTTTGAGGAATTCTACCCCCTTATCATCGCTAAGCCGGGTCCAGCAGTGCCGTTCTCGGAATTCAAAGCCGAGCTTAAGGGGAATATGAGGGCTATCCGACGCTTGGCCCCCCGCAAGGAGGATAATTTTGCTCTCAACCAATTGTCGCTGATTGCCAATCAACTTCAAAGCACCTTTGCCACTTTAGGCATTATTGGTTGGTTAGTTGGTGGATTTTCTTTGTTGGTAGGCGGATTTGGAATAGCTAATATCATGTTTGTGTCGGTTTATGAGCGAACGCCCCAAATCGGTATCCAGATGGCTTTGGGTGCAAAGCGTTCCTTTGTGATTCTGCAATTTCTAATTGAATCGGTGGTCCTCAGTTTGATGGGGGGGGTCCTTGGGCTTGTGGGCGTTGGTATAACGGTAGTGGTCCTCAACGCAAGTTTGGATCAGGACTTGGTCTTGTTGTGGAAAAACGTGACTACGGCTTGCCTTATCTCGGCCTTTATTGGTCTACTCGCCGGCGTCCTACCGGCCGTTCGAGCCGGGAGGATGGATCCGGTGGAAGCTATTCGTCAATCCTAGCCGATCAGGACATGGGACTTGGGCAAACTGTAGTTTTGGTTTTCGCTACGGGAGGCCAAAGCAAAAGCGAGGGTCAAGGTTCCAACCCTTCCTACGAACATCGAAACCATGAGGATGGCACGCCCTGCCGAACCCATGGCCATGGTCGGTCCCCGGCTCAAGCCTACTGTGCCAAAAGCTGAAACCTCCTCAAAAACCAGATCCAGAATAGGTATTTGTGGCTCCAACACGGCGAGGAGAAAAACACAACCAAAAACATAGGTAGCAGCAAAAAAGAAAATGGTGTAGGCTTTGTTAAGAAGCTCAAACGGAATGGAGCGGCCGCCCAGTTCCAGTTGTCGTTTGTTACGAATCGTCGACCAAACAGCCAATACCAAAAGGGTAAAGGTGGAGGTTTTGATCCCGCCTGCGGTAGAACCGGATCCGCCCCCAATGAACATCAAAAAAATCAAAAGCAAACACGAAGGCACACCAAAGGCCATAACATCAAGGGTATTGAAACCGGCTGTTCTGGCCGAGGCCGAGGCTAAGAGGGAATCAACCATTATTCGTCCACTTTCTTGACCTGCCAAGGTTCCTCCGGGTTGATATTCCAAAGCCCCAAACAGAACAGCCCCAAGCAAAAGGAGGGTTACAGCGGTCCATACCGAAATACGGGTGGATAATTTCCACTTTTTCCAGGGGGAACGGATACGAGACACCAGTTGATGGTATCCCATCAGGTCACGCAAAACGGGAAAACCCAGTCCACCAAATACAACAAGCAGGGTAATGACCATGCGAAGTATGGGGGCATGGTACAAAAAGGGTTCAGCCAATCCGTTGGTGTACAAGGAAAAACCGGCGTTATTGAAGGCTGAAACCGAATGAAAAACCGAATGAAAAGCCCTGCGTGTGCTGTGTTCCGCAAAGGGGGCTTCCACCGGCCACGCCATGTAAATCATCAAAGCGCCACCTAATTCAAAAAACAAGGAGTAAAAGATAATTTGTCCCAATAGTTTTTTGGCATCAAACAAGTTCTCTTCGGACATAAAGTCCTTGATCATGGCTTGATGCGAAATACCAACCCCTTTTTTGAGAAACAACGCAAAAAAAGTAGCGAATGTTAAAATTCCAATCCCGCCCAGTTGAATCAAGCCCAACAGGACCCATTGACCTTTGAGGGTGAGGACGTGTCCAACATCGATGGTGGAAAGTCCGGTAACGCAGGTGGCCGAGACGGAGGTAAACAGGGCGTCTTCAAAATCAAGGCCATAACGCCCCACACTCATTTGGGGTAGCATAAAGAGGCCGGTACCAACCGCAATTAGTAAAAGGAAGGAGACAATCAAGGTAGCGGCTGGTTTGAGTTGAACCGTAACCACCGAATTGCTGAGTCGAATCAATTCTTGACCGGCCAATCCGATGGCTAACGTATGCACAAACCAAGCGTAGGGAAGAAGTTGGCTGTACGTTGTTACCCGGGTGGCAAACCAGGGCTGATCCAGCCAAGCGCTTAATCCCTCCATGGCCCATAAGCCCAAGAGAAGGGTCTCCAAAGGATTGTTAAAAAGGTACTTGAGTTCAAAGCGAGCGTAGAGCCCACGAATAAGAAACCGAAGTCCAAAGATTCCCAAAAGGGAGTTCTGGTAGTTGATTATTTCAAATTGACCTTCAAGGGTAAGGGGGAATCCAAAATACAAAACCATTAACCCTACGGAAGCCATGGTTCCCAAGGTTCTAATCCAGAGCATGACCTTTTCCACCGGCGCTTCCCAGCGGAGTAAATGCAAAAACCAAGAGGCTTGAAAAAAGGGCAAGGGCGCTGTTATTGAGTTAAGGTATCCCGATACCGCAAAATCTCCGTCAAAACTAAAGGTTGAGTACCGGATTTGAGGCAGGCCATGCCTCCGGCGAGGTTGGACCACCCAGCAATTTGTTGAGGGGACATGCCGGATGCCAAGGCTGCGCTTGCCGCAGCAATCACCGAGTCACCTGCCCCGCAGACATCAACCACATCAATCCGCTTGGTCTCCAATCGCCCAAAGCCCCCATGGTCCATCCAGCAAACCCCTCTTTCGGCCAGGGTGACCAACAACAAGCGGCAGCCCAACCGTTCCCTGGTTTCTCTGCAAGCCTCTTCCAATTGGGGCGTATCGACGGGAATAGGTCGTCCCAAGGCTTGTTCCAATTCTTTGAGGTTGGGCTTGAATAAATCCACTCCCCGAAATTCCCAAAAATGTTCGCGTTTCGGATCAACCCCCACCAGGATCCCCTTTTCTTGCCCTTTTTGAATCAGTCGCTCAATGCGTTGGGGGTTGAAAAAACCTTTTTCGTAGTCTTGCAAAACCAGGACATCCACGGAATCCAAAGCGTTCTCCAGTTGCTGATCCAAATGATGGTCCACAGCAGGGTTCACCGAATCCACTTTTTCATGGTCCACCCGAAGGAGATGCCTTACTCCATCCAGGTATCGGATTTTGTGGGTTGTGGGTGTTGAAGGCAATTCTCCCAAAAAATCAACCGAAACCCCGGCTTCAAAGAGGAGTTGACGCAAAGTGGCCCCCTCAACATCTTTTCCCAAGGTGCTCATTAGTCGTACTTCATGGCCTAAGCCAACCAAATTCAGCGCAACATTGCCAGCTCCTCCCACGCTCTTCCGTTCATGCTCAAGTTCCAGAACTTCAACAGGTGCTTCGGGTGATTGTCGATTCACCTTGCCTACTGCGTAGGTATCAAGCATAAGGTCACCCGCAACCAGAAACCGAAGGGCAGGCCAAACCGGTAAATCAACCAACACGATGATGGCTTTCGATGGCCAAACGAATTCGTCGCGCAGCTTCCAGAAGAAGCTCTTCGGAACTGGCGGTGGACAAACGCAAGCAATCGGGACAGCCAAAGGCATCCCCGGCAACCGTTGCAACCCTCGCCTCTTCCAGCAAAAATTCGGTCACCCTTTCGGCATGGCCCAAAGGCTCACCCCGCCAAACAATCTTGAACCAATCGGCAATCCGGGGAAAGAGGTAAAATGCACCCTGGGGCAGGGGACATTCCCAGCCGTATAGGCCTTCCAAAGCCTTGTAGAACAAATCTCTACGTTGTCGAAAGGCATCGCGCATGCTGTAGGTGGGTTCCATGGGGCCTCCCAATGCCGCCAAAGCGGCACGTTGGGCGATGGAACAGGTCGCCGAGGTGTATTGGCCCTGAAGTTTGACGCAGGCTTCGGCTATTTCGGGAGGCGCTACAGCGTAACCTAAACGCCAGCCTGTCATGGCAAAGCCTTTGGACATGCCGTTCACTACCACGGTTCGGCTTTGCATCCCGGGCTGTTGAACAATGCTGGCATGCTTTCCCTCAAAGCGAATATGCTCATAAATTTCATCCGAAACCACCAAGATATCCGGTCTATCCCTGAGCACCTCCGCCCAAGACTCCAATTCATGGGCGCTGTAAGCTGCACCACTTGGGTTGCAGGGGGAGGAAAACAAAAGCATTCTTGTTTGGGGGGTAATCGCTGCAGCCAATTGTTCCGGAAGAACCTTGTAGCCGTTGCCTGGGGAACCTTGCACC
This sequence comes from Bacteroidia bacterium, assembly GCA_049431025.1. Classification (GTDB taxonomy): domain Bacteria; phylum Bacteroidota; class Bacteroidia; order UBA7662; family UBA7662; genus SYHX01. Next base: position 5,145 of record JBMTCP010000011.1, on the reverse strand, counting down.
ACAACCGCTTTGGCCTCAGCCATTTGAATCATACCGGCGTAACTAACCCAATAGGGGGCCGGAAGCAACACCTCATCCCCTGGATTCAAAACAGACAAAAGGATATTAATTAAGCTTTGTTTGGCACCTGTGCTGAACACCACCTGACCGGGACTCACGTTCCAACCCAATTCGTTTTCCATTTTTTGGCAAACGGCTTGACGTAAATCCGCGTAACCGGGTACCGGGGTATAATGAGAAAAGTTATCCTCGATGGCTTGACAAGCTGCAATTTTGATATGTTCAGGGGTGTCAAAATCCGGTTCGCCCAGGCTTAGATTAATAATTTCTATGCCTTGCTCAGCCAAGGCCCGACTTCGGGCAGCCATGGCCAGGGTTTGGGATTCTTCCAGCTCCAGAACCCTTTTGGAGGTCCAGAATGGCTTTGGGGTCATGGCCTAAAGATAAGTCCTCAAAACTAGATTGGCTTGCGAAAAATGGCGGCAATGGAGAAAGCCTCTGTAGGCCGAAAGGGGAGAAGGGTGAACCGATTCCAGGCAATGGACCCTGGGATTGCGATGTTTTTGGGCCTCTTTGCCCCATAACAACCAAACCATGGGTTGGCCTCGACGGACAAGCCCTTCCAACAAGGACGTAGTCCATGTCCCCCAACCCCAATTGCGGTGCGATGCGGGTTTGCCTGGACTTACAGTTAGGGTTTCGTTGAGCAGTAGAACGCCTTGTTGGGCCCAGTCTTCCAACCGAAGGGGACTTTCCCGGGTGGAGTTCGTCTTGAGCCAGGCAACAGGATACGTCATTGCATCCTCACGCCCTTCCTGCAGGCAGGCTTCTTGATCCCATACCAGGGCTTTGGCAATATTGACGAGTGAAGGAGGCGGCGGCACCCCATCGGCTACGGCAAAACACAAACCGGTTGCTAAGCCGGGGCTGTGGTAGGGGTCTTGGCCCATGATGACAACGCGAACCCCCTCAGGCGGCAAGAGTTCAAGGGCACGAAAAAGATTACCAGGCTGGGGATACACAATTTCCTGGTTATCCAAAGCTCGCCGCAGATGCCCTAGGGGCACCTTGAGAGCTTCCATAGCTCCGCTCGCTTCCAGCACAGGTACCCAAGCTGCCGGCACCCGGGGTATTTCCACAGGCGATACCAAACTAGTAAGGGGCAGGTCCCTCATCCATATTATTCAAGCGGGAAGGGAATGTCCGATCCGAACCACCATAAGGTGTATTGGGTTCGTAGGGGTCGCGTCGATCCCCGGCAAAATCCGACGCTCCCCCCGGTCCGGACGGATTAACAAACCGGGCGTATTTGGCTTGGAATCTCAAATTGATTTCTCCGGTTTGGCCATTACGGTGTTTGGCAACAATGATTTGGGCTTGGTCGGGAAAACTGTCGCCCTCCATATTGTAGTAATCGGGTCGATAGATAAACATAACCATGTCGGCATCCTGTTCAATAGCTCCCGATTCGCGTAAATCCGATAACATTGGTTTTTTATTACCCCCTCGTACTTCCACTTGTCGGCTCAATTGGCTCAAGGCAATCACCGGTACTTCGAGTTCCTTGGCCAAAGCTTTGAGCCCACGGGATATGGATGCAATAACTTGTTCTCGGTTCATGCCAGAGGCATCGTTTGAGCCACCACCCATGAGTTGTAGGTAGTCTATAACAATAAGTTGTATGTCGTGTTTGGATTTCAATCTGCGGCATTTGGCCCGCAATTCAAAGAGGGTCAATTGGGGGGTATCGTCGATATAAAGAGGCGCACGGGTCAAGTTATCCGTTCGGCTGGTGAGTTGAATCCACTCGTGCTGAGCTAATTTTCCTTTTTTAAGTTTTTCGCCCTCGATTTCGGTTTCCGAAGACAGAAGGCGGTTGATTAACTCAATACCTGACATTTCTAAAGAAAAGAAAGCAACGCCTTTTTGGAAATCCACCGAGGCATTGCGGGCTAAACTCAGGACAAAAGCCGTTTTACCCATACCGGGTCTTGCGGCGATGATGTTGAGGCTTCCCTTTTGCCAGCCTGAGGTGAGTCGGTCAAGTTCTGTAAATCCTGATGGTATGCCGGAGAGGCCGTCTGCTTGCTGGGAAACGGCCTGAATTTGCTTAAAGGCTTTTTGGACCAAATCGTTAATTCCATCGCCATTACGGCGAATGTTACGGTCGGCGATTCCAAAGAGTTTGGTTTCGCATCGATCCAGTAATTCAAAAACATCCGTTGTATCGTCAAAGGCTTCGGTGGACATGTCGCCCGAAAGGTGGATGAGTTCCCTCAAAATGTACTTTTCCAAGAGTATGCGCGCGTGGAAATCAATGTTTGCTGATGAACTCACCCGGTTGGTTAATTCGGCGATGTAGTAGGGACCACCTACTTCATCCAGGCGTCCAAGAGATTTGAGTTCCTGGGTTACGGTCAAAAGGTCTACCGGTTCCGATTTTTCGAAAAGCAAACGAATTGCTTCAAAAATCCAACGGTTTTTTTCGAGGTAAAAAACATCCGGATGCAGCAGATCAATAACTTGGGAGAGCGCCTCCTTTTCGAGCATCAAGGCGCCGAGAACGGCCTGTTCAACCTCCAGTGCCTGGGGGGGGATTTTCCCGGTCAAAAGGGCAGGGTTCAGCGAGGTGTTTCTGTTCACTCCACGTTTTTTAATTAAGGCATTCGTTGGCTCCATACCACAAACTTAGGCCTACGTCCCTGCTCCTTTTTTGTTATCACCTTTTTCTTTTCCTCTTTTTTAGGGGCATCGCTGGCGCAAGGTGCATAAAGAGCGTTTCGCGGTGGATAACCGCTTTGGTTCGGTGGATAAACCCGGGTTTTCCTCATCTTTGTGCTATAGTTTTCATTATGGGATGAATAATTTTCGATTAGAATTGGACCCTAATGAGGTCTACGAAGCGGATGACTGGATGACGTTGCTCAAGGAACGTTGCCCTGCTATACCCCCAGGCCGTTTGGTGGTCTTGAAGCGTAGCCTGGATGCTCGAGGATCCAGGCCCAAGGTGGGGGTTTGGGTGGCGGATTCCCGAAGCCCTGAAGCCGAAGCCGCCAGGGGTAGGCCGTTTGAGCCCTTGGTTACCCCCGAAAATGCTCCTGTATTGCATATTGTGGGGGCAGGCCCCGCAGGGATTTTTGCTGCGTTGCGCTGTTTGGAACGGGGGTGGCGGCCTGTGGTTTGGGAAAGAGGTCAACGGGTGCGGGAACGCCGGCGGGATGTGGCCTTGCTAAGCCGTGATGGTCGCTTGAACCCTGAATCGAATTATTGTTACGGTGAGGGTGGGGCAGGGACCTTTAGCGATGGCAAATTATACACCCGTGCCACCAAAAGAGGGGATGTGGCAAGCGTACTTCGTCTTTTGGTGGATCTGGGGGCACCGTCCCAAATCATGTACGATGCTCATCCACACATTGGTACCAATAAATTACCTGCACTCATCGAAAAGGCCAGGGAGACGATTTTGGCTCATGGCGGCATTTTTCATTTTAACCAACGCATTGCGGAGTTGGAGTTTTCCCAGGGACGTATTCGGGGCATGCTGTTGGAATCGGGCGAAAGAATTCCTGTAGATATGCTGATGCTTTGTACGGGGCACAGTGCCCGCGATGTTTTTGGAATGTTGCAGCGCGCTGGACTGGAAATCCAAGCCAAGCCCTTGGCCATGGGAGTCCGGATAGAGCATCCCCAGGAATGGGTTAACCAATGGCGTTACCGGCAAAAAGCCTCTTTGAGGTCGCTATGGCCCCCAGCGTCGTACGCTGTGGTGGAACAGGTGGGTGGACGTGGGGTGTATTCTTTCTGTATGTGTCCTGGGGGGATCATGGCTCCCTGTGCCACCTCGTTGGAAGCTGTGGTCACCAACGGCTGGTCACCCAGCAAACGCAACAACCGCACGGCTAATTCAGGTTGGGTTACTGAGGTTAATCTCCAGGATATTCCAAATGCCCGTGCAGAAGATCCCTTGGCTTTGCTTCGTTTTCAGGAACAAATCGAGGCAAAAGCCGCCGAGATGGGAGGGGGGGACCAGCGGGCTCCTGCCCAAAATCTCTTTGATTTTGTTCAAGGCGTACCTACCCATGATTTGCGTGAATGTTCCTATCGCCCGGGGACCAAGGCCTCACCCTTGTACCAACTCTATCCTCAAGAAATCCATGACCGGCTTAGGGCAGGGCTCGCACAATGGGCACAACGCTGGCCCCATCTTTTGAGCGAAGGAGCGGTGGTTGTAGGTCCCGAATCCCGAACCTCTTCGCCGGTTCGTGTACCTCGGGATCCTGTTGCCCGGACCCACCCGGCCTGCACCAATTTGTATCCGGTTGGAGAAGGAGCAGGTTATGCCGGAGGCATTATGAGCGCCATTTTGGATGCATGGGCCAGTGTTGATGCTCTTTGTTTAACCAAAAAATAAACCAGTTGATGAAAGTACTTGTCCTTGGGGCTTCTCCCAATCCCGAGCGTTACGCTTACCGCGCAGCCCTTCAATTGCGTCAAAAAGGGTATAACTGTTACCTTTTGGGTCTTAAATCGGGAGAAATCCACGGAATGAGTATCCATACCGTTTGGCCCGCCCCAGAGGAGTTTTTGCCGGATACGATCACCCTTTACCTGGGTCCAAAGGCACAGACGGTGTGGGCTGAAACCCTTCTGGATAAGGGTTTTAGACGTATTATTTTTAATCCAGGAACTGAAAACCCGCTTCTGGAGGAGGCCATACGTGCTACGGGAAAGGAATGCGTGCAGGCCTGCACTTTGGTGATGCTGGCTACGGGTACCTTTTAGTTTTCCACATAAAACGGGAATGCAAACGCATTAAGCCATCAAGAACTACCTTTGTGGTCCCGATAAAAAATGAGGTGGTAAGGCAAGTCCTTGATTTCTAACCCTTCACTATTTATCAAAAAAAAATCCCCTTATCGAGGTCGCAAACGGGATTTTCTGGTTTTACCTTTGCGTCCGCTTTGCCCAGAAGCATTTTGGGCATCGTTCTTTGACATACTGAATACCAAAGTAAGGAATGCGTCCGTCCGAGAGGATGACGTGCTTCCCCCAAGATTCACACAAAGACAAATAATTAATTTTTTTTTACATACTACGGAGAGTTTGATCCTGGCTCAGGATGAACGCTAGCGGCAGGCCTAATAC
>JBMTCP010000010.1:0-69313 GCA_049431025.1 Bacteroidia bacterium | reverse complement strand
GGCTGCAAAGCATAGGGGAAAGCGTTCTGCTTGACCTTGTTCAGGCGGTCCTGAAGCATGGCCTTGAAACTTTTTTCCATTTCCACGGCTAAATCGGCGGTCACCTGGCCGCTTTGCTCCAAACGGGTGGAATAAACCTTCCTTGGATCGGGATGATTTTCGATTAAACCGTAAAGCGTAGGTTGGGTAAATTTGGGCTCATCGGATTCGTTATGTCCATGCCTACGATAACACAACATATCCACATAAAAATCTCGACCAAATTCCTGACGAAAAGCAACCGCCATTTCAACCGCAAAAACGACAGCCTCAGCGTCATCTCCGTTGACGTGGAGCACAGGGCAACCCAAACCCAAAGCCACCGAGGTGCAATAATCCGATGACCGGGCATCGTCAAAATCGGTGGTAAAACCTATTTGGTTGTTAATTACAAAATGAAGGGTGCCACCGGTTTGATACCCTTTGAGTCTGGACATTTGGGCTACTTCGGAAGCCACACCCTGCCCGGCCAAGGCGGCATCGCCATGAATGAGAATGGGGAGGATACGCCGATAATCCTTGGCAAAAAGCATATCGCATTTGGCCCGAACAAAGCCCTGAAGGACAGGATCAACCGCTTCCAGATGGGAAGGGTTGGGGACCAAGTCAAGGTGGACCGAATGACCGTCTTGAAGTTGGACCTGGGATGCGAATCCCAAATGGTACTTGACGTCCCCGTCACCAAAACTCAAATCAGGATCTTTGATCCCTTCAAACTCGTTAAAGATATATTCGTAGGTTTTCCCCAGAATATTGGCCAATACGTTTAGCCTACCCCGGTGGGCCATGCCTACGGCCACTGCTTCGATACCCAGTTCGGCTCCCTTTTGGATGATTGCATCAAGAGCAGGAATAGTATTTTCTCCACCCTCAAGGGAGAAACGCTTTTGACCTACAAATTTCTTGTGCAAAAAATGTTCAAACACAACGGCTTCGTTGAGTTTTTGTAGAATCCGTTTCTTTTTGTTCAAATCAAAACCATAACCTTCTGGTCGATTTTCAAAGTAATTCTTGCACCAATCGCGGATTTCTTTTTCGCGGATATGCTGGTATTCAAAACCAAGGCTACCCCCGTAACAACGACGCATATGATCCAAAGCCGACTCCAGCGTCTTACCCCCTGTTGCGGAAAAAACTCGGGACAGATCGCTCTCACTCAGGCCGAATGTTGCCAAATCCAAGCCGGGGTTCCGGTCTTTACGGGGTCTTATGGGATTGGTTTGGGCGATGAGGTGAGCCCGACTCCGGTAGGCCTCCAGCAACAGAGCAACCTGAACTTCTTGGAGGGCATCCTGGGATGAAACACCTACCGAGGCAAGGCCATCACGGACGGCAAAATCAAAACCCTCAAAAAAACGTGCCCATTCTAAATCCACCGAGGCCGGATCGTTGTTGTATTGTTGATACAAACCCTCGATGGCGATGGCGTCGGAGGCGGTCAAAAACGAGAACTGATGCATGATTACCGGTATAATGGATTGCAAAATTATACCATCCCTAACCGCAAATAATTGCATATGCAACAAAAAACCAAATCAGACCCCCAAATTGTCGTTTTAATCACCGGTGGGACAGGCCTGATCGGAACCGCCTTGAGCAAGGAATTGATTCGACGGGGCGCTGAGGTCCGTATCCTCACCCGTTCCACCAGGGATATTCGCAAGCCGCTTACGGGTACCCTACGCTACTTTGGATGGAATCCGTCCACCGGGATAATGGACGCGGAAGCCCTGCTTGGGGTTACGCATATCGTTAATCTGGCTGGTGCCGGTATCGCCGACCGAGCCTGGACCCCTGCCCGCCGACGTGAACTCCTGCTTAGCCGAACGCAAAGTGCGGAATGCCTGGCTTTGGCCCTTCAAAAAACAGCCCAGAACGGCGACTCCACGATTGAGCGCATCATCACCGCATCGGCAATTGGCTTCTATGCCCAAGGTGAAGACCTGGCCACCGAAGAAAGTCCCGCGGGTTCCGGATTTCTTGCCGAAATAACCCAGGCCTGGGAACAAAGCAGCGCGGGATTGGCGGCGTGGGCCCCGCTAACCACGCTGCGAATCGGTTTGGTTTTATCCGCAGAAGGTGGGCTCTTGAAGCCGCTCATCCCGGTCACCCGACTCGGCCTGGGGGCCTGCATTGGCTCAGGCCGTCAGTGGATGTCCTGGATACACGAAAAAGACCTGGTACGACTCATCCTGCATGCCCTTTTGGAGCCAAGCTGGCCTTCAGGAACCATCAACGCGGTAGCCCCACTCCCCCGCAGGCATTTGGGCTTTATGCAAGCCTTAGCCAAAAGCCTGAATCGCCCCCTTTGGATAGCGTTACCCTCTTGGCCCTTGCGTTGGGTCCTGGGTGATCGCTCGTCGCTTATACTGGAAGGTGTTTTGGCCTCGTCCCAAAAAGTCCAGGACCTGGGTTTTTCTTTTGAATACCCGGAATTAAACGGCGCGCTGCAGGAATTACGGGATAGGTTTTAACCTACCCACCTTAGCCTCCGCATGCACTTGGTCTTGCCCCTCCATCGTTGATGCTAATTCCTTGGCCATCAAGGGCGCTAACAGAACTCCTTTGGCACCAAAGCCGTTAAAAACCCATCGTTTGTCTTCGTAGTGGTGTCGACCTACATAGGGTCTTCGGTCGTGGGAAGAGGGCCGAATACCCGCCTTGTATTCGAAATCGCACGCGCCCGACAAATCCTGACCCAAAAGTTGAACCAAGCCGGCCCGCAATTGGGCCTGACCTTCGCGGGTTGGCAAAGGTGAACAATTTTGCCATTCAAACGTGGCGCCGGCCCGGTAACGATCTTGACCCAAAGGCTGCAAAAAAAGATCGCGTTTGATCATGATCGAGGCAGGACCGTTGGGGAGGGTAAATTCAACCAACTCTCCCTGAGTTGGTTTGAGGCGAGTCAATACATCATGTTCAGAACGTGCAAAAACACCACGAGCGTCCACCCACGGAATACCGTGATCAGTCGAGTTGGGTTTCCACAAGGTTGGATTCAAACGGCCTTGGGATTCCCACAGGCGGTGACAGGCATGAATATAGGCCGCTACATCCAACCACCCGGCTTCACGAACCAAGCCCCAAGCTTTTATGCCGCCCCAAAGCCTCTCCAGGTTTTCCAAACCGGGCAGAGAATCCCTTTGAAGATCAAGCCAACGTGGAAAACGTTGTACCGCCCCTTCCCATTGGAACAGATGATCGGCGTTAAAAAGCGGCTGCCCATACGGCATGGGATGCAAAAAAGTTTGACCAAAAGCCTGTTCCTCGGCCTCAAAAAACTCCAACATGCTGGCAAGGGATTCCTCCACCCGCCAACCGGGAATTAAACGAAAAAAATTAATGGGATTCCATAGCCCCGCAGCAACTGGTGTCGCCGCCCCGGGCTGAGGGTGGTGAAACAGCTCCAGATCCCAGCCCCGATTTTGCAAGGTGCGGCCAAGGACTGTACCGGCCAAACCGCCCCCAACAACAACAACGGCGGGATTGCTCAATACTTAAATCTACTCAAAACTTAAGACTGCTCGAGACCCGAAAAGAAAAACGCCGCTTCGATCGCCGCGTTCTCATCGCTATCGCTCCCGTGGACGGCGTTTTCGCCAATGCTACGAGCATAAAGACGACGAATCGTGCCTTCTGCAGCTTGTTCAGGGTTGGTTGCCCCGATCAAAGTCCGGAAATCGGCGACCGCCTGATCTTTTTCGAGGACTGCAGCAAGCACCGGACCCGAAGACATGAACGCTACCAATTCCCCGTAAAAGGGACGTGCAGCGTGCACCGCATAAAATGCCTCGGCCTGGGCCTTACTTAGGCGGGTCATTTTGAGGGCTTTAAAACGAAAACCGGCCCCTTGGATGTGGGCGATAATTTTGCCCATATGCCCATCGGCCATGGCGTCGGGCTTAATCATGGTAAAGGTGATATGGCTCATAGTATATAAATCGGCGGCGAAGTTAGCCCGATTTAGGTGAACTACAAGCGTTGCAAACGAGCGCCCAGTGCCGTTAAACGTTCATCAATACGTTCGTAACCGCGGTCAATCTGAAAGGCGTTGTCAATTTGGCTATTTCCATTGGCGGAGAGGGCGGCAATAAGCAAGGCTACCCCTGCCCGAATATCAGGAGAAGTCATGCGGATCCCTTTGAGGGGATAAGCATGGTCAAGACCAATCACGGTGGCCCTGTGGGGATCGCAGAGAATAATTTGCGCGCCCATATCGATGAGCTTATCGACAAAAAACAAGCGGCTTTCAAACATCTTTTGGTGAATAAGCACCGAACCTTTGGCCTGGGTGGCCATGACCAATACGACGCTTAACAAATCGGGGGTAAAACCCGGCCAGGGAGCATCGGCTACGGTCAAAATCGATCCATCCATAAAATGCTCAATCTCGTAATGGTCCTGCGCCGGCACCAGGATATCGTTCCCTTCAATCCGAAGCTGAACGCCCATACGACGAAAAACTTCCGGGATAATACCCAATTCGGAAGGTGCGGCGTCGCAAATGCGGATGGATGAACGGGTCATGGCCGCCAACCCAACAAAGCTTCCCACCTCAATCATATCCGGTAATAGTCGATGCTCCGCACCATGCAATCGATCAACCCCTTCAATTCGTAACAAATTAGAACCTATACTATCGGGATCAATACCTCCACCCATGGCGTTGATCAGTCGGCAGAGCTGCTGAATATAGGGCTCACAGGCCGCGTTGTAGAGTACGGTGGTGCCTTTGGCCAAACAAGCCGCCATGATCACATTCGCCGTACCGGTAACCGAGGCCTCATCCAATAAAATCCGTGTTCCCTGAAGGCTTGGAGCCTCAACCCGGTACATGCCTTGGTTTTGCATAGGAACCAACGTAGCACCTAGTGCTTGTAGACCCGTGAAATGGGTGTCCAAACGACGACGACCTATCTTATCGCCGCCTGGTCTGGGCGCCATTGCCCAACCTTGTCGCGCCAATAAGGGACCAAGCAACATAATAGACCCCCTCAACCCGGCCCCACCCTGCCGAAAAGTTTCTCCTTCCAGATAGGCAGGATCCAAACGCTTGGCAGTGAAGCGCATCGATCCCCCTCCCAAATCCTCCACCGTCACCCCCAAACCGCGCAAAAGATCGATCAAATGACGAACATCCAAAATATCAGGCAAACGATGCAAGGTCACCGGCTCCTCGGTCAACAGCACAGCCGCCAAGACTTGCAAGGCCTCGTTTTTGGCACCTTGCGGTGTAATGTTACCGCTCAGAGGATGGCCTCCTTCGACCAAGAGGGTATCGCGATGGTTGGAGTTCATTAGGGACGAAATTTCTTTTTGAAAAAAGGTTTTTTCTTGAAAGGCTTTTTGCCTGAACGAGCGTATTCGTTTTGATTCGGTAAAGGAGAAAATTTGGTTTCTAGAACGGTGTCCTCGGTGCTCAGCGCTATCCGCCCTTCGGATAGTTTGAAAAGGTCAGCAAAGACGACCTCATCGTTAAGCATGACTTTGTTCCAATTGCGATAACTCATTTTCATGAAATTGGCAATGGCCTCGCAAAAAACCTTGCGCTCCTCACCCTCCTCCATGGTCACGGCATGGGCGATCATGGTCTCCACAAATTGACCGTAATGCCGGATGCGAATCGTCTTGTTGGGATAGGGCAAACGGGTTTCGGGACGAAAATGCAAAACATCACCGGGGGGTGGAAAGGGGGCTTCCACGTCCAAATCATGACCGGCCATCACAAAGAGATGGTCCCATAGTTTTTGTTGGAGATCGGCACCATCGCGCGGTCCTGGATGCAGTTGGTGCATCACCTCTACCAAGCTGTGCGCGGCTTTGGTTCGCAAGGCTTTGTCGGCTATCGTTTGCAGATGCGATGCCATTAAATGGATACCCCTGCCGTATTCGGGAACTTTGAGAGAGGGTCGTGCGGTATTGTATTCCATAAGGTAAATCTAGGGCTAAGGGCCGGAGGCTCCGGAACCCGAAACCTTGGTTAAACGAGCAAATTTGAGTAGGATCTGCTTGGTTCCGTGTTGGTCAAAGGTAATCGTTGCTTTGGTGTCTGGAAAGGTCCCTTCCAAATGGTCTATTCGACCTTCCCCAAAACGAAAATGATTGACTCGATCGCCCGTTTGCAATGTAGAGGGATCATCCCCAGGGCCTGGGTCAACCGAGCGCTGGGCAACAGGGTTGTTCAACGGACGGGGGGGCGTGGGGCCTGGCCGAACAGGGCCTGAAGAAGGGCGGGAAGAACTCGAGCTGGACCTGGATGTACCGGGACGAGTGGTTGGACGATTTCCGCCCCAAGGCAAGACCATCGTAGGCGATGTCGCGGTGGAGGAGGCTCTTAACAAGGAAGGCTGGGCCAAATAGGCCTTGTCAATTTCAAAAAGGAAACGGCTGGGCTCGCCGTAACACAATTGACCATGCCGAAACCGGGTCAACGCATAACTGAGTACCAATCGTTTACGCGCCCTGGTCAAAGCGACATAAAAGAGCCTTCTTTCCTCTTCCAAATCGGCTCGGCTATCCCTTGCCATGGCCGAAGGAAACAAATCTTCCTCCATGCCAACAACAAAAACTTCTTCAAACTCCAAACCCTTCGCTTGGTGGACCGTCATCAGGCTTACATAATCCTGATTTTCGGGGTCATCGTTATGATCCATGGAGGTCAACAAGGAAATATGTTGTAAAAAAGCGCCTAGACTACGATCATCTCCGGGTATGACCTCGTCGGATTCGCAAAATTCCTCGATGGCGTTGAGCAATTCTTCCACATTTTGGACCCGAGCCAGGCCTTCGATGCTGGTATCGGCTTTGAGTTCCGCCTGCAAATTGGATTGTTTCCAAACCAATCGAGCCAAAACAATGGCATTCTCTTTGCGCGCTGTTACTGCCCAGGATTGAACAGCAATCGCAAATTCGACCATTCGCTTTCCGGCTGCCCCCAAGGAAGCCGTTAACGGGTGACCTTGCTCCATAGCGACCAAAAGATCCCACAGGCTCATCCCCTGTCGATCGGCCTCCAAAACCCACTTGTCCATGGAGGTTTTTCCGATACCCCGAGCCGGGTAATTAATCACCCGTCGCAGGGCCTCCTCATCAGCGGTATTGATCACCAAGCGCAAGTAGGCCAACAAATCCTTGACCTCCCTTCGCTGGTAAAAACTAACCCCACCGATGACCCGGTACGGGATATTCTCGCGTCGCAGGGCCTCTTCAAAGGCCCTGGATTGGGCGTTGGTTCGGTACAAAATCGCAAAATCCTTGTTACTAAGCTGAAAGCGATGCTTGCGGGCATGCAATTCGGCGGCGACTTGTCGCCCCTCTTCGTTGTCGCTAACACAACGCAAAACAGAAATCAAATCGCCCTTGGCGTTAGCCGTCCACAAGTCCTTGGGTATTTGTTTTTGATTGCATGCAATGACCGATCCCGATGCCCCAACAATGGTTCCCGTAGAGCGGTAGTTTTGCTCCAAACGAATCACTTGGACCTCAGGGAAATCCTGATGAACGTGAAGAATATTATCGATAACCGCTCCCCGAAACGCATAAATACTTTGGGCATCATCCCCTACCAAACAAACATTACGATGGACCGCCGATAACAATTTGACAATTCGGTACTGAACCCGGTTGGTATCCTGAAACTCATCCACCAACAGATGTTTGAATTGCATCTGGTATTGGTGAAGAATATCCGGGTGCTCATCAAAAAGTCGAAAGGTTTGCAAAAGCAAATCATCAAAGTCCATAGCCCCGCTTCGGTGACAACGCTGAACATAGGCCCGATACACCTCCACAAAACGAGCACGACCAGAAGCCCGGTCCGATGCCATCAATCCTGCGTCGTTTTGATACTCATCGGGAGTAATCAAAGCGTTTTTGGCTGATGAAATCCGGGCATACAAGGGAGATGGTTTGTAATACGCCTCATCAAGGTTCATCTCTCGAACCAGGGTTTTAAGCAAGGACTTGGTATCGTCCGTATCGTATATACTAAAATTAGAGGGGTAGCCCAAGACTTCGGCATGCCTCCTCAAGAGGCGCGCAAAGACTGAGTGAAAGGTACCCATCCACAGCGAACGGGCCGCCGGTCCAATCAAGGCCTCGATTCTTTCACGCATTTCACCCGCCGCTTTGTTGGTGAACGTCAAAGCCAACATACGGAAGGGGTCTTCGCCCTGCCGCACCAAATGCGCCATTCGATACGTAAGAACTCTGGTCTTGCCCGAACCGGCCCCTGCCACAATCATCACGGGCCCATCGGTGCATTCCACCGCCGTTCGCTGCGCGGGGTTCAAATCATCCAACCAATTCACCGCACGAAGTTAAACGGAGGCGGGGTCACCTAGGCTTTTTCCCCAAGCCAAGAGCGATTGCGTATCGCGTGCTCTGTAATGCGATTGGGCGTAGCGAGTGGAGCGCTCTTGGTACATTGACTCCACCTTGGCCTCAAGGTCCGAGAGATCATTCTCTTGGAATAAGGGCCTTTGCTGCCATTCTTGGACCAGGCGGTTTTTGATTTCCTCCAAAGGTGTATCCAACCAAACCACCCATCCGTTTTCTAACATCCATTCCATATTATGCAAAACCGTTCCCCCTCCGGTTGCCATAACCAACGGCGTTGTGATGGAGGCCTTTTTGAGCCAAAGGGTTTCTAGGTTCCGAAAATAATCCTCGCCCTTCTCCTCGAATATCTTGAAAATGCTGCTTCCCGTTTCCTTTTCGATTCGCTGATCCAAATCGTCAAAATCCCATCCCAAACTTTGGGCCAAAACAGGTCCGGCCGTCGATTTTCCGCTACCCGGCATACCCACCACAAAAATCCGAAGTGGGCGCGAGCGAAGTTTGGGGGGGGACGGTGTACCCCATTGAACTCGGGGGTCCAGGACTGAATACAACCAATCCACCAGGATATTGATTAGAACAAACAACAAGCCGGACCACAAAACCACCCCCATCACCACCGGTAAATCAAAGACCATCAACGCATCCACAGTCAGCTTGCCCATTCCCTGCCAACCAAAAATATATTCCACAAATACTGCCCCGGCCAACATGGAGGAAAGCCAACCCGACAAAGCGGTGACCACCGGATTCAACGCATTGGGCCATATATGTTTTCTCCAAATCCGATGGGTTGGTAGGCCTTTGGCCCTGGCTGTTCGTATATAATCCTGGGCCATAACATCAGTCACGGAATCCTTGGTCAATTGGACAACAACGGCCAGGGGACGGATTCCCAAAGTCAAGGCAGGTAACACCAGATTGTAGGGGACCCATACCCATCCGTTCAAGGCGTCCAATTCCTTCAAGCTACCCGTCATACTCAAACCTGTCCACGGTGCCAACCAATAACCAAAAACATAGGCCATTAACAAAGCGACTACAAAGGAAGGTGCCGCAACACCGCTCATAGCCAAAACCATAATGGTGGACTTCACCTTGGGCGAAGGGGTGACCGCCGCCCACGAGCCCAAACCAATGCCCAGAATAGTTGCCAAGACCATGGCGGCGAGTGCCAAGACCAAAGTGTTCGTGAAGGCCTCGCCCACCATCTCCACGACATCCCTTCTGCTCTGGTATGAGCGCCCCAAATTCGGCGCTTTCATCACGAACCTTGGGAAAGCGGTTCCTTCCTCCATAGTCCAGTCCACAGGAGATAAACCTCTCAAAAAATGGACATAACGCTGACCCCACGGTAAATCCAGGCCCAGTTCTTTGCGGATTTCCTTGAGGGTCTCCGGATCCGAGCGTTGACCCAAGGTCATTTGGGCCGAATCCGCCGGCAAGACATAAAATAAGACAAAAATTAACGTCACCAAACCCCAAAGCACCGCGAACGCGTTGACCGTCCGCCCCAACAACCAACGTCCGGTTTGGAAATTCACTGTGGCTTGGACGAACGGTCCAACAGGGTGGTCAGTTCTTCGGGGGAAGGAAGCCTGCGTGCAGGAAAGAGGGCCTTAACCGTCCCTCGGTTCAAAACCATGAGTCCGGGATTGGAGCGCATCATGGTTTTGAGAACCGTACCATCCACTTGATAAAATGGCCAATCGCTTGCGGAATACCGTTGACCAAACGCGATGATTTCGTCTTTTCCGCTACCGGTCAAGAGCGCTATTCTGATGTCATTTTTTCGAGACCATTCCAGCATGGCAGCCACTTTGATCCAAGCATCGCCGCGGGCTTTCTCCAAAAAAGGCGCAATAACAAAAAGGGTATGCTCTGCAGTCAGAAAATCTTGGGTATAATCGTTACCATTCAAATCGCTGACCACAAAATCATGAATAGGAGGCACATAACCCTTACGAACCAATTCGGTCTGCCTGTCTACAAATACCGCAGGGCTTCCATCAGCTTGTAGGCTATCCCATGGTGCCTCCTCGGTCGAAAATGAACCAACGACCCCGTTGATACGGTACTCCCAGCGATCACGATAGACATCCTGGGGAGCCCCTTCAGGAATGGCCATGCCCTCGGGTAAGTTTTTGCCTACTGCATAGGGCCTAAAATCCAATAAAGGCAGATCATTCCACGTATAAAAGGACAAGCCGGTCACCGCTATGGCCGTCAATCCAACCAAAGTTGAACCAAGAACCGGAGGTCCCAAAGGACGTATCCGGTTTCTTTTCCAACACAGGATACCAATCATGACCAGCAAAACCACATCCTTGGAAAAGCTCTGCCAAGGGGTTAGCTTTAGGAAGTCTCCAAAGCAACCGCAATCGGTTACCACCTTGAACCAGGCCGACCAGAAAGTCAAAAACGTAAAGAAAACAACCATGCCCAACAGCCACCAAGTCACCGCTTTGGCCTTCCAACCTGTCCATAGGGCGATACCCAGAACAACCTCCAAAACACAAATCGCAATAGCCATTCCGGTGGCAAGTGGATTCAAAAAATCCATCCCGAATACCACAAAATACTCTTCCAGTTTATAGCCAAAACCCAAAGGGTCGTTGGCCTTGATAAGCCCTGAAAAAATAAAAAGTCCTCCGGTTAGAATGCGTAACAATGCTATCATAGGGATGGGTTTGAATTGGTTTAAAGTTCTTCCGTTGCTTCGTCCGCATGATCCAGACGAATAAGTGCAAAGACGGCATAATTCAGGATATCGCGGTAACCACCCTCCACACCTTCGCTAACCAAGGCCTCACCGCGATTACCTTCAATTTGTTTGATGCGCAGCAACTTCACCAGAACCATATCGGTCAGGGAGGTGGTCCTCATGGCACGCCAAGCCTCGCCGTAATCGTGGTTTTTGTTCGCCAGAAGTTGACGATTCAGGGCAGCCTGTTCATCAAAATGCGCAAGGGCCTGATCCAGACTCAAAGAATCTTCGGCACATTCCCCGAGTTCCTTCTGAATAAGGGCCATGATGGCATAATTAATAAGGGCCTGCCACTCAGGGCGTATCCCTTCATGGACCAAATGAAACCCGTTTTGTTCAATGTTACGAATTCTACAGGCCTTGATATACAGCTGGTCCGTTAGGGAAGGCAAACGAAAAACCCGCCAAGATGTCCCGTAATCTCTGGTCTTGGCCTCAAACAAGGCCCTGCATTCGAGGAGTACGCGGTCGTATTCAATCAGGGTCTGCATAGCTTCTTTTGGGGATAAATTTACATCACGATGCACCCAACCCCACTCCGTCTCACCTTGAGGGGCCAAATCCTCTCCTTGGATAGACCCCGAATTCTGGGGATTCTTAACCTGACCAGCGATTCCTTTTATGCACCCAGCCGACTAGAAGGGTCAAGCCGTGCTATCGTGGACCGGGCAGGGGAAATGCTGGAAATGGGGGCGGATATCCTGGACCTGGGGGCTTGCTCTACCCGTCCCGGGGCTCCTTCTGTGGACCCCCTCCTCGAAGAAGAACGCATCCACTCGGCTACTGAATCTGTTTTGAAGGCCTTTCCCAAGGCTTTGGTATCGGTGGACACCTTCAGAGCCAGCGTCGCCCGAACCGCGGTCCGTGCCGGGGCTGCTATGATCAACGATATTGCCGGCGGGACCTTGGACCCTGACATGCATCCCCTGGTTGTGGAACTCAAAATTCCTTATATCCTGGGTCACCTGCGTGGACGGCCGGAGAATATGGCCCTTATGACCGATTACCAGGATGCGCCATCCGAAGTCTTTGACTTTTTGATTCAAAACGCTGAGCGACTTCGCAAACAGAATGTTACAGAAATTATCCTGGACCCTTGTTTTGGTTTTGCGAAAAATCAAACCCAAAATTACCAAATCCTAAAGCGACTCCATGAATTGGTGGCCCATGGTTTGCCGGTCCTGGCGGGCCTTTCCCGCAAGTCAATGGTGTACAAACCATTGGGGTTGGATCCCGCTACCGCCCTCAACGGTACCACCGTGTTAAATACCCTTGCGCTTACCCAAGGCGCCCAACTCCTTCGGGTACACGATGTCGCCGAAGCAAAGCAGTGTATTCAACTTTGGGAACTTTTTAATCAGCGCAATGACTTGGCATAACCTTTTGGATTGGAGCTTAGTTGCTCTTCTTTTGGGCCTCGCTTGGCGCTTGGTGCGCGGAAGCCTAGTTGTTTATTTGTTGTTAGGCGTATTGGCCTTTAACCTCCTGTTCCGCCTTGGTGTATGGCTTGAATTGCCCCTTTTTACATCTCTGCTGGAGCAATTTGTTGGTCTGGGTGTCTTGGCGTTGTTGGTGGTCTTTCAACCCGAAATCCGAAATTTTCTTTTGCTGATTGGGCGCAAAGCAGAATCCGCCCGGGTAAGTCAAGTCCGTCGTTGGCTGAATTTGGATGATCAACACCCTTCAACCGACCAAACTTGGGTGCGTTCCGTCGCAGAAGCCTGTGCAAGACTATCTGAAACCAAAACCGGAGCCCTGGTGGTAATCCAACGAAAAGCGGATTTGGATCCCATCGCAGCAACGGGCACTGCCTTGGATGCCCTTCCCAACACTGAATTGTTGCAAGCCATCTTTGCCAAGGATTCCCCCCTTCACGATGGTGCAGTCCTGCTATCGGAGGGACGCATCACCGCAGCATCGTGCATGCTGCCTTTGAGCGAACAAGTTTCGTACCAAGCGGCGGGGTATGGCATGCGGCATCGTGCAGCTTTGGGTCTAAGCGAGCAAAGCGATGCGTTGGTCGTCTTGGTTTCCGAGGAGTCCGGGCACATTGTACTCGCCGAGGAGGGTGGTTTTAGCGAGCCGCTAAGCCCTAACGCCCTGATGCACCGGCTTGGTGGAGAGCGGTAACGGAGAGCATTACTTCTTGCCTCGGAGTCGTTGATTCCAGTCTTCCTGGCTCCAACCCATGGTTTCCCGGTACAAGGCAGCATCCCGAACCAGGCTATCCTTGGGGTATTCCTCCTTGAGGCGATCCAAGTAAAAAACAGCTGCCTCGCGCACACCCATATCCTCGTTGAGGACGACGGCATTGAAATAGAGCGCTATCGGCGCCAGGGGATGAGACGGATACGCATCGGCAATCGCTTTTCCACAACGCACCGCGCCTTCGGCTTGGCCCAAAGTGCGCAAGACCCTCGCAGCTTTCCATAGGGTCTGCGGTGCAAACGGGTCCTGAGGATAGGTCTCCGCAAAACGAAGGCAGGTGGCAACCAAACTGTCCAGTGGCTCTGTTTGGGGAGATAAACCCAATGAGTCAGCCGCCAGCACCTTTTCGAGGGAATCAATGCGTGAAAGCCAAACCAAGGAATCGCTGCGTATCGATACATCCGTGCTGGAAGGATCACCGCTTTGGCATGCACTAAAGACTAGCATGGCAAGGAGCAATAAGGTGCGTTTTGGATTCATAGGATGGGGGTATCGATCATGAGGCAGGGTTGTTCGCACAAATCAAGAAGCTTTTGGACCCGGTCTTTGCCAGTATCGCTCAAAAATACCTGAACTCCGCGCTCCGAAAGTTGCTGGATGGCTTTGACCAAGCCTTGCAAACGACTTTGGTCCAATTTTTCAAAAAACTCATCCACCAAAAGGGTGACATGAGGTTTACCGCTATCCAAAAAATAGGCGCACTGGGCCAATTTGAGGGCCAATAAATACGATTTGCGTTGCCCCTGGGATGCATAGCGCCGAACGGATTGCCCGCTCAAATCAAAATCCCAATCATCGCGTTGGGTGCCCCAAAGGGTGTAACCTGCGTCCATTTCTCGTTGAAGTGATGGCTTTTGAAAACCTTCCCCGTACGAAGCCTGATCGGGCACATAAGTCAATTCTGCTGCTTCGGCTTCCCCGGCAATAGGTTGGTAAAGGCTTTTCATCAACGGGCCGAAATGGTCAACCCAAGGGGACCTGACTTCGGTGATGGCTCGATGGCAGCGTATTAATTCCTCGTCGTAACAAGCCAAGAGGTCCGAATCAAGAGCCGTTCCCTGTCGAGCCGCTTTGAGCATGGCGTTGCGTTGACTCAGCAGATGGTCCCGCTTGAGGAGGGCCTGAACATAGTCAGGATGAGTTTGAGCCAAAAGCATGTCCACAAAGCGTCTGCGCTCCGCGCCGGTACCTTCCAGCAAAACGGTATCGCCGGGAGCAATCATGACCACCGGCATACGGCCTAAATGCTCACTAAGTCGGGGGTAAACCACCTCGTTCATGGACATTTCCTTACCGGCCCCGGTTTTGTATACCACAGAGACCCTGGTTTCTTCCAAGGCACTTGAGGGCCCGAACCAGCCATCCAAGCGAAATCCTCGGCAACCAAACCGGACCAAATGGCCGTCTTGCCGGGTAAAATAGCTGCGCCCCAAACAAAGAAAATGAACCGCATCCAGCAAATTGGTCTTTCCGGTTCCGTTGGGTCCGGTAAATGCCACCCAAGAAGCCCCCAAATCCAAACGACAATTCGCCTGAAGACGGTAATCCACCAATTGTAAGCGGTTCAAAAACACGGTAAGGACGTAGAGGAGGGTAGTGGGGCGTATATTAGCGCCTCTTTTGGAAAATTCAATGGCAGACCCAAAATTATCCCCGACACAGGCCCAAAAATGGCTCAACGATATGCTTTTGATGAGGCGTTTCGAAGAAAAATGTGCCCAATTGTACGGACAACAGAAAATCAAAGGTTTTTGTCACCTGTACATCGGTCAAGAAGCGGTAGTTGCCGGAACTTATTCCGCCATTACCCCCCAAGACTCCGTGATTACAGCCTACCGTGACCATGGCCATGCCCTTATTTGCGGTTTGAGCCCAGGGTCTGTTATGGCGGAATTGTACGGTAAAGCCACCGGCTGCTCCAAAGGCAAAGGCGGCTCCATGCATCTATTCAGCAAAGAACACCGTTTCTATGGTGGACACGGTATTGTAGGAGGTCAGGTACCCTTGGGAGCCGGATTGGCCTTCGCCGAAAAATACCTCGGCAATTCGAATGTCAACGTTTGTTTCATGGGTGATGGTGCTGTTCGTCAGGGTGCCCTACACGAAACCTTCAATATGGCCATGTTGTGGAATCTTCCGGTCATTTTTGTGATCGAGAACAACGGATACGCCATGGGAACTTCGGTTCAACGGACCACCAATGTTATGGAATTGCATGAAATTGGTCTTTCCTACCGCATGCCCTCCGAAGCGGTTGATGGGATGTGTGTTTGGACCGTACACGAAGCGATGGAAAGAGCGGTGGCAAGGGCCCGATCCGGCGAAGGTCCAACCCTCCTGGAGATTAGAACCTATCGCTACCGTGGTCATTCCATGAGCGACCCTGCCAAATACCGGACCAAGGAAGAAGTCGAAGCGTACCGGGAGCAAGATCCCATTGAACAGCTCAAAAACCGAATGATGGCCGAAGGTCTTCTGAACGAAGAGGCCTACGAAAAACTAGAAGAACAAATCGAAACCTCTGTTCAAGAAGCCGTCGTCTTTGCCGAAGAATCGCCTTGGCCGGATCTTTCCGAGATGTACAAGGATGTTTATGTCCAAACCGATTACCCCTACATCACCGATTAAACTAACCCACCATGGCATCCAAAACCCCATCCAACGAACCCCAAGGCTTTGATCCGATTGAAAGCCTGGATTTGCAACAAGGTCTCGGCAAAGTTGAGGCTTTTTGGGAAAAGAACAAGCAAATTCTGAGCATCGCGGGCGGTGGCATACTCGCCTTGATTTTGGGCAGCTACTACATCTGGGGTGTTTACCTCCCGGCCCAACAGAAGGAAGCGGTCAACCTCATGCATGTTGCTGAACGTTACTTTGAAAATGACTCCTTGACTTTGGCCGTCAAAGGCGACGGGAACTTTCCCGGTTTCGAGGAAATTGCTGACGATTACGGCTGGACAGCCGCCGGAAATCTAGCCCATTACTATCTGGGCGTGAGTTATTTGCGTTTAGGTCAATACAACGAGGCCTTGGAATCCCTGGAATCCTTCAAAACATCCGATCCTGTCTTGGGTAGCATTGCTTTGGGTTGTCAAGGCGATGCTCATTTGCAACTCAAAAAAGACAGCGATGCACTGGATTGTTACCTGCGTGCTGCCGAATTCAAAGCCAATGAATTCACCACGCCTTTCTATTTGCAACGTGCCGGTGAAATTGCCGAAAAGCTCGGTCAAAAAGAAAAAGCCTTGTCCTGTTACGAACGTATTCAACGGGAATACCCCCAAAGCACCGAAGGTCAAAACGTAGATCGTTACCTGACCCGCATTCGCCTCAAGTCCTAAGAAGATGCAGGATCAACCTTGGACAAAGTCCGGTTTTCATCAACCATCCAAGGCCCTTGACAACGGAGTTTCCCTCGATGGGCGGATTGGTCTGGTCGTTGCCCTCTGGAACCGAGAAATAACCCTTGAATTGGAGCGAGGCTGTCGTACGGTATTATCAGAAAGCGGGGTTCGTGATGATCAAATAATCACCTTGGAAGTGCCCGGTTGTTTTGAAATCCCGGTAGCTGCCTCTTGGTTATGCGCCTTGAATCAACAAAAACCCCAAGCCGTTATAGCCTTGGGCTGCCTCATCCAAGGAGAAACCCCACATTTTGATCTTATTGCACAATCGGTAAACCATGGTTTGATGGACCTCAGCCTACGGGAAGGTATTCCCATGATCAACGGGGTCTTAACCGTTTTGAATGCCCAACAAGCCCACGATCGATTAGGCGGAGAACACGGACACAAAGGCAAGGAGGCGGCCTCTACCGCCATTCAAATGCTTACTTTGAAATCCAATTTAACCTAGACAACAGCTCATTTAGCCTAGACGCCAGTTCTAGACCAATTCGAGTTTGAAACCCCCGGTTTTTACCTCGTTTCCGCGTAGCCAAAAGGCTTCTTCAATGGTTACCTGGTGAGGCAATCCCAGCCGCTTTCTCAACCGGTACCTGGATTGGGCTACGCCATAAATACTAATATTCTGGGCTCTTGCTATCTCTCGGCTCGTCATGCCCAAAAGTATCATGCAGGCCGTACGCAGTTCACCCTGGGTCATTCCTGGACTCAAATTCAAAATCCATGCGATAAAACCCGGACAATTTGCCTCAAAAGCAAGTTTGAAGTTTTCCCAAGCCTCGTTGGTATGCACCAGCTGCGTTCGTAATGCCGATAAGGCTTCGGGATCAGCCATGGAGAGCTGCCAACTTTGTACCCCATCGTTTCCCTGCAAGCGTTCATATACCTCGACTACAGGGCTATGCAACCCCTTACGGTACCAGGTCCCGGCCAAAATGAGGACCAAAACACCCAAACCCAAATGGTAATCCCACAACGAAATCTCGGTACTGCGCTGGGCCGCTTTGATCATTTGGCGATCAGCCAAGTAATCCGTTTGCAGCGTGCTGTGGAAATATTGAGCTTCTCGGTAATACGCCATCGCATCAGCAGGCCTGCGTAGGGCGATGGCCCGCTGGTACCTCGCCATGGCCAACGCATGATCCCAAACCACATGACCTTCCCCGGATGCCTGCGTTGCTGAATAAGCTTTGAATTGGGAGGAATACTCCCTATTATTCGCAAAACCAGGTTGGTCAGCGGCAGTCTGAGCGCGGGCTATTTCGTAACGCAAAGCCAACCATTCAACTTTGGGGGCTTGATTCTGCAAGGAAACCGGCAGCGGCCAGCCCTTTTTCGACAAAAAGTCCAAACACCGACCCACTAAAACCCAATTTTCGTTTTGTGATGCTAGAGAAGCTCCCAAAATTATACGGGCTAAATCGTTGACACCAGGTTTTGTCGATGAGAATCCCTCCTGTAAGTGTTGTTCCCAATCCTGCAAAGACGGATGATCCAGCGCAGGTTTTTTTTGAGGTTGATCCAAACAAACGAGACTTAATCCATTACGGTGTTCGTGACACGTCCATTTCCAAGCCCATTCGGAGGCTAAGGGTGCAGGTCCAGGTATCCATATGGTGGGTAATGGGCATGATTCAGCCTGTTCTGGAGCTACCATGGGGCGTTGCGAGAAAGTCTTGGATACCCCTGGCTGGCGTATGTTTAACCAAGCAGGGCAATCGGTTTGAACCAAGACCAAAAGACAGCAGAGAATGGACAACTTTAGACCAAAGAGGAACATGAGTGATTCTTGGATTAGCCTAACGAATTTATATCAAAATTAACCAAGTCAAATTTGTTAAGTCACAAAGCCAAAAAAAAGTAAATCAACCGCAAGAATTGGACAAAATTTGTTAAAAGTGTTCAGGATTCGTCCAATAACCCATCGACGGGCGGGTATTGATTTCAAATCGAAAAGACTTAAATTTGAAAAAAAAAAGCTATGAAAAAACTGCTTTCCATTCTCCTTTGCTTGGGTCTATGGGGAATTTCCTGCAAAAAAGAGGATGTACCCGGGACTACTTTGACCCCGGCTGAGACGTATGCCAACCGTTTGGTTGGTACTTGGGATGTGGACAGTTTGACGTATGCTGCTACGGTATCGGTTTTGGGTCAGCAAATTCCGGTCAACGGGGGGGCATCCCAGGCAGGTTATATTGAATTTATCCTCAGTCCTTCACGGGTTGTTAATTACGATGTCAAGTTTAGGCCCTCCTTGCCACCCACCATACCCTTCCCTTTGGACACCGTTCGCCTCAGGGGTCAAGGTACATGGACCAATACCGTGGATACCATCACTTTGGTGGATACCAGCAGCCAGGTTTACAAATTCAAAGTATTGTTCAACGGCACCAACATCCAACAATTGCGAACCGTCGTTAACTACGATGGAGGCACTTTGGGTCAGGTCCCTGTGAACCTCGAAATGACCTTGGGCCGTCGATAATCCTTCATTTTCTTCTTTTTTTAATCCCTGATGGACGATGGGCCTGGATTTCTTTAACCAACCTGAACCATCCGTGGTGCCGGAGGCTCTGGCTTACCCACCTCATACCATCGGGAATCGTATCCTGCGGTTAAGCACCCGGCAGGATATACCGGAACAGCCATGCATCGTGCTCATTGGCTTGGATGATTTCAGGCCGAACAATCCAACAGGGATTGGAGCAGCAGATTTTGGGACCGCCAGTGGAAACGCTTACCCTGAAGCAGACCTTGTACGTCGTTCCTTGTACGAATTGACGGCCAACGAGGGCTTTCCAACACTAGCCGATTTGGGAAACATGATTCCCGGTCAGAGTACAGAGGACACGCAGGCGGCCTTGGCATCGGTTACTTCAGAGCTTCTGGAGCAAGGGCATTTCCCGGTTTGGATTGGCGGACACCTTGACTTTCTCCGCGGAATATTCCAAGGATTTAACGGTCGCGGTTCCATCGATGTTTCGGTTGTTTCCGCTCGAACCCATTTTCAAACGGACCAAGACGCATCATCTTACCACACTGTTTTGCGGCAAATGGTCGAAAAAGATTCCTCTCACCTTTTTAATTTGTCCTGCCTTGCATTTCAAAATCATTGGCTGGAACCAGCAGAGGTGGCCCTCTTAGAGCAAATGCGATTTGAGCAATTAAGACTCGGCACCCTTCGTCAATATCCCGAAAGAGCCGAACCTCTGCTTCGCTCTTCGCATTTGAGTGCCTTTAGCCTCAGCGCGGTACGCTGGTCGGATGCGGACGGCAATCCCATGGGAGGCCCCAACGGCCTATGGGCGCATGAATTGTGCCAATTATGCTACTACGCTGGAGCCAATGATTTGTTACGAGCGGCATTTTTTTGCGATTACCGTGCTACCACCGGAGAAAAAGGAACCGGCGCAGCTGTTCTTGCCCAAGCCCTTTGGTACCTCCTGGATGGGTATAGTCAGCGTTGCGACGATATACCCAAAATCAATTCAAGAAATTTTACCCGCTACACGATGGCTTTGCAAGGCAACCACGAACTGGTTTTTGTCAAAAGCCAAAAAAGTGGTCGATGGTGGCTGGAAGTCACCTTGCCGGAACCCCGGGGATCAAAGCGTGAACGCACCCTCCTGGTTCCTTGCACTTACGATGATTACCTCCAAGCCTCAGCAGATGAATTGCCGGATCGCTGGTGGCGTATCCATCAAAAATATTTGTTATAAGGAGAAGCGGGATTCGGTTCTGGATTATAACAAATCCTTTCCTAAATCCCGTCGACAAAAAGCCCCCTCAAATCGAATAGCTTCGGCAAGAGCCAAACTTCCATGAGCGGCGGACTGTAAATCCATATCCAAAGCCGTTACAGCCACAACCCTTCCGCCTCGGTTAACGGTTTGACCTCCTTCACGGCGAGTCCCCGCATGAAACAAATGCTGGCTTTCCGGATTCAAAGTCTGATCCAAGCCCTCCATGAATTTGCCTAACAAAGGTTCACCCGGATATCCACCGGAACAAACCACGGTCGTCACCGCATAACGAGGGTCCACTCGAAGATTCAAATCGCCCAGGTTACCCGAAGCCGCCGCTACAAACAACTCCAACACATCACTTTGAATTCGTGGCAACACCGCCTCGGTTTCGGGATCACCCATACGAACGTTGTATTCAATTACCAAGGGATTATCCCCAACCTTCATAATTCCAACAAACAAAAATCCACGGTAATCAACCCCCTCCTTCTGCAGGCCACGCAGGGTTGGGCCTACGATTTGCGCTTCTATTCGCTGCATGAAGTCGGCATCCGCAAAAGGAGGTGGTGATACTGCACCCATACCTCCGGTATTCAGTCCGGTATCCCCCTCGCCTACCCTCTTATAATCTTTGGCGGGTGGTAACATCAGGTAACGCTCTCCATCGCATAACACAAAAACAGAACATTCAATTCCATCCAGGAATTCCTCCACCAGGACTTTTGCACCAGCCTCTCCAAATTTTCGATCATTCCAAAAAAGGTGAAGTGCCTCCAAGGCTTCATGGGTCGTTTTGCAGATCAAAACCCCTTTGCCTGCCGCTAATCCGTCGGCCTTGAGCACCACGGGCAACGAATGACTACGAATATAGTTTTCGGCCTCGGCCCGTAGATCTGAGGTAAAGGTCACTGCACGAGCGGTTGGAATTCCGTGCCTCAACATAAAGGCCTTGGAAAAATCCTTGCTGCCTTCCAGCCTGGCCCCTTGAGCATCAGGACCCAGCAAAAGCAAGTTTTGGAGGCGGGGATGTTGGCGACACTGATCCACCAATCCGGCCACTAAAGGCTCTTCAGGTCCAACCACCAACAGTTGAACACCGTTGAGTTCTACAAAATCAGCCAATTGCTCGGTATTCCGCCAATCCAAAGCATGACCAATCGCCCAAGATTCGGTCCCGGCATTGCCAGGATGAACCCACAAATGTTCGCAACGGGGACTTGCTGCGATGGCTTGGGCCAAAGCATGTTCGCGGGCACCGGAACCCAATAACAAAACCCGGTACGTATCCAAAAAATTAAGGGGCTGCATCATGACCGACCGACGTTGAGCGCCAAAAAAATGCATCCATTCCAAGCAAGCTCAAGGCTTCCAATTCCCGAAGCCAGGCGCGCTTGGATTCGTTAGGACAATAAACAAATACTTCGCTATGGATTCTGTCCAATCCATCAATGCGTGAATGATGCACAAAAGGCCCACCCATGAAATCCCCCTTCAAAGTCCACAAACCCCTTAACACCCAAGCGTCCGTCTTGGAGGCTGGGAAAAGTGGACCTCTTTGCTCCTTAAGAGGTACCAGTGTTTCGGTTTGGTAATACGATCCCGGGGTAGGACCCGGAAGTCTTCTTTCAAAGATGGAATCCCTGTATGCCGTGCCTACCAGGGGGGTTAGGGCAGAACCCTCCGTCCTCCATAAGCACCAATTCATGGTTCCGTTCGGAATATCTCGGCTCAACCACGCCCAGTTTCGACTTAAGGCACGGAGGCGATAATCTCCAGGCAATACCTTGAGTTCAATCCCAAGGCTATCCTTGATTAAGCTAATCAACGTGTCAGAACCATGAAGGCGACCCAGACGATCAAGAATGAGTTGTTGATCCAGACGCACACATTGTTGTAACAAGGACTGCCCATGGTCTTTCAAATAGGTATGTAAGGTGGCGGTATCCCTGTAAACAAGCCAAACCTCTGCTTGCGGAAAAGCTCGTGGATGATGAACCATCCCCACAAAAACCCCGTGTGTCGATAAGGCCTTCATTGACCCTGCTTGCAGTTCGTCCGGCAACGAAGCTTGGGTTCCGGATCGAAGGCGTAGAATAAAACGGTATCGGTCTTTAAATTTATTAGCTCCCAAATCTTGGGTCGGCAAAAGCCTAAACCACGGCTCAGGCTGGGGAAGTCCGTATTGCTCGGCCGATAACACTTGACGCAAGCGACGACCACTTTCGCCCTGCCATTCAGAAGGACTGCAATCTAGGAGGATTTCAGCAACAGCCCCCAAAGAATCCGGTTTCAATCCGCGATCCTTGCAGGAAACAAGGCCGATTAATACCAGACCCAATCCCCAATTCCGCCAGGACCAGCTCATGTTCATGGTTCACCCGGATGAAGCCTAGCCTCTCTGAATTTTGAGGACCATCCCCGGAGTCAACTTGCTGGAGGCCGATAAGTTATTGTATTTCATCAAATCGGAAACCGAAACCCCCTCAAATTTTTTGGAAATGGACCATAAGGTATCGCCCTGACGGACTCGGTACGAACGAGTATCTCTGGCAGAACGTTCTTCCTCATTGGCTCCAGTTGTCTGGGCTATCGAGTCCCGTTTGGTTTGTTTCGGAACCTGAGCCAATTCGACCGTGGCTGCCGTCGCAGTGTCTTCGACCGCTGGCTCTGATGCGCCACCCAGCCGCTGAACCTTGAGGCGTTGACCTGCCTGCAATTGACTGGATTTTAGGTTATTGATACGACGCAGTTCGGGGACCGTGGTGCGGTATTGGCTGGCCAAACGACCTAAATTATCCCCTTTGAGCACTTTATGGTATTTCCAGGTTGCATAAGGAATATTGGCTGAATCTGGGGTAGCCAATCGGTTGTTTGCTTCGCGAGCCTGTTCTGCCAAGACCTTGGACTGGGTGAGTTCGTAGAGGTAAGCAAGGTAAGCCGGTCTTTTCTTTTCAAATTCAGGAGCAAGCCGCGCAGGTATGTGCAGGGTATACTCCGGATATCCGGCAGGTACAAATTTTTGTTTGAGTTGTGGATTCATCAAAGCCAACATATCCGCATCCATCCCAATCATCTGGGCAAAGTAGCTGATGGGCAAGGGACCTTGAACTGCAACCGTATCGGTTTCGAGGGGAAGAGCCACCTGGGAGTATGGCTGCAGGTTATGTTCTGCAGGGTAAGTCATGAGGTAGGTAACGGCAATAAAGGCAGGAACATAGCCCCTTGTTTCGGCCGGTAAATACGGCATAATTTCCCAAAACGTGGTTTTACCCCCGGAACGGCGAATGGCTTTGTTTACGTTCCCGGGTCCACAATTGTAAGCCGCCAAAACCAACAACCAGTCGTTGTACGTATGGTACAAATCCTTCATAAAACGACAAGCCGCATCACTGGCCAGGTAAGGATCTCGTCTTTCGTCGGAATAATAATTGACTTTGAGGCCGTACTGCATCCCGGTCTTGTACATGAATTGCCAAAGACCCGAGGCTCCTACCCGACTCACCGCGGAGGGATTCAGTGCGGATTCAACAACGGCCAAATGCTTGAGCTGATGAGGCATGTTATGTCGTTCCAAGGCTGCCTCAAAAACCGGATAATAGTATTTGCTTAACGCCAAAACACGTTCAGTCAAGGCCTTTTTGCGAATGGCGTACATTTCGATAAAGCCCCTAACATATGGATTGTTACGAAGCGGAATTGGGGACTGAATTTGACGCATTCGAAAGGCAATAACGGAATCCGATAGCGGTGGAATATAGTCCGGTGCATATCCGTATTTGTTCGGTAATCGGGGTTGCCCGGTATGGTCTTTTTTGAAAAAGCGCAACGAAACCACGCTGTCCAATTGCCGAACAATAGCCTCATTCGCCAAATCAAAAGGTGACCGTGTACTTGGCTCGGAGGTGGCTACGGTTTGGGCCTGAAGATTGAATACCGTGAGTAAGCTGGCTATGAACCAAAAAATGACCTTGTTCATGCGGTAAGAGCGGTTGGAACCAGGTTTTGCAATTGCCCGGTAATTTCGAATAGAGAGGCCTCACCAAAGGAGGGGCCCATGAACTGAAGTCCCAATGGCATCCCGTTGGTATCGGGACCAAAAGGTATAGAGAGCGCCGGAAGACCTGTTAAATTAGCCAAAACGGTGAATTGGTCTTCGAGGTACATCGCCAACGGGTCGTTGCTTTTTTCGCCCAATTTAAAGGCAGATCCAACGGTAGTTGGTAACACAAAAGCATCACAAGATTCAAAAACCTGATCAAAGCGATCTTTGAGCTGACGCCGGACCTTTTGGGCCTTGGCGTAGTAGGCGTCGTAATAGCCTTCACTTAACACAAAAGTGCCCAAAAGAATTCGCCGTTGGACCTCAGGTCCAAAGCCCTGGGACCTGGATTTTTTGAGTGTGGTCTCCAAGGAATGGGCATCGGGCGAACGGAAACCGTAATGCATCCCGGCATAACGACTCAAATTGGACGAAGCTTCTGCCGTAGCCAAGATGTAATAAATAGGAATTGCGTATTCCAATCCCTGAACCGTCAAAGGAACGAGGGTATGCCCTGCGGATTGCCATGCCCCCATCGTTTCCTCCATGCGTTGACACCAAGCCGGACTCAGGGCCTTGTTCTCCAGCCATTCCGGATTATAACCAATGCGGTAAGGTCCGCTTTTTGTTTTTGAGTTCAAATTCTCAGCAACAGGGGCTGTACAGGTTGCGTCAAAGTCATCGGCCCCAGCTATGCAAGAAAGCAAGGTCACCGCATCCTCCAGTCGCTCTCCAAATACACCCACCTGATCAAAGGACGAACCAAAAGCCACGATACCGTGACGGGAAACCCGTCCATAGGTGGGCTTGATACCGACAACGCCGCAATAGGAGGCCGGTTGACGGACCGAACCCCCGGTATCGGTTCCTAAACTCAGGTGACAACCGCCAAAAGCAACGGCTGCTGCTGAACCACCGGAAGATCCACCAGGGACTCTTTCGGGATCCCAAGGATTGCGAACCGGACCGAAAGCGGAATTCTCGTTGGACGACCCCATAGCAAATTCATCGCAGTTCAATCGGCCTATAATGACAGCTCCGGCCTCTTCTAAACGCTGAACCACCGTGGCTGAATAAAGAGAAACAAATCCTTCGAGGATTCGGGAACCTGCCGAGACACGGTGATTTTGGTGACAAATGTTATCCTTCAGCCCAATCACGACACCGGTCAAAGGTGCTAAATCGCCCTGAAATCCCTGGACATCGAGAGCATCGGCCTTGTTTAGAGCCTCTTGGGTATAAACTTCCAAAAAAGCCCCGTAAGCATCATGCTTTTGGATGCGCTCCAAACAAGCCAGCACCTCCCCTCGAACGGTCTGTTGCCCCGAGCGAAGACGATTATGATAACATTGAATACCTTCAAAAACCAAACCCGATGCTTTAGAAAGTTCAGGAACGATTCTCGCTTCGGGTTTCGGTTTCTTTCTCGATTTCTTTGCGAATTCCGGAAGAAGCATCTTTGAATTCCCGTATGCCCTTACCCAAACCACGAGCCAATTCAGGAATACGCTTGGCACCGAACAACAAGAGGACCACCGCAAAAATTAGAATTAATTCACCGGTGCTCAGATTCCCAAGCAAGAGAAACAGGGGGGTTGAATCGGTGTTCATGGCCAAACGGGATTAAGAATTTGACAAATATAGCCATTGGGGTCACCAAATGCGCCTCCAATTGGGGTAGGACTGGGTCAAAATATCAAAAATCAAGGCCCAGCGATAAGATCCAGGCCGGTGCCAAGCGTATTCGGTTTTCGGTAGCCCAGGCCCGATCCATGCGAACTGAGTACCCCAGCAGATGAGCACGGACTCCCACGCCATAGGACCAAAGCCAGGGGGTCAATTGTCGGTCAAAACGAACGCTGACCGGATCTCTATCAATCTGTGTTGGGAATAAAGTCGTATCGGTTTGAAAAAACCTCCCGGGATTCCATGCCGTGCCGGCATCCACAAAACCTGCAAGTTGAAAATTTCTCCAAAACTCAGAGCCAACGGGTACAGCCGCACGCAGGGCCGCCGGGATCAAACGAATCTCGGTTCCTATCCCCACAAAGGAGGATCCATTCATTGTATTAACGGGTAAGCCCCGAACAGGCGCGGCAAGTCCATTCAACAAGACCTGAGAGGCAGGCGGAAGGGGTAGGTCCTCATTGAAGCGAGGCATAAACCACTGTTCCGTACCCCCTACCATATAATTAGCGCGCAATTTGCCGCTGGAATGCTGGAATGCCAAGCGATTGGCCCAAACGATTCCACCTAACAACGGTTGGTACGTGCGCACATCCCCTCCCCATAGATTCCCGGCTCCAGTAGCAGTACCTGAACCCAGATAAAACTCCTGAAAAACTTTGGCCCGAATACCTCGCCAAAGCACTCCCGATGAGCGGGTTGTTCGGTCGGTCATCCATTCCAAACGCATACCTGTCTGCTGGTTGCGTAAACGACCGTTGTCCTTGGGAAAGTCAGGATTGAGGGGAAGGTTTTCGTGAGATAATAGGTGGCCCAACGTTAAGGATATACCTGAATGAACCCCCAAAGGCCGGGTTGCAGAGGCGTTAATCTCCCAAACCTGGGAGGGGTTGGACGTACTCCCTGATGAATTCAAACCACCGCTTTGAGGGAAACTGGCAGGTAACCGAGAATAAACAGCCATAAACCTCCAATCAATCAAACCGCTCAGATTTTCGTACATGAGGTAGGACTGAAAATCCGAGAACGACTGCAGTACCAATAGCCCTGCGGATAAATTACGATCTTCGGGCATGTCCGATAAGCCAACACGGACCAAGGCGCCGGGCCTGGCATGCAGCGTATGCAATCGGCTAGCGGACAAGAGCGGCATACGACCCTGCAAGAGGGTACTACCGGCCTGAAGACTAACATGATCGATAGAGGAAGCCGTAACATAAGGCATAACCTTGGCTGCAGGAGTCTGTGTTTTGCCTTGAACAGCAAACATGAGTGCGGCCATTCGGGCCACCGTATTGGACTCAAAACCCGGTAGCCAGTCTCCCCCGGTATGATCTGGCAAAATCGGGGGCGAATCTGTCCCTACTCCTTTGGCTGGACCCAAAAAACCCAAATTGGCAGGTCGAACTTCGTCCAAAGCCAATCCGGAAGCTCCTCCGTCGGCCAGCAAACGCTCTCGCTCCTGACGGCGCCAAAAAGTGATCGGCAGATTTTCGGCCTCCGTTGAGGCCTCCACCAAGCCCAAAGTGTCTATTTTGTCCCGCAACGCCAAAACACCCGAGCCTGGGTGAGGATCCGGTCCCAAGAGGAGGCTGTTCGTCAGGGTACCTCCTTCGTGCCATCGCAGACTACCGACGGTTGGCGGAATGGCCTTGGCGCTCGAGTTCATCGCTTTCCAAGTTCCCCGGTAACGAATCAGGTAACCGGTGCGATCCGAAAGCCAAAGAAGATTGCCTCCACCCATAGGCAAAGGTGCGGATACCGTTTCCGTATCCACGCTTAACAAAACCTGAGGTTGGCTACCTGAGGCACGGTCCAATCGGAACAAACCGTTCCAGCGCCCGTTACCCTGTTTTGCGGTACCTGGCTCCCAACCAAAAGGAGTTCGCGCAGCATACACCACGGATTGAGAACCTGGAACAAAACGCGCATCGTATTTTTCTAAACTATCCGACCACAGCAGAACCGGTGTGGCCTGAGGCGAAGTCCATGTCCAAAGCCCGGAACGACCGGCTGAAGTGGCACAAGCTACCAGGGTTTTGCCATCCGGTGCCCAATCCAGGGATTGAACCATTTCCAAATTCCGAAGCGGTCGCTCTTCCATGGTCCAAACCTTTTCACTGTTGCGACTAAAAAGCAACCAGCGTAACCCGGTCATTTCTTTCAAGACCACCACCAAACGGTTTCCCCCAGGATGCCAGGCCATCAAAGGAAAGTCTTCCAAGGCTACAGAACGAACAGGTTCTCCTCGAAACAAACGGGTCGTTTCCTTGGTGCTCCGGTCATAGGCATACAGCGATATGCGTCCACGTTGATACGCAACAAAAGCCAAATGCCGACCCTTGGCATCGGAACGCAAAGGTCCCAAAATTCCGTAAGGCTTGCCGGGTAAGGCCAAGATGTCTTTGGCCGCCAAGAGGGCTGTGGAATCCCTTGCTGCTTCGTTACGGTATTCGGCCAAAATAGCACCCACAAACACGGAATAAGACATGGTATTGAGGGAACGAAAGGCGGACTGAACCTGACGATGAGAACGTGCAATGTTCAATAGCCGAGCAGTTCCGCCCGAACCGTTCATCAAGGCGTACCGATGCCAGAACAATACCCCGGCCAAATCAGGGCGACTACGAACGAGTTCTCCAAATCCAGCGCGGGGGTATTCAATCAACCACGAGCGCAATTCGCGATCCATGGAGCCCTTCCAGCCTGCACCGCGGTATCGGGCGTATCCTTCAGTGAACCAGGAAGGTAGAACCAAAAGGGCCTGGTTCTGTATGCGTTGCCAAGAATTCCCGCCGTAGAGCAATTCCGCAACCAAAACACGGACGATTCCTTCCCTAATTTGTTCCACCATCTCGTGAGTAGAACCGGAGGGAAACACCGCTACTTTATTACCTGGTGCAGGGAAATTCCATCCTGTGTTATAGTAATATTTTTCGCGATTCAAATTGCTCTCCACGACCGCCTGCCGGGATTGAAACAAAATCACCTGATAAGGATCAGCCGGTTGAACGTTAAGCTGCTGCTCCAAAGAGGAGCTGAGCCCGGGTAAAATTCGGGCAATCCATCGTGCCGTACTATCCCAGGGCTGATGATAATACACCCGGTCTCCGCGGGACTCGATGATCTTCCAGGGCAAGGGGGTTTGCTGCCTTTGGTTCTTCCCAAAAGGAGTTAATTGCAATTGCACCTGGGCCGAAGTCTGAGCGGAAACAAAGCAACCCAATACCCAGACCCAACCCAACAGGTTGAGGCGATTCGGGAACAAACGCAAATGGTTTAGTGAAGGCATCTTCCTCAAAATTAAGTAATTTGGCCCCATGACCCGCTGCAAAATTCATCGTTTTACCTTTAATCCTTTTGGGGTGAATACCTACGTCCTGTACAGCCCTGATCGAGAAGCTTTACTGATCGACCCCGGATGCTCCAACCCCAGAGAACAAGGGGAATTGCGGGATTTTCTGCAACAAAACGACCTTAAACCAACCCGTTTGCTCTTGACCCATGCCCATATCGACCATGTCCTGGGAAACGCATGGGTTGACCGCATCTTTGGCTTGCAACCGTGGATGCATCGCCTGGATCTTCCGGACTTGGACCGCCTGCAGGCCTACGCACCTTTGTTTGGTATGGAAGCCGAAGCATCGCCTGCACCATCCGGTTTCCTTGCCCACGGGGATTCGATAACCTGGTCCGGTCCCACCCTTGAAATTTTGGAGGCGCCTGGCCATTCGCCGGGTAGCCTGTGTTTTTGGTCACCCGAGCAAGGGTTCGTGGTGTCCGGTGATGTACTTTTTGAAAGGAGTATTGGTCGAACGGACCTTCCCGGAGGGGATCACCCCACGTTAATAGCCTCAATCAAGCAGGTGCTTGGTGCGTTGCCGGACGAAACTTTGGTTTACCCCGGTCATGGGGAACCCACCAGCATCGGTGTAGAAAAAAGAGAAAACCCGTTTTTGAACGGAGCGTTGACTTAATCCGTAATGGCGGGGGATTCGTCTGAGCTCTTGCCCAAGGCGCCCAGGTCAAAAAGCAGCGAAAAGCGCAGGGTATTCGCCAACGGATTGGTCTGCAGGGAACCAACCGGAATCAAGTAAGCAAAATTGAGGTTGAACACATTGTATTGCAAACCCATGCCCGCAGTAAAATATTGACGACCACCCTTGGTGGGATGCTCATAGAAATACCCACCTCGCAAAGCAAAGACCTCATTATAAAGGTATTCGATTCCTACCGACGGGTTGATTTCTCTTAATTCTTCGCGGAAACCATCGGGGGCATCGCCAAAGGAACCGAGTATGCCTTCCATCACTGATTTTTGGTTGGGATCTTCACCACGTGCAATAAGAGGTCGGCCATCAACCCCCAACAAAATCCGGTTGGATGAATCGCGTTGATAAATGGGGTTCGTGGGCACCAACAACTTGTTAAGGTCAAAGGAGAAAGAAACTTTGTTGTAGCGATCGATGACCGACGTCAACGTGGTCCCCAAACGAAGGTTGGTGGGAATAAAACTGGTGTTACCTGATTCGGAATAGGCCATTTTATTGCCCATATTGCTCAGTGAAAGCCCCAAAGCCACGTTGCCATCTCTTCCAAAGAGACGACGATCCCGGTTATAATAAAAAGACAGATCACCCGCAACCGATTGACCGGCTTTGAATTGATTGTTGGGATCAAATCCTGCCGCGAGATTGGAATAAACATAACGTAAGGCCACGCCAACACTAAAAAAATCACTCAATTTGCGGGCGTAGGCGCCATCCAACGAAAACTCGTTGGGGTTAAAGGTTCCTAAAGAATTACCGTTGATATCGGTAAAATTGATATCACCCAATGAAAAATACCGCATGGATACCCCAACCGTTTGTAAATCATCCAGACGCTTGTAGGCACTGAGATAGGCCAACGACACATCAGGAACCAGATTGCGCAGCCAAGGGGTATAGTTCATGGCAATTCCGCTGCCTTTGTCCACAAAACATAATTTAGCGGCATTCCAATAGATGGAATTGGCATCCGGTGTGGTAGCTGCCCCTACATCCCCCATGGCACCCGCTCTGGCATCGGGAGAAATCATCAAGAAGGGAACGGCCGTAGTGATGGTGTTCAAATCCCCACCGCCCAATTGGGTTGGGGTAATTTGGGCTAATGCAGCCGTTCTGGATCCTAAACTGACGATGAGAACGAAACCGAGGGTTCGAAGACCTGGGAGACTAAAAGTGCGATTCAAAAAAGACTTAAAATGCATATACAAAGGTAGGATTAGCTAAACGTGGAACCGAAAGGTATCGTACGAGGTCCGGTCCAAAGATAGAACAAGGCTCTCGCTTCATCGTGCCACCAGGAGACGACCATGGCTGATGGCTCTTTCCCCATCACAATCCAGGATGACCTGCACCAAATAAACCCCGTTGGGAAGGGGGTGACCCGTATCCTGGGTACCTTCCCAGGCATCCAAACGAAGATAATTGCCCTGGGTCTGAAGGCTGGTTTGGTAATCCACCAGGGTTTGACCATTGAGGTTTCGAACCAGCATACGTACATGAACGCCACGCTGTGGGCGGTTATGGTTGATTTCTACCACCGCTGTATGCCCTCCGGTCAAAGGATTCGGAAAAAGCGTCAACGGCTGAATCGATAAGGAAGGCTCGGTTGCTACCCTAAAGTCCAGACGTGCCGTGGACGAATAATTGCAGACATCCCATGCCCTGAACGACAAAGAATAATTTCCGGGTTCAAGGGTTTCCAAAGGATAGCGAATGGTACCGCTTTGGTAAGCGTTGGGGTCGGAACGATAATAGGCGTTCAAGGAACGGGCCGTGGACCAATCTCCGTTACGGACCAATTGCATTTCTCGGCCAATTCCGGAGCCGGTGGTATTGAGCCCATCGTTATCTCTGAGTTGTACCAGGAGTTCGTTGCTACTCCCAACAGTTCCTCCGTTCCGAAAGAGGGTATCGTTGAGGTACATAACAACCTGTGGGCCATTGGTATCGCAAATCGCTTGGGTTGCACTGCCGCCAACCCAAAGGGAGCGCAGGTCCCCGGCGGCATCCCCGGCTGGGCCGTGTTCGGTGTTAAGGCTGTTCAAATCGCGGACAGCGTAGGCGTTGACACGACCGTTACCGTAGGCGTAGGCAATATCCTTGGGGACCCTAAAGCGCGTTTGCCAATGCCCGGCCTCAACCGAGACCTGGCCTTTGAAAATCAAGTCTTGGTATTCCTGGTATTCGAAAGCCAAAGAAACAGGGTCATTTCGCTGGGTCCTTCGGGTAGCCGCTTTATCGTAAACACTCAGATTCAATACCCCATCAAAGGTGCTATCCACTTGCCCGTTGTTACCCAAAATCGATCCGGTTAGATCCACCAAATCCAATGCACGCAACGTATCGGAGGGGGCATCTATTTGGATTTGGGCCGAGGGAAACGCGAGTCTGAGGGCGGGGTCGCCGAGCAATGCAAAATTTCGGGTATTCACTACCCCCAGTTCAGGATTCAAGGCTTCACGATACAAATCCCCCAAACGAAGGGCCTGCCCGTTGGAATCCTTCCTAAACAAATGATCGCGAAACAAGCGCATTGATAAATTCAGGTTGAAGTTGGTGAACGTAACCCTGCTGGTCGTCAACAACGCAATAGCACCACCCCTTGGATTGAGTAAGGCCCGTTCGCCTGCACTCAACAGGGCAGGATTATCAAATCGAGCGAATTCACAGGTGGCGGTCACCATCAATGGATAACGTCCGGGATGTTCCCAAGAATCGATTTCGGGCAAGGTCATCACCCTTTCCTCGGCCAATCCGTTGACGCCACCGTGACCCATGTAGGCAAAGACCAATGCGCCTTGTTCCATGGCCCGGTTGATTCGGTCATTGACCTCCGGATAGCGGGCTCCGCCAGGTCGGCTTTCCTGTTGAAAGGCATCCATAAACAACTTACGTACAACGCCCTGGGGATATTTGATTTCGGTCTGTCGAACCAGTTCGTTGCAATCGTTGAGGTGGATATTGTAGTCTTCGTCGTCCGCCAAAAAAACAAATTCATTCCGCCAATCACCCCGGTTCACGGGATCCAGATATTCTCGAATTTTATTCACCACCGCATCGGCCTCTTCCACCGTACGCACGGGCAATCGTCCAATGCCCAAGTCCATGCGATCACCACCGCCCTGTAAAAAGGAACCTTCGTTCAGATCCATAAGACCATAGAATGCATCCGAACAGTACGAGCTCAATGGGTCGTTGGAATTGGGGCTTTGGTAAGTCGGAATAAGGTTACCCAGGTTACCCAAACGATTTTTGGTATCGTACGAGGTTGAGCCCATCAAAAGCAGATAGCGCGGGGATGGAACGGAATCACCGGCGGATAGCGAGCGTGCTCGTAGATGACGCAAGAAATCCCGTAAGGCCACCGGATCCAAGCGCGAGGCCGAAAACTCACGATAAACCGATTCGGGATCTACGATGAGCGAAGTCAAACCATCGTTCTGGGCGTGGAGCTCAGCCAATTGAACGGCTGCCCCATGAAACGACGTTGGAGCCAAAATAACCATATCAGCCGGGGACCGCCCGTGCAGATTTTGAGGCGCAATCGAGGTGGCCTCCACCGGAGGAGGAAAATTGGTGCCATTGAGCATCATCAAGTGCCTCAGGGTATCCCCGGGAACCAAAAAGCCCTGACGCAATTGGTTGCCCAAAGTGAACGTATCCAAAGGACAGGAGCGAACTCCCCAGGGGAGCGTTACATCCCAAACCTGCAAGGTCGTAGCGGGACTATGTAACCAATGATAAACGGTTGTGTCACCCAACGTTGAGGCGTTGTAAAACAGATTTTGGTTGGGCGCGGTAGCGGGTTCCAATACCGAACGGTAACGTACCAGCCAACGATCCAACCAGGCGACAGCGCTGGAGTTTTGTTTATTCAGTGTTATATTGAGGTCCAAGCGTGGACTTCCCGGGTCGGTTGTCCACGTTTCCTCTCTGGTAAAATAGTGAGGATCAAGATAGTAGGTTCCTACTGCCGGGGCCAAAATGCTTCGGGGTGCCTGGCCGTTAAGCCTGAGGTTCAACGGGGAAACGGCGCCTTGACTGCGGACAGCCGCAAGAACGGTCAGGGTGACGGAATCCCCGCTACGGTACTGGGGCAAATTCCAGCTGAAGGTTCGGTTGACGATGCCATCAAAATCTTCGCCCAGCCATTCTCGCCCACTTTTGATCGGATTGACCAAATCCCTTTCGTAGGACCACAAACCATCGGCACGGTCGGTCATGGGCCGAAGCCCGGGATTCAAGGGCATGGCCCCGGTGGTATCCATCCGAGCGGTCTCCACCGTAGGCGGGGGGTTGGGATGCAAATAAGCATAGGTGGCATCGCTGTAGGGGTTCAAATTGCGGGTCAAACGGTTGTTGACCCGGTCAAAAACAAGGTTTTCGGCCCCGGGGATATAAAACAAAAAGTACTCCCCGCTTTCGAAAACCCCATCGTTGTCACCATGGAACTGAACGGGTAGGGGCAAAGGAGCGTTGGGGCGGTAGGTGGCGTTGGCTTCGGGCAGGCTGCCGCGACCACCCCCGTACAGGGCCAGACGGTCGGTTTGGACCTGGGAAGGGGGGATGCCCGCGCTTTGGAGCCATTCCGGGGTGAGGCGATAGACCCCCTCGGCGTTGAACCGTAGCCTAAACCACCCGGGGTGCGCCAAAACGGTGGTCGAATCGGCAGCCTGTACCGAAGCCGCATGCGTCAAAGCCGCATGCGCCGGCCCCACGGGCCGCAACGCCACCCCCACCAGCCCCAAAAGGCAAATCCTAAGCAATTTCAAATTCAACATTTTGAGGATAGGCACCAAGATACAACAAGCCCTGAACGTGCGTTTATGGGTTTTATGCATTTAATCCGAAGGTTTCCCCTTTGTTTTCTTGGATTTAACGCGAATCCGTTTAAAATTTACACCCCATCCCCCAAAATGTTGAACCGACTTTATACTCTTGTCCCGGCCCGTCGGGTCGCCAAAGGCCTGGGCAGGGCCCTGCTCTTGACCTCCTTTGTCTTGTTTGGCGCAACTGCATCCGCTCAGGATGTGATTTTTTCGCAGTTTTACGCCAACCCCCTCTACCTGAACCCCGCGCTGGCCGGCAATGCCTTTGACCCTCGCCTCACCTTCAATTTTCGCAACCAATGGCCGGCGCTTAATGCCTCATTTGTAACCTACAGCGCAGGTTTTGACCAACATTTTGATGCCCTCTCCGGTGGAATAGGTCTGCATATACTCACCGACCAAATCGGCAGTGAGGCTTTCCAGCACACCCAGGTTGCCCTTCAATACGCTTACAACCTCAACATCAGCCGTACCCTCTCATTGCGCGCCGGTTTTCAATACGCCTACGCCAATCGATCGCTCAATTTTAACAAACTGATTTTCCCCGAGCAAATCGACCGCGTCACCGGTATTGGACCTCGGCCCACCGGCTCCGAAATTCCTTTTGGCACCAAAACCGTGACTATTCACGACTTTTCGACCGGAATCATGCTCTTTTCAGAAAATTTTTACGTGGGCGGGGCCGTTCACCATTTGACCCAACCCAATCAAGCCTTTTTTACCGATGCTGCTGTGGCCTGGCCCATGCGTATTTCGGCCCATGCCGGTGCCAATATCCCCTTGACCCAAGCCTATTCGTAAGGTGATAATTGGTCTATATCCCCCAACATCATCTATATCAAACAAGCGACCGCTCAACAAATTAACATTGGAACTTACCTAAGCAAAGGGTCGATTTCCGGTGGAGTCTGGTATCGACTTAACGACGCTGTGATTCTAACTGCGGGTTTCCAGCGGGGAAAGATGCGTCTTGGCTACGGCTACGATATTACCACCTCCCCGCTGAGCAATGCCCGCCCAGGGGGCTCCCACGAAGTCTCGCTTAGCTTTATTTTTGAGAAATACGAGCCCATGGAACGCCGCCGTTACTCCAAAGTCAACTGCCCCAAATTCTAATTTTAATCGCTTTAGCCTCTTATACCTCTCCCTACGATGAATTTCAGAACCCTACGAAACCTCAGCGGAATTACTGCCATGGCCCTTCTGCTCAACAGCTGCGGCTTGATGGACCAGCGTTCCACCACCACCACCTGGAAATACGGTAACCCGGACGGCCTGGCCTTCAAGAGCATAGACCACAACGGCACGCCCCCTCCCGGTATGGTCTTTGTACCCGGTGGCTCCTTTGTTATGGGTGCAACCCAAGAGGCCGTTGCCTTGGATCCGGACAATATCCCCAAATATGCCGCGGTTTCGAGTTTTT
The DNA here is from genome assembly GCA_049431025.1 of Bacteroidia bacterium. Lineage (GTDB taxonomy): Bacteria > Bacteroidota > Bacteroidia > UBA7662 > UBA7662 > SYHX01. Next base: position 32,786 of record JBMTCP010000010.1, on the reverse strand, counting down.
ATATGGACGAAATGGAAGTCCCCAACGTCTCTTACTGCGAATACATCCATTGGATGGCGAAGGTTTTTGCCCAGTCTAACCCTGCCACCTACCGCGCATGCCTTCCGGATACCAACGTTTGGAGAAATGGTCTTTCCTTCAACGAACCCCACGTTAACGATTATTTGCGTCATCCCGCTTTCAAATACTACCCCGTAGTTGGTGTAAGCTGGGTACAAGCCAATCAATACTGCGAATGGAGGACTGACCGGGTCAATGAACAGCGCCTCATCGAGGCCGGCTATATCCGTCATACGGCCCAAACCGGGGAACAACACTTCTCCACCAAGGGATATTTGGCCGGATTTTACCGTCCCGAGCTGCGCAAAGGCAAGTCCAAAACCAGCATCAACGGTGATTTGGTCTATCCGGTTACCGAAGACGGTTTCTTCACCGCCTCGTACCGTCTTCCTTCGGAGGCTGAATGGGAATACGCTGCTCAGGGCCTTATTGGACGTACCGAAAGCGGTATGATTGCTGAGCGCCGTATCTATCCTTGGAACGAACGCGGTATCCGGAACGGTCCCGGCAAACGCCAAGGGAACTTCTACGGCAATTTCAAGCACAATGCTTCTTCGCCCGCCGAAGTTGGTACCTACGATGTGACCCGCGGTGGCCCAACGGCGCCTGGAAAATATTTCCGTCCCAATGATTTTGGTTTGTACCACATGGCCGGAAACGTCAACGAGTGGGTCATGGACCTCTACCGCCCCTCTGCCAATTTGGAATCCGAAGATGTTTCCCCTTACTTGGGTGGAGGCTATACCCGTCCGGCCTACGATGCCGAAGGGAACCTGGCCAAAGACAGCGCAGGTCGTGTTGCCTACGTTGCCGATGAGCGTCGTTATTCCGAAAACCTTTTGGCTTCGTATTTGGACTCGGTTACGGTTTCGACCAACCCCAACGGACAGGTGAACAACCGCAACCGGGTTTACAAAGGCGGAAGTTACCGGGACATGCCCTACTGGGTGACCCCAGGAGCTCGTCGCTTTTTGAGCGAAACCCGTGCCAAGGATGATATCGGTTTCCGTTGCGCCATGATTGGCCTGGGCCGTCCCAACGGACAACATTAAAATTCCTTATTCCAGAATCCACAAACGGGCCGCCTCAGGTGGCCCGTTTTTTTTGTGGACCAGCAGAAGGTAAAAACCGGGTAACCATTCGGCCTCCAATCGAAGCGTATCAAGCGTTCCATCAACGCTCTGCCTCCCCACCAAGCGACCCTGAAAATCATAGATCATCACCTGCTGTACCGTATTGGATTCTACGTTTAGCTCAAAAGACTGACCCTGACGAACCGGATGGGGTCGAATAAGCAGCCTGTTGGATTGATTTGTTAACTCCTGCACGGATACCGCAGTGGATCGGTTTTGCCAATAGACCAATCCACCCTTGAAATAGCCCAAGACCAAATCAGGAAAGCTATCGCCGTCGAGATCAGCGCAGGCAGGCACCAAAAAGTTTCCGTGGGGTAAGGAATCCGAAACACCCCCGATGCTGTTATAACAAAACAAATCATTCTGTGAGCGTGGAGCCGACAGGTTATTCCATAAAGAAGGGTAGCCATAAACTTTTCCCGATTCGGAACCTACCACGAGATCGGGAAAACCATCCCGATTAAAATCAGCGATTCGCGGTGAAGCAAATCCTCTAAACGTTTCGGTAACCCGAATTCCTCCAAGACTATCGCTGAACTTAACCCATACCGGCGCAGCCATGGTCCCTTGATTCACAAAACATGCCAATTGACCGTTAAACATACCTACCACAAGCTCATCCTTTCCGTCACCGTTCAAATCCCCCAATTCCGGGGATAATTCCGTTCCGCAGCGCAGGCCCTGGTAATCGGAACTAAGCATCTGAAATACAGGGATATTTCCTCCAGTTCCGCTTAAGTTTCGGTAATGGAGCAGGGTGCTATCGCTGTGCCCAATCAAGAGATCGATACGCCCATCCCCATCCAAATCCCCTGCCGCTGGTCTTGGATTCCAAATCGGCAGGGTATCCAAACGCAAAAACAAGGAATCGACCAATTCCATAAGGGGTTGGTTCGGTGTCCCGTTGTTAAGGTACAAAGCGAGGCAAGGCTTTAAGGCTGAATTTTGGTAGGCGACCAACAAGTCAACAAGACCATCATCGTTAAGGTCAGCCAGCACCGGTGCTGCTTTGAGGTGATGATGGATCATGTCTTCGAGCATGAAAGACCGGCTGCTCAAGCGAAAGGAATCTACCGAACCCGTAGTTGTTCCACCCCAATTCCGATAATGCCAGACGTGTTGTTGGAGGTTGGAACCATAAAATTCATTGGGGGCCACTACCATATCCTGAACCGGGTCGCCTACCGCACCGGAAGCAGGCAAAAGGTACGCGGCAGGAAACTTGGCCATGCTGACCGCGGTATCCCAAAAGGCAGGGGTGGTCGTTTGGGAAACCATCCTGGCCAAGGCCCGGGTTCCTCCGTTGTGTAAATAGGTGAGGTACGTACCCTCGATATCTCCCAGCAACAAATCGGGTAAGGAATCCCGGTTGGGATTAACCAAGTTCACCGTTGAACCCAAATGCATGGGTCGCCTGGTCAAAGGCCAAGGCAGGGGTGCCGGCAACTGGCAAAAAGTATCCAAACCCAAGATAACTTGAGAGCTTAATTGGTTTTCGACGAGCCGTCCCCAACACAAGGACTCCTGGACAAAATCCAGGGAATCCGAATGCCCAAAACGTTCCCTGCTGTAATTGCGGAAATAGTTGATTTTGCCGATTTCAAAAAAATCAAAGGCCAAAAAATCCAAATCGCCGTCCCCGTCCAAATCGGCCAAGCCCGGCCGGTCAATGGTGTTCACATAAATCGCTGTTCGGAAGCCGAACTGCATCATGGCCTGCAAGGCTTGGGTTCTAAGGCTAAATCGGGGATTCTGCCCTGTTCCGTTGTTGCGGTAAACCTTTACCGAACCGTTGTTGGCGGTGAACAAATCCTTGTGCCCATCGCCGTCAAAATCCCCCAATTCGACCCAGGAATCCAAACGTGGAAAGAGGGGCAAAAACCGTGGGGCAGGCAACCAGGTATAGGCCGGGCCGGTACCGGACCTTTGGTAAATCATCAGGCTCTGATCAACTCGCTCAAAGACCAAGCGTTCCTCGATGCCATCCCCATCCAAATCCAGGGAATGAAACTGAGGACAGGCCATACCCCCGGCCCAGGGATGCAGCAAAAGTCGGTTCCCTACGCGAACCGCGGGCCCCGCTGCTTGGGGCCTGAATTGTATGGGAGCGGTCGGTTGAGCAATGGTTTGATCGGATAGGGATGCTATGACCAAAAGGACGGTCCCCAAAGCAAGCGAACGCAAGTATCTTCCGAAGCTTATCCAACCTAATCCAATCGGTGAGCAAAAATCAAACGAGGAAAACTTCATAACAGGTACCTTCGTTGCGAAATTAGACCGCAAAGACCAGGAATGAACGCCATGCCTTCTCTCCACGAGGCCGGACTTGATGAAGGCCGCTTGGAAATCGTGTACCAACAGCTTTTGCATCATGGCCTACGAATCTGCACCGATAGCCGTAAGCTTCAAAGTGGGGATTGCTTTGTTGCCCTCCGGGGCGATCGCTTTGACGGGCATGGTTTTGTGGTTCAAGCCCTGGAGTCCGGGGCCGCCATGGTAATCGCTGAAGAAATTCCCGATGGATTGGAGGATAGCCTGCGTCAACGGGTTTTTTGTGTCAAGAACAGCCTATCCGCTTTGCAATGCTTGGCAAGGCATCACCGGCGTTCGGTACCCGGTCTGCAAATTATCGGAGTGGCCGGATCCAACGGAAAAACGACCTGCAAAGAATTAATTTATGCCGTGTTATCGCAACATTATACTTGTCATGCGACACCGGGAAACTACAACAATCATTTGGGTGTTGCGCTGAGTTTATTGGGTATTCGAGAAGGAACACGATTTGGAGTTATCGAAATAGGAACCAATCATCCCGGGGAGGTAGCGATGCTTTGTGCTATGGCTGAACCGGATATGGGGGTTGTTACAAGCATTGGCAAAGAGCATTTGGAGGGTCTCGGCAGCCTCGAAGCCATCCTGGAGGAAGAAACAACCCTGTACCGTTGGCTCCACGAGCACGATGGCCAGGCCTTTGCGCATCGGGACCAGGAATTGATCATGAGGGGTATTCAAGGGCTTCATCCACCCATAACTTACGGCGTACATCCGGATTCGGATTGTGTTGGACGATTGGAGGCCTCCTTTCCTTACCTCCGTTTTCGTTGGGATTTTAACACCAAATCCTTGGTGGATGCCCCGGTTCTGGAGAGTAAAATATACGGCGATTATAATTTTCCCCATGTTCTTGCAGCAGCAGCCGTAGGGCGGTATTTATCGGTTCCTTACGCCAAAATATCAGAAGCCTTAACCCGGTGGGAACCTCGTAACAACCGTTCCCAATGGCTCGAACACCGGGGTCACGGGGTGGTTTTGGATGCCTACAACGCTAACCCGGATAGCATGCGGGTTGCGGTGGAACATTTTGGTCGTTTGGAGCATCCGCACAAAGCGGTCTTGCTTGGAGAAATGCTGGAATTGGGTGAGCATTCCGAATACGAGCATCGGTTCCTCTTGGAAAATTTGTTGCGGGACCCTTGGGCCGTCTGTTGCTTGGTGGGGCCCTCGTTCTGGAACCTTCGTGCTGAATTTCCGGGTTTTCATTTTTTTGAAAACGCTCAAGATTTGCACGATTATTTGAAGACCAGTCGCTGGCCTGCCTCGGCCGTTTTGATCAAAGGCTCGAGGGGTAACGCCATGGAACAGTACCTGGATAGCCTGCCATGGCCGTCTACAGGGCAGGCCTCGGTTTAGATGGAATTCCGACGCCTGGCCAAGACCATGACCGAAAGGCGGGCCCCACGTTGAATCAGTAAGGCACCGCATTGCTCGAGCGTTGCGCCGCTGGTCATGACATCATCCACCAAGAGGAGATGCATGCCCTTCAAATCCAAGCAAGGTTCTGCAAAACGGGAATTGTCCAGGGTTCGGGCATGGGCGAAATCCCGTTGAGCTTGAACAATTCGCTGCTTTCTGTCCAAACGAGCCAGGTTGAGCCCGCCTTCCAGGCGTTGGAGCAGGTGCGGGTAGACCGGGAGCGCTGCATGGGCGGCCATGCCCTCGGCCAGCAAATGGGCTTGGTTGTATCCACGGCTCCAGGTGCGTTGAAGGGTGGTGGGAACGGGGACCAGGCCATCGGGCCAAGGCGCCATACGCTCCCGGTGCCTGGCCATGGCCAGGCCCAGGGCGGGGCCCAGGGTCCGCCTTCCCCCAAACTTAAGAGCCTTGTACAGGGCCTCCGCCCTGCTACCCGCCTCCGCCCACCACAAGGCATGCGCATGAACCACCGGCATGCGCCAAGCCAATTCACGCTCCAAAACCAGGGAATCCACCCGATCCGTTACCCGCAATTCCACGCTACAACCCAAGCAGTATCCATGCCCCGGATCGGGCGGATACCCCCCACAACCGGGGCAAGGTTGAGCCGAAGCGCCCAAAACAAAGTCCATCAAGCGGCGTTGAGGGTAAATGGCTCCATCCATCCTTCAAAACTGCTGAGGCTTCGGGCCTTTAGCGTATTTTTGGCATCCTTCTAGAAATAAATCACCCAAACTCACAAACTTCCCGCATCAAACCCAAAACCATGCTCAAACCATCGTCCCCAAGCCGGTATCGCACCCTCTTCCAAGGCGCATTGATCATTCTTTTGGCCCTTACCGCCCCCCTTACGCCTGCCTCAGCCCAAACCGCTGTCGAAGGCCAAGAAAACCCCTTGCTCTTTGAAATTAAAGGAGGCGGATTACCAAGCGAACAAATCCAAACCGACGAGTTTGTTACCCTCTTCAACAAAAACAATTTCAAGAAAACAGCAGCAACCCGAGCCGAATGGGAAGAGTACCTGGACTTGTACGTCAAATTCAAGCTCAAGGTGCGTGAAGCCATCCGATTGGGCATGGATACGACCACCAAATTCAAAGAAGAATTATCAGGTTACCGTAGTCAGTTGGCCCAACCCTATCTGCGCGACAAGGAAACCGATCAATTTTTGTTACAACAAGCCTTTGACCGTTCACAGGTTGAGATTCGTGCGGCCCATATTATGGTACGCGTTGAAGAAACCGCATCACCTGCAGATAGCCTTATCGCCTTCAACAAAGCCAAGGCATTACGCCAAGAAATCGTTGATGGTAAGGACTTTGCCGACCTCGCCAAAGCCAAATCCGACGATCCATCGGCCGCAGAAAATGGAGGCGACTTGGGTTATTTCTCGGTTTTTCGCATGATATATCCCTTCGAAGAAGCCGCCTATAATACCCCCAAGGATTCCCTTTCGCAGGTTTTCCGGACCCAGTACGGTTACCATTTCCTCAAGGTTCTTGATCGTAGACCTGCCCGTGGAGAAATTCGCATCGGGCACTTGCTGGTCAAAAGCCCGGAAAGCGATAACGACACCCTGCGTCGCCAGGCACAGGCTAAGATTGAGGCATTGCATGCCCGCCTTGTTGCCGGAGAAAATTTCGAGGAATTGGTCAAGCAATACAGCGAGGACCCCAGCACCGCTGACAAAGGAGGCGTACTGCCTTTTTTTGGAACCGGTCGGATGATTCCCGACTTCGAAGAAGCCGCCTTTGGATTAAGCCGGGATGGGGACTTGTCCAAACCGGTTCAAACCCCCTACGGGTGGCATATCCTCAAGCGCATAGAGTACCGACCCGTTCCAGGCTTTGAACAGGCCAAAGGCGATTTGGAGCTCAAAATCGCAAGGGATACCCGCGCCAATCAAAAAACCGCCAACTTGGTAACCAAACTCAAAAAGGAATACGGCTTTGTCGAAAATAGCCCAGCCCTCGAAGCCGTTTGGGCATCGGTGGTGGATAGTCTATATCTCAAACAAGAATGGAAAGCCCCTTCCCAGTGGATGATGAAGATTCAACCCGGAAAATGGGATGCCCAGCGGGTTTCCAACGAAAAGACCAACCGTTCCAAAAAAGCGACGGCGGTCAAAGCGACGGAAATACTCACCGATACCATAATCCATCGTTACGGGGATCGTAGCCTACGCCAATCCGAACTTGCTATGATTTTGGAGCAAGAACAAAAAAACCTCAATGGGGCGGATCCCTCCCTGTTTGTTCGTCAGGTTTACCAGAACAAAACCGAACAGGGGCTGTTGGCCTACGAAGACAGCAGGCTGGAAATCAAATACCCTGCTTTTAGGGCCTTGATGAAAGAATATCGCGAAGGCATCCTGCTTTTTGACCTCATGGACCAAAAGGTATGGTCCAAGGCCATGAACGACTCGGCAGGCATGGAAGCCTTCTTCCAGAGCAGGGCCGCTCAATACCAATGGAAAGAACGCAGCGATGCGACCATTTTCACGTGCTTGGACCAAGCTACCGCCAAGACCGTTCGCAAAAAGGTCAAAGCCGGCAAGATGAGTCCCGAAGAAATTGCCAAAACCCTCAACAGTCAAAACCCATTAAATGTCAAATGGGTAAGTGGCAAATTTGAAATCGGAACCCAAGCGGTGCTGGATTCATTGCCTCGCAAAAAAGGCGTACAAGGACCTTTTGAACGGAACAAACAATGGATGGTGGTCCAGGTCCGTGATTTCATTCCCGCCGGACCCAAAAAACTCGCCGAAGTTCGAGGACCCCTGACTTCCGATTACCAAAATGAATTGGAAACCCGCTGGTTGAACGAACTACGCAGTGCCTATTCCGTCACCATTGACCGACAAGTTTTTGAAAAACTCCTCCCAAGCCAACCTTAAGCGTTCAACGCTACGCTGGGGCCTTGTCACTTGTTTGCTGCTCACGGGCGGTCTTCTCAAGGCTAGCCCCCTTACCCTAGCCTCGGGAACGGTTGCTTTTCAGGGCCCAACGGCCACCCGTACAGCGGACTCCCTCGTTGCAACACCCAACCTCATGTTTTCGGAGGGTATATTAGCCCAGGTAGGGGATAAGATTATATTGCGATCGGAGCTGGAATCCGAAGTTCGTAACACCCTGAATCAGGAAAATAACGCGACTAATCCGGACGAAGTCAATGTCCGATGTATGGTGTTTGAACAAATGATTTTGGGGAAAATGCTGCAACTCCAAGCTGAATTGGATTCTTTGGAAATTTCACCCGAAGAAATTGAAAATCAGCTTGATCGAAGAATTAGGTATTTTGCCGGAATGTTGGGTGGGCAAGAAAAAATCGAAGAGTTCTACGGCAAGACCATGCCCGAAATTCGGGAAGAATTCAAACCCCAAATCAAGGATATGTTACTTTCCCAAAAAATGAGGGACAAAATCACATCCGACGAGCAAATTACACCCGCCGAAGTCAAGGCTTATTTTGACAAAATTCCTGCCGATAGTCTTCCCTTGGTACCCGCCGAAGTTGAGTTGGGGCAATTGGTCGTCAAGCCCAAACCCGGGCCCGAAAACAGAGCCCTTGCCCTCGATAAAATTCAAGGCCTAAGGGAACGAATACTCAAAGGTGAATCTTTTGCCACCCTGGCCATCCTCTATTCTCAGGACCCCGGCAGTGCCCGTGAAGGGGGACAGCTGGGTTTTTTTGGTCGGGGGGATATGGTACCGGAATTTGAGGCCGTGGCCTTTCGACTTAAACCGGGTGAAATATCCCCGGTCGTCAAATCAGCTTTTGGATACCATATCATTCAACTTATTGCCAGGCGAGGCGAGCGCATCAATTGCCGGCACTTGCTCATCAAGCCGTCCATTGGTAGTTTGGAACAAACCCAGGCCCGTCAATTGCTGGATTCATTGCGTTCATTGTTGGTGGATGGAAAACTGAATTTTACGGATGCCGTACGCAAGTATTCGGATGATCCGGAAACCAAAGCCTTTGGGGGAATGTTACCACCTCCTCAGGGAACTGGCATGCGTTGGCCCATCGACCAATTAACCCCGGACCTGTACTTTGCTATCGAAAAGATGGTGGAGGGCAGTTACTCCGAGGTTCAACCGTATTCACCGGCCGGTGGTGAAGCCGGATTCCGTTTGGTCCTACTTCGCAAGCGAACATCCCCCCACCGAACCAGCTTGGAAGAGGATTACGAAAAAATTCAAGAAACGGCCTTACAAATCAAGCGTTTGGACCGTCTCAATCGCTGGATAGACCAAAAGTCCAAGGAAATCTATGTCCGACTCTCCGATTTAGCCCCGGATTGTCCGACCATCCGCCGTTGGAATTTTGGTGTGGAAGATTAAGAAATTCGATCTCTCTTTTAGAGTTCGAAGCGTATCCCCTGAGCCAAAGGCAGCCGGTCGGTGTAGTTGATGGTGTTGGTCTGTCGACGCATGTAGGCTTTCCAACTATCCGAACCCGATTCACGACCTCCTCCGGTCTCTTTTTCTCCTCCAAATGCCCCTCCAATCTCTGCGCCCGATGTGCCAATATTTACATTGGCAATACCGCAGTCGGAGCCGGAGGCCGACAAAAACTGTTCGGCTTCCAACAAATTCCTGGTGAACAAAGCGGATGACAAACCCTGGGGAACGGAGTTTTGAATTTGAATAGCTTCGGTTAGATTCTGGTAGGAATGGACATAAAGTATGGGAGCAAAAGTCTCGTGCATCACGATGGGCGCATTCGCGGCAATTTCGATAACACATGGTTTTACATAACAACCTGATTCAAAGCCACTTCCGCTTAATATGCCTCCTTCGACCAAAACGCGTCCTCCCTGCTCCTTCGCTTTCTCGATGGCGTTGGAATAGGCCTGAACCGCCTGCTGGTCGATAAGGGGGCCAACATGGTTGTTGGCATCCAAGGGATCGCCAATCCGTAACTGCGCGTAGGCTGAAACCAAAATCCGGGTCAAATCGGCATACACCGATTCATGAACGATCAGCCGTCGCGTTGTGGTGCAGCGTTGTCCGGCCGTACCCACGGCGCCAAAGACGGCACCAACCGTAACCAATTGAAGATCAGCTTCGGATGAAACAATGATGGCATTGTTACCGCCCAATTCCAGCAAGGACCGACCCAATCGACCGGCTACTGCCGTTGCAACCGCCTTGCCCATCCGGGTTGACCCTGTGGCCGAAACCAAAGGAACCCGAGGATCGTGACTAATCCACTCCCCAACCGGGGCACCACCAATCACCAAACCGCTAAGACCTTCCGGTGCCCCAAAAGTTTCCATAACACGAGCGGTGATTTTTTGGCAAGCCAGCGCCGTCAGCGGTGTTTTTTCGGAAGGTTTCCAAACACAAGCATTACCGCAGACCCAAGCAATCATGGTATTCCAACTCCAAACCGCAACCGGGAAATTAAAAGCAGAAATCACGCCTACCACGCCCAGGGGATGCCATTGTTCGTACATCCGATGACCGGGTCGTTCGCTGTGCATAGTGAGTCCATACAATTGCCTGGAAAGGCCGACCGCAAAATCGCAGATATCGATGATTTCTTGAACCTCCCCCAATCCTTCCTGAAGGCTTTTGCCCATTTCGTAGGATACCAACTGGCCCAAAGGTTCTTTGAGTCGACGAAATTCTTCGCCCAATAGCCGAACAAATTCTCCACGCCTTGGGGCAGGCACGGTCCTCCATTCCTGGAATGCTGTCACCGCTGCCGCCATAACCTCCTCATAGTCCGCCTTCGATGCCTGGGTCACGGAACCCATCAATAACCCATCCACCGGGGAATACGATTCCAATACGGTTCCCCCTGCCGAAAGAAATTGACGTCCGGTGGAAGCGCCCGATTCCAAGTTTGGTATTTCAAGGGCGTTTAGGATAGAATGGACCGATGGTTTCATGATTTTTGAATTTAGTCCCCGCCTAAGGCAAGGCCTGCAAAAATACGATGGACTTCGGGTGGATTAAAAGATAAGTTTTTGGGGGTCCAGGGCGCTGAGATCCAGGGTCCAAGACCAACGCGTGTACCAAGGAACCCTGGCGTCAATTGAGCCCTGGACAAAGTTCTTTTGCAAATCGGAGCTGACAGCCGCCAACCAATGGAATTGCATAAACGGTAAGGCTTTGAGGGTGATACCGGTTTCCCAACTCAGGGCCGGCAGTGGTGCCAACCATGGATTCGTGTCTTGTATTAAGTCGGCTACAGTCGCCAAAGGCGATACCGGACTTTGCCCATTCCAGTTATTGCGTTGAACATTCACAAAGAGACTAAGAGGCAATTTCACCAAGCTTTGGGGTAATTCGAGTTCGACATTGAGCGCCAATTGGTACTGCAAGGGTTGCGTCATGTGTTGCAACAGGAATTGGCTGTATGGACCTGCCGGGGTACGAAATCCGGCATCGCGCAGGATCACTTGCCGGCCGCCCAATCCCCGCCATGCTGCATCACCAATCCATTGTTCCACCGACTCCGTGGTCGTCAAGGCATCCAATTTGACCATCTGAGGCCTTGACCATAACAAATCTTGGGCATTATACTCCTGAGCACCTCCCAAACCGGCAGGACTGTACAAACCGGGTCCGTTGAAAATTCGTCCCCCTTGGCCCTGTTCATCCCGGTAAGGCAAAGATGCATGAGCATAGGCTCCCCAAAGACGGGTATTCAAACGCCAACGATGGGCACCTTCCCCTAGCAACCGACTTGAATTGGCATACCCTTCCCAACGAGCAGGCATTGCAGACCCCGAGCGCCATCCGTTGGCACGACCCGTTTGGAGCATCCAGCCCCAGCTGTAGCTGTTCAAGACGGTACCGTATTGGTAAGTACCACGGACATAAGGCCAAATACCGGTTGGAATGACCACAGAATCTCCTTCCCATGCCGAACGACCCGCATTGAATACCTTCCCGTTGGTGGAACCTGGATCGGTAGCCCCGGGTCCGTAGGCTTCGACCACTCCCGCATTGTACCGTTGGCGCCAACCCAGCTCCAAACGTTGGCGATAACCCGGACGGCGTGGGTCCTCGGCGGATGTTCGAATCCCATACCCATGAAGGGTACCTCCATTAAGAGGTCCCAAACGTTCAAAACGTCGCCAATTCAAACCCGCGGTCCATTGGGGTCCGTAGGATTGTTTGGGAAACCAGTGGTAATCGATTTTGGCGGATCCGCTCCAGGCGTGACTACGCGTTCCCCATTGGAGCAGCCCTCGGTATTGCAAATTGGTGGGTAAAATAATTGGACTCATGACCAGCAGTCCCGGGGTCCAACCCTCAGTTTCCAGGTAATTAATCCAGGGAATCCAAGAAAAGCGACTACCTTCAAAGTCCAGGGGAAGGGATGGTCTCCAAATATTGTGCTTGTTGTTATTGGATGATGAACGCCAATACAAAGGCAGGCTTTGGGTTGGATCCAGGATCAATCGTTGGGGTTCCACGGGCAAATCCCAGCGGAAAGTTTTGGACCCTTGAAAGCCCTCCAGCCATTCCTGCCGAATGAGAGAACCCGCAGAATCGGTAAGGCCTACACTTAGGGGTGTGGGCGTCCCCAATCCCTTCAATTTGGCCTCAAGTTCCCACCCGTTCGGTGTCGTTCGAATACGTTGCCTGACCAAGCGGTAATCCAAAGGAATCGCTTGGCGTAAACGTTCTTCGAACCACCAATCCACCGATTTGGAGGGCAAAGAGATTTGTTCTAGCTGCTTATCCAACGCCAAACTTTTGGTTTTGAGGATGCTTTCCATATCATCGGGTGTAGGATGTTTGAATTTCCAGGTCCTGTAATAAGTCTGCATTCGCTGATCAAATTCTTCGGCACCCAGGTAGGCTTCCAGGTAAATCAATTCCAGGGCGGTCTTCTTGTACGCCAGGGTTCCGTAGGTTTCGCCATCGTAATCCATGGTATGCGAATGCCAAAGGGAGCGGTCTTTGCCTCTACGCAATGACAGCAAAAGGGAAAGGCGGTTTAAATCCGGCAAAGGTTCCAAAATCCGCTTCAAGGCTTTGGGGGCTTTCTCCAATTGGGCGCTCAGTTCGTTTTGACCCGGATACCGTGTGCGTAAGTACCGGGTTTCATAAAACGAATTAAACCCTTCGTCCATAAAGGGATGGTCCCTTTCGTTCGAAGCCAAAATTCCATAAAACCAATTGTGGCCCACTTCGTGGGCAATGATTAAGTCCAAAAGCAAGGGTGAGCCCCCTCCTGCAGAAATAACCGTGATGGTGGGGTATTCCATGCCTCCACCGGCTCGCAATGCGCCTTCAACAGCGGTACAGGTGTTGTATGGGTACGCACCCAGCCATTTCGAATAATAATAAACCGAGGAATCCACGTACAGGGTGGCGTCCTTCCAGGGTTTGTTACGACCCGTAAAAAAAGCATAGGTCTTAACGGTTCTGTCCTCAATTTGAATTTGGCTTTGACGAACATAGTAATCCGGCGCACAGAACCATGCAAAATCATGGGCCTGTTCCAGGGTATAACGCAGGGTTTTGGTGGAGGGTTTGGCACGGTTAATCGAGTCCAATGGGGTAGCGATAGGAGGAAACGAATCCAATTGGGAGGCGTACAGGGCCAATGAATCCAGCCATGACTGTTCGGAGGGCGTCTGTAAGTCCCCGGAGGAAGCGACCCGGTAATGTTCCGGAACCGTGATATCCACCTCAAAAGAACCAAATTCACTAAAAAACTCGCCTTGATCCAAATAAGGTAAAGGGTGCCAGCCCTTGGTATCGTAGACCGCAGGCTTGGGGTACCATTGGGTGATCTGGTATTGGTTACCTACATGGCCCATCCTCGAAAAATCCCCGGGTATTCGGACCCTAAAAGGCGTTTCCAAACGAAGGGTAGCCCCCGGTAACAACGGTTGATTCAAATAAACCTTGGCGATATCCGGGGTATCCGCATGCCAAAATTCCCAGCGCAAGGATTGCCCTTCGCTCCTAAAATCCAAAGAATCCATATTCCCCCGCAGGCTATCAGGAGCATAGCGAAAACGTGTACTTCCGCCTGCAATCTGTTGTTGGCCAAAAGCGGTTCGGTAATTCGCATAGGCATTGGGATACAGATGCATCACCAAATAGTCCAGGGAATGAGGTGATTGGTTAGTATAATCCATGACCAAGCGACCGTGCAACCTGTGCTGCACAGGGTCCAAACGAACTTGCAGGCTGTAGTGTACCTTTTGCTGAAAGTAATCCTTTTGCGCAAATGAGTTAAGGCTATTTATTCCAACCCATAGAATAACAAAGAGTGATTTTTTGAACATAGAAATTTATTGAAAGACGAAAAATAATTCCATGATGGACCTGATGTTTTGTTAATTCTTGCTAATTTTTGAATCCAATTCAATATCGCTTCAGCGTTCGCTCTCAGCGACCCATTCGGACCAAACCGTTGTAGGTCATCATGCAGCGCTGACCGGCCAGAGACGAGTAAGGTAAATCCCCGACCACAAGGGTTTCTTCGAGGTATGGGGCCACATCAGGGTCTATTCGAAGGCTTTGACCCACCGGAATGAGCAGGGTCCATTCCACCCTTTGCAAGCGAAAACCATCCTTTTTGGGGAAACTCAAACCCTCGGCCAAATCGATGCGTCCGCTGCTATCGCAGGTGTACGGGGTTTGGACCGAAGCCGAACGGCTCCTGGCCCCGGACTTGGTCTTGCCGCTTGCCCATACCTTGGATTCCAGGAGGGCTTTGCCATCGGTTGGCAAAATGCGAACGCCCATAAGGTTCACGTAAACATGCTGATCGGTCATGCTCCAACGCGTTCCCTCCACCTCGTTGGCTTCCCTATCCTCGTAATCCAAAAAGCGAAGCTCACCTGTCCAATCGATGGGCCTCCCTTCTGGATCCTGCCAAGTCGGGAGCAAACCCAAATTCCATTCGTTTCGGGTCGTATCCAAGGGTATGGTTTGGGTGATTTCGGCTTTTTGATCAACGTCCTCGGCGTATTTCACCAAAGGCCACAGGCCCATGAGCACCCCCAAGAGAATGGCCAACAACGAATAACCCAAAAGCCTTCCAAAAAATCGAAACGGGGCTCCCCGTAACAAGCGAACGGATAGGGCGGACATAAAAACCAATTTTCCGCAAAAGACCAGGCCCATCGCCAACCAGGCGTAGCCGGTTGGAAGGGTGGGTGGCCATAACAAACCCAACCACGTTCCCCATGAGGCATCACCCTGAAGGAGAACCCCATCACCCACCTCCAGGCCAGCGCGGATAAACCAAAAACCCAAACCCAAAGTCAACAAAAAAACAAAGGTGAGCACGGCCAGGATGACCCCAAGCAATCGCCCCAAACCTCTCAAAACCGGAGCCGCGATTCCGTTGGCATCGCGCAACCAGCTTTGGACCGATGCCTCCCAACGCCGGTGATTGCTTGGGTTCTGCAGGGTCTGTTCCACCGCCTTGTATTCCTCCTCAACTTTACGCCGTATAGAATCCAATGTTACAGCGCTACCCTGCATCGACAGCCTGTCGGCTGTCGTCCTGGCCTTCGGCACCGCCACCCACAATACAAAATAAGCAAAAATTCCAATACCGGTAAACAAACCCAACAATAGCATAACAATACGTACCAGAGCCAAATCCAGGCCAAAATAGGCCGCCAATCCCGCCGAAACCCCTCCGATAACCCGGCGATTTCCGTCCCTGAACAAGCGTTTGGGTGCTTGATGGTAGTCGGCATTCGTTCTGGTGTTGGGGTTTCCTAATGGATTTCCAAACCCCTGATCTTGATCCCCTGCCCCATCGATAGAGCCCTCTGTCCATTGCATGGGACTACCCAAAATTTGAATGACGCCTTCAACGTCGGACGGTGTAATCACTTTGGTTTTACCCGACCAACGCTCCATCAGCAATTCGGCAAAACGAGATTCGATATCCGCGAGAATTTCTTCACGGCCTTCGGTGGTTCGGAGGTGGACCTTGATGGATTCCAGATACTGAACCAAAGAACGATGGGCATCCTCTTCGGCATGCATCAAATGACCACCCAGGTGGATGGAAACGGTTGTTTTCATGGTATGATGGCTTTAAAATTTTGAAGAATTAATGCGATAGAGAGGCCACGGCCTCGGTAAAGGCCAACCATTCCTGGTCCAAATCCGTGAGGATTTCTTGGCCAAGTTCCGTAAGCCTGTAATACTTGCGGGGTGGACCGCTTTTGGATTCCTCCCAACGGTAATCCAGCCAGCCCGCGTTTTTCATGCGGGTCAGCAGAGGATACAGGGTACCCTCCACGACCAGCATATCGGCTTTGCGTAGATCGTCCAGCAAATCGCTGGCATAAGCTTCAGCCCGTCCCAAAACCCGAAGGATGCAGAGCTCCAGAACGCCTTTGCGCATCTGTGCGCGTACGTTTTCCCTATTCATGGGGCAAACATACGAACTCTAAGGTACTTTGCAATACCAAGTACTATTTATTTTATTCCATCGAATTGGACCCTTCCTCAGGCTATCCACCGGCTTTTGTTCAAAAAAACCATCTTCCACCACCCCCATTGACCACCTAACCGGCCGGTCTGGTCCTATTTTTGAAGAAATATTACCCCTTTGGCTGATTGGAGCGACCCTTTGGATGACCAGGACCCCGAAACCAGGGAGAATGTTGAGCGTTTTGAACAGACGCTGAACAGCAGTTACAACTGGTACTTTGATTCCGAAGAGCTGGAACAGATTTTTGATTATTACCAGGAGCGTGGTAACAGCGTCAAAGCGGACTTGGTTTTGGCCAAAGGCTTGGAGCAATCCCCCAACCATGCCGGTTTTTTGTTACGCAAAGCCCAACTTATGATGGGTAAGGGGGACCTGCGTCAAGCCGAAGAGCTCATGGACCAAGCTTTGCGCCTTAATCCGACCATGGTGGAATTGCATCTTACCCGTGCCTCCCTCTACGATTACCGTAACCAAACCAATCGGGCCCTGCTCCACCTGCACAAAGCCGAACAATTAGCCGACTCGGAGCAAATGCCTTCCGTGCAATTGGCTTTTGGTATGGTATTTATGAATGCGGGGCGTTGGCGTTCTGCCTTGGATCGTTTCTTGCCCTGTGTCCAAAAGGACCAGGTTGACCAAGAACACCTGCTTTACGACATGGGGTATTGTTACCATCAGCTTGAATTAATGGACGAGGGGATTGCCTTTTTTGAAGAACAAATTACGTTGAACCCGTACTCGGATTCAGCCTGGTACAACCAAGGTATCCTTTACAACCAAGCGGGGCTTTTTGAAAAGGCACTCGACGCCTTTGAATACGCCCTACTCATTCGGCCCGATCTTTCCATGGCTCATTTCAACCGGGCCAATACGTATATTAACCTAGAAAAATACCCCGAGGCCCTTGCCCAAATGCAAGAAGCCATCCGATGCGAACCCGAATACCCGCTCTTCATCAACGGGTTGGGGGTATGTTACGAAAAACTAAACCGCATCGAGGAAGCCTTGGCTCGTTACGAAGAGGCGGCCCTTTTGGACCCGCACCTCGCCGATGCCTGGTTTGGTCAAGCGGCCTGCAAAGCCCAAGGAGAGGCCTGGGGTGCTGCTTTGGTGTTGATCAACCGGGCCTTGGAACTTTCCCCTGACCACGAGGAATATTGGTACGAGAAGGGACGCATCTTGATGGCCCTGGCCCGCTACGAAGAGGCCGAAAAAGCCCTGGAACAATCCCTACGCCTGGACGAAGAATTTTGGGAAGCACGTATTCTACTGATCTCTCTTTTCTTGGCGGTGGATCGTTACGAAGAGGCCCTGCGTTGCATCCAAGACGGCCAAGAACCCCACAAAGACGATGCCGCCTATTTCTTCGAATTGGCCGGGTTGATCTATGCCTTTGAAATCAAAGAACTACTCGATCTTGCCCAAACGTGCTTGGAATGGGCCCTTTCGGTTGATCCCGCAGAGGCGCATCATTTGTTAACCTTTTGGCCCGATGCCCATCATCATACCGAAGTGGTGGCCACGCTCCGACGGTACAAGGCTCTTGACGACGAATAACATGGAAGATTTTACCTTTGATTTCAGAGAAAGGCTGGGGCAAATCCCCGATCGCAGCAACAAACCACGCAAGGATGGCCTCACCATGGTGATGGACAAAGGACTTAGTCTATCCGAAGCCGAGGCCTTTTTGGAAAACGGATCATCCTTTACCGATTTGGTCAAATTGGGTTGGTCCACCGGCCTTTTTAACCGCAAACTTCGCCAAAAAATAAAACTTTACCGTCAAGAAAATATTCGGTGTTACCTCGGCGGAACCCTTTTTGAGCTATTTGCTGCCCGCCAACGTACCGATGAGTTCAAACGGCTATTGGATGAATTGGGCATCGATACGGTCGAAATTTCCGATGGTTCGCTGGATATGGCTCACGGTACCAAATGCGAATACATCCGTGATTTTGCCCAAAGCTTTAAGGTCCTCTCCGAAGTAGGATCCAAGGACGCCGAAAAAATTATAGCTCCCTACCGCTGGATTGCTATGATGAAAGCGGAATTGGAAGCCGGTTCCGAAATCGTCATTGCCGAAGCCCGCGAAGCCGGTAATGTAGGCATCTTTCGGAGCACGGGTGAAGTTCGTTCGGGTTTGGTCGAAGAAATTCTAACCCAGATTCCACCCGCTAAAATTCTTTGGGAGGCCCCCAACAAAGCTCAGCAAACCTGGTTTATCAAAATGCAGGGATGCAACGTTAATCTGGGCAATGTGGCTCCCCACGAAATCATCCCTTTGGAAACCCTGAGGCTTGGACTTCGTAGCGATACGTTTGGTCAGTTTTTGGGGGGCTAATTCCGTTAAAACATGATGCGTTCTCTTTTATTGTACCTCAAAGGGGTAGCCATGGGAGCGGCCGATGTGGTCCCCGGGGTTTCCGGCGGAACCATTGCCTTTATTTCCGGGATTTACGAAACCCTTTTGCTATCCCTACGTTCCTTCGACGCCGGCCTGCTGCGAATGGTACTGCGCGGTGCATGGATGGAGGCCTGGCAAAAAATCAACGGGAACTTTTTATCCGTTCTGCTCGCCGGAATAGCAAGCAGTATTTTGCTACTATCCCGGCTCATGATTTACCTGCTGGAGTTTCATCCCATTCCTACCTGGTCCTTCTTTTTGGGCCTTATCCTGGCCAGTATCGTGGGAATATGCCGAACACTGGACCTTCGTTCGTGGCGCTTTGGGGTAGGTTTTGTGTTAGGAACAATCTTTGGCTACGCCATCACGGTGATGTCTCCTACCCAGACCCCCGAAGCGCTTTGGTTCATTTTTGTTAGCGGGGCTATAGCTATTTGCGCCATGATTCTTCCCGGTATTTCCGGTTCGTTTATTCTTTTGTTGTTGGGCAAATACAAATTCATCTTGCAGGCCTTGCACGATTTTAACCTTCCGGTTATTCTCGTTTTCATGACCGGTGCCGCCGTTGGTATCCTTTCGTTCTCTCATCTTTTGTCCTGGCTGCTGCGCAAACATCATCTCCTCTCGGTTTCCCTTTTGGCCGGTATCATGCTGGGTTCTCTGAACAAAGTCTGGCCATGGAAACGCAGCTTGACGTTTTATACCGACAGCAAAGGCGCCCAACACCCCTTGACCGAAGAAAATCTGAGCCCCTGGGCCTATGAAACCCTGACCGGCTTACCGGCCCAAACCCTTTGGGCCATAGGGCTGATGGTCTTGGGTGCTGCGCTTATTTTGGGTCTTGAGGCCAGGGGGAGGCAGCGTTCTGCGTAGGTAAGATCAAAAACCGCGCCAGATTTTCGCCATGAATTCTCCACTAATGCTGGGCCTATTGGGCTTTCCCTTGGGACATTCTTCGTCACCCGCATTGTTTGGCGACGCTTTTGAACGGGCAGGACTTGAGGCCGAATACCGGCGTTTTGAATACCGGGAATACCCTGGTCTCCGACGTTTGGGACAGGAACAGCCCCGACTTTTGGGGCTCAACATCACCTTGCCCCACAAGAAATCTGTTTTTGATGAAATTCAAAACTCCCTATTAGCGGGTATGAAATCGGAATTAACCCCGGAAGCCTTGGGGTGCGGGGCAGTGAATTGCCTGGGGTTTCGTCGAGCGACGCCTAGCGCTGATCATCCCGCTGGTATCGAGGGTTTTGTGGGTCATAACACCGATGCAGAAGGCCTTGAAGCTGCCTTGGATCAATTATGTCCGGATGGCGTGACAGGTCCCGCTTTGGTCCTGGGCAACGGAGGAGCAGCAGCGGCTGTCATGTATGTGTTACAACAACGTAATATACCTTTTTTGGTGGTTACGCGATCCCATTCGTCCGCCTCCCCCCACCATCAAATTCAATGGGATGAGGTTGATCAAAACCTGCTTGCTCAATACCCCTTGATTATCCAGTGTACGCCTTTGGGTATGGAACCCCATACCGATCAGGTTCCACCCCTGGACCTTCAAGGCCTGGGCCGAAACCATGCCGTGATGGATCTTGTTTACCGACCCAACAGGACACGTTTTTTGGACGAATGCCGGCAAAGAGGTGCCCGTACCCTGGGTGGCCTGACCATGTTTCGCGTTCAGGCCGATGCTTCTTTACGTTTTTGGTCCAAGTTGCCTGGCGGCGAGGCGCTACGCAACCCCAAGCTCAACCTTGCCCTCTAATGGCCTTTCGCGTTTATTCCGAATTTGAACCCGCCGGGGACCAACCCACGGCCATTACCCAGCTCAGCGAAGGTTTACGCCGCGGTGATCCAGCCCAGGTTCTTTTGGGAGTGACCGGTTCGGGTAAAACCTTTACCATGGCCAAAGTGGTGGAAAACATCCAAAGGCCAACCCTGGTCTTAACCCATAACAAAACACTGGTCGCCCAGCTTTACGGAGAATTCCGGCAGTTTTTTCCGGAAAATGCGGTGGAGTATTTTGTTTCGTATTACGATTATTACCAGCCCGAAGCCTACCTGCCCTCCACCGGCACCTATATCGAAAAAGACCTTTCGATTAACGACGAAATTGAAAAACTCCGGCTAAGAACCACCTCCTCGTTAATGTCCGGACGTCGGGATGTCCTGGTGGTGGCCTCTGTTTCCTGCATTTACGGCATGGGTAATCCGGCTGATTATACCGATAAGGTCATCCGGCTGAATCGGGGATTGAGCCTAACAATCGAGCGTTTCTTGCATCAATTGGTGGACGTCATGTACGCGAGAAGCTTGCATGAATTGACCCGAGGAACCTTTAGGGTACGGGGTGAAACCGTGGATGTTTACCCGGCCTATACGGATCATGCCTACCGTGTGGAGTGGAACGGCCATCGAATCGAAAGCTTGTCGCGATTGGACCCCGAAAGCGGGCGAACCACGGAACAATTGGACGACCTGGCCCTGTTCCCGGCCTCCAATTATGTCACCTCTAAAAACGAATTAGGGGACCTTCTCCTTGAAATCCAAAAGGATATGGTAGCCCAGGTAGCACATTTCAAAAAAGAAGGTCGCTTTGAAGAAGCCCGGCGTATCGAAGACCGGGTCACTTTTGATGTTGAAATGATTCGCGAATTGGGGTATTGTTCCGGTATTGAAAATTATTCACGGTACCTGGACCGAAGGAAACCCGGGGACAGACCCTTTTGTTTGTTGGATTATTTTCCCTCGGATTTTTTGTTGTTAATTGACGAAAGCCATCAAACCCTACCGCAGGTCCGGGCCATGTACGGCGGTGACCGAAGCCGAAAACTCAACCTGGTGGAATACGGATTTCGCTTGCCGGCCGCCCTGGACAACAGGCCTTTGATGTTCGGAGAATTTGAAAGCCTCATACCCCAGGTGATCTATGTTAGCGCAACCCCTGCCGATTATGAATTGCAGCATAGCGACGGGGTGGTGGTAGAACAAGTAGTACGGCCCACCGGGCTTTTGGACCCCCCCATCGAAATACGTCCGGTAGCCCATCAGGTCGATGACTTGATGGAAGAAATTCGTCAAGAGCGATTACGTGGACATCGGGTCTTGGTCACCACCCTCACCAAACGTATGGCCGAAGAATTATCCCGTTACCTGCAGGAGGCCGGTGTGGCTTGTACCTACTTGCATAGCGGAGTGGAAACCTTGGAAAGGGTGGAAATTCTGCGGGATTTACGGCTGGGAAAAATCGAAGTATTGATTGGCGTTAATTTGTTACGGGAGGGATTGGATCTTCCGGAAGTCGCCCTGGTCGCCATCATGGATGCCGACAAAGAGGGTTTTTTGCGGAATTACAAATCCTTGACCCAAACCGCGGGACGTGCAGCACGACACGAGCATGGAAGGGTCATCTTTTATGCCGATCGGATCACCGGTTCCATGCAGGCCACCATCGACGAATGCCAAAGACGGCGTCACAAACAAGAAGAATACAACCAAAAGCACGGGATCATTCCGCGGAGTATACGCAAAAGCGATGATGAAATCCGTCGACAAAGCGCTCTCTTGGATATACGGAATACCTCTGAACTGACCCAAAAACCACGAACAAGCCCAAGCTACAACGAGACGACTTTGGGCCTCTCCAACGCTGCGGAACCGGGGGCAACACCCCCAAACCTGCCCCCTATGAGCGATGCGGAACGACGCAAAACGCTTAGGCAACTCAAAAAGGAAATGAACCAGGCCGTAAAGGACATGGACTTTCTACTCGCAGCCCAAATCAGGGATCGAATTCAAGCCCTGGAGCAGACAGGCTCCGCGGTCTAACCCTTGCTCAATACCCCCAGAGGGTAATGCCCCAGTCCAATCGGTTGAGATCGGGACCGAAGCCTCCACGGAACATGGAATAAACTGAATACTGACCAAAGAACCGCCAATTGCCCTTGCCAATTTCGGAACGCACGGATAGCGAAAACGGGTTTTGATAGAAATTCCCCGTACGATACAACAAGACTTGACCGCCCGGATCCCGGTATTGGTTCAAGGTTCTGGACCAAAGCCGTAAACCCGGTATCGCCATAATACCGGCATGCCAACCCTTGGTTGGACGACTTCCCTGAACGAAGGAAAATCCAAGGGGAAACATCAGGTGCATATTCTCAAAATTGGAACGCCCAAAACTTGTTCCTGTATTGCTATCCAAAGACAAAACCGTCAGACTACCGTTGCTTTTGGTTAGCATCAGTTGGTCTTCTAGGCGTAGATTATGGTAATGCAAAACGAGACCACCTCGAATCCAAAGCGAACCGGTTGACGAGACCGTTCCGTTTTTTTGGACGCCCAAGAGGGGTTCCTGAAAACGAAGTGGGGTCCACCACTGCATGAACAAGGACTTTTCCGGTTCCAAGCGCAGTGAAGGATGCGAAGCGGGCGCACCCGCGTAGCGACCACGGTACATCCAATGCGCAAAACCCAATTCAAAGGCAGGAATCTTGGGTTCCTTGACGGCACGACCTGACCAAAAATCTCCTTTGGCCCAATCCGAGCGGGTTGGTCCCCCGCTTTCCTCGCTATCCCAGGCGGCAACCGATCCCAGGCCGTTGATCCGATTGATAAGGGTGGTGGGTTCCTTGCGGTAACGAATACTTCCACCACCCGAAATATCCGCAAGTAGCGTGTCCGAAACATCCAAGCGGCATAAACCCAGACCATCAATGAAGACCTGGGCCTTTCGTGCCTTGAGTTGACGGGCTTCCACCAAACCGGGGCCGTTAATCTCCAGGCGAATCCTATCCGCCTTGCCGTTGAATTCCATCCTACCCACCCCATTGAGATCGGCCAGAATTTCACCCACCTCCAGATCCAAAGCAACTTGCCCAACTCCACTGAGTCCGACTCGTAACAAATCTTCTCGCAATGTGCCTTGGCTTTGAACCGATACCGCTCCTTTCAATTGCAATTCCAGGAGTCGTGGCTGTTGAATGCGAATTTCTTTGGCAGTTAAGAGGCTGACCTGCAACCATTCTCCGTCCAAAACGACATCGTTATTCCCCGTTGTGGCCTCCTTGGCTTTGGGGGTAATCTCTTTGCCGTCCACCCAAAGACTATGCTCCTGACCCTGCACCACAACAACCCGGGAAGCTTGTTGTAGGCGAAGGCGGGTCCATTTCGGATTTTCATTTTGGGCCGAAACCGATACCCAACCCCAAACAAAAAAGGCGACGGTCAGGATCAAGGCCAGACGGTTCGATCGAAATTGATTCATACGATATTTATTCGAAGGTTAACGCTCCAAATCAGAACTTAGTCTGTAGCGCATAATCCGGTTGTTACCCCGATCGGCCACATAAACCGTGCGTCGAAAATAGGCAACACCCGAAGGTTCTTTTAGTTGAAAAGGTCCGGAACCAAAACCCCCAAACGATGCCGGAACTTGGCGCGTTAAGCCGGAACTTGGAGGCGGATTGACCCCTTCGTAGCCTTTGGACGTGAATTGGTAGAGGGAATCACGCTCTGAATCCACCACAAAGAGGTATCCGGTTTCGTCCGGGGCAATGCAAACATCCGCGGGGCGGGTAAATCGAAACGGTTCGTACAAAAAGCGCTGGGCCTTGGTTCGGTCAAATTGAAGCAAGGTCTGGTTTTCGGCGTACACCGTTCCAATTTCGGGGTTGTCGGCGGAACGTATCCAAAGCACCTTGGTTTCAGCTTGTGTTGCGGATTGGAGGAGGATAAAATCCCGTGATGGATTCATCCCAAACACCAGTTGGGGCGGCGCAAGTAATCCGCAAATTCCCGTTGGGCTCATCGCGGATTTGAGTCCCGACAATTGAGGATTCATACCCGGTACGTAACCGTTGTTACTACGATCGGGTCTAAAAACCAAAATTGCATTATCCGGAGCCGCTGCCGATAACGTATTGTTGGAAGGTCCTTTCCTGGACAAATAAAAGCCATGATCCCCCAGGCAGGCCAAACCGGTAAATTCCACCTGCTCATCAAAGCGTCCCCGAAAATTCGTATTGGCCCTGCTTAGATCCACAAATGGATGGACCAGGGTATCCAACCAAACCGGGTTGGCGCCGGCACTTCCGCTCAAGACATAAACCGCGGCCAAATTGCGTCGAACAGGGATCCCCGCACTGTCAATCAAGGTATCCAAGCGACCCAAAACATAGGTATGCAAACGCAGGTCTTGGGTTACTTTGGTAGCACCCGGTATGGGGACTAGGCGAAATCGTTCGCCCTTTTGGTCCAAAATGTGCAGGCCTTGGGCATCGACCACGTAAACCATTTCGTCGTATCCCACCCACACATCCGTTGGTGCTACAAAATCACCCCAGACCGGTAGAACCGGAACATAGCCCACCACACTTTGAACGGCATTGGGATCAATCGCCCCCTGTTCAAAAATTTCTTTGACGGTATCGTCATCCCGAGAGCCCAACAAAAAATTGCATGAACTCAGGATTAACAATGCCCAAACAAGAATAGAACGAATTTTCACTGGCTTAGAATTTACATGGCTTCTTGTCGCTTACCTCCCGACCACATCAAGCCCAGTCGGTGCGTAGGCCCCAGGCCTGAACGTCCCACAAAAGCGTAATCCACTTGCAATACCCCGTAAGCCCGGGGAATTCGCCAGCCCAAGCCCCATGTTGGGCCTTGACCCGAACCGCTTTGATGCTCGTAACCTGCACGCAGAAACATCCACTCCCGGTAACGGTATTCCAGGGCACCACCCAGGCTCTCGGCCAAATCGGTGGGATGGTTCAATTGAAGCACCCCATCCACCCGATGGTCTTGTTCCTGGTAAACCAAAGCCGACAAGCCAAGTCGAAGAACCGTGGGCGGAGCCAGCGATTCAAAGGTTTGAACGGTATCGTTCCGACCCAAAGTCGGCCTCACCAAGCGACCTGTTGGCGTCACATTCATCCCAAAATGGTTAATGCCCACCGCAAGTCGGGCCTCACGCCAGCCAATATCGTAACGAAACCCCAGGTCCACGGTGGCGTTATGAACTTGCCAATCCGGCATTTGCTCATAAACCCAATTCAGGGACATTCCCAAAGCAAAACGATCGGTCAATGGCTTGGCATAGGCCAAACCCATGCTCGTGTTGGTGGCATTGAAGGTTTGCCCGGTGCCCGTTGGTTGAAATTCCGTGGTCACCTTCATGGGTCCGGTTTGAAGATGGCGGAGTCCAAAGGCCATGACCTCTCCACCGGTCCAACGCCGGGCCATGGCCAAGGACTGCATGCGTATGCCCGACCAATACGACAAATGGCTGGCTTGAACCGACCAGGTTCGGGCTTCGCCGTGCACCAAACCTGCAGGATTCCAAAACATGACCGAAGGTTCGTTGACTAAATTGATAGCATTACCGCTCAAGGCGGCCGAGCGTGCATCAGGGTGAATTTTCAAGAACTGAAAGCCGGCCGTTCCAACCCGGCTGCGACCAAAAGCAGGCAACCACTGGGCATGAGCTGCTGGGAATCCAAGACCCCAGCCCCAAAGCAGTAGCCAAAAAAGAAGCCTTGTGTTACGATTCATTACAGCAATTGAGATTGGAGTTGTTGCATCGCCGTTCGTGCCGGAACACCCTCGTATAACACCCTGAAAACCATGGTTGCAATAGGCAAAGGGCATTTGTGTAATTTGTTAAGCTCAAAAACGGCCTTGGCTGAATAATAACCCTCTGCCACCATATTCATTTCTAATTGGGCAGAACGCACCGAATAACCTTTGCCCAGCATGGTTCCGAAATACCGATTGCGCGAAAAGCGGGAATAAGCTGTGACCAACAAATCCCCCAAATAGGCCGAACCCTTGATATCCCGGCGTTTGGGGTAAACCGCCCTCAGAAAGGACTTGAGTTCAATGATGGCATTGGAAATCAACACCGCCATGAAATTATCCCCGTAACCGAGGCCGTGAGCAATTCCCCCGGCAATCGCATAAATATTCTTCATGACCGAGGCATATTCACTGCCCGATGGATCATCCGAGGCCTTGATCTGCAGGTAGCGGTTTTGAAAAAGCGGTAATAGCGGGGTGGCCAAAGCCGCGTCTTCGGCTGCGAGGGTCAAAAACGAAAGTTTTTCGGAGGCAACTTCTTCGGCATGGCAAGGCCCGGTTATCACCATAAAATGTTGGGGACTAACCCTGAAATATTTTTGAAGAAATTGACCGATGAGCAGATTTTCTCCGGGCACCATACCCTTGACGGCGGATAAAACCCATTTTCCGGCTAAATCGTTTTCGTTAAGACCTTTCATGGCATCCCGCAAAAAAGCCGCTGGCACCGCCAGGATGACCACATCGGAACCCGCTACGGCCTTGCGTAGATCCGGTTGAAGGGTGCCACGTCGAATTTGCAACGAAGCATCGCTAAGGTAACGAGGATTGCGATGGTGCTGCTGAATATAGGACATGACTTCCCGATCACGCATCCACCATGCCAAAGGAACTTGGTTATCGCCCAAGACTTTGACCAAAGCCGTAGCCCAACTACCACCGCCGATAACGGCAACTTTCAAACCTGCCTTCGTAACCACCGTCCGAACTATTCGTCCCCGCTAAACAACTTGTCTTTGTCCACAACCTTAATCTCACGATCGTTCTTTAAATCTTTGGAGACCGCGGAATAAGGAGCTGTAACAATTTCTTCACCTTGGCGCAATCCGCTCAGGATTTGAATGTGTTGGTCGTTCTGAATACCTGTCTTAACTTTTCGTAACAAAGCCTTGTTACCGCTGCGTACAAAAACAACTTCCTCGACGGATTCCGCAGCACCACTTGGATTGGTCGAGGAGGAAGCGTTCGACATCGAAGACTCCGATTCCTCATCCATGGCTTCACCTTGAGCATCCCGTACGGCCACCGCGTTGATGGGTACCGAAATGGCCCCTTGGACCTTACGGGTGGTGATTTCGGCGGATGCACTCATTCCGGGTCTAAACAAAAAACGTTGAAGCCTGGAAGCCTGGGCTTCGCTGCTGTCCACCTGGGGTCGGTTATCCCCCAACATCGAGATTTTGACCAGGAAATTAGTGACTTGATCAGCACCGCCGGTTCCGGGCAAAGCCGAGGCATTGGAACTGTTGGCGATTTCTCTGACAATACCGGGGAATTTTTGGCCGGGGTAAGCATCCACCTCCACTTGCACCGAGTCCCCGGTTTTGACCCGGACCACATCGCTTTCGCTTACATCCACCCGAACTTCCATGCGGGTCAAGTCCGCAATGCGAATCATTTCGGTGCCGGCCATTTGAATGGTCCCCACCACCCGTTCACCCAATTCCACCGAGAGCTTGGTCACGATACCGTCCATAGGGGCCAAAATATTGGTTCGGGCCAGCTGCTCTTTCATTTCTTTTTGGCTGGCCCGGGCCGATTGCACCAGGTAAACAGCCCCCTCAACCGCTTCTTTGGCCGATTCGATATCCTCTTTGGCCGATTCGTATTGGGAACGGGCGGCTTCCCACTCCGCTTGGGTGGCTACCTTGTCTTCGTAGAGTTTGGCGGTTCGCCTGTATCCGGGCTCTATGTTGAGACGAAACAAATTCTCCAGTTGACGAAGTCGAACACGGGCACTCGCCAAACCGGATTTGGCGTTGTTTACCGCGGCTTCGTTCCGGTCCAAAGCAGCCGCCATCATTTCCGGATTGATGCGGGCAAGGAGTTGGCCTTTGCGTACCTCATCGCCTTCCTTGATGGTCAAGGCGACGATTTCTCCGGATACCTCCGAGGAGATTTTGACTTCGGTCACCGGTTGAATTTTACCGCTGGCCAAAACCGTTTCCGTTAAATCACGCAGCGCAACTTTCTCGACCGCCACCTGAAGGGGCGGTGTCTGCCCCCACCAACCCATGCGTTTGCCCATGGCCGCCAGAACCGTCAGGAGAACGACCCCCAAGAACAAACCTAACCATTTTCGATTTTTCTTTAACATAGATTACAGATTGGAACGCAACCCATGGATTGCGCTTAGGGGTTTTGCCAGGAAAAACGTCCTTCGTAAAAATCCAAGACCTTGCGTCGAAATATTTCTTCGTAATACGCTTGCAACCAAGAGGATTCGGCAATTTGCCAACGGTTTTTGGCGTTGAGGTAATCGGCTAAGGGAAGCAAGCCCTGTTCGTAACGCTTGGAGGCCAAATCGTGGTTGGCCTCTTGGGCATCCAGGTTCACCCGGTTCGTTGCCAGCCGGGCCTTGGCTGCACGGTAATCGGTCACGGCCCTTGTGATATCCGTGTAGAGTTGATTGCGGGCCTGTTCGCTGGTCAAGCGAGCATTTTCGACCGCATTGCGGGCACGCTGCTCCGCCAGGCGTACCTGACCGTTGTTCCAAATAGGAATCGAAAGGCTGAGTCCCATGCCTGTTCCCAGGTTGTTACGAAACTGTTCTCCCCGGGGAACCAGGATGGTCTTGTATTTGGGAATGGGCTGTACGACGACCTGGTTGGGGTCGTTTTGGAGATAACCGATGGGCCTCACCCCATCGATTTCGGGGAGCAAAATAAATTGTTGGCTGGTCGAGGCAAAAATGGTATTGGTGTTAACAAAGGCGGTCAACCTGGGGTAACGAAGGGATTGGGTCGCCTTGAGGTTCCACTGGGATTGGCGGTAACGAAATTCATTGCCCAGGATCTGGGGTTGGGTAAGGAGGGCATCGCGGTAAAGCGCTGGAGCCGCCGGTTCTTGAACACGGGGTTGAACGACCAAATCCGAACTCAAGCCGTTGGAATCGGGAAGGGCCACTTGAAAATTTTCGGGGTCGGGCCATTGAATCAACAAAGCCAGGCCGATACGGGCATTAACGGCGTTGTTCTCGGCGTTGGTTCGGGAAACTTCGTCCGATGCCAACTGGGCCTCCAGGTTCAATAAATTATCCATGGACAAGGAACCGGCTTTGACCAGCTCCCGAATTCGTTGCAATTGATTGAAGGTGGAATTCTTTTGCTGTTCGGCTACTTTGAACAATTCCTGGGACAAGAGGACCTGCAGGTAGGCATTGGCGATGCTGAGGGCAATATTGTTGCGAAGGGCATCCTGCTCCTTGACCGAAGCCTCCAAGCCCGAACCTGCAGCCCGAACCTGGTTCCGTAATTGACCGCCTTGGTACAAGGTCCAGGCCCCGCTCAATCCCATTTGGTTGGATTCGACGGTTTGGTTAATGAAGGTATTGGTGAAGGGGTCAATGGCCCTACCGTTGTTGAAGGCCAGACCGGCGGAGCCGTTTAAAGAAGGGGTGAAGGCAAGGCGAGCCCCTTTTTGGTCCAATTGAGCCGATGCTACCGCCAGGTCGCCCTGACGAAGAGTAATGTTGTTCTTCAATGCATAACGAATGCATTGCTCCAAGGTCCACCCCCCGGTGGGTACCGAATCCGATTCCGACAGACCGGGTGCAGTGGCTCCGGCTTGTTGGAGCATTCCCCAAACCAAAAGCACGGTCAGCATCAGTCGACGAGGTAGAGTCATGGCGGATTAAGCGTCAAAAATCGTCATAAAGCAGGAACTTGGGGCCTATGCCGTAATTTTGAATCACCAATATTTCTTCCCCAAACCCCTTATTACGTCCTCGTTATGAAAATTGCCATTGTCGGTACCGGCTATGTTGGCCTGGTGACCGGAACCTGTTTTGCCGAAGTGGGCATTGAGGTCCAGTGCATCGATATAGACCAACGAAAAATCGACGGCCTCAAAGCCGGAAAAATGCCAATTTACGAACCCGGTTTGGAGGAAATGGTCCTCAGAAATTACCAAAACGGCCGTTTGCATTTCAGCACCAACCTGGGCGAAGCCATTCAGGGAGCCGAAGCCATCTTCATTGCAGTGGGTACACCACCCGGCGAAGACGGAAGTGCGGACCTGCAGTACGTTTTGGGCGTTGCCTCCGAAATCGGCAAACACCTTCAACATTATGCGGTGGTGGTTACCAAGTCCACCGTACCCGTCAGCACCAGCCGCAAAGTCCAGCAAGCCGTAAGCCAGGCGATGCAGGAACGCGGAGCTAAGGTTCCTTTTGACGTGGCCTCCAACCCCGAATTTCTCAAAGAAGGCGCGGCGATCGAGGATTTTCTCAAACCGGACCGTATTGTCGTTGGCTGCGAAAGCCAAGAGGCCCAGGATACCTTGTCCCGCCTCTACAAACCCTTTACCCTGAACGGGCACCCCATACTCTTTATGGATATCCCTTCGGCCGAGATGACCAAATACGCCGCCAACGCTATGTTGGCCACCAAGATCAGCTTTATGAACGATGTGGCCCTGCTCTGCGATATCATGGGAGCCAGCGTGGACCAGGTTCGCAAAGGCATCGGAAGCGATCCCCGCATTGGGAACAAATTCATTTACCCCGGCGTTGGGTATGGAGGCTCTTGCTTTCCCAAAGACGTCAAAGCCCTTATCCGGACGGCCAAAGAAAACGGCCACCGAATGCGGATACTCGAAGCGGTCGAGGAGGTCAACGAAGACCAAAAGAAGGTCATGGGCCGACTCATTCGCGAGCATTTTGGCTCTGACCTGCACGGTTTGTGTTTTGGTATTTGGGGTCTGAGCTTCAAACCCAAGACCGACGACATGCGCGAAGCCCCTTCGGTGGTGATTATCGAAGAATTGTTAGCCGCCGGAGCCAAGGTGCAGGCCTACGATCCGGTCGCTATGCACGAGGCCAAGCATCAACTCGGAGACCGCATCACCTACACAGCGGATGCATATTCGGCTCTGCAAGGTGCTGATGCCTTGGTTCTTATCACCGAATGGCCCGAATTCCGCATTCCCGAATGGGACAAGGTCGAATCGTTGTTACGACGCAAGGTGATCTTTGACGGACGCAATCAATTCCAGGCCTCTGAATTGAGAGCCCGTGGTTTTCATTACCGTAACATTGGCAATCCCTGATTGAATTTGCCGATTCATTCTTTGCCCGAAGCTTTGCTGAAAACGCCCATGTTCATCCCCCACCAAGTCCGCCCTCTATGAGCTCAAGATCCCCCGTGACCATTGTTACCGGAGCCGCCGGTTTTCTCGGATCCCATCTTTGCGATCGCTTCCTTGCCGAAGGCCACAAGGTCATCGGCATGGACAACCTCATCACCGGGGATATGCGTAATCTGGCGCATTTGATGCCTTCGCCCTCCTTTGAGTTTTATCATCAGGATGTTTCTCGCTTTGTGCATGTTCCCGGTCCGGTCGATAACATTTTGCACTTTGCATCCCCCGCCTCCCCCATTGACTACCTCAAAATCCCGATTCAAACCCTCAAGGTCGGGTCCCTGGGTACCCATAATTTGTTGGGTTTGGCCCGGGAGAAGAAGGCGCGCATTTTGGTGGCTTCCACCTCAGAAGTTTACGGAGATCCCTTGGTCCACCCGCAAACCGAGTCCTATTGGGGCAATGTGAACCCGGTGGGACCGCGCGGTGTGTACGACGAAGCCAAACGCTTTCAGGAAGCCATTACGATGGCCTACCACACCTACCACGGGCTGGAAACCCGAATTGTCCGGATTTTTAATACCTACGGCCCCCGCATGCGTCTCAACGACGGTCGGGCCTTGCCGGCTTTTATTGGGCAGGCTTTGCGCGGTGAACCGCTGACGGTTTTTGGGGACGGAAGCCAAACCCGTTCTTTTTGTTATGTGGATGATTTGATCGAAGGCATCTACCGGCTTTTGAACAGCAATTACGCCGGCCCCGTCAATATCGGTAACCCTCACGAAATCACCATTCGGGAATTTGCCGAAGAGATTCAGGCCCTGACCGGGACCGATCAACCCATCACCTATTTGCCTTTGCCCCAGGATGATCCCAAACAACGGCGCCCGGACATTGGCCTGGCCCGAGAATTGTTGGGCTGGGAGCCCAAAGTCCAACGTGCCGAAGGGCTTCGAAATACCCTGGATTATTTCCGGTCCCTCCCCCGGGAGGAGTGGTTCAAAGAAGCCCATGGCCGAGAGTTCTAAGGAGCCGCTGGCCAAGCCTCA
>JBMTCP010000009.1:0-71727 GCA_049431025.1 Bacteroidia bacterium | reverse complement strand
ACCTACCTGCTCTTCTCGGTGGACGATGGTGCAACCTGGTCCGATACCCTGACCTTGAATAGCAATATTGCGGTCAACTCTTCGACGTCCAGCAGCACGATGACAAGGATTAATGTTTCTCCTTATATCGGCGGTCAGGACAGTGTCAAGATTGCTTTTTTGTTTAATGGAGACTATTATTTCTGGATGGTGGATGATATCGCCATCGAGCAGGCACCTCGTGTGGATATGGCCATTACCAACACGGCCTTTTTACCCGATACGGCTGCAGGCCGTAGCATTGAGTACGGAATCGCTCCTGAGGCTAACAAGACGCCGCTGATTTTCCAAGCCCGCGTTGCCAATATTGGTTCCACGGTTCGTAACAATGTTCAGCTTTTGGTTTCGGTTATTGACACCACGGCACCGGGTACCCCACTCTTTACCGGGACATCCGCAGTATTGCCCTCGTTGGATCCGTTCACCGATACGGTATTGAGTATATCAACTTCATATACCCCTAACCTTCTCAAATTCACAAGGGTTAATTATAGTTTGACTTTTGATTCGACAACCATGGATTCCACGGCCAACAACACGGCTTCGAGGCAGTTCGAATTGACGGATTCGATCTTGGCCCTGAATGTGAGTTTTCCAGGAACTCAGTTAACCTTTGGTACCCGGAATTTCGTGGGCAATCCCCCTGTTTACGATATAAAAATCGCCAATATTTGTCAATTGGTGAGCACCGATACGGTTACCTCAGCAACCGCCAGGTTGGTAAACACGGGTACTTCAACATCCCAAGCAGGCGGCCTAATGTATTTCACGCTAGAGACCGGAGATGCCAATACAGGTTTGCCCGGTG
Organism: Bacteroidia bacterium; assembly: GCA_049431025.1. Taxonomy (GTDB): domain Bacteria; phylum Bacteroidota; class Bacteroidia; order UBA7662; family UBA7662; genus SYHX01. The sequence continues at coordinate 70,880 of JBMTCP010000009.1, read as the reverse complement.
GAACAGCTTCTGTGGTTCTTGAAACGGATTTATACACCCTAACCGCATCCGATATATCAAGGGGTCGGGTAACCGTTCCTTTCCCTGCAACTTTGGGAGGTAGTCCCCAAGAGAGGATTGTGAATCCAGGGGAGTATTGGTTGGTGGCACATTTGTTTTCAAACAACGGTTCCAATCATATTAGTTTTATTGACGACCAAACTGTTACCATGCCATGGTTTGCGACCGTTTTGTTCCGGAGCACCGATTGGTTTAACAACGGCAATGCCGCTCGTATGACGCTCAATTTTGGACGAGTTTCGACCGGTACCCAAGTCATTCCTCAGGAGACTTTGGCCGCTGTGGCTTATCCTAACCCGGGTTCGGACCTATTGAACATTAAAGTAAATGCTGCCCGTGATTTGGGCAAGACCCGATTGGTTATGACCGATATGACGGGCCGCCTTGTTTTGGAGGAGCGATTGAATTGGATAGGTCAAGGCGGTCGCCATATTCTGGATATCGCTAACCTGCCTAACGGTACCTACTCGTTGGAAATCCAGACCGAAGCCGGTTTGGCCCGCCAGCGCATTATGGTCCAACATTAATCAACACCTCAAAAAAAGAAACCGCCTCCCAACAGGGGGCGGTTTTTTTATTCATCTTTGTTTAAAAATCTAGAAACAGGTGGGTTGTGAAAATTTTTAAAAACCATAGTTTAAGGGCCTTCAATTCATTTGGTTTAGATGTCCAAGCGGGGTATCTCTTGGAGGTTGATCACGAGGACGACTTACCCAGAGCCATCGAAACGGCTGATGAATTGACCCAGGGTCGGTTTATGTTTTTGGGCGGAGGAAGCAATGTTTTGTTCTGTGGGGATTTTCCAGGGGCAGTCATTCGCCTGGCATTTGGTGGAATTACATTTCGTGAATCGGGTAAAGACCAAATTTTGCTTGAGGCCGGGGCCGGGGTTCTATGGCATGACCTGGTGACCTACAGCACCCAACGTGGCTGGTGGGGACTGGAAAATCTGGCTTTAATTCCCGGATGTGTTGGCGCTGCACCCATACAGAATATCGGGGCCTACGGTGTAGAGCAAGGGGATTGTTTTGAACAATTGAGCGGTATTCCGTTAAACGGTCCCCCTTGCATTTACTCCAAGAATGCATGTTTATTTGGGTATCGGGATTCCATATTCAAAAAAGAATTTAAGAATAAATTTGTTATCACAAAAGTTACTTACCGCTTAAGTACCAGTCCAAATCCTCGTTTGGAATACCAGGATCTTCAAAGTCGATTCAACAAGAACACAGGTGCAATAACCGGTAAAATCCTAAGTCCAGACGCGATTGCCCAGGAAGTTGCGGCCATACGTCAATCCAAATTACCCAATCCGGCGATCTTGGGCAATGCAGGTAGCTTTTTCAAAAACCCCTTATTAAGTACTGAGCAAGCCGATGATTTGAGAATTAGGCACCCGGAAGCCCCTCTTTTTGGGGCTAAAACGATAGCCGGGGACGTGGCTAATTTGCATCCCGCGTTCAAGACCTCTGCGGCTTGGCTGATTGAACGCTGCGGCTGGAAAGGTCACCGTCGGGGAGCCGTTGGAGTATCTGAAACCCATGCTTTGGTTTTGGTGAATTACGGGGGAGGCAGGGGTCAAGATCTTTGGCAATTGGCCCAAGATATTCGCGCGTCTGTTCAGATGGAGTTTGGAATTGATTTGGAGCCTGAGGTGAACGCCATTCTGTAGCCGTCAGTATTGTTAAGCTGTCCAGGATTGTTTAGCCGTCCAGCAGGTAAAGGCCTTTGGCATTGATTCGCACTTTGGTACCAATAGGTAAAGGGTAATTGCGAAGGCTATGTCCAAAGGGTAATCCGTACAGGACCGATGCTTGAAGGCCCCGTGTTCGTTCCAGGGCAATTCCAATGGGCTCTTTGCCATGGGGTACATCGTTGTCCTTGATTTCAGTAAAATCCCCAAGCAAAATTCCCTTGAGGTTATGGAGGAGTCCACTGCGGCGAAGTGCTAACCACATTCGATCCAGATGATACCGGTATTCATCCAAATCCTCGGCTATAAGTATGAGGTCTTCTAGGTCGGGAAGCGAATTTGATCCCAAAAGGCTGTACATCACGGAAAGATTACCCCCAAAAAGTCGCCCTTCCAAGTTTTTGGTTGTTTTGGTTTTGGAGGGGATCCAGCCGAACAGAGGCGAAGTGGGGACGTGGCCAAAGCTCGCCGGTAAGGTAGTATCGGGATGGTTAGCAAAGGCGATGTAGGGTATGTTGGGCTTTCGGTGTTGACCTTGCAACACGGCCAGGGTAAGATCCCAACTTTGCCTACTCCAATCCGTTGTGTTAAACTGAAAGGGCATAGGACCATGCAGGCTTGCAACCCCAGCAATCGCCAAAGCATGATTCAAAAGTGCCGTCGAATCACTGTAACCACAGAGCCACTTGGGATGACGCCGAAGGGAAGACCAATCGATGAGGTCAAGTATTCGGGCCGCACCATAACCACCGCGGGCCATAAAGATGGCCGAGATATCGGGTCTATCCAGAAAACGTTGTAAATCCCGCGCCCTTTCTTCATCGGTGCCCGCTAATTGATGCTCAAATTGACCTATACTAAGCCCAAGCTCGACTTCAAATCCCTGTCGCCCCATCCATTCCATCCAAGGACGTATTTGAGCAAATTCAACGCCTCTGGATGGGGCAACCAAGCCCACCGTGTCACCCGTACGCAAAAAAGGAGGGAACAGGAGGGGTTGGTTAGTTGCCGACACGGTATCCCTAAATTAGGTTCAGTTGGCTTTTCGCTGCATTAGGCATTCAAAAAGCAGGATGCCACCGGCCACCGAAACATTCAATGAACCAATGGAACGGGCGCGGTCAGGCATAGGGATTCGCAACAAAGCATCGCAACGGCGAAGAGTATCCGGACTTAGACCTCGGTCTTCGGCACCTAAGACCAATGCTAGAGGTCCATTGAGGTCTTGATCGCGGCCTAAATCTTTGCCCTTTTCGCTTGCGCCCATAATGCGAAACCCACTGCTTGCCAAATACCGCAGGGCGTCCGGAAGAGAAAGGGTACGGCATACCGGTAATAATTCCAAGGCTCCTGCGCTGGCTTTAATAGCATCCGGGGTAACTTGGGCATTGTCCAAGCCGGGAATCAAAAGGGCATCAGCCCCAAGGCACCATGCCGAACGGGCCAAAGCCCCCAAATTTCTTACATCGGTGATACCGTCACTGACGACGAGTAGGGGAACTACACCTTGTTCAAAAGCCGTTTGAATCCAATCCTCCAGGTTATGATAGGCAATGGGCGAGGCCTGCGCAACAATACCCTGATGATTACCGGGGCATAGTTGTTGAAGCTTTTCGGGAGGAACTTCTTGAACCGGAACCAGACGCTGCCTGGCTTCACGAAGAAGTCCAGTTATGGCAGGGTCTTTTTTGCCCCGTTGCACCCAAATCCGGTTAATCTCCTGTCCCGAATCCAAGAGTACCTCTACCGCATGGATACCGGGCCTTAAATCAGCTGGGCTCCTACCACTTCCGCTGGCACCGCGACCCCTAAACCCTCGATCCCTGTTCATAGCTGGCCAAAGTGAAGGCAGTGGTTGAGACCGATCGTGGACGCGACGAACCGTAAAGGCTTAGGCACCAAGGGCCGTAAGGCGTTTCTGAAATCCATCGGCCAAAGAGCCTTGGCCAAAAGTCCTGGACAAACGGACCATCTCGTTCATGACTGCTCGCGCTGCCTGTTCATCTCTTTCGTAAAAGCTACGCTGTTCCCCACGCAATGTAGCAAAATAAGCAGCTTCGGATTCGTAGGTATCAAAAAACTCTTTGGCAAGCCGATTGGCCTTGTCGGAAGCGCCGGCCCGATGGTAAAACTCAACCATTTGGTAGTTGTATGGAAGGTAGGTGATTTTTCGGTTAGGCATTTCGGTGTCGCAGAGATCCAAAACCTGAATGGCATCTTTGTTACGACCAGCTAACAATAGATTCTCCACCAGACGCATGGCGTTACTCCGAAGGTTGATGGTCATGCGGTTGGTTTCGGGGTCAATGTAAATTTCCTCCTTCATGCGACCCCAACGGAATTTTTTGGTGAAATTCTCAAACATGATATCCACAGCGGTCTGCGAAGGCATGCCTTGGTTAGCAGGTACTTGAAAGGGGGTTAGGCGATAAACAAGTCCTTCCAAACGGAAATAATCCTCCAAGCCGAGGTATTGTTCGGATCCCATGGAAACTGTCCAGCAAACCGGTCTCTTCCAACGGTTTTGAGCCAAAAGATCCATGATAATCAAATCATTTTTCATTACACCATTGCGGGCAAAGGTCCACTCAATACGCTCAGGGGTTCGGGATGAATCAGCTGGTGTTACAGCACCCTGCGCCAAAGCATTCTGGAAATCAACCGGAAGAGAGAAGTTCTGAGTTGGAAAATAATTGATCATCGTACCACTCTGAGTAGGCAACTTAGCCGATGGATCATCGCTGGCCATGAATTGAACCAATTGCTCCAAATCATAAAAACCATCGAGTTTGCGGTCGTAGAATGGAATGTAATCCCGTGTTCCCATGGCAATTTTTTCCTGAGCAATACTCAAAGGCACCGCCTCACTTTGGTTCATGCTACGCCTTAGATGATCAATATACCAATCCGTGCCCAGCAAACTCAAATTAACAACCCGTACATCGGAACGAATGCCCTCGACTTCTTGGGCGTACCACAAAGGATACGTATCGTTGTCGCCCATCGTAAACAAAATCGCATTCGGAGGACAAGATTCCAGATAATTCACGGCAATATCCCTGGCGGTGTATTTTCCAGACCGATCGTGATCATCCCAGTTTTGGGCCCCCATTAATGCCGGCACTCCCAAGCTAACGAGGATGGCCAATGGTGCAGCCAGGGTAGGGCTGAGTCTGGTACCCAGCCAACGACCCAAAGCCATAACACCCAGTCCAATCCAAACGGCAAAGGCATAGAAGGAACCAACATAAGCGTAGTCTCGTTCACGCGGTTGTAGGGGTTCGAAATTCAAATAAATAACAATGGCAATCCCGGTGAGCAAGAACAATAAAAAAACAGTCCAGGCATCGCCTTTGGCCTTCTTGAAATGGTACCACAGCCCGAGGAGTCCCAGGAGCAAAGGCAAGCCAAAATAGGTGTTGCGGGCTTTGTTTCCTTTGCGGTGGGCAGGAAGTTTCGCTGAAGGTCCAACCCGTGATTCATCCAGGGCTTCTATTCCACTAATCCAGTTGCCTTTTTCGAAATCGCGTCCGTGGCCCTGAATATCATTCTGGCGTCCAACAAAATTCCAGAGAAAATATCGCATGTACATATGCCCCAACTGGTAGGTAAAGAGAAAATTCATATTGTCCGAAAAACGAGGTTTTTCCCCATCCCTAAGGTCAAGCCAGGACTTATAAAAATCAATGTGTCGCTGTTGGGTACCGGCCCGTTTGTAGGCTCTAGGCAAAAATGTGTTATGCGTAGGATCGTAAATTGGAATTATATCCCGACCGGCTTCCACATAATTGTTGGGCCCTTTACGGTATTTCATAGGACCCTCCTCCTGATCAACAACTTCGGCTGTAAAGTAAGGCCCGGTTATCAGGGGCCTGTCTCCGTATTGCTCACGATTAATGTAGGATAACAACGAAAAAATATCCGAAGGTTTGTTCATGTTGATGGAAGGATCCGCGTGGGATCGGATCACAATCATGCTGTAGGAGGAATACCCAATTACTACAAAAGCGGCACCCAGTAGCAGTTGATTCCAGAGCACGAGCCCTTGACGCTGGGTATAGTAAATCCCAAAACCAAGCCCACCAACGAATAACAAAGCAAAGGCCCAGTTCCCTGAACCAAAGGGAAGTCCAAAGCTATTCACGGCTAAAAGCTCGAATTTGGAGGCTAAGGTTGGTAAACCCGGAATGATACCGTATTGCACCAAGGCAAGTACGCCTACCGAAGCCAGCAGGCTCACCACAACGCCTCGAGGCGTTGGACTGTGGTGCCTGAGGTAAACCACAAGGCAAATCGCAGGTATAGCCAGCAAATTAAGCAAGTGAACCCCAATCGACAATCCCATGAGGTAGGCAATGAGGAGTAGCCATCGGTCTGCATAGGGTTCATCGGCAACACGTTCCCATTTGAGGACGGCCCAAAAAACCACGGCAGTGAAAAATGAGGAATAGGCATATACCTCACCTTCCACAGCAGAGAACCAAAACGAATCCGAAAAGGTATAGGCCAAGGCGCCAACCAAGCCTGAGCCCATCACCAGAGCAAGGGAAACACCAGAAACTTGGTTTTCATCCTGCTCAACAATTTTGCGGGCCAAGGCCGTAATCGTCCAGAACAAGAAAAGAATGGTGAATCCGGACGTTAATCCGCTCAAAAAATTAACCGACCAGGCTACGTTTTCGGGACTGCCGGCCAATAGGGTAAAAAGGCGCCCGGTTAACATAAAAAACGGGGCACCTGGAGGGTGCATGATTTGGAGCTTGAAACAAGCCGAAATGAATTCACCGCAGTCCCAAAAAGAGGTTGTCGGCTCCAGGGTAAGGGTGTAGACGGCCGTGGCAAAGGCAAAAACCAACCATCCCAGGAGGTTGTTAATTTTCTGATAGCTCATTTCTCATCAATTTAGCCCCGAAAATAGGGATAAATGCCTCGAATCGGGCTATATTTGCCCTCCGTTCGCGGGCTGAAACCTTCATTACGCGTTTGTTTCTAGTCCGGTCGGGGACTAATCTGGCCGATGGTGTAATTGGCAACACGTCTGATTTTGGTTCAGAAGAGTCTAGGTTCGAGACCTAGTCGGCCAACAAAAAGGGCTGCCCGCAGGCAGCCCTTTTTCATTTTCCGGACTATAGAGGAGCTTTCAAATACCCCCTCAACCGCACATCTTAGTAACGGTACATTTCGGTTTTGAAAGGACCGTTGAGGCCAACTCCAATGTACTCGGCTTGTTCGTTGCTCAAGACTTCGAGTTCGGCGCCTACTTTGGAAAGGTGCAAGGCTGCAACTTTTTCGTCCAGGTGTTTGGGGAGTACATAAACTTGGTTGCTGTAATGCCCGGCGTTACTCCACAATTCCATTTGGGCTAGGGTTTGGTTGGTGAATGAGTTTGACATAACAAAACTTGGATGCCCCATTGCACAACCCAAATTCACCAAACGACCTTCGGCCAAAACAATAATTTCTCGACCTTCAATGGTATAAACATCCACCTGGGGCTTAACCGTATACTTGGATGAACCATGATGTTTGTTCAACCAGGCCATATCAATTTCGTTGTCAAAGTGACCAATATTGCATACGATAGTTTTGTCTTTCATTTTTTGGAAATGCCTATCAGTCACAATATTACAATTGCCCGTTGCGGTGATTACGATATCAACTTGATCAATAACATGGTCTAATCTTTTGACTTGGTAACCATCCATAGCGGCCTGAAGGGCGCAAATTGGATCAATTTCGGTAACAATAACGCGAGCTCCGGCTCCGCGGAGACTTTCCGCGGTTCCTTTGCCAACATCACCGTAACCACATACGACAGCAACTTTGCCCGCCATCATAACATCCGTTGCACGACGAATAGCGTCCACAGCTGATTCACGGCATCCGTATTTGTTATCAAATTTGGATTTGGTCACCGAGTCGTTCACATTGATGGCGGGAACGGGCAAGGTGCCTTCGCGCATACGCTTGTACAAGCGGGCAACTCCTGTTGTAGTTTCTTCTGAAATTCCACGTATTCCAGCAACCATTTCGGGATAGCGATCCAAAACCACGTTGGTTAAATCGCCCCCATCATCCAGAATCATATTCAGAGCCTGTCCGCCTTCAAAGGCATAGAGGGTTTGCTCAATGCACCACTCGTATTCCTCTTCGGTCATTCCTTTCCAGGCGAAAACCGGTATACCTGCTGCTGCGATGGCCGCTGCCGCATGGTCTTGGGTTGAGAAAATATTGCAAGAGGACCAGCTGACTTCGGCGCCCAGTGCTTTGAGTGTTTCGATCAACACAGCGGTTTGGATGGTCATGTGCAGGCAACCGGCAATACGCGCTCCTTTGAGGGGTTGGCTTGCACCAAATTCATCGCGGAGTGCCATCAAACCGGGCATCTCGGCTTCGGCCAGACGAATTTCTTTTCGGCCCCATTCAGCAAGGGCGATATCTTTGACTTTGTATTGAGCAGTAGCGCTTTCCATAAGTTTTGGTTTGGGGCGCAAATATACGAAGGCTGGGGTGGAAGCGTTGTATTTTTGCTGCGCGGGTGGTTTGACTCGGATCGTTTCGCCGCCTTGATTTTTAACCCTAAACCAACGTAATCGAACCAAATATGCCTTATCCCGAATTTATGGTAGCGCCCATGCGCAAAGAACTCACTGACCTGGGTTTCGAAGAATTAAGAACGCCTGAGCAAGTCCAGGACTTTGTTAGCCGAAAAGACGATACGGCATTGGTGGTGGTTAATTCAGTCTGCGGTTGCGCTGCTGCCAATGCTCGTCCAGGTATTCGTAAGGCCCTGGAGGATTCCAAAGCACCTCAAGCTCGCGTTACGGTTTTTGCGGGCATGGAAACCGATGCCGTGGATGAAATGCGGACTCATTTTTTGCCGTATCCACCATCCTCACCCTGTATTGCTTTATTCAAAGGCGGTAAATTGGCTCATTTGATTGAGCGTAGCGGGATTGAAGGCCACAGCGCGGATGCCATTGCCGAACGCCTTCAGGCGATGTTTGCCGAATAACCCGTTGGTTGAATAACCCGTTGGCCGATAAGCCCTTTGGAGCCCTTTCGAGGACCTCTATTCGCTTATCGGGCCTCTAATTCGTATTTATCGCTGAATTTGCGGTAAAGGGCTTTTTGCTTGTCGTCCAAGTTCACCCTTCGTCCATCCACAAAAGCATGGGTAGGGTTATTTCCCCTCATGTCCAAAGCATCGCCCGACGAAACAAAGAGGGTAGCGCTTTTGCCTACCTCCAAACTTCCGTAACGGCCATCAATACCCAAAATGCGCGCCGCATCCAGGGTTAAGGCTTGGAGGGCACGCAAAGTATCCAACCCAAAACCTACGGCATGGCCCGCCTGGTAGGGGAGGTTACGCTGATTCCAAGCGCCATCCATGCTAAAGGCAAAGCGAATTCCGGCTCGGGCCAACCGCGCCGGGGCATCGTAGGCGGAATAAACCGGGTCACCATCGCGGTTGGGCAGGCGATGAACCTTGTTAAGGACCAAATCAATTTTTTGGGAAGCCAGCCAGTCCTGGATCTGGTCGGCTTCTTCGGCACCAACCAAAACCGGCTTGATGTTCCAACGAGCCAAAAACTCGACGGCTGCCACCATTCCTTTGGCCTCGCTTACCCGCACGTACATTTTGGTCTTGCCGGTCCATAGGCCAGCGGCTGATGCAAGTTTGAGGTTCACGGGTCGCTGGCTCTTGTCCCGATGGTAGTCCAGTGCTTCGTTCAAGAAATTTTCCAGGGTTGCCAAGGTCAGGTTCCTGGCTTTTTCTTGGTCTTCGGCGGAAGGGGCACGAGGCCCACTGAAGTTGGTCATGGAAGGCCACTGCAAATACATTCCGTCCGCTGGTTGTATGCAGGCATCTTCCCAATTCCAGGCATCCAATTGAACCACCGCAGACCGTCCCGAAATCAGGCCTCCTTCCGGAGCTAATTGGGCCAATAAAATCCCATGGTTGCGAACGGTTGGAACAATTCTGGAATCGGAATTGTAAGCGATTAAGGCATGGACATGGGGGTTTAGGGTACCGGATTCGGTATGATCTCGGGTTGCTCGCACCGATTCAATCTCGTACAAACCCAAAAGGGTATGCAAGGCAATGAACCCCGGGTAGATATGTTGGCCCCTGGCATCGATGATTTCTGAACTTTCCGGATCCAGGCGGATTTCTGCGCCGCTACCCACATAAATCAGTTTACCGTCTTCAAAACCAACAACCCCCGGGTAGGGGGCTTGGACGGCATCGTGGATGGTTGCACCGGTTATCCAAATCGGACGGGATTGGGGCTTGCCCGGGCTGGGGTTGGGTTGAGCGAGTGCCGTAAAGGCCAACCCAAAAAAGAGGCCAACCAAAGTTTTGGTTAGGGGAGCAACCGTAAGGCAACGCAGGTTCATGGGGAGGGATATTATCGGCATAGGAATAAAGGTAAGGGACCAAAGGCTGGTCAATGAAATTTACGAACGGGGATGCAGCCATGCCAAGATCCTATCCTTGACCTGTGCCGCTTCCAATCCAAAGTGCTTGGCCAGATCAGGACCCGGAGCTGAATAACCAAAGGTATCGACCCCTATTTGAAGCCCGTCCAGGCCGGTGAACTTGGACCATCCCAGGGTTATTCCAGCCTCCATGGACACCCGCTTGGCCTTGTTAGGCCCCCGCAACTGGGCGCGGTAATCCTCGGGTTGTTGATCCAAAAGCTCCCAACAAGGAATGGAATAGACCCGTATGGTTCTTGCTTGTCCAGACCCTTCGCTTTCCGATAAAAGTTGGCAGGCCTCGATGAGGGTGGCGACCTCGGAACCCGTGGCGTAGCCGTACAAGGGTTCCAAACCCTGATCCTGACCGATCTGTTCCCAAGCCAAATACCCACCCCTGGCCACGTTTTGGTCCAAGGCATCCGCAGGACCTTCGGTGCAGGCCAAAGTCGGCACGTTTTGACGGGTTAATGCCAAAACAGCCGCTTGATGAGGGTTCGCTGACCACAATCGTAGGCAGGCCTGGGTTTCGCGGGCATCCGCAGGTCGCAGAACCCATAAATCCGGAATGGCACGCAGGCTCATCAAATGTTCAACCGATTGGTGGGTTGGGCCGTCTTCACCCAAGAAAATGGAATCGTGGGTAAAAACATGGAGTACCGATAATTTCTGTAGGGCGCTCATGCGAATCGCATTGCGCATGTAATCCGAAAAAGTCAAAAACGTCGCACCAAAAGGCTTGAAGTGAGGGCTATAGAGAGCTATTCCGTTAAGAATGGCCGCCATTGGGAATTCACGAACCCCAAAAGCCAGGTTTCTTCCGGCCCGGTTGTTACGATGAAACTCCCCGACGATACTTGCGAAGGCCGCGGTATTGTTGGAGGGTTCCAAATCAGCACTGCCTCCTGTTAGCCCGGGCATGGCCGAACCCATTTGAGCCAAAGCCTGACCAAAAGCAACCCGGGTGGCCAGGCTTTGACCTGTTTCATAGGATGGCCACGCAACGGAAGGGAGAGGAGATGAACTTGTTTCGGGGGAGGATTGCGCTTCTTGGTTAAGGAGGGATAGGCGACGGGTAAAATGCGTGTAGACCTCGGGACGAACCGCAAAGGAATCCTCCGGGTTCAAGCCCAACAGCGATTTGGTGGCTGCAATTTCAGCAGCGGGTAAGGGTTCTCCATGGGTTTTGGCCAAACCCTCCATCGTGGCGGCACCCTTGGCCATGGTGCTTTGTCCCAGGATGAGGAGGGGTTTGAAGCGATCGTTTCGTGCCCCTTCGGCCAGAGCCGATCGTAGGGCCGTATGATCATGCCCATCAACCTCCATGACATCCCATTGCATGGATTCAAACAAGCCCCTGAAGTTCACCGAGCTCACCCGATCAACGGGGCCAGAAATTTGGATATCGTTTTTGTCGTAGTAAAGGACCAGGTTTCCCAAACCCCAATGCCCGGCCAGTTGGCAGGCCCCCAAAGCGACGTCTTCCTGGAGATCACCATCCCCGGCCAAAACCCAAACCCGGGGCAGGCGATTTGGTGTGGCCTGATCACGATGCTGTGCTTGTTCTTGCAGAGCAGCAACGGCCATGCCAACGCCCATGGCAACCCCTTGACCCAAAGGCCCGGTGGTGGCTTCAACCCCAGGGGTTAAATGGCTTTCCGGATGCCCTGGGGTGAGGCTTCCCAATTGTCGAAATCGTTTGATTTCGTCCAGGCTGAGCATACCGGCCAGGTGGAGTAAACTGTAAAGCAACATGGATTCATGCCCGGCCGATAACACAAAGCGATCACGAAGGGGCCATTGAGGATGAGCGGGTGCATAATGCAGGGTCTCCATCCATAGCAGCGCGGCAAAATCACTGGAGGAAAAGGCACCACCCGGATGGCCTGAACGGGCTGCTGCGGTGGCGTCCATGACCAAGCCTTTGATGGCGGCAATGACGGCCTGGTCTTTGGGATTGGGGTAGGAATTCACGGAGGGGATTAGAAAGGTTTAAGGAGAAACAAAAGCCAAGTGGAACCCAAGGTAGGCCCAAAATCAGGATTTCAGACCAGCCAAACGTTCGGTGTTTTCGGCTACTTTGAGGGCGTTGATCATGTCCTGCAAATCTCCATCCATGAATTGATCCAGGGAGTAGACGGTCATTCCAATACGATGGTCGGTTACCCGGCTTTGCGGAAAATTGTAGGTCCGAATTTTGGCAGAGCGATCCCCGGTTGAAACCATGGATTTACGCTTACCGGCTTCTTCTGCGTCCGCTTTTTGCTTTTCGAGCTCGTAAAGTCGGGTTCTCAGCATTTCCATGGCACGGGCACGGTTACCAAGCTGGGAACGTTCGACCTGGCAGGTCACCACGATACCGGTTGGTTTATGGGTCAACATTACTTTGGTCTCCACCTTGTTCACATTCTGTCCTCCGGCCCCACCTGAACGCGCGGTTTGCAATTCAATATCGGCAGGGTTGAGTACCACATCAATTTCTTCGGCTTCGGGCATGACTGCTACGGTGGCCGCGGAGGTATGCACCCGGCCTTGGGTTTCGGTGGCCGGAACCCTTTGGACGCGATGAACCCCGGATTCAAATTTGAGGGTACCGTACACCTCATCCCCGCTCACCCGAAAAATAATTTCCTTGAAACCGCCCAAGGTACCTTCGCTGGCATCCTGTAATTCCACACGCCATCCTTGTTTTTCGCAATAGCGCTGGTACATACGCGCCAATTCGCCGGCGAAAAGACCCGCTTCGTCCCCACCTGTTCCTGCTCTGATTTCCAAAAGCACATCTTTGTGATCTTCGGGATCCCTTGGAATGAGCAGCCAGGTCAGCTCTTCTTCCAATAAGGGTAATTCGGTTTGGGCCTTATCCAGTTCCTCCCTTCCCAAGGCTGCCCATTCGGGATCGTTGTTTTCGGTCAAAAAAATCTTACCGTCCTCAATCCGCTGCAAGGTTTTACGAAACCGGTCGGCTACATCCAAAATTTTTTGCAGCCTGCTGTATTCTTTGTTAAGGGCAGCCATCTTGGCGGAATCACCAAAGACGGCAGGGTCTTGCAAAGAACGTTCCAGGTCGTTGAAGCGGGCTTGTAGTGGAGCAATACGATCGAGCATAGGTTAAGAAACGTTCGGTTGAACCGGTTGAGGGGTAAGGTGTGTTCTTCCGTAACCGGTGGTTTGATGGCTTGGGTAGCTGAGGAGTTCCAATTGGCCATCCCTAAAGCGACCATAGGTAGGCTGGTCAATCCACTCGCCCAAATTCACGTAAGTTCCTCCACCAGGCAAGGGACAAAAAATCGGAAGATGACGATGCCCAAAAATCAAATAATCAAATCCAGCTTCTCCCTTTTGCCTTTGTTCGTTTTGTTTGCGCAGGCAATAGTGGTACAGCCATTCGTGGTTGGGATCAAAGGCTAATGAAGAGGGTAATTCCGGGTTGTATTCGGCGCCTTGCGAGGCTCTGCTTTTGCGCGACCAATTCTGAGCAATTCCAAAGGAAAAATCCGGATGAAGCCAGCCAAAAAGTCGTTGATTGAGAGGGGAATTGAAAACTTTTTTGAGTCGCTTATATCCTTGATCACCAGGGCCTTTGCCATCACCATGGGCCAACAAAAGTCGTTTCCCCTCCCATTCGGTCATTAAGGTATCGCGGTGCAAAATCACACCCAGTTCTTCTTCGAGGTATCCAAAGGTCCAGCCGTCGTGATTGCCTGTAAAATAATGAACCGGCAGTCCTTTATCGGTGAGTCGGGCCAAGCAGCCCTGCAAACGTACAAAGTGTTTGGGAACGGCGCGTTGAAGTTCAAACCAGAAGTCAAAAACATCGCCTAACAAATAATAGGCGGAGGCATCATGCTGGGTTTCTTCAAAGAATTTTAACAACAAATGTTCTCTGGACCTTGAAGCCTGCAGCGAGGGACTTCCCAAATGAAAGTCACTGAGTAAATAGATGGACTTCATGCCTCCTCCAACAAAAAAACCCACAGTTCGCGCGGTCCGTGGGCGCCCAAGACCAAGGTTTTTTCGATATCCGCAGTCCGGCTAGGGCCTGTGATGGTGGATAGCATGGAGGGTAAGCGCTGATCAGGATACCGCGCTCGAAGGAGGGCCATGGCGTCCTTGAGCCGGGGAACCAATTGGCTGCTTCGGGCCAAAACCCAATGCACCGGCGGGTACACCGTCATGCTCCTACCGTAGGCCTGAGCAGAGCTCACCACGACGGAACCACTCCAGGCAATCAGGGCCTCACAGCCCGTGACCCCAATGCTACCATCATCCATGAGGGCGGGGTCGGTGGAATAGGTCAGGCCTGACGCTTTGAGCCAGGCCTGGGCCTGGGGTTCCATGCAGAAAATCGGAGCGTTTTGGGCTTCCTCATGCCCTCTTCGAAGGTATTCCGACCATTCCTCCCGGTTTTCGGCATAGACAAATCGACCATTGAGGTTCAAGAGGCGTTTGGCAAAGGCCACGGCCAAATCTTCTTGGAGCGGTTGGAACGGATCTTCGGCTGCCGCTTCCGGGCGTACTCTCAGGGGTGGATCCGAAGGGTGGATCAACGCTTTGCGTAACCTCTGGATGACCGTTTCACGGGAGGATATCCCCATGATTAGGCAGATTCGCTGTTTTCAAAAGGCCTGGGGCCGGCAATGCGTTCCAGGTCTACCTGAAAAATGACTTCTTTGGCCAATAGCTCCAAAGCAATAGCCTCCAAAATCTCCCTTTTGGAACGTATCAAAGCCAAGGTCTTTTGATAGGCTTGGTCGATGATGGATCGGACTTCCTTGTCAATGAGTTGGGCCATCTCCTCGGAATAGGGTTTGCGAAACTGGTACTCCCCTTGCGTATCATTAAAACTAACGGGACCCACCGCTTTGTTCATGCCGTAGAGGGTAACCATGCCGTAGGCCATGCGGGTAATACGTTCCAAATCGTTTTGCGCCCCGGTACTGATGCGGCCAAAGACGATTTCTTCGGCTGCCCTGCCACCAAGGGTCATGCACATGGAGTCCATTAATTGTTCGGTGGTGTAGAGGTATTGTTCTTTGGGGAGGTATTGGGCATAACCCAAGGCAGCAACACCGCGAGGTACAATCGATACCTTAACCAAAGGGTCCGTTCCGTCCAAAAACCAGCCGACCACGGCGTGGCCTGCTTCATGATAAGCTACAATCTTCTTTTCCTCAGGTGAAATGATTTTGTTTTTCTTCTCCAACCCGCCAATGACCCGGTCAATGGCCGCGTTAAAATCGATCATTTCCACTTCTTTTTTGTCGGTTCGAGCTGCTATGAGAGCGGCTTCGTTGCATACGTTGGCAATCTCTGCTCCGGCGAATCCCGGGGTTTGTTCAGCCAGCTTATGCGCATCGACTTCAGCAGCCAGTTTGAGGGCCTTCAGATGCACTTTGAAGATTTGTTCCCGGCCAACCAAATCCGGACGGTCGATACTGATTTGCCGGTCAAAGCGACCAGGTCTCAAAAGGGCAGCATCCAAAACATCCGGGCGGTTGGTGGCGGCCATCATAATGATACCCAAATCGGTAGAAAACCCGTCCATCTCTACAAGAAGTTGATTGAGCGTGCTTTCGCGTTCATCGTTACCTCCCATAATTTGATTCTTCCCGCGGGAACGGCCTACCGCATCAATTTCATCAATGAAGATGATGCAAGGGGCTTTTTCACGTGCTTGTTTGAACAAATCGCGGACCCGGCTAGCGCCGACACCCACAAACATTTCTACAAAATCCGAACCACTAAGGGTAAAAAACGGGACCTGAGCTTCGCCGGCTACCGCCTTGGCTAAGAGGGTTTTTCCGGTACCAGGAGGGCCAACCAACAAAACGCCTTTGGGGATTTTACCTCCCAAAGCGGTGTATTTTTTGGGGTTTTTGAGAAAATCGACCACTTCAATCACCTCCACCTTGGCTTCTTCTAGGCCAGCGACATCGTTGAACGTAATGTTGACTTTGGTGTTCTTGTCAAATAATGTGGCCTTGGATTTTCCAATGTTAAACAACTGACCACCGGGTCCCCCTCCTGAAGTTACCCTCCGAAAAAGGAGAAACCATAAGCCGACCAAAAGAAGGGTCGGTAACAAAAAACTTAATGCGTCGCTAAACCAAGAATGCCTGGATTCCCACTCCACCGATATTTCCTCTTTTTTTTCTTTTTCGGACCAAGCCTTCAGGCGATTTTCGAGGCTTTCGGGCGAGCTTTCTTTGAAGAAATACGGGTTGTTTGCGGGTTCACCAAAACTTTTGTTACGAAATTCTTTGTATTTCGTTGATTCCATGGCTTTTGGGGTCAAGTGGACCTCTATAACATAAAGATCTTCTTGACGGTATCCCACCAATTTTTCGACATCTCCCTTGGAGGCCAAGGCAGTGAAGTCCTTCCAATTGATGGGCTTGGAACCGGATCCGGGGTTCAACAGGCGGATACCAAAAAAGGCTAATGCTATAACAATGTATAACCAATACAGGCTAAAGAAACCTTTGGGTTCTTTGGTGCCTTTTGGGGAAGCGTTGGGACGGTTTTTGGGTTTACGAGGGGTGGCCATGGATTTTAAGGGTTGGATGCGACGGGCAAGGAGGGCGGAAATGAAATCTTGGCGTCGTTCCAAAGTTTTTCAAGATTGTAAAATTCGCGGATTTCAGGCAAAAAAAGATGGACCACGACTTCGGCGTAATCCAAAAGAATCCAACGACCGTGGTTTTGGCCTTCACTTCCCCAGACCCGGTTGCCTGTTTGATTTTTAACGGCTTCCTGGACCGATTCGGCCATGGCTCGGAGTTGGGTTGACGATTCGGCTTGGGCGATAACAAAGAAATCGGCCATACGTTCGCTCAAATGTCGAAGGTCCATGATGCAGATTTTCTGTCCTTTTTTGTCTTCCAGACCTTCCACCACGGCTTGGACGAGGGGATGCTCCGATAAGGGTTCGGTTGTTGTCATAAAGAAACGGGGTGGTGAAAGGAATATTTTTGCAAAAGTAGGTAGGTTATGAACGATTTACGGAGTCCACTTGGGGTCTATCCTTTTCCCCCTTTTGAAGTGTACCACTACGCTATGGTTGGCAGTACCCAGGATGTCTTGCGAAACGGATTGGACAGCCCGGGGTATTTTTCCGGTCTTGGTTTACCCGTAGTCTGGGCTAACGAACAAGAAGCCGGTAGAGGCAGGCAGGGTAGTCGTTGGGACTGTCCCGCCGGGGAAGGATTGTTGGTTTCCGTTCAATTACGACCTATTTTGCCCCTTGTGATGGCTCCACTGTGGAGTTTCCAGTTGGCCTTGTTGGTGGCGGAAGCGGTAGAGGATTTGTGTTCGGGCTTTCGCGCATGGATCAAATGGCCCAACGACCTGGTCAGCCATGAAGGACTGAAATGGGGCGGGTTATTGATCGAAAACCAGGTGAGAGGGACCTGCCTTCAGGAGGCTCTGGTGGGTTTGGGTATCAATATTCACCAAAAATCATGGAATGGGCTTCCTTTTGCAACGTCCCTGACCCTGGAGCAAACCAAATTGACTTTGGCCACCAGTCCTTCTCTACCGAACCAAGATACCTTGTTGCACGCGATCCTTCGTGTCTGGGCGGACTTTGCATCCCCTTCCAACCCGTCCGAGGACGTTATTTCAACCGTTATTGACCAAGAAGGGATTTTGGGTGCTTGCCAAAATCGTTTATGGGGTAAGGGTCAACTTTTACGCTTTGAGGGGCCGGACGGTTCGGTTTCTTTTACGGTTTTGGGTCTGGAAAAGAACGGAGGATTGAGGGTGTGGGATTCGGTCGGTTCTTTGGAAAGAATACTTCGCCATCCGGAATATCGTTTGTGTTACGGTCAGTCCCTCCCATAGACCCCCTCCCATACCCCATGATTTGGACTATAGATGCTGGTAATACCTTAATTAAATGGGGTTTGTGGAACGAGGATGGGTGTTTGGTGACCGTCCTGCGTTCTCCGCTAAACCGAGTGCACGAAACCCTTCAAGAGGCCTTGGGTTTGGGAAAACCTCGTCGAACGGCGATTTCATCGGTTTCATTGCCTCGCAATTTGTGGGAGGAATTATGGCTCTCCTCCGGATTGCCGCCTGCCTTTTGGCCTGAAGGGCCCGTACCGTGGCCTTTTGAATCCAGTTACAGGACCCCTGAGACCCTTGGTTTGGATCGAAAAATTCAAATGACAGGTGCTATGGCCCTGCACCCTGGGCTTTCATGGATGGTTTTGGGTTTGGGGACCTGCCTTACGGTGGATTGGTTGGTAACCAGCCTGGACCATAAGGTAGCTCGGCATATGGGGGGCCTGATCTCGCCCGGACTGCGCATGCGATACCGGGCTTTGAACCGGGAAACAGCGGCTTTACCAAGTTTGGAACCGGGGTTTAGCCCCTCCCCGTACCCTGGCCTAAGCACTGTTGAGGCGATTCATGCCGGGGCCGGAGGGGGGTGGATGGCCGAAATTCAGCATCATGTCAGGCTTTGGGGAGAGGCTCATCCCAGAGCAGGGGTCATGGTTTGTGGCGGTGATGCTACACCCGAAGTCGTGGCCCAAATCAGGCACGATGGCCCCATCTTTGCCGAGCCCAACTTAGCCCTGCACGGTCTTTACGCCTTGCTCCACCATGCTTCACCACTTCTTTAAACGTTCTGCCGCTTTTTGTGGGTTTATAATAGCCCTTCTTGTCGGTTTCAGCGGAAAATTACAAGCCCAAATCGCCAATTTCGGATCGCCCTATGCTCGCTTTGGTATGGGTGAATTTCAACCAACCGTGGGATCGGCCCTCGGGGGTAGTGGCGGTATGCATGCGGCGATGGCCCATCCCTTGTGGATTAATACCGAGAATCCCGCTTCTTTGGGCCAGGGCGCATTGACGCGAATGGAATTTGGGACCCAGGCCCGCTTTTCATTTCTAAAAACCAGCGACCAAGGGCTGATGAAATCCAATATCAACCTCAATTATTTGGCCTTGGCCGTGCCCATAGGCAAGTCCATGGGTTCGGCCCTTTCGTTTACCCCGTTGGCACTGACCAATTACGATGTTTCCGGGGAGGGCCTGGTGGACCCGGGAGGGGGTCAGACGCCCTACCGCGTTGATGAGTACTATACCGGAAGGGGTGGTTTTAATCGCTTAGCCTGGGCCTGGGGTTGGCAAATCAATCCCCACTTGCGAGTAGGGTATGCCGCCAATGCCCTTTTTGGCAAGAGTATCCGGGAATTTAGGCGGGTCTTTCCGGATTCCATTCAGGCTTTTAATGTTCGGGTTCAAGACCAATGGTCGGTCTTGGATTTCTACCATCACTTGGGCCTGCAATTTCAGCCCGGTCAAGCCAAGCGTGCCTGGAGAGGTACCTGGGGTTTTAGTCTGCGATTGCCCGTTGAAGCCGCGATGTATCAAACCCAATTGGCCGAGCGTTTTACCCTTATCGCCGGGAATCCCCGGGTTCGCGATACGGTTTATCAATCATCCAATGTGAGGGGCCAATTATCGGTTCCCCTCAAAATGACCTTGGGGTATTGGGTAGAAAAAGAAGGCAAGGCCGGAACCGGTTTGGAATTCAATTATGAGCCTTTGAGCCGTTGGAGAGTCATGGGTAAAGCCGACTCTTTGCAGGACCAATGGACCCTTCGCTGGGGGGGCTACCGATTGGTAAATCTTGGCGGGGAGTCATCGGGACGTTCCCTGATTTACCGGGCAGGATTGAGGTACAGTCCGGGCGGGCTTCGCTTACGGGATCAGTCGATTCCCGAGGCCAGCCTACACTTGGGATTGGGGATACCGTTGAGACGCTCGGTGAGTGTTTTGAATTTTGGATTGGAGGCCGGACGATGGGGCACATTACGAAATAATCTTTTACGTGAAGATTTTTTGCGCTTCAACCTTTCTTTAAATCTGAACGATCGTTGGTTTATCCGGAGAGTCTACGATTAATTTAGCCCTTTTAACTGTTAGTCCTATGAAAACCATGCTATTCGCTCTATTCACGCGTACGATGCTCTTCCTTGGAGGAGTACTAAGTTTGATATCAACCCAAAAGGTTCTGGCTCAGGCCGATTGCTCCAAGAAGTGGGGAGTGGATAGCGTTCAGACCATTCAGAATATCTCTTTGTATCGGGAATTTTACAAACAAAAGAATTTTAGTGCAGCCTTGGAGCCGTGGCGTTATGTTTTTGAGCAAGCACCATGCTCCCGCGAACAGACTCATATTGACGGCATTGTGATGTTCAAGGACCGCCTCAAAGCCCAAAAAGACTCCATTCTAAGGACCCCTTTGATTGATACCCTGATGTTGATTTACGATGCTCGCGCTAAGTACTTTCCCAAAAGCGCTTCCAATGCTTTGGGCCGCAAGGCTTTGGATATGCTGGAATTTATTCCAGGCCAAAACCAACGTATTCGTGAAGCCTTTGAAGAGGCAGTGAGGTCAGGTGGTCAGGCGACAGAGCCTTTTGTTTTGGGTTATTACTTCAAGGTGGCTATCAAGGAATTCAAAGGTGGCGCTTTAACCCAAACCCAAATTTTTGAACTCTACAACCAATTGGCTGGGATCGCCGATGCCAATATGGCTAATCCATCTTTGGATTCGACCAAACGTTTGCGATTCGCCGAAAACAAGGCGGCATTGGATGCTGATTTGTCGATATCGGTGATTGAAAATTGCGAACAAATTCTCGAAAATTTTGAGGCAAAATTTGCGGAAGGAAATACCGATAAGTCCCTTAGAGATTTGATTTACAATCAATTAAGAATCAAAAATTGCAAGGACTCGGAATTCTACGAGAAAGTGGCCATCAGTAAATTCGCGGACGATCCCCAACCTGCCCTTGGCATTGAATTGGCTCGCCGATTCCACAAAAGCAGTCGCAGCAAAGAAGCCGATACCTATTATCAACAGGCCCTTCAATTGGTAACCGATGATTCGGTTAAGGCCCAATACACCATGGATTACGCGGCTCTTTTCAGCGAAGACAAGCAATACGATAAAGCCAGGGATTTGGCCTTGCAGGCTCAGGCTCTACGCCCAACCTGGGGTAAGCCTTTGATTTTTATCGGTAATCTGTATGCGGCCAGTTACAATGTTTGTGGTGGTGGTGGTATTGCGGCCCAAGCCGTTTATTGGGCAGCGGTTGATAAATTCAAACAAGCGGCCCGAATTAATCCAGAATTTCAGGCCGAATGCGATCAATTAATCAGCAAGTACAGCGGGTATTTCCCCAAAAAAGAAACCCTCTTTTTTAACAATCCCCCCTACAAAGGTGGGGATGCTTATCGGGTTGGTTGCTGGATACAGGAAAGCACTTCGGTCCGTACCTCGGATTAATGGCCTGCATGGCCAATCTTTTTGGTGAATGGAGGAGTTGGTTGCTTGGGGTCCTTGGGCTCGCTGCGCTGGCTAACCTGCATTGCGCTCCTGACCCCGTAGCCTCGGAACGTTTTCGTCGTTCCATGGAGGTGGGGGTTGATCAAATGGAAGGCGTCGATTGGTGGTTTTATAGCCAAGACAAGGTCAAGGCCCATGCCATGGCCGGTAAGGCGTCTTGGCAACGCTCCCAAAATCGTTTGGAATTTTATGATGGCCTGGAAGTCGTTTTCTACGATGCAAGCGGCCTTAAAGTCGTTAGCCGGCTCAAAGCACTTGGAGGAAGCAGGGATACCAAGAAAGCGATTTTGGAGGCCAAAGGCCGTGTTGTAACCAATAACCTTGCGGGTGATACCCTGTTCACCGAGCATCTCTTGATGGACGAAGGTTCAGGTCGCGTGTACACGAACGGACCGGTTCGTATCCGAACGCCCAGGGAAGAATTGAGGGGGGAGGGCCTGGAAGCTAACCGTGATTTAAGTCAATACCGTATTCTAAGGCTCAAAGGCAGTGTTCGCTGGGGGGGTCGGTCTTAATTTCGGCTTGTGATTGGTATTGTATTGGCCCTATTGGCCTCGGCTTTTTTTTCGGGCATGGAGTCAGCATTTTTGAACGCGAACCGTTTTCGTTTGGAATTGCGTCAGAAACAGGGCCATCCCTCCGCCCTCATTTTGGGTCGTTTCGTCAAAAATAGCGATGAGTTTTTGGGGACGATTTTGATAGGAAATAACCTGGCGCTGGTCATTTATGGCATGTTTTTGACCCCGCTCATGGAGCCTTTATTATTAAGATTTTTTCCTGTATTGGCAGAACTTGACGTGGCCTTGCTGGGCCTGCAGACCTTGTTAAGCACGGTGGTGGTTTTGTTGTTGGGCGAGTATTTCCCCAAAACGATTTTTCGTGCTAATGCTGATGCATTATTCATGGCATTTGCTCGCCCCATGCAGGCCTTTTATTATTTGTTATATCCATTTGTCTATTTGGTGAGTGGAGTCAGTCGCTGGTTGGTTTTGAAGATTAGTGACGAAGGCGAGGATCGAACGGCCAGGGTTTATGATAAAGCCGAATTAAGTCATTGGCTTAACGAGCAGGTTGGTTCCCAAGAGGAGGCTTCGGAACAAGAGGTGGATTTGGGGTATTTTCATAAAGCCTTGTATTTTAGCGATATCAAGGTAAGGGCCTGCATGGTTCCCCGGACTGAATTGGTGGGTATCGATTTGGAAAGTAGTCGTGCACAAGTGCTTGAGGCTTTTAATGAAAGTGGCCTATCCAAGCTTTTGTTATACAAGGGAGATATGGATCATGTCGTGGGCTATGTTCACTTTCATTCGGTCTTGGCCCTGGACTCGTCCTTGCCTTTTCGACTCAAGGATTTGCAATTGCCTTTGGCTATTGTTCCGGAGTCCATGTCAGCATCTCGCCTGTTGAAACAACTTACGGCAGGCAGGCGATCCATGGCCTTGGTTGTTGATGAATTGGGAGGCACCGCCGGTATGGTAACGGTGGAGGATTTGCTCGAAGAAATTTTTGGTGAAATTCAAGATGAGCATGACGAACCCGAAAGGGTAGAAAAAGTCTTGGAGTCGGGCAAGTTTTTGTTCTCGGGGCGTTTGGAGGTGGATTACGTGAACGAACATTACGACTTGGCCATACCCCTCGGGCCTTACGAAACGCTTGGGGGCTGGGTCATGGAAAGCCGGGGCGACCTTCCCGAAGCCGGCAGCACGTGGATCGAAGAGGGTTTGGAAGTGCGGGTAGAGGCGGTAAGTACCACCCGAATCGACCTGATCACGCTACGCCGCCTCGGAAAGGATGCTGAAGAATAGGCCCAAAGACTTATTTTTGCATCCCTTAATTTTTGTAAGATGTCGGTTATTACCACTATACGTAGCAAAGCGGGCTTACTGGTCGCTCTTATCGGTCTGGCGCTGGTTTCCTTCTTGGCCATGGATGTTTTTTCTGGAAACGGTATTTTCTCCCAGAGAAACCCTACGGATGTCGGCGAAATTGAAGGAAACAAAATCAGTTTGAATTTTTTTGACGCCAAACTCCAGGAAACGGTCGAGAACTATAAGGCCAATACCAACACCTCCCAAATTGACGAGGCCACCATGGCATCGCTGCGCGATCAGGTTTGGAATGAGCTATTGAGGGAGGAAATCATGGGCGGAACCTACCAGGACCTGGGTTTGGAAGTCGGTGAAGAGGAATTGTACGATATGGTGCAAGGCAAAAACCTGCATCCTGAGATTCAAAAGGCCTTTTCGGACCCACAAACCGGACAATTTGACCGCAGCAGGGTCGTGGATTTTTTGAAGAATCTATCCAAACAACCTGCCGATATGCAGAGAAAGTGGAAAGCCTTTGAAGATTACCTCCTTAAGGATCGTGCTACCAAGAAATACGCCAATCTGGTCAGCAAGGGGATGTACATCCCGGATTACTTTGCGGATGAATTTGTAAAAGGCACGAACATAGCCGCCACGGGACGCTATGCACTTCTGGATTATAGCACCGTTGTTGATACCACCATCAAAGTGAGCGATGCCGATTACCAAAGCGCTTACGAGAAATTCAAAGCAGCCTACAAACTCAAGGACGATATCCGAGCCTTGGATTATGTCAGTTTCGAGGTAAACGCTTCGGCCGATGACTCGGCCAAAGCCCGTCAAACCCTGCTCGATTTGCGTGAAGCCCTTATCGCCAGTACCGAGGACAGCGCTTTTGCTTCATTAAGGTCTGATTTGCCTTACGATGATCGTTACACGGCCGTTTCTACCTTAACTCAGCCGGTTTTGGTTGCCTTAGCAGCTTCTCCCGTGGGTACGGTTTCGGAACTATACGTCGAAAACGGAGCGTATTTCCTGACCAAATTATCCCAAAAAACAAGTCGCCCCGATTCGGTCAAGGCCAGACATATTCTTCTCCAAGTCGAAAATCGTCCGGATTCATCGGTCAAAGCGCAAGCTGATAGCTTATTGCAGGCGGTTCGGAGTGGATCGGATTTTGGGGCTCTGGCGACCACTTTCTCCGCTGATCCCGGTTCCGCTCTCAAAGGCGGTGATCTGGGCTATTTTGCCGAAGGCATGATGGTTAAGCCGTTCAACGACGCATGTTTTGGTGGACGCAGTGGTGATTTGGTGGTGGTGCGTTCCGATTTCGGCTACCATTTGATTCAAATCAACGACCAAAAAGGACAAAAACCCGTGGTCAAGTTGGCTCCTGTTGCTTCAAGGATTACGCCTTCCACCGAGACCTTTAGGGAACGATTTGCCGAGGCGACGGCTTTTGCATCCGGGCTCAAAAATTCTGAGGAATTTCAAAAAGCAGTTGATACCAAGGGCTTGCCCAAGCGAACTGCCGACAATATTCGGGTTGGTGATCGGGTTATTCCCGGCATCACCAATGCCCGTGAGATAGTTCGTTGGGCTTACAAAGCCAAACCCGGCGACCTTAGTCCCCTCTTTGAGACCGAGGATCGTTTTGTGGTCGCCGTCCTTACCAAAGCTATGGAAAAAGGCTATAAGCCTTTGGAAGAAGTCAAATCCGATTTGGAGTACCGTATTCGTAAAGAAAAAAAGGGCGAAATGCTCAGCAGCAAATGGACCAAGGCCCTGGGTCAAAACCCCAACCTTGAGGCGGCCGCCGCCAAAGTGGGTGTTATGGTTCAGCCCCTGTTTGGGGCCTCCTTCTTGGGCTCCTTTATCAACGGGGTAGGCCAAGAACCTAAACTATCCGGTGCTTTGTTTTCAACCCCCAAGGGTCGAATTGGTAAACCTGTAGCCGGAGAACGTGGGGTATATGTGTTCGTGGTGGATAGTTTAAGCAGCCTTCCCAAAGATTACGATCTCCGTTCAGCCAAGGCTTCCCTGGAAGGTCAATACCGGGGACGGGCTGGGAACGAACCTTTTGGGGCCAAACGTGAATTGGCCACGATCAAGGACGATCGTCATCTCTTCTATTAATTTTGACTTCGCAGCCGAGTCCAGCGGCTACGTTTACGGGAATGGACGAAGATCTTTTACCGATTCGTAACAAAGTTCAAGAAAGCGGGATACAAGTTTTGGATCCCAACGATTTTCTTGTACCCCTGGCTCAGATTCAACCTTTGGATTTGGCCGATTACCTGGACGAAAACGGGGTCCTTCGTGAGAAAGACTTCAGAGCGCGGGTCATCGCCATGGATGTAACCCCTTTTGAAGGGCGTTGGGTTGCTTTTTTTTGTTCGATACCCGCTTTGTGGCCACCCTGGGCGGTCATGGTTTTGGCAGCGCGACTTCAGACTGGTTTGACATCCACCAGCCCTTTGGGTATAGAATTTGGAACTCCTGAGCAGGTTCAATGCCGTTTGGCGTTGGAAAAGATTCGTACGCTGGATGTCGAACCTTATCGGGATGCTCGTTTGATGATCAAAGCCTGTTCCAAAGCCGATTGGACGCCCGCCTTGTACCTTGCTTTGACCCAACGCTTAATGGGCGTGGTTCAGAGTCTTTTCTACGGAGAACCTTGTTCGGCCTTTCCGGTTTACAAACGCCGTTAGATTGTGGCGTAAGTTTGTAAGTCCTATAGGTCTTCGTTCATGTTGTTCTCTGCCCCTAAATTTAATTGGAAGCCTGCCCCAACGGCGATGGGGGTTTTGTTCACCCTGCTTGTGGTCGGGGTGGTTGGGCTTTTGACCACGGCCTACAAGACCGAAGAAGAAAAAGCCTATCGTCAAAAGTTTTGGACGAATTACCGCATTTATTCGGTGCCCGTCCCCGAAGGCATGCAGTTTGCCGGTGAAAAGGTCCCTTTGTGGGATTTTGAATTCCGTGAAAGGGTTGAGCGGGAATTGCTTCAAAATGCGTATGGTCAAGCGACCATGTTGCTTTATATCAAACGCTCGGCACGTTGGTTTCCAATGATCGAAAAAGTGTTAAAACAAAACGGTATCCCCGACGACTTTAAATATTTGGCGGTTGCCGAAAGCGGGTTGGCTAATGCGATCTCGTCGGCCGAAGCGGTGGGTTATTGGCAGTTTTTGGCCGGGACCGCTAGGCAGCACGGTCTGCAAGTCAACGAGGAGGTTGACCAACGCTACGATCCCTGGCTTTCAACCCAAGCGGCGTGTCGGTATTTGCTTAGGGCCTACAATCAATTTGGTAACTGGTCGATGGTTGCCGCATCCTACAACATGGGTACCGCGGGACTTCGCAATCAAGCCAATTTTCAGGGCCAAGACCGCTACCCGGAACTTCACTTGAACAACGAAACTTCGCGCTATCTACCCCGTATTTTGGCCATCAAAACCATCATGCAACATCCCGAACGGTACGGGTTTCATTTGACGGCATCGCAGGTTTATCTGCCATTTGAAACCGAGGAATGGACCATTAACGAACCGGTGCCCAATTGGGTAAATTATGCCAAGGCGAACGGCATGACTTTTCGGGAACTCAAAATTTTTAATCCCTGGATTCGTAAAACTTCCCTTCGCAATCCGGAAAGGGCGACTTATACCCTGCGCCGACCCACCAAGGCCTTTAAGGACAAGGCTTCGAACTGGTCTTTGGTACCCGTGGCTGAATGGGGTTTGGGTCTGCCATGAACCAAGAATTGCGCATAGAGGGAGCCCGGGAACACAACCTGCAGGACCTGGATTTAACCCTGCCCCGCGAGGCTTTGGTTGTTGTTACGGGACCCAGCGGAAGCGGTAAATCTTCGCTTGCTTTTGCTACCCTTTACGCAGAGGGTCAGCGTCGATACCTGGAATCTTTTTCGGCTTATGCTCGACAGTTCATGGGTAAGTTGGAGCGACCGGCAGTTGATCGCATTGACGGACTAAGTCCGGTCATTGCGATTGAGCAAAAAACCACATCGCGCAATCCCCGATCCACCGTAGGTACGACAACCGAGATTTATGATTTCCTGAGGTTACTGTACGCCCGGGTTGGTCAGGCACACTCTTGGGTATCGGGTAAACCTATGCAGCAGTTTAGTCAGGCTCAAATCATGGAGTCCTTGATGGAGGATTACGGGGGCAGGGATTTGATGTTGCTGGCTCCTTTGGTCCGTAGCCGTAAAGGTCATTACCGTGAGCTTTTTGAACAGTGGAGAAAGCAGGGTTTTACCAAGGTCCGTATTGATGGGGAAGTCACCGATTTACGACCCCGAATGCAGGTAGATCGCTACAAGGTGCACGATATCGAGTTGGTGGTTGATGTATTGGTCCCCGGCAAGGATTCCAATCAGCGCCTCAAAACCAGCGTGGAATTGGCTACCCGGTTGGGTAAAGGAGTTTTGTTATGCGGTACACCCAGTGACGAGGACGCTGGGGTTTGGGCTTGGAGGTATTTCAGCAAATTGTTGACCGATCCCGAAAACGGATTGGCTTACGACGAGCCCCAACCCAACACCTTTTCCTTTAACCTGCCGTACGGGGCCTGCCCTCGATGCCAAGGCCTAGGCTCCAAAATGGAGGCGGATCCTGAATTGGTTTTTGGGGACGAGGAGCTCACCTTGGGGAACGGGGGCTTGGCTCCGTTGGGGGAATACAAAGACAATTGGATTTTTCGGGTTATCCTGGCATTGGGCAAGAAAAACAAGTTTGGTCTCCAAACACGGGTTTCGCAGTTGACTTCGGGCCAAAAGCACTTGCTTTTGTATGGCCAAAAAGAACCCGTGGCGGTGGATATGGGCAAGGATCGAGGGATGGAATACCATGCCTTTGATGGCTTAATGGCTTTGATTACCCGGCAGGATGAATGGGGGACGGCGGCCATGCAGGAATGGGTGCAGCGATTCGTCCGTCAAAAGCCCTGTACCGAATGCGGTGGAGGACGCCTCAAGAAAGAGGCTTTGCATTTTTGGATCGAGGGCAAGAGCATTGCTGATCTCTGCAGTATGGAACTCCAGACCTTGCAGGAGTGGCTGGGGGGATTGGAGGGGTCGTTCAAAGGAAACAAAGCCAGGGTAGCCGATGAAATTCTCAAAGAATTGCGAATTCGTTTGCAGTTTTTGTTGGATGTGGGTCTCGGTTACCTGCATTTGCACCGAAGCACGGCTACGTTGTCCGGTGGGGAGTCCCAGCGGATTCGACTGGCCAGTCAATTGGGCTCCGGGCTGAGCGGGGTTTTGTATATTCTGGATGAGCCTAGTATCGGATTGCACCCCCGCGATAACCGTCGTTTGATTGGGGCATTGCGCAACCTGAGGGACTTGGGGAATACTGTTTTGGTGGTGGAACACGACGAAGAGATGATTCGCGCTGCCGACTGGGTGGTGGATTTGGGGCCTGGTGCCGGCTCGGAGGGGGGGCGGTTGGTCTCGGAGGGCCCACCGGAGGCCTTGAGTCTCAGCGGTGGCCTGACGGCGGATTATTTATCCGGGGTCCGTCAGGTAGGGGCCTCCAAGGACCGCCCCGGAAACGGGCATCGTCTGGCTTTGACGGGAGCTGCAGGGCATAATCTGCGTCGGGTGGACCTTCGGGTGCCTCTAGGGTGCCTCATCGGAATCTCGGGGGTTTCCGGTTCCGGTAAATCTTCGTTGATTAACGAAACCCTAGTCCCGGCTCTCACCAATCAAATTACCGGTACCCGTCGCTTTCATTTGCCATTCAAAGGTTTGGAAGGATGGGAGCATCTGGACAAAGTCATTGAGATTGATCAATCCCCGATTGGCCGGACCCCTCGCTCCAATCCAGCAACCTATACGGGCCTGTTTACCGACATTCGGCAGCTTTTTGCCGAAATGCCTTTGTCCAAAATCCGAGGCTACACCCCGGGACGCTTTTCCTTTAATGTAGCCGGGGGACGTTGTGAGGCCTGCGGTGGGGCAGGGGTCCGGGTTCTGGAGATGAATTTTTTGCCCGATGTCGAATTGCCTTGCGAAAACTGCGGGGGCAAGCGTTACCAGCGGGATACCCTCGAGGTCCGCTACAAAGGCCGTAACATACACGAAGTCCTTTCGATGTCGATTCACGAGGCGGTTCCGTTTTTTGACGGTCTGCCCCACCTCCGAAAGCGCCTGGCTACCCTCGAGAAGGTAGGATTGGGCTACCTCCAGCTGGGTCAACCGGCGACTACATTGTCCGGAGGTGAGGCGCAGCGCCTCAAATTGGCCGCAGAATTGGGCCGAAGGGAAGGAGGACAGACCCTTTACATCCTGGATGAACCCACCACCGGCCTTCACATGGAGGATATACGGGTTCTGGTGCAACTTTTGCAGGCCCTGGTGGACAAAGGCCACACCGTTTTGGTGATTGAGCACCAGGTTGACCTGCTCCGAGCTGCTGATTACCTGGTGGACCTGGGCCCCGAGGGGGGTGCCGGGGGCGGAAACATCCTTTGGCAGGGTTTTGCCAAGGACTGGAAGGCTATGGCGGGCCCCAAAGCAGGCCCCTTGCCCGGTTATACCCTGCCTTGTTTGCTGGGTCTCGCCTAAATAAGGCCCGCGGCGGAGGTTTTTGGCCTCAAAATCGCGTTTCTGGGACGTAAACGCAAATTCCCAGCCGAACTCTTGCTTTTTTGCCTTCTTCTAAACTTTGGATAACCTCCAAGAAAAAGTGGATTTATTATTTGATAATCAAAAATTGTTCCTAAATTTATCCACCTAACTAATTTCTGTCCTTCAAATATCCCTTCATTGAACTGACAAATACGTTCCATAAACCTGTCCACAAAACCATCACCCATGAAAAATCAGTACCTCGCTCGCGTTTTCAACGACCCAAAATGGTTGGGGATACGCCTCCAAAGCAGTTTTTTGGCTGTTTTATGTGCCGTTGCCTTCCTGTGGTCTTCCAAGGACCTTCATGCCCAGGTTTCGTCCTACGGTTACACGAATACAAATTTGCCCTACAGCGAAATTACTGGTGGTACTCTACTCGGGACTAGCGCCAACGACGACCATCGCTTCGTAGATCCCGCTGTTCTCGCTGGTTCGACCATCGTTTCCAGCGGGCCAGGATTTCCAATAGGATTCAATTTTGTTTTTAACGGATACACGTTTGATCAAGTGGCCGTGAATTCTAACGGTTGGATTTTTTTGGGTACATCTTCGGTTACTCCCTCCTGTAATGCGGTTGCTAATTCATCTTCTCCAATTTCATACACAACCAGCACCGTGGTTACCCCCACAGATTTAGCGGCCAGGATTTCAGCTTTTGGCCGTGATCTACAAGGTCAAACGGGGGCTGAATTGCGTATCGAGACCATTGGAGATGCACCCAACAGGAAATGTATCGTCCAATGGAAAAACTACCGTAAATACTCTACATCCACTACACTGGTGGAGAGTCTGAATTTTCAAATTCAGCTCCACGAAGGGACTAATAACGTTGTAATTGCCTATGGTACAATGACTACCAATGGTTCATCATCAACGGCACAGGTTGGACTGCGTGGTCAGCCTCTTTCCACCGCGAGTAATTTCAGAGGTATTACATCCACAACATCATGGACTTCGCCTTCCATGAGTACAGGTGCCTCTAACTCGATGACCTATAGTCCTACCGTACTGCCTCCTTCGGGCACCACATTGACGTTTTCACCTCCTTTGGTTTGTTCAGGTACACCAGCGGCATCAACCGTAACACCTGCTATCCAGAACATTTGTTTGGGTTCGACGCCAGGGAATTTGACTTCTACGGGCCAGACTCCTGGCTTTATTGGATTTACCTATCAATGGGAGCAATCAACTGACGGAGGTCAGACCTGGGTCAACGCAGTTGGAGGAAGCAATTCGACAACACTGGTTTACACACCCCCTGTCTTTAATGGGCCTTCAATTCAATATCGCCTTGCAACAACTTGCTCAGCGAGTTCACAGGTAGCCTATTCCTCGGTAGCTCAGGTTGATCCCCCTGGCTCACCAGCAACCCAGGCAACAGCATTGACTGCAACATCAACAAGTCAGCGTTCTTTGGCTTTGTCTTGGACCGCAGGAACGGGATCACGTAGGATGGTTGTTATTTCTAATGCGCCCATTGTTGATCCTTCGAGTGGATCTGGCCCTGCCGTTACGGCGAATACAGTTTATTCTGGTTCAGGTCAGCAAATAGTGTTTGATGGAACCGGAACTTCGGTTTCAATTACGGGCTTGACCTGCGGAACTACGTATTACACAGCAGTGTTTGATTACAATCGCTGTGGGGCGGCAGCACCTTTTGATTATTATTACAATACCACACCTGGTTCTAATGTAGCAACTTTTACAACAAGCACATCGGTTGCTTTGCCCGTGAACGAGGGCTTCGCAACCACCACTGCACCAGCGAGTTGGACAACAACAGGGTGGACCATAGGCTCTGCACGGGGTGTAACCGGGAATCCCGGTAACAATATATATAGAAACTTGTGGTCCTCTGCTACAACAGGGACCTTCACGACTGCCGTTTTTGGGCCAATGGTTGCCGGTTACCGACTTAAGTTTGACTACAAAGTGGCAAACTATTCCTCCCCTTATGCAGCACCTTCAGCGGGTTGGGGGAATTTCAAGGTTAGTCTGGGTACCAATTGCGCATCTACCTTCAACCTTTTGGATTCTATTACCGATGCCGGTACCGGTTGGGTCACGAAGACCTACGACTTATCAGCCTATAGTTCAGGCGATTTGGCGGTTATGGTTGATGCTCAGTGGTTGGCAGGCGATTACGATTTGGCCTTTGATAATTTTGTTTTGGAACCCATACCTGCCTGCGATGCGCCAAGTGCACTCACAGCCGGTTCGGTTACCAACAACAGTGCCACCCTTAGTTGGACCGCCTCGGCTTCTTCTAATAATTACGAGGTAGCCATTCAAGCGGCTGGTGCTGGTGCCCCTGCTGGTTCGGGGGTTGCCGTTTCGGGTACAACCTACACAGCTACTGGTCTAAGTTCAGCCACCAATTACGAGTATTATGTTCGTACGGTTTGCTCTGGCGGTAACAGCGCATGGGCGGGACCCTTTGCTTTCTCAACGGCAGTCTGTGATGCAGCGAATACGTGTAACTACACCATCAATATGACCGACACCTATGGTGACGGTTGGGATGGTACCGTGATTGGTTTACGCCAAAGCGGCATTCTGGTTGGCACCTTTGGTGGTTCCGGGTTCACTTCCGGGGGAACAGCAACGGCTACTATCGCCTTGTGTCCTGGTTTAAACACCGAGATTGTTCTTGTAACAGCTGGTTCGTATCCCGAAGAAAAACGCTTTACCATTTTGGATCCATTTGGGGTTCAAGTTTATTCGTTGGCTACCGCCACGACCCCATTGCCTTCGGTGTTTGGTTCGTTTACTTCATCTTGCACCCCTCCAGCCTGTCAGGTGCCTTCGGGTTTGTCGGCCTCTGCCGTAACCGAAACGGGTGCGACGATTGCCTGGACTGCCGGTGGGTCAGAAACTTCTTGGGAGATTTCGATTCAGGCTCCGGGTATAGGGGCTCCAACTGGAAATGGCACGAACATCACAGCCAATCCTTATGTCGCCACAGGCCTTACCTCCAACACTTCTTATGAGGTTTACCTCCGTTCGGTGTGTTCACCAACCAACAAATCCAATTGGATTGGGCCAATTAGCATTCGTACTCTTTGCGGAACGTTTGCCACCCCATTGTTCGAAAGCTTTGAAGTAACTCAGGGTACGGTCTTTTGTTGGAGTGGAAACTTTGCGGCCGGTTCTACGCCAGGTTGGCAGTGGATTCGTCTTCCTGCCGGTGCAGCTCCATCCAATCAAACTCCGGCTTTGCCCGATACCATGGCGATGCGGATTCCATTCTATGGCATTCAATCAGGTAGCTTTAACTTGAATACCCCCACCTTTACCGCGACTACTGCGCCTGCTGTATTGAAGTTCAATTATGCCTATGCAGCTTACTCTTCGGCGGAAATTGATCAGTTGGAAATCTTGGCTTCCAGCGATGCTGGCACAACCTATAGCAGTTTGTCTATCATGGATGGCGGTCCGACAGGACCCTTGAACACCGGGGGAACGACCACCGCATCCTTTGTTCCAAGTTCATCGCAATGGGGAACACGTAACATGTTGATTCCGGTCGGTACCAACAAGATTTCTTTCAAGGGAATCTCTGCTTACGGGAACAATCTATACATTGATAACGTATCGGTGACCCCATGTTCTGGTACGGCAACCGCAGTTAGCGCTACTATTTGTCAAGGACAGTCTTACAACTTTGGAACGCAGACCTTGACGGCCACCGGCGTTTACAACCAAACTCTCGTGGCTACCAACGGTTGCGATTCCGTAGTAACCTTAACCTTGACCGTTAATCCAATCGCAAGCTCAACGATAACGGAAACCATCCCTAACGGAGGTTCCTTTACCGTTTGTGGAGAGGTTTACAATGCTACAGGAACTTACACCAAGATTTGCACAGCTGCCAACGGTTGTGATTCGGTGGTGACCTTGAATTTGACCGTGGAACCACCTGTGAGTGTCACCATCGGAACGACCAACGCTTGTAATGTCGGTGATACCGTACAGGTTCCCGTGACCATGGCCTTTGGTCGAGGTATCGGTGCGATTTCTTTGGCTATCAACTACGATACCACTAAGTTGGCATTTGTAGACGCCATTAACCTTAATCCTGATCTCTCAACGATGTTGGTGAACGCGGCTGTCTTTAATGGGGCTACCCAAGTTCGTGCCGGTTGGTATGCAACAAGCAGCGCGATTGATCTCTCTGGGTTAATGTTTGCAATCCGTTTTGTTGTTACAGATTCAGCTTCACTCAACTTTGATTTGGCCACGCCCGGCAACTGTGAAATTGCTGACTTTGATGCCATCCCGTTTGTTGGCGCAACCTTCAACAATGGCTCTGTACGACGTGGACCTGCTACGGAAACTGTGAATCTGTCGATTGCTTTTGGTACTTCGTTGACCATTTGTGGTCAGACCTACAATGCCACCGGTACCTATACCAACGTTTGTCCAGGCGCATCGGTTAACGGTTGTGATTCCATCGTGACGCTTAACCTTACCATACTGCCTCCACCATGCGCCGTTCCTTCTGCATTGGTTGCTTCGGGTATAACCACAACCGGTGCTACGTTCGCATGGAATGCCGGCGGGACCGAAACAGAATGGGAAATTGCCATTCAAACCGCCGTGGGTCAACCTACAGGAAATGGTACGGCAATAACGACGAATCCATACACCGCAACCGGATTGGCATCCAACACCATTCATTATGTGTATCTGCGTTCGGTTTGCAGTCCAACCGATAAATCGAATTGGATCGGGCCGATTAGTTTCCGGACCCTCTGCTCTGTCTTCAATCTTCCCTTCTTCGAAAGTTTCGAAACAGCTCAGGGAACCGTGTCATGTTGGAGTGGGAATTTTGCCGTCGGTAGCACACCGGGCTGGCAGTACATCCGCCTCTCGTCTGGTTCTGCTCCGTCCAACCAGACGCCTGCTCTGCCTGACACCTTTGCCATGCGTATTCCGTTCTATAACATTGTATCGGGTAGCTACAGTTTGAATACGCCAACCTTTACGGCTAATCCAAATGGCGCTGTTCTAACCTTCAACTACGCTTATGCCGCCTACTCTTCCGCTGAAATTGATAAACTAGAGATTCTTTCCTCCACCGACGGTGGCGCGACCTACAACAGTCTCGAAATTATGAATGGAGGCCCTAACGGTCCCTTGAATACCGGCGGTACAACCACAGGATCTTTTGTGCCAACGGCCGCACAATGGGGTCTCAAAACAGTCAACCTTCCTGCAAATACCAACCGTATTTCTTTCAAGGGTATTTCTGAGTATGGTAACAATTTGTACCTGGATAATGTATTGGTTGTGAATCCTCCACCATGTTCAGCGCCGACTGCCCCTGCCGTAGTAGCCGGAAGTATTGGTTCATCGACGGCCTCCATTTCTTGGACTGCCCCAGCGACAGTGCCTGCTAACGGCTATCAATTGTTTGTGAGCACTTCCTCGACTGCACCTGATGCCGGGTCGGCACCAACGGTGAGCTCGGCAACTTCTCCGGCTTCACTAACAGGTTTGATGCCTTTCACGGTTTACAATGTTTGGGTGCGTTCATCTTGTTCCGTTGGATTTTCCTCTTGGGTAGGACCAGTGACCTTGACCACCACTTGTTTGGAGTCCAATGTTCCAAATTCCGAGAGCTTTGATTCGTATCCAGCAACCGGAGGCACCATCAATACAGGTACGGCGGTTCCTCCATGTTGGACACGTGCCAATGGAACATCGACCAGTTCAGCCTGGAGGGTTTTTGCCCTAACCGGTTCCAATATTGGTAGTACCTCTGGTGATAATATTTTGGCTTCCTTCCCAACCGTAACAACGGCCAAAAACGACTGGGCCTTCACCACCGGTTACAATTTGGTTGGTGGTACGTCCTATACCCTCCGTTTCAAAGTTCGTGCTCCAGGCAATGGACCAAACCGTGAACGCCTCGGGGTCTATGTTGCCAATGCCAGGTCTTCTGCAGCGATGCTGGCAGGTTCTCGGATCTACAACGATTCCTCGTTGCAGGCTTCGGGATGGCAGTCCAGGTCTGCTCGCTTTACACCTGCGACTTCAGGAGTTTACTACTTAGGTATTCGTGCCTATTCGGTTGCCAATGCCGGTTATATCGGTATCGATGATTGGTCATTGGAACTAACTACCAGCGAAATCAGCGGTGTTCTTCGTTATCAGGGCGGTGCATCGGTGCTGGATAACAGTACGGTATCAATCAGTGGTGCTGCAACAGCATCGACAACAACCGGTGCTAACGGTGCCTTCTCACTAACAGGACTCGGAAATGGCGCTGTTGTGTTGACAGCCAGCACGAACAAGCCTTGGGGTGGAATTACCGCTACCGATGCCTTGGCGACTACTCGTCATTACCAAGGGATTGGTTTGGTAACCGGATTGAATCTCGATGCGGCTGATGTCAACCTGAGCAACTTGGTGAACGCGACGGATGCCTTGATGATCATCAACCGATTCAACGGAACCCGCAATAATTTCCCTGCCGGTGATTGGAAGTTTGAAAACAAGAACTACAACCTAAACTTTAGCGAAGAGACGACGGACTTGTTTGGTATTTGCTTGGGTGACGTGAATAATTCCTATGCACCTTCTTCCAGCCGTCAGTTCATCGGTCTTACCTTGGCCGAGGAGGGTGTTCAATCCACCCAACAAGCCGAATGGCTCGATGTTCGTGTCGATCGTAGTTTGGAATTGGGTGCCTTGACCGTTGTTTTGGATATACCGCAGGGAGTTCAGATCGAAGAGGTCGTATCCAGCTTGCCCGGTGGTCGTTTCGACTACAATATCCACCAAGGTCAATTGCGTTTGACTTGGTTTGATGTTGCGGGTACCAGCCTCAACAGCGATCAGTCTTTGTTCCGTATGCGTGTTACGGCTCAAAATTCTGTCCCTGCTACGGCTTGGGTTCTGGGTGAAGGCAGTGAAATGGCTGATCCAATGGCCCAGGTTTACGACCAGGTTGGATTGCGTATGCCATCTCTACGTAGCTTGAACGATGGTTTGGCCGCCGGTGTTTACCCCAACCCAACTAACGGCGTCAGCAAACTTAATTTGAGTCTACCAGCTACCGGTGAGGTCAGGGTACGTGCTGTCGATGTTTTGGGCAAAACCGTTGCTAACATGCAAATGAATGCGGTTTCCATGAACACCGAAATGAATTTGGACTTGAGCCATCTGGCCAACGGTCGCTATGAACTTCAAATTGAATTGGAATCCAACGGTCGTGTTTACAGGACACGGGTTCCTGTACAAAAGGCTCATTAATTCTGTTCGATGTTCTTCCACGCAAAGCCACCCTTCGGGGTGGCTTTGTGCTTGGTAGGCTTTAGATTTGGGTATGCGTAAAATTTGGTTTTCCTTGATTGCTTTGGGACTTTTGGGCGCTTCATGCCACCGTCGTTGTCCTGCCTATGCCCAGTACGATGCACACCAATCCAACGTTGTTGTGGTTAATGCATCGCCTGCCAGCACCCTCTAGACCCTTTCACCCATGACTACCCCTCGTAGTCCTTACCCACGACTTCAACGGATTTTTTACCTGTTGTCGTCGGTTTATTGCATGGTTTTGGGGACAGGGGTTGTTCAAGCTCAGACCAATGAGTTTTTTGGTAGTTTGGAATGGGAGCAAAGGAATGCTGGTTCTTTACCGGAGTTTTATAACGGTTATAGCCTCGGGGGAGGACTGCACAGTTCCGGTTGGTGGTTGGGTGGCAAATGGATACAAAACCGCACCTTTGCGACCGAATCCCAGGTTGAGGTATCGCTTTTTCGTTGGAAACACCCCAACGCTTTCAAAACGCAAGCCAATTCCGATGATCGGGGGAGTGCGTATACCCCGGGCTTGCTTAACGAAGCTTTTTCCTTCCAAGCGGGATGGGGAACTTCGTATTTGTGGATGGAAAGAGGTTTACACCACGGCGTTGAGTTGAGAGGAACCTGGTCAGCAGGTTTGAGTTTGGCTTTGCTCAAACCGGTTTATTTGCAAATCATTTACGCTAACGAAGATCCTGAAACCTCCAAAGACCAACCCTTTATCCAACGTGCCGAAGCCTATGAACCCACCAGGCACAATGCAGGAAATATTGCCGGGGCATCTTCTTTCTTCAAAGGTTTTGACAGTTTGGGGGTTGTTCCTGGTCTTTATGCCAAAGGTGGCTTGGTCGCTCAATGGGGGCAGCAACGGAAAGCTCCCATGTCCGTTGAAATAGGATTGATGGGGGGTGTTTATATCAAGCCATTGACGGTCATGGCCTTTGTGGATCGAACGCCCCTTTTGGCCTGTGTGTATTTGTCCTACCAAATGGGCAGAAGATTTTAACGTTCCTTATTCATCAAGGCGGAGCCGTATTTTTGGGTCGTGATGGAGGATACCCTTTCTATAGAACAACAGCCTGTCCGTAAACCTTCGTGGTTAAGGGTCAAACTGCCTACCGGCCCGGAATTTCGTAAGGTCCGTGGTTTGGTGGACCAGTACAAACTGCATACCATTTGCGAAAGTGGTAATTGTCCCAACATGGGAGAGTGCTGGGGGGCTGGAACCGCCACCTTTATGATCTTGGGTAATGTATGTACCCGGGCCTGTTCTTTTTGTGCGGTAGCAACAGGTCGCCCAGGCGTATTGGATTTGGAAGAGCCATACCGGGTAGCCGAGGCCGTCCAGCGCATGGAGGTTAAGCATGCAGTCCTCACCTCGGTGAACCGGGATGAATTACCGGATCGCGGTGCAGGTGTTTGGGCTGCAACGGTCCGCGAAATTCGTCACCTATCACCAAGTACAACCATGGAAACCCTCATCCCGGATGTCAAAGGTCATTGGGATGCCTTAAACACAATTTTGGATTCAAGGCCCGAAGTGGTTTCCCATAACATGGAAACCATCGCCCGCTTGTACCGAACCGTTCGACCGCAAGCTCGCTATGAGCGCAGTTTGGAGCAATTGGCACGGATCAAAAAAGCCGGTTTACGGACCAAGACCGGTTTCATGGTAGGATTGGGAGAAACCCCCGAAGAAGTCCGTGGTATTTTGGCAGACCTTCAACAATGCGGAGTGGACGTCGTGACCATTGGCCAATATTTGCAACCTACCAAAAACCATTTGCCTGTCCATGCCTATATCCATCCGGAGCAATTTGAAGAATATGCTTCCTGGGGCATGGCCATGGGCTTGGATTGGGTCGAAGCCGGACCCTTGGTGCGATCTTCCTACCATGCTGAACGGCATCTTCATCCCCGTCAAGCCAAGACGGTTCAGGCCTAAACGGAAACGGTGGTGAAATCAACCCAAGAATTATCTCCTCTTGGGGCCTGGGTTCAGGCCTGGGCTAAACACTATGGTCATACCGGAGGTCTACAACAAGAATTGTTACGAAATGCTTGGGAACAAACGGTGGGACCCCTTTTGGCATCCCGGACACTAGCTTTTCATTGGGATGGCGGTCCCATCATCCGGGTGCGCATGAGCGATGCCGCTGCGCAACAAGAAGTCCATCTTCGCCAAAGGGAATGGATCGAAAGCCTTCGTTGCGGGGAAGGACGTGGGCATTTGTTAGAAATCAGAACCTTTTAATTGTTTCAACATGAGTACGCTTGTTTTGGTCCGACATGGACAGTCCCAATGGAATCTGGAAAACCGTTTTACGGGTTGGGTGGATGTGGAGTTGACCCCCAAGGGTAGAGAAGAAGCGCGTGAAGCAGGCATCAAATTGCGTGGGATGAATTTTGATATTGCCTTTGTCAGCGGACTTCAAAGAGCCGCCCATACCCTGGCTTTAATCCTGGAAGAAACTGCGCAAACTCATTGTCCGGTCACCGCCGATGCGGCTTTGAACGAAAGGATGTACGGGGAATTGCAGGGTTTGAACAAGGATGAAACGGTGGCCAAATTCGGTGCCGAACAAGTCCATCAATGGCGTAGGAGTTACGATGTTCCTCCCCCAGGCGGAGAAAGTCTTAAGGATACCGCTGCACGTGTATTACCTTACTACAAGGCTAGTATAGAGCCTTTGTTGCGGAACGGACAAAACCTCTTGGTGGTTGCCCATGGAAATTCTCTGAGGGCATTGATTATGGAACTCGAAAACCTAAGCCCCGAACAAATCTTACAGTTCGAACTTCCAACCGCCACCCCTCGGGTTTATCAATTGGATTCCGATCTTCGAATCCTCTCGGCCCAAACCCTTTGAAACAGGCTTCCGCCCTAAATTGCAGCATGAATTTGAAATTTGGATCGGACCGAGAAGCGGTTGACGGGCTCAAGAGCCTCTACGGGGAATTCCTTCGAGAAACCGGAAAAGTAGTGGTGGGTCAAACCGATGCCATCCAATCGGTTTGGATGGCCTTGTTGGCCAACGGGCATTGTTTCTTGGTTGGGGTTCCGGGCTTAGCCAAAACAACCTTGGTGCAGACCATCAGCGCGGTTTTGGATTTGGAGTTCAAACGAATTCAATTCACGCCTGACCTCATGCCCAGTGATATTACGGGCTCCGAAATCTTGGATAGCAACCGTCAATTCCGATTTGTCCCAGGTCCGCTCTTTGCCAATATGGTATTGGCGGATGAAATCAACCGTACCCCACCCAAAACGCAATCCGCCTTGCTGGAAGCAATGCAAGAGCGGCAACTTACAGTCGCTGGTCAATCCTATGCATTGCCTTCACCGTTTTTTGTTTTGGCGACCCAAAACCCAATAGAACAAGAAGGGACTTACCCCCTGCCCGAGGCTCAATTGGATCGTTTCATGTTTCAAATCCGGATGGGATACCCCAGTCTGGCCGAAGAAGTGATGGTGGTTCGTCAAACAACGATGCCCCGCAACGATGCTCCGAACAAGGTGCTGGACGCAGAAGCGCTTCTTTTTTTTCAGGCTTTGATACGCCGTATGCCGGTAACCGATCATGTGATGGAGTACGCTGTTCGATTGGCGGCCTCTACACGGCCGGGCAGCGAACAGGCCTCCGAGTTGACCAAGGATTTGATTCAATGGGGTGCAGGCCCTAGGGCCTCGCAGTATTTGATTTTGGGGGCCAAATGCCATGCAGCAACCCAAGGGAAATACAGTCCGGATATCGAAGATGTACAGGCGGTGGCAGCGGAAGTTTTGGCTCACCGTTTAGTCTTGAATTACAAGGCAGAGGCCCAGGGCCTGCGCCCCGAAGACCTGGTGTCGCGTTTGTTGGGTGAATCGGGCTTTGGCACGAAATTTGATACCAAAAGGTAAACAGACTCGTTAACCTCTAAAATCCTTATCGATGTATATTGTTCTCATGCTAGGCATTATGCTGGCTTCTTGGCTGGTGAGTGCTCGTTTCAAAAGCCGCTTCAAGCTCTATTCGGCCACCCCCCTCACTTCGGGATTAACCGGTGAAGAGGTTGCTCGCCGCATGCTGTCCGAACACGGCATCCAGAATGTTCAGGTCATTTCTACCGAAGGTCAATTGACCGACCATTACAATCCCGCCAAGCGGACTGTTAATTTGAGTCAGGAGGTTTATTACGGGCGTTCGGTCGCCGCCGCAGCGGTGGCTGCACACGAAGTGGGGCATGCGGTTCAACATGCAACGGCCTACTCTTGGTTGCAATTCCGTTCGGCAATGGTTCCGGCATTAAACGCTACCAGCCGATTTATCCCTTGGATTCTAATGGGTGGTATTTTGACCATCACGGTATTTCCTCAATTGCTCCTTTTGGGCATTGTTCTGTTTGCGCTTTCGACGTTGTTTACTTTCGTGACCTTGCCGGTTGAGTTCGATGCTTCGCGTCGTGCTTTGGTTTGGTTGGATCGGACGAACATTACCCACAGCCAACAGCATACCATGGCCAAGGATGCCTTGCATTGGGCAGCCATGACCTATGTTGTCGCGGCCCTTTCTTCGTTGGCAACCCTCCTTTATTACGTTTCTATTTTCTTGAACCGCAGGAACTAAGTCCGGCACGTTGTTAACCGATACCCATTGTCATCTGTACGCTGACGCCTTCCAGGAGGATGGTCACGGGGTTTTGCAGAGGGCAAGCGAGGTCGGGGTTTCCAGAATTTATTTGCCGAATGTCGATACGTCGACTTTGGAGCCCATGCGTTTGTTGCTGAAGGGTTATCAAGGAGAAATTGCCCTCAGGCCGATGTTGGGCTTGCATCCCTGTTCGGTTGAAGAAGACTGGGAAAAGTCATGGGAGATTATAGAATCGTTGTTACGAAATCCATCGGGTGAACTCCTACCCGTTGCGGTGGGAGAAATTGGTTTGGATCTCTACTGGCGTCAGGATAATTTGGATGTTCAGAAGGAAGCCATGATGGCCCAGGTTAAGGTCGCCATGGAATTGGATTTACCGGTTTGTTTTCATTCCAGAAACAGCCTGGATGAAATCCTCGAATGGACCAGCGGAATGCCCTTGAGGGCCGTCTATCATTGTTTTAGCGGCAACCAAGCGCAGGCCGATGAAATTCAACGACGGGGCCAGTACCTAGGATTGGGGGGGACCCTCACCTTTGCCTCCAATAGGGCCCTTCGTGAAGTGGCAGCCGGATTGGAACGTAAGCAGGTTTTGCTGGAAACCGATGCGCCTTATTTAGCTCCGGTCCCTCACCGTGGACAACGAAACGAACCGGGTTGGGTCGCACTGGTGGCTCAGGAACTGGCCAAAGTTTGGGGCGTGGGCCTCGAGGAAGTTGCACAACAGACCACCCGCAATGCCCTGGAATTGTTTGAGCCGAATTGGTCGGGAACGATGAACCCGTTGTATGCGTAGTGCAGGGCAAGGAGTTCTGGTATTGTATACCGGTGGAACTGTAGGTATGTGTCAGGGACCCGAGGGTCTGGTACCGGCCTCGGTGGATGAAGTCTTTGGACAATTGCCTTCTTCCTTAACTTCAGGTCCGAACGCCCCCGCTTGGATGTCTCTGGATAAGCCTTTGGACAGTTCAGACCTGCAACCCGAACATTGGCGTCAAATTGGCCAGATTTTGGCCGATGCCTACGATCAGTACGAGGGTTTCGTGGTTTTGCATGGGACGGATACCATGGCCTATACGGCATCGGCTTTGTCTTTTATGTTACAGGGCTTGAAAAAGCCCGTGGTTTTGACTGGATCGCAATTGCCTTTGGGGCATCTTAGGACGGATGCGATTCATCACCTCAATTCCGCCATTGAATTTGCCATGGCCAAAAAAGAAAATGGCGAACCCCGCCTTCAGGAGGTTGGGCTCTATTTTCATAACCAAGTGTACCGTGGAAATCGCTGCCGCAAACACCAGGCTAGCGGTTTTGATGCGTTTGAATCACCCAATTACCCGGCGTTGGCTACGGCCGGAACCGGTTTACGCTTTGATGAACAGGCCATCGAACAAGGTTGGCCCTTGATCGAGAACCCTAAATTTTCATTTAATCCTAACATGAATTCCAGTGTTGCAAGCTTGCGGATGTTCCCAGGCCTTCAAGCAACCTTGGTTCGAGGAATGATCGAGCATACGGGGGTACGCGTTTTGCTGCTCGAGGGATACGGTACAGGCAATATTCCGGGGTCTTCCGAATTGCTGGAGGTCTTGCGGGCCTTTGTGCTGACCGGTGGTCGTTTGGTCGCCCTCAGCCAATGCGTTGGGGGGACCGTAGATTTGCGCAGATACCGTACAGGTCGGCAATTGTTGGATCTGGGCGCGGTATCAGGGAGGGATATCACCTTTGAGGCGGCCTTGACCAAGTCGATGCACCTCCTGGCCAAGGAAGAATCGGCCAAAGGCCAACCCAAAGAGAACCTGGACTTTGCCCGTGAATTTGGGCGATCCCTCGTTGGGGAAATTAGTTCAGACCACGAGGTCTCCGCATCCGTCGAATAAGCCCGGGCACATCGGCATCGCGATAGACGCGGCGAATCTCCTGCAAGTCGTAACTCAAGCCAAAATGAATCTGAACGTAGGAGTCCGGTAGAAAGCCCATGGTTCTGCGCTGTTTGGAGGGCATGTTACGAAAAATTTGATTCAAGCGGTAGGGTGTGCCTTGACCCGTACTGGCATTTACCACGGTAGGGTTTTCGGGTAGGACCAAGTTGGCGTTGGCTTTGGCCCAGGCATCGTAATTGTTGGCATACAATTGCCCAGGCCCAAAATCATCCAGGTAATCGGTCAATGGAAGGTTCCATTTGACTTCACCAAAGAATCGCAAACCGTTGTTGCGGTAGGATAGGCGTCCCATACCGTTCAAAAGTATAGCGTAGGGTCCGTATTCGTAAAGGTTAGCATCCAATCGTACGGGACTGCTGAGTACGAGGCCTGGCTTGTAATTCTGCCCTTCGGTACCCACCGTACGCAAGGGAATTAAGGCAACAGAATCCCGGTTAATGGCCCTGTCTCGGTTATAGGAAACAACCCTGTAGGGGTCAAAACGTATGATGCCCGCGCCCCATCCGTAATCAAGGCTCCATTTGGTTTTGTTACGGAAAGCCAAAGGAGCGGTGTAGATTTGGTTATAACTCAAGCCGAAGATATGGGTCCTGAAAGCCACTTGACTTTGGTCTGTGACGGCATATCGCTGAAAATTGTTATCCACCAGAACGGTTTCCTTGATTCGCCCAAAAGCAAAGGCAGCCGTGCGGTCAAACATTCCCACTCGGGTGAAATGCCCTTCAATCCGAATGGACCGCAAAGGCTTGATTCTTTTTTCGTAGGCAATACTCCAACTGCGATCCAAAAAGGTCGGTACCCCGTACTGGTATTTGAGATCTCCGTTATAAAAAGCCAAACCGGTTGAAA
Source organism: Bacteroidia bacterium (assembly GCA_049431025.1). Classification (GTDB taxonomy): domain Bacteria; phylum Bacteroidota; class Bacteroidia; order UBA7662; family UBA7662; genus SYHX01. The sequence continues at coordinate 26,075 of JBMTCP010000009.1, read as the reverse complement.
AGCTCAGCTCCTCTTTAGGAAAAACCGGTCTGAGTACCAGGGAGGCGCTCCCCTCAACTGCTTCCACCTTTTGGCGAAGCAATTGAAATTCCACCTTGCCGACGATGGTATCCGATGAACCGGGTTTCACCAATTGAGCCAGGACCTTTTTGGGGACCAGGGTGTCGTTCTCCAGATCCAGGTTGTTCATGCTGGCTAGCTGGTTGGCCATGGTTTCGTATTCGATGCGGCCCACCAAGGTATCATCGGCCGAAACCGGGTCACCGTCACCGAGCGTTTTGCGAAGGGGCTTGAGCAGAATCCTGAGGTTATCGTTTTCAAAAACCAAATACGAAGGAATACCACGCCCGGTAACAACCAATTCCAAGGTGTCACCGAATTCTGAACGCAGATAATCCAAATTCACCCCACCTGCTCCGAAAACCTGCACCGTACCACAAGTCGGATGGTAGTTATGAAGGACAATACGACGTTTGTCGTGGGAAAGTACTTTGGGGTTGCATTGTGGGGCCATTGTCGAAGGATTCGACGCATTTTGAATCCTGAGCTGAGGAAGTCGGGGATTGACCTTGCGGTCCATGACTTGCAATCCCCCTTCGGCTACCACTTCGTTTACCGCCAAGGTCTGGTTGGCAAGCCCTGAAGTTGAGAGGGCGTAGGCCGCACCGGTTGATGTAAAATTCCGATCAAAGAACAAACCGGAAACCTTCACCCGACCGGGTTTGAGTTGCTCCGAAAGGCCCAGGTGCAACATGCCCAAAGGATCACCATCGTTGTTTTCGTAATTGTGGTAAAAGGCGAGGTTTTCGAGCTCCCATTCCGTACCGTTCCCGCCGACTTTTTCAAAAAACAAACCCGAGTAATTATTAAAAAAACGACCCTTATTCAGTTTAAAATCAAGTTTCTCGCTGGCCAAATTGAGCAACGGATGATGAACCATAACAGCGGGCTGTAAACGACCACAACGCGAAACCTTAAATTCTTCGATTTGGACCGATGAACGATTCCAAAAAGGCTCAAAATGAATCGCCTGATCCAAACGATCAAACCAAACATCACGCAATTGGATGGACGCCTTGGGGTTGTTGCCGGTAATGACGATACCCTTGCCGGATTGTTCCCGAAAGAAGGAGCTAATGCGGACGGTGCGTCCGTTGCTTGGTTGGATAATCAAGGTCCCCTCAACCCAAATGGAGGCTTCAGGCATCAAGAGGACATGGGTATAGCGGCTCAGATCCAAGGTTTGGTTCGGTCCAACGGTAAGGGTTTCTCGGAGGATCAAGGTGTCAGAATCCTGGCCGTGCAGGATAGGAGGAAACAACAGTCCCAACAAAAGGCCTAAACTTGGCCAAAGAACACGTACAAAGCGGTGGTTCATAGGAAGAAATTGAATCGTTTTTATTGGACGGTTACCAAAAGTGGATCAGGATAAAGAATTTCCTGATTACCAGCACGGAGGGTGATGTTTGAAAAACCCAGCAAAGTGGTTTTTTGGGGCTCGCGAAAAGACTTGGAGGAGAATCCTGCTTGGTTGAGGTTAAGTTCTTGGGGCTGACCTCCTATTTTTCGAACTGTATAGCCCGTAATAACGTACGGCGACTGGGCAAAAGCCGGGTGCGAGGCCGTAAGTACAAGATTTTTTTCGGATAGGAAGATGGATTTGGGGAGAATATTACCCGGAGCGCGTGCCAAAGACAATTGGGGTTGGGGAATTTCTTTGACAAAAACCGAATCCATAAAGAGGGTGCCTTGGGCATCGGCGATTTCCAAACGACACCAACCGACCTTTTGGGGGGTGAAGACCAAGGTATCCTGATCCGCTAAATAGGTCGCAGAAGGGTCTTGGGAGCAGATGACCTTGAGACCCGGCGTGGAAGGCAGATTAACAGCCTGCCTGTAGGGTATGCCCAAATAACAAACGTGGATATTTTGACTACCCGGTTTGGCAAATGTTGCGGCACGGACGTCGATGATGAGGGTTTCTTTTTGGGTGGAACCTTTGATGGTCAAAAGATGAAAACCGGCCGATGTTGGTGTGAACTGTATGCCGTCCTTGGAGATTCTGGTTAGGCCTTGAAGGCTCTTGCCATCACGGACCACTTCTACCGTCACAATGCTATCACCGACAATTTTGAAAAAGACCGAATCCCCTACGGACATGCTGGCGCATTCCGCCAACAAAACCAAGGAGGGCTGACGTAGAGCCGGGCTGTTGGAGGCAATATTGCCTTGGGACAAAATCACAGATTTGAGCCGGTATTCCTCCACAAAAAGCAGGGCCAAATCCAAGGGGACATCCTTGAATTTGTTCCGAACCCAGATGGATGCCGAGGTCTTTTGTTGAACGATGGCTTGGATTTCATCGCTGAACAAACGAGCAAAGAGGGCTTTGCGGGGATTGGAATCCGGTAAATCCCGGTAAACGTTGTGGAGCTTAATCAGGGCATCGTACAAGCGTTTCCCCAAGCCCGACTGGATGACCAGGCGTTGGGTATAGGACTTGTTGGTTAGACTTTGGACGGATTGGGCCAAATCCACCCCTTCATTCAAAGCGCTTTGTTCGAGCTCAAGAGAAATCGCCTTGACCTCTTGGCTAAATGCTCGGTTTTCGGAAGGAAGATTGGCAGTCTCCAATTCTTTGAAGAAATAGCGAACACCTCGAACGGAGCCAATCCAGTCTTCCGGAATACTCATCACAAAAAAGGTGACCATCGTCAGGTACATCAGCCCGATGAATTTGAATCGAAGCAATTTGGATTTGCGAACCAGCATAGATTAGGGCCGTTATGATCGTGGGAATCGGGAGCTCAGGATTTGACGTAAAAAAACGGATTGCCCATGCCTTCGGTCTTACCGTTCATGTTAATAAGCCTGATGTTACGAAAAACGAAGGTCGTTCCGGTAGGGGACATTTGGTACAGGCGGTGCATTTCGTTTCGGAAGAAACGGGTATTGCTTTTCATGGTCAGGGGCTCTGCACCGGGACGGTAGGCGGTTAGTTGGAATTGAATGACTTGCCACGACGAACTTTCGGCCTCCAAACAATGGGCATTGCTTATATTAACCGTGTCTCCGGTAATATCCCTCAACTGCACCCGAAGATGAGGAGGACGCAAGGCTACCAAAGTCCGTAGGTCAGCGACTTGACCACGATACATCAATCGAAGGGTGATACGGCCTTCTTCTTGGGCAATGATCCGCAACGAATTCCCACTTTGAATAATCTGCGCATCAGCTGATGTTACCTTAAAATCTTCGGGACGGCTGTATTCGCTCAAATCCAAGGTAAGATCCAAGGGCAGGCCAACATAAGCAGCAATTTCTTGCTTGCTCTCCAAGAATCGTAACTGAGGTTTGATTACCGAAAAAGTGTGGGTAATGGTTTCCTCCCCGCATTGAGCCTCGAGGATATATTCACCGCTGGTCTTGGGCTCAAAATCGTAATCGAAAAAAATACCTTGGCCCAGGCCTTCCATGGCCAATCCGTTAATTTTGACGGTAGGTGCAAGAGAGTCCCGGCTGTAGAATCGAAAGGGAATACGTTCCCCAAGGTAGTAGGAGTTTTTGAGGACTTGCAACAGCTGTAAATTCCTAAAGCTGATTTGGTTCACCAAGGCACCGGTCCTCAATTCCTGCTTCAAATAACGCATGGATTCCAACAAGAAACGGGATTCCATTTCCCCCAGCAAAAGGGGAAAGGCCCCGTTAGGGAAGTCGTTTCCTTCACCCAGGTTGAGAACATAGCTGCCATTGCTGTCGACTGGTGTCAAATGAAGAAGTGTTGCCAAATCAGCGCGGGCCTGGACCGGGTATAATTGCATCCATTCGTTAAGGCGATTTTGCAGGCCGGTCCATTGCTTTTTTTTGAGGTTCTTGAAATACGATATGCTTTTGAGCCAGGCCAAGTCGAAACCGGATTTGGCATGCATGGCCTCAAAATGACTTCGGGTTGAATCAAAAGCTTGAGCAACGTCCAACACCAGATTTTTGTAGTGCCGGTCTTCGGCGCCCGAGGGTTGGTAATCGTTGAGCTGCAGAAGCAGTCTTTGGTTTAGTTCATTAAGCGTCTGACCGGACTTCGGTATTTTTGTAACATAATTTGAATCACCACTGAACGCGTAAAAAATGATAAAAACCAGGTACAAAAACGAAAGCTTCCGGAAAGTCCAGAACTGTTTTTGGGAAATAGAAGTGTACTCGGCCATTTTAGCGCCCGCTTAACTCGCTGAATTTTTGGTTGAGCCGCTTGAGGTGATCGTTGTATTTTTCAATTTCGCGGTTCATGTTTTCCATGGACTGCATGGATTGGGAAGCAATCCCCGCGTTTTTGTCCAAATGGCTGCTGAAGGCCTGGAGGGATTGTTGCATTTGTTGGACTTGTTGGCCCAGCTGATCGAATTTCTGTTGCAAGTCCGGGTTAGCAAGATTCGCGTTAGCCCCTGCTGCAGAACCGGGCATGGTGGATGGGGCGTTCTTGTCCACCAATTGGGGAAAGACATTCTCCCAAGCGTATTCTTTTTCGGACTTGGTTCGTTCAAAGGCAGAAACCAAGAAGACCACCGCTTCGATCGCCAAGCCAACAATGAACAATTCAGTAGCATAATCCCATCCTACAAATTTGAACATGGATGCAATCAAAACGATAGCAGCGCCAAAACCGTAAAAAAAGGTAATGGGATCCAATTTTCCTTGGGTGGATTGGTTGTTAAGACTCATGGTTTTTTTTGAATTAAGGTGGAGGGATTACTTTTTGAGAAGGCTGGCCTGGAATTCATTCCAAAAATTCGTTTGCTGGGTAGAGGCTTTGCGGAAGGCCCACTGAACGGCGCCAAACAGGACTACGACAGCCGCCACCAAAACGGCGATAATCGTTAGCATTTGACGGCTCTTGATGGAAGCCAAACCGTCTTGAAATTCCTGGATGGTTTGGTTTTGTTCCCGGTACTTGGCCTCAAAACTTTCGAGCGCGATGTTGAGAGCCCTTTCGTTTTGACCCAGTTTGGCAAGGTTATCGGCTATTTGACGATTAAGAGAGTCAACATTTCGGCGATAAGCCGCATTTTGGTTTTGCACAACTTTTTGGAGGCTTGTTATTTCCTTGTTGGCTTGACGGAGTGCCTCTTTTAACTCGGTTTCCGAACTGCTGCTCATGCCGTTTTGCCCTGTGTTTGGGGATTGGGAGAGGGCTTGGGTCGTCCAAAACAGAGCGAAGTACAAGAAAAGAACCCGGGTCAATCGGGTTTTATCGGAGAATAAATGGAGAATGTGGGCTAAACCAGCGGTTTTAAAGCGGTGAAAAAGGGCCATTTCAGTAAAATTTAGTCAAAAATAGCATAATTACCGAAAGGACGATGCGTTTTTTGTTATTTGAATTGTATTAATTAAAGACATAAATTGATTTTAGCAAGATAGCCTTTAGGATTTTACCTAATTTTAAGGGAAAACGTCCATTTTTGGGCATTTTGGTTCTATTTTTGGCTCCCTTTTGCGTATTAAATGAGGAATTGAGGAGAGGTGTCCGAGTGGTTGAAGGAGCACGCCTGGAAAGTGTGTATACGGGAAACCGTATCGAGGGTTCGAATCCCTCTCTCTCCGCAGAACAAACCCGTGCCCCCGAAAGGGGGCTTTTTGATTTGCGGAAGCGCCAAGCTTGCTTGAGCGAATTCCAAAAAATCAAAAAGCTTGGAACGCAGTTCCAGCACGGGTTTGTTCTGCTGTTCCCCTCCTCGGGATGTCCGAGCACAGCGAGGACAATCCCGAGCACAGCGAGGACAATCCCGAGCACAGCGAGGACAATCCCGCCGGGCTATTTGTTTTTGCCACCCTTTGCGGCTTTGAATCGCTCATTAACCCCCCAAAACCCCCTCATTACGGCCTTGGCTCGACCAAATTCTCCACGCAAAACCCGTTTAATTACCACCAAAACATGCAATAAATGCATTTTGGGTAGGTACATGGGGTAATGAAGTTCATAGAAACGCCTTTTGCTGCGATGAAAGTGGTATTCACTGCTTATGGATCGGTCATGATGTCGCTTTCCACTGCCCGCCGTTACCCCTTGAAGGTGGACAAAACGGGCATTTGGGTCCAGGATAACCTGCAAGGGTCCTGATTTGCGTAGCCGTTCCACCGCATCGATTTCCTCGAAATACAAAAAATACCCCTCGTCCAGCTGCCAATCTATCCGATCAAGCGCAGCCTTGTTCATGAGTAACGCTGCCCCAGAGGGGTAAAGGACTCCGTAAGTGGGAAAGGGTTCATCCATGAGGACTCTTCCGCATCCATGTTTTGGAATCCAAGCGCCACCTCGTGTTTGAAGGCTCCCATCTTCGTTAAGGAGACACCCACCCACCAACACCGCCAATCCGGGACTTTGAATACGGATCATTGCGTCTCCTAAGTTGCGCAATGCGTTTTCCGTGGCAAAGGCGTCGTTGTTCAAGAGCAAAACCCCGTCTATTGGGCTGCCTTCCTTGGATAAATCTTTTAGTTTTTTGAGGCCTTGGTTGTTGGCATGGGAGAAACCCTGGTTGGAACATCGTAGGGTAATTCCATTAAGTCCTGAATCCAGGGCCAAGGGAGCATCTCCTTGAGGGCTGTTATCAACAATAATTATTTTTAGGTACACGCCTTCTTGCCTAGCCAAGTGCATCAAGCAGCGAAGCGTTAATTCGGGTTGGCCAAAATGCACAACAATGACCCCCAGAGTGAGCGTACTATCGGAGTTGGATACTTCTTTTACGTTCAAAATCAATATTTTAGGCCCGCTTTTTGGCCTTAACAAACCATTGATGAGTCAGAAAGTCATCCGCCCAACCCAAACTCAACCGGCTTATCCAGGGGCGGAAGCGGGGTCCTTTTTGGTAATGCATGGCTGGTATAACACAAATTTGTTCGTATTGAGCAGGGTCCGGTAAGGCACCAGCGTTTTGTCTTGCAAAAAACCTCAGGTGGGTATGATCCAGGATTCCATCCGGGGTATAACCAAAGTCCCCTTGAACTGCAATTTTCCATATCACAGAAATTTCTCTGATGTTGGGGAGGGATATAACCAGGGTTCCGCCTGGCTTGAGATAAACCGACCAGTTTCTTAACACATTCCAAGGATCTACCAAGTGTTCCAGCACATCAGGGCACATCAAGACATCAAAGGCATCGCAATTCAAGGAAGGAACGGGCCATGATAGATCCCTTATCAAGAATTCATCGAGACAAGAATTTTGTTGAACGGTACCTTCCAGCGTCATTAATTCAACACCAGCTACATACGATGCCTTGCCAACGGTTTTTGCATGCGCCAAGGTATAGCCACCGCCTGCACCAAGTTCCAGGATTCTTTTTCCCTCAACGGACCCTAGGCATCGAAGAACGTCCATTCGCGCGTGCTCGAAATAATCCGAGGGTTTATGAAGGTAGGATTCCATGTTAAAACGTTATTCGGTTTGTTTTCTAGAAAATGAATCTTGGGTTTTTTTCCATAATACAATGGTAACTAAGGCATTAAGGCACATTCCCAAGGCGTAAGCCGCCACTGAAGCCTCCCACCCATAGCGGGCGGTTCCCCAAAGTACGCCGACTACATATATTGTTTGAAAGCCAAGATCAATCATGACGAGCCAACTTGCTTTTTGGCGTGAAAGCATGGCATTGTGGAGACCCCAAACACCTGCTTTGAGTACATCCGTTGCCAAGTGCAAGGGTAGGATTACCAACATCGGGGTAAATGCTTCGCTGAACATAAATGAAATGGCCCTACCCCCCAAAGCCAAAACGACGAGCGCGTAGAGACCCACCAAGAACGAGGATCCCAGTGCGGCTTGTAGCGAGAGCTTGGTGTAGGTTTTTCGGTCACGTACCTCGCTTAGCGATGGCAAAAAATGGGATGTCATCAGTGTCGAAATAACCGGTACCCATAGGTTGCCAATACGTTGGACCCCTTCCCACCAGCCCGCTGTTTCGGCTGAAAATTCGATAAGCAGGTGCGATCGAACGATAACCAGGACCAATTGTGTGATCCCTACCGAATACAACGCCATACCGACCAAGGGCCAAAGTGGCGAATGAAGGTATCCTCGCCGAACCCAAAAAGAGAGAATTTGCCGCCACCAACCCCCCATTATGGGCCTTAGATGCCCATAGGAATAAATCGCCAGCGGTACCTGGGCCAAACCGAGGCCCAAACAAGCCCCCGTCAAACCCCAGCGATACCCCAGGATTCCGAACAGTAAAATGGTCCAGGCCGTTTGGGCCATATTGAGAAGCGCGTTTCGTTTGTATTGACGTTCCGACGCTGCCAGGGCCAGCGCACCGGCCCAAAAGGTCGAACCCAGGGCCAACACGGGCATGATGATGGCCAACCACAGCGGGAAGTCTTTCCCCAAAAGGGGGATGAACGACCACGGCAACATAGCCCACCAAACCACAGCAACCCCTAAACTCAAGGTCCAACCAAAGTATAGCCCATCGCTAAAGAAGCCCTTGGTCGGTTTCTTTTCTCCTTTTAGGCGGCTCAAACCCTGAATTAGGGCATTGTAAACGGATAAGCCCCCCGCATTTTGTTGCAAGTACAACAAATTCTGGAATTGCCCGATCAAAGCTAGACCTGCAGGTCCAAACCAAAGGGCCATGAGCTTGCCGACCCCGTAGAGCCCGGTAAGCTTGAAAGCCGATTGCAGGATAGACCAACCCAGGGCTTTTTGAACAGGTTTGGAGGGTTTACGCAAGGCTATGCAGGGTTGACTCAAAGGTAAACCCTGCTGTCAGCATCCATAACCGAAGTTTAAAGCGAAGTATTCGATGAGCCCTCCTTAATACAGACGTAAAATTTTATTCATCTCAAGGTGATTTGGGCTTCATAAAGCCATAAAACCGCTCATTGAAATTTGAAAAAAAAGTCTGAAATGAAAAAAATCTATTTCTTGCTGTTAGGCGTCATAGCCATGTTGAGTTTACCGGGCAAAGCCACCGCGCAAGGACTTTCCTTGGGCCAAGTGACAGGACTAGTCGGTGATACTGTTTCGGTACCGGTCATTTACAACGGGACTAGTCCTTTGACCATGTCTGCCTTGACGTTGACTATTAACTACGATTCAACGCGATTACGCTGTTTATCCCAGGTCACTGATTTGAGTCCGCTTATTTCTTCGACTAATTTACTGACCAATTGTGGCTTTTTTAGTGGAACGGGCGCCAATTTGACGGCCTCGGCTTCCCAATTCAGGTTGGTTTGGTACGATTTGAATCCCGCCACAGTCAATGGACTCCTGTTTAATATTCGAATGGTCATTTTGCAAACCGGCCAAGCGCCTTTGGAATGGGATTTATCAACGCCTTCGCTTGTTGAAGTTGGCGATATTGATGGCAATCCAATCGGTGGATTAACGTTTACCAACGGTGCGGTTCAAGGCATTATACCCCCGGCCCTCAGCATAGGTTCAGTTAGCGGATTGGTAGGGGACACCCTTTCAATTCCTGTAACCTACAGCGGATCAAATCCCTTGACCATGTCCGCTTTGACTCTAGCCATAAACTACGATTCTTCAAAATTACAGTGTCTATCTCAAGTGTCGAATGTAAACACGGGTATCTCGTCGTCGAATTTACTCACCAATTGTGGTTACTTTGGGGGCATTGGAGCCAATCTAAATGGATCTGGCTCTCAATTCAGGTTAAGTTGGTATGATTTGAATCCTGCCACGGTAAGTGGGGTTTTATTTAATGTTCGTTTTGTTGTATTGCGTTCTGGAAACGCAGCCTTAAATTGGGATCTTGCCACGCCAGGCCTAGTGGAAGTCGGTGATGCCGATGGTAATCCCGTTAATGGTTTGACTTTTAACAATGGATCGGTTCAGGCTATACCTTTCCCTATATTGAGTATTGGCACGGTGAACGGAAGGGTAGGTGATACAGTTTCCGTACCTGTTCAATTGCAAATGGATTCTATTTTTAAGGTCGGAGCAATTTCGATTTCAATTAATTTTGATAGTACGCGTTTGCGGTGCGCTGGCGCCCCCACCGATGTTTTACCTGTTTTGAACAATGCCTTAATTGGGAACTGCGGGTACTTTTCAAACTTAGGTATCAATTTTACAGATAGCGGATCCCAATTTAGGGCCGGTTGGTTTGACGCAAATGCAATCAATGTTAATGGTTTACTATTCAATATGCGATTTGTTATTTTGCAAGCAGGACCTTCAGGATTATCCTTCGATTTGGCGACTGCGGGTAATTGCGAATTAGCTGATAGCAATGCGGCGCCATTAACAAACATTACCTATACCAATGGCGTAGTGAATGGAAATATGGGTACCATTGCCTTTGGTTCTCGTTTCAAAACCATTGCCGAAAACGGAAGCGGGGCTTTTATCCCGGTCAACCTAAGCAATGTGGCACCGGTTCAGGCTTCCGGGTCCTTTCGCATCTCTCTGCTCAGCACTTGGAGCAACGGAACCTCGGCCGATCTTAGCGGTTGGCAAACCCAACGTATCAGCGTTTCCAATACCCCTACCGCTATCCAGATACCTTTAACCATCAACAACGATGCATCTGTAGAAGATGACGAGTATTTGGTGTTCAAAATCGATAGCCTTGAAGGATTGACTTTGAGTGGGGCGGACTTTTTTACCTATTACATCACAGACGATGATCGTCAGGCCCCTGTTTCCAGCGGTGCGGTGGTCATGACCCCACTAGCCAGCGTTGACCCGACCCCAGGCTTGTCTGCTACAACGGAGGTTGTAGCGTATGATCCAATGAGCAAAAGAGCTTACCTGAGCTCTGGTGTTCAACGTCGTTTCGACATGGTTTCTTTGGCCAATCCTGCGGCACCGGTTGCTTTGGGGTCGGTAAGTATGCAACCCTACGGAGGCATTACCGGTTTGGCCGTGAAGCCCGGTTTGTTGGCCGTTGCCAGCCCGGATTCAATCGAGCAGAACCCGGGTCGTGTTATTTTCTTTGACACCTTAGGGAATTATAAGGGTCAAGTAACTGTTGGTTCCTTGCCTGATATGATCACCTTTACCCATGACGGAAAGTACCTTTTAACCGCGAATGAAGGACAACCCAACGGAGATTTTTCGAATGACCCCGAAGGTTCGGTGAGCATCATCGATGTGCAAGACACCAATTATGTACAGTCGGATGTAATAACCTTGAATTTTACAGGTTTTAACGCCCTTAGTGCTTCTCTGATGGCTTCGGGAGTTCGCAAGGGATCTCCCTTCGGAACCTTGTCGCAGAATCTTGAGCCAGAATATATTACGGTTTCTTCGGACAATACCAAAGCCTGGGTAACGCTTCAAGAGAATAACTCTATAGCCCATATTGATTTGGTTAACAAAATTGTTACCAACATTACCCCTATGGGTATGAAAAACCATCAATCGTCCCAAAATGGATTTGATGCATCCGATAACAACGGGGTTGTTCTCATGACCAATTGGCCGGTTAAATCGTTTTATATGCCGGATGCAATCGGTAGTTTTATGGTAGGTAATACAACTTATTTGGTAACCGCTAACGAAGGTGATGAGCGCGAGTATACCGCCTTGAATGAGCGTACAACCGTTGGCGCAGTCAATTTGGACCCTACCCGTTTTCCAAATGCGGCGATGCTCAAAGAAAGCCATGCCCTTGGACGTTTACGCATAACCAACCAAAGCGGGGACTTGGATGGCGATGGTGATTACGACGAATTGCATATGGTAGGCCCTCGCTCCTTTGCTATTTACAATGCAGCGACCGGTGCCCAGGTTTACGAATCCAAGAACTTGATCGAGTCCATCGTATTAGCGGACCCTACCTGGGGACCTTTCTTTAATGCCGATAGCGAGAACAATACGCGAAAGAACCGCAGCCGCTCTAAAGGCCCAGAGCCTGAGGGTGTCGCCGTTGGTAAAATCGGTTCGCGTACCTTCGCCTTCATCGCCTTGGAGCGTGTTGGCGGGGTGATGGCTTTTGAAGTGACCAATCCTTTGGCCCCTGTTTTCAGTGGTTATTTAAATACCAGGACAACCAGTGGCTTGGGTGGTGACCGTGGAGCGGAGGTGATTCAATTCTTGGGTCACGATCAGAGCCCCAATGGCCAACCAATGCTTTTGATCGCCAACGAGATTAGTGGAACCCTAGCCATTTACCAAGTTGGTATGGGATTCAACGTGCTGAACGGTCGTCTGACCTACGCCAATACCCAAGCCACCCCGTTGATAGGCGACACCCTGCGCTTGGTTAACCCCAATGGCCAGGTTGTAGCAACCACGACCACCGGTACCGATGGTCGTTTTAGCCTGGAAAATTTTGCAGCGGGGACCTACCAGGTCACGGGTAATTCCAGCCGTCCTTGGGGTGGTGTTAATGCTACCGATGCCTTGGAAGCTCGCCGAATTTACCAAGGTTTGTTGCACCCTACTCCAATCGTTTCGTTGGCTGCTGATGTGAACAACAGCGCCTTGGTGAACAATACGGATGCCCTGATGATCATTCGTCGCTCTAATGCGACCATTTCTTCTTTCCCTGCAGGAAACTGGCAGTATTATGGTGGTTCAATAAATTTTGCAACCGGCAACTTACTTAATGCCCCGGTTTTGGGAATTGTGTCCGGTGATGTTAACGCTTCTTATTTTGGATCCACCAGCGGTCGCTTGGCCATTCCGCGTCTGCTCGCAAGCCAGGAGCCTATTAGGGTCCAAAAGGACAAGTCCACTTGCATGTTGCCTGTTCTCGCAGGAGTAGGCATGGAAATGGGTGCTCTCTCTTTGGATATGCCATGGCCTGCCGGTTTGGAGCTGGTATCGGTTAAGTCTAACCTTGGTCAGGAAGCTCTTTTGCATCAGATGGCCGAAGGTCGCCTCCGCATGGGTTGGGTTTCAACCGAGGGTCATAAGGTCCGTGCCGGGGATGTGCTATTTGAAATGGAAATCAGGGCAGAGGAGGGTGTAGAAATAGATTTTGCATCAATTAACCTAGGTTCCATGAGCGAAATTGCGGATCCCATGGCCCAAACCTTGGTGAACGCGGCCTTGGTTATGCCTAAGCTCTCGTCCAAGGCCCGTCCTTCGGGTTCCTTCCAAGTTTGGCCGAATCCAGCCCAAAATGCTGTCAATGTGAAACTTATTGTGGAGCCTGAAACGACTGCATGCACCATTCAATGGGTTGATGCGGTTGGTAGGATTGTCAAAACCGAAAATCTGTCCGCCAACGGACTTGAAATCCTTGCCAATTTGAGCTTGGAAGGTTTGGCCAACGGATCCTATATGCTCAAAATTAGTCTCCTTGACGAGTACGGTGCTACCAAAACACTGGTTCAACGCCTTCAGGTTCGATAAGGAGCATCTTTGGACCTATCCTTTAATTCAAATGCAATGCCCGGACTTGTTCCGGGCATTGTTTTTTGTCAAAATCGTTCATTCAGGTCTTGAAGACCGTATAATTGCCTCTCTTAACCTAAGGACAACCCAATAAACCTTATTCTTTTCTATTTTTGCTCATCCATCTAAAAACCATGAAAAAAATCGTTCTATTCACCGCCGGTCTCCTTGCCCTTGCCCTTGTGGGTTTTGGTTTTGATGCCCAAGCACAGGGTAAAGCTGCTCAACCATCTGCAGCTCAAACAGCGGATACCGCCGCTAAAGCTCAGGGTGATTCCTCTGCACCTGCAGCTGCCGATTCGACAGCTTCGACCGAAGCAGCCCCGGTGAACGAAGGGGGCGACTCCATTCACTATGTCTTCAAACAGAAATTCATTGAAGGGGACGTTGTCTGGATGGCACCCGTTTTGCTTTGTTTGATTTTGGGTTTGGGCGTAGTCATCGAAAGGGTGATTTTTTTGAATTTGGCATCAAGTAACAACCGCAAACTGTTATCAAATGTTGAAAGCGCTCTTAACAGCGGTGGAATTGAAGCAGCCAAAGAACTATGCCGAAATACTCGTGGCCCTGTAGCCAGTATTTTTTACCAGGGCCTTGATCGTGCAGATGAAGGTGTAGAGATCGCAGAAAAGGCCGTTACTGCATACGGATCCGTTCAAATGGGTCAACTAGAGCGTGGATTAATCTGGGTATCGCTGTTTATTGCCCTTGCCCCGATGATGGGTTTCTTGGGTACGGTCGTGGGGATGATTCAGGCTTTTGATGCTATTGAAATTGCCGGAGATATCAGTCCTTCTTTGGTGGCCGGTGGTATCAAAGTCGCACTTTTGACCACCGTATTTGGTTTGATCGTAGCGATTATCCTTCAAATTTTCTACAATTACCTCATTTCCAAGTTAGATTCCCTGGTCAATGCCATGGAAGATGCTTCGATTGGACTTATCGACCTGTTGGTTAAGCACAACAAAAAATAAACCCATGGGATCTGAATTCATGATCGATTTAGGCCTGTACTTGGTCTATCTTTTACTCGGCATCGGTGTCCTTGCATCGGTTGGTTTTCCCTTGGTGGAGGTATTCCGAAATCTGGAAGCGGCCAAAAAGATGCTTATTTCTGTGGGTTCCCTCTTGGTCATTTTTGGATTGAGTTACGCCTTATCGGGTAATGAGGTGTTGGACTCTTACCAAAAGTTTGGAATTACGCCCAGCTCGTCCAAATTGATCGGTGCTGCCCTCATCATGCTCTACATTACCAGCATTTTGACCCTTGTTTTATTAATTGTTGGGGAAATACTGAACGCCTTGCGTTAATTTTTTCAATCGTTAATCATCCTATTCTGATCTTATGCCAAGAGCTGTTCCCGAAGTCAATGCAGGTTCCATGGCGGATATCGCCTTCTTGCTGCTTATCTTTTTTTTGGTAACAACGACCATTGATACGGACAAGGGCATAGCGATTAAGCTTCCACCGATGCCCGAGGAAAACCAACCCGAAAACGATATCCGCATTAAGGAGCGTAATGTTCTCAAGGTTTTGGTTAATGCCAACGATATGTTGCTGGTGGACGGTGAGCCTACCGATATCAAGGATCTGAAGCGTAAAACCAAGGATTTCATTGATAATCCTTCCATGAATCCCGATTTGGCTGAATCCCCTCAAAAAGCCATTGTTTCCCTCAAAAACGACCGGGGCACTTCCTACAATCTCTACATTCAGGTTCATAACGAACTCAAAGCGTCGTACAACGAATTACGGGATGCCCGGGCCAAGCAGTTGTACGGCAAATCTTTGGATAGATTGCCCGAAAGCCAACAAAACGAAATCAAGGATTATTATCGTCAGGTTATCTCAGAGGCCGAACCCGAAGGTTAAATTTTCCAACATTCTGCCATGAAGCTCAAGAAAAAAGAGAAGCCAACTCCGGCGATCAGTACGGCATCCCTACCGGATATCGTTTTCATGCTTTTGTTCTTTTTTATGGTCACCACGGTCATGAGGGAAACGGATTTGAAAATCAAAGTCGTGGTCCCACAAGCCACCGAAATTCAAAAGCTGGAGAAAAAGTCCCTGGTATCGTATATCCATATCGGCGTTCCTACCGAAACATACAGGGCACAGTTTGGAACAGCACCCCGTATCCAATTGAACGATGCCTTCGCCACACCATCCATGATAGCGGAATTCATCGACAAAGAGAGGGCTGCACGTTCGGAGCAGGAAGTTCCTTTGTTAACGACCTCTATCAAGGCGGACCGCGAGGTCAAAATGGGTATTGTGACCGACGTCAAGCAAGAATTGCGTAAGGCCAACGCCCTCAAGCTCAACTATTCCTCCAGCCTAAGGACCGAGGTTTACTGATTCGGTGGCTCATTCTCCGCTGGATCGCATCAAGGCCCCGGTGGCTGCCGAATTGGATGGATTTGAATCCACCTTTCGGGATTTGATGAAGAGCAAGGTTCCCTTGCTTGATTGGGTTACCCGTTATATCGTTCGTCGCAAGGGCAAACAAATCCGGCCCATGTTGGTGTATTTGGCTGCTCGTTGTTACGGAGAATGCGGTGAGCGTACCCGTCGTGCTGCGGCTTTGGTGGAGCTACTCCATACCGCCACCTTGGTCCACGATGATGTGGTGGACGGGGCTCCGGTGCGCAGGGGCTTCTGGAGCATTAATGCCTTGTGGAAGAACAAGATCGCCGTCCTCATAGGCGATTACCTGCTCAGTAGAGGTTTGTTGTTGGCCTTGGAGCACAAGGATTATCAAGTCTTGCATCTGACCTCTGATGCGGTTCGCCGAATGAGCGAAGGCGAACTTTTGCAAATTGAAAAAGCCCGCAAACTGGATATTACCGAGGAGGTTTATTTTGAGATCATCTCAGCCAAAACAGCCAGTTTAATGGCTACTTGTTGTGCGGTTGGGGTCGCTTCGGTATTGGGAGAAGGCGAAGAAAATGCAAAACAGGTCGAGGGAGCCAGGCTTTTTGGTGAAACCTTGGGACTTGTTTTCCAGATGAGGGATGACCTCTTGGATTTTGATGGGCACCGTACTGGAAAGGCTCCTTTGGCCGATATCAAGGAAAAGAAGCTAACCTTGCCTTTGATTTATGCACTGTCCAAGGCTTCTTGGCTTGAACGACGGCGTTGGATTGGTCTCATCAAGGATCAACCGGCAGATCCGGGAAATGTTACTCGCATTGTGGAGTTTATAGAAAAGAGCGGGGGACTGGATTATGCCCAACGTATTATGAAGGACTTGGTCCTTAAGGGTCAGCGACAATTGGAGGGGTTTCCGGCGGGAATTTGCCGGAAGAGCCTGGAGGATTTATTGATTTTTGCTGCGGAAAGAGACCATTAATTCGGGCTCTTGGTGTTAACCTGCGCCAAGAGGGCATCCACCAGGTCGCGGTGGTTGGCGAGGCGAGGTATTTTGTGTTGGCCGCCTAGTTTGTTACGGGATGCCAACCATTGATAAAAAGTACCTTCAGGCAGTGGGAGGATCTCCGGCTCCAAAAGGGCAAGGTTCTTGTGCCGTTTGGCGTCGTAATCCGAATTGTTTTGTCGAAGATGTTCGTCCAGTATTTGAGCAAAACGGGGTAAACTGTCCGGTACTGTTTCAAATTCAATGAGCCATTGGTGGCGTCCGGCCTGACCTTGCTCCAAAAAGAGGGGGGCAGCGGTATAATCCCTAACCTGTGCACCGCAGGCTTTGGAGGCTGCTTCTATGGCCGTTTCGGCATTCTCTGCCATCAGCTCTTCACCGAACGCGTTGATAAAGGAACGGGTTCGGCCAAGCACACGAACCGTATAGGGTTGGGTGGAGGTAAAGGTTACCGTATCTCCGATTTGGTAACGCCATAATCCACTGTTGGTTGAAATGACCATGGCATAGCCTCTTTGGGTTTGGACCTGATCCAGGCGCAACACCGTAGGGTTTTCGAGATCTATTTCTTCCAAAGGAATAAATTCGTAATAAATACCGTAATCCAGCATCAGGAGCATCTCGTCCTGGTGCGGTTCCAAAGCCAATCCAAAAAATCCTTCGGAGGCGTTATAGGTCTCCAGGTACCATGTTTTGGGGGATGGAAAAAGTTGTTGAAACTGTGCGCGGTAGGGATGAAACCCAACCCCTCCATGGAAGTAAACCTCCATGTCGGGCCATATTTCCAACATGTTTTTCTTGCCGGTCATGGCCAGCATTTGCCGACAAATCAAGAGTATCCAGGTTGGGACACCCGCCATATTGGTCACATTCTCCTTGACGGTATCCGCAACAATACGCTCCATCTTTTGTTCCCAATCACCCATCAGGGCTACCGATAAATCGGGGGTCCTGATAAAATCTGCCCAAAAGGGCTGATTGTGCATCAATAGAGCGGAAAGGTCGCCTGTATAGCTGTTGGAATTCAGAGGGTTAATGGATTGACTACCTCCGATGGTCAGGCATTTGCCTTCAAAAAGAGCGTTGTCGGGGCGGCGGTTGCAATAAACCGATAACAAATCTTTGGCTCCCTTGTAATGGCAATCCTGCAATGCGGCTTCGCTGACCGGAATGAACTTGCTCCGGTCGTTGGTGGTTCCGCTCGATTTAGCGAACCAACGAATATCTCCGGGCCATAACACCGAACTTTCGCCCTCCATGCATCGCTGAATCCAGGGAAACAAATCCTCGTAAGTGCTCAATGGAACCTTCTCTGCAAAGTCATGCGGGCCCTGAATTTGGCTATACCCGTACAATTCGCCCCATGCGGTGTTTTTGGCTTTGAATATGAGTTTTTGGAGGACTTCATTTTGGACATCGTGCGGGTAACGCATAAAGAGCTCCATTTGATGCATCCTTTTCTTGAACCACCACGAAACCAATTGATTAAATACCGACACGGGGTTGAGTTAGGGGTTCAATTCAAAGGACCGTATCCGATTCAAAGGACTTACGCTTGAACTCGAAGGACTTTCCTAAATAAAGGCGACGAACTTCGGGGTCTTGGGCCATGTCTTCCGTAGAACCTTGGCGTAGGATTTTGCCTTCAAACAAAAGCGTGGCTTGGTCGGTAATGGACAAGGTTTCCTGAACATTATGGTCGGTGATTAGCACACCAATGTTACGGCGTTTGAGCGCAAAAATAATTTTTTGGATATCTTCGACGGCAATCGGATCAACCCCGGCAAAAGGTTCGTCCAATAACATAAAAGCGGGATCGGTGGCCAGGGCCCTGGCCATTTCGGTACGTCGGCGTTCTCCACCGCTTAGAAGATCTCCCCGGGTTTTGCGAACACGTTCCAAATTGAATTCGGCCAAGAGGCTCTCGGCTTTTTGGTTTTGGGCCTCTCGGTCCAAATCCGTTAATTCCAGCACAGCACGAATATTATCTTCAACGCTTAATTTCCTAAAGATGGAAGCTTCTTGGGGGAGGTAGCCCAAACCGAGTCGGGCCCTTTCGAACATAGGAAGATGAGTGAGATCTTTATCATCCAACATGACCTTGCCGCTATCGGGTTGGACCAAACCTACCAACATATAAAAGCAGGTGGTTTTTCCGGCTCCGTTGGGACCGAGTAATCCAACAATTTCACCGCGCTGTACGCGGAGGCTAACGGATTGAACGACTTGTCGCCGGCCGTACGTTTTGGAGATCAATTCGGCGCGAAGCTCCATTCTAAGGCTCAACGGTTCTAAGGTCCAGTATTCTTAATTGCATATCAACCTGACCGCGGTAATGGTTTTCATCCAGGCTATACGCGATATCAAAAGGCAGGCCCTTGGCTAACAAGGGAAGTAAAGCCGCTTGTCCAAATGCAATAGCTTGGAAGCCGGGGGAACCGTCTTTTTGCTGTATGCGTAGGCTTAGGTGATTTTGGCCAACAATGCGGGGTGAACCGGGAGAGGCGTAAACCCTTCGAGAACAAAAAACAGGTTGCCGATTACCCTGACCAAAGGGTGCGTATTGGCGTAGAATACGAAAAAACTTAGGACTAATCGTATCCAAAGGCATCTCCAAATCGATAGCCAGAGAGGGTCGTTGCTGCCAGGGTTCCAGCGTGGCCGCTACCGCAGCCTCAAATCGCTGACAAAATTCGGGGTAGGCCGAGGCTTTTAAGGTCAAGCCTGCAGCGTACTTGTGCCCTCCAAATTGTTCCATGCAATCGGAGCATTGTTGGAGTGCGTGGTAGAGGTCAAAGCCCTGGACGGAACGAGCAGAGCCGGTCATTTTATCGCCCTCAAGGCAAAAAACCACCGTGGGTTTATAAAATCGCTCCACCAAACGGGATGCCACAATTCCAATGACGCCTTTGTGCCATTCGGTACCGCAAACGACCGTGGTCATTTTTTGGTCGGTTTGGTGCATCGCCAGGGCTTGTTCAACGGCTATGCGGGTAATTTCACTGTCGGTATCCCTTCGATTCAGGTTACTGTTTTCAATTTCAGCAGCCAATAGCAAACATTCTTCGGAGTCTTCGCTGACCAAAAGCTGAACCGCCAAGCGTGCATCGCCCATGCGTCCGGCTGCGTTAATCCGTGGTGATAGACCAAAGATGACATCCGTAAGGTCCAAGGTCGGTTTTCGGTTCTTGTAGTGTTGCAGCATCGCCTTCACCCCTGCCGTAGGCTGGTTGTTGAGTTTTTGGAGACCATAATGCGTCAAAACCCGATTCTCCCCCGTCAACGGGACCATATCAGCGGCAATGCTGATAGCCACCAGTTCCAAATGATCAAGCAATTCGGACATAGGCCATTCACAATGCTGACATAGAGCGACCAAGAACTTGAAAGCTACGCCGCAACCGCTAAGGTCTTTGAAAGGATATGAGCAACCCGGTTGAAGAGGATTCAGGATGGCCTTGGCCTTGGGTAAATGCTCGGAAGGTTGATGATGGTCTGTAACAATAACGTGAATACCGAGGCTGTTGGCGTAATCCACTTGTTCCAGAGCCGTTGTTCCGCAATCCAGGGTGACCACACAGCGAAATCCGTTTTGGTAGGCCCAGTCCAAACCTTGACGAGAAAGTCCGTATCCTTCGCTACGCCGATCCGGTATATAGTAGCCTATGTCGGAACAATATTTACGCAGAAATCGATAACACAAAGCAACCGATGTTGTACCATCTACGTCGTAATCACCGTAGAGCAAAATTCTCTGGCCGTTATCAATGCAATCGGACAGCGTTTTCACGGCCTTATCCATGTCTTTCATTAGGCCTGGATCATGGAGATCGTTCCAATGGGGCCTAAAAAAAGCCTTACTTTCGTCAAAGGTTTGAATGCCTCGTTGAACCAGAAGTTGAACCAGGTTGCGGTCCATACCCAAGGCCTCGGTCAACGAATCAATCGTAGCTCGGGGCTCGGCTTCCGGAAAAATCCAGGCTTTGGCCGGTAGGGTATCGGGGGCTAAGGGCTGCACGGTCAAACAAGAACCTAAAGTTTAACCTCAAGGACCTTCGTTTTGACCTCTTTGCTCAAAAAAAAGCGCGGCAGCTTCCTGTTCGGCTTTGCGTTTGTTGAAATTTTGGGCCGAGGTTTCGGCTTTCCCGTTGACCCACAACGTGATGGTGTAAAGCGTGGCTTTGCCTCCTCGCTGGGTGGTTTCGGTTTCATCGCAAACCAATTTGTAGGTGGCCCGGTGTTTTTGGGCCCATTCCAAGAGTCTGCTTTTGGGGTTGAGCCCGCTTTGTTCGAGTTCATCCCAGTCGATTTGTTGATCCAGGATGGCAGACTCCAGCCATTGTTTGGTGTTCTTGAAACCGGTATCCAGGTACAAGGCCCCAACAAAGGCTTCAAATGCATCGGTCACCGAACCTTTGCTGGTCAATTGACGGTCAAGATGCCTGTTTTTTTGGGCCGATTCGGGTTCATCGGCCAATCGGAGGGAGGTTTCTTTGAGAAGAAGGTCCAAGCCCAATTGCCGCCCCAGGCGGTCCAAAAAATCCCCGTTGACGACTTTGGAACGCATTTCGGTAAGAAAACCCTCTTGTTTGAAAGGGAACTTGCGAAAAAGGTAATCGGCTACCACCAAATCCAGCACGGCATCACCCAAAAACTCCAGGCGTTGGTTGGTGGTATGAAAGCTTAGGGTCTTTTGACCATGGACTAATGGGTGCGTAAAAGCCAATTCAAAGAGACTTGCATTGCGAATTCGCAAACCGGTTAGGTCGCGAATGCGCTTTTGAAGCTCCTTGCGCGGATTTTCGGGTTGAAAAAGACGGGAAAGCAAAGGCATTAAGCCCGGTAAGCTTTGAAGACGACCGAGGTGTTATGACCACCAAAGCCGAAGGTATTGCTCAGGGCAGCCCGAACCGTGCGGTTCTGGGCTTGGTTGAAGGTCAGGTTGATGCCCGGGTCAAAGGCTGGGTCGTCGGTAAAATGATTGATGGTAGGCGGAATGATGCCTTCACCGATGGCTTTGATGGAAGCGATGGCTTCCACAGCACCGGCCGCTCCCAACAGGTGACCGGTCATGGACTTGGTCGAAGAAACATTGAGTCGATAGGCATCCTCCCCAAAGACATTTTGGATGGCTTTGATTTCGGATAAATCCCCCAACGGGGTGGAGGTACCGTGCACGTTGATGTAATCAATGTCGGCGGGGCCAAGTCCGCTGTCCCGCAGGGCGTTTTTCATCACCAAGGTGGCGCCAAGGCCTTCGGGGTGGGGTGCGGTGATGTGATGGGCATCGGCGGAAAGGCCGGCACCGGCGATTTCGGCATAAATACGCGCTCCTCGTGCCAGGGCATGGTCCAAGGATTCCAAGACCAAAGCGGCGCCTCCTTCGCCAAGGACAAAACCGTCCCTATCCAAATCAAAGGGTCGGCTGGCGGTCGCTGGGTCGTCGTTGCGTTCCGAAAGGGCCTTCATGGCATTGAAGCCGGCAACCCCGGGCTCGTTGATGGCCGCTTCGGAGCCTCCGGTGATGAATAAATCGGCGACCCCCCAGCGGATATAGTTGAAGGCATCGATGATGGCGTTGTTGGAAGAAGCGCAGGCCGAAACGGTGGTGTAATTGGGACCGTGAAAGCCGTATCGAATGGACAAATAGCCTGCGGCGATGTCCGAAATCATCTTTGGGACAAAGAAGGGATTGAACTTGGGGGTACCATCGCCTTCAAAAAAGGCTTTGAATTCGTGGTATACCGTGTACATTCCCCCAATTCCCGAGCCCCAAATCACGCCTGCCCGTTCTCCGTTGATGGGGTAACCCTCCAAACCGGCATCTTGGTAGGCTTCTTCGGCCGTGACCATGGCGTAATGGGTGTAGGGGTCCATTTTGCGGGCCTCCTTGCGGTCCATATGGTTCTCGGGATCAAAACCTTTCACCTCTGCTGCAAAACGAGTCCTGAAACGGGAGGCGTCAAATTTGGTAATGGGTGCAGCTCCGCTACGACCCGAGATCAGACCCTGCCAGTATTCAGGAACAGTATTGCCCAAAGGCGTTAGGGCCCCAAGGCCGGTGACGACAACTCTGCGCATAAGGAAATTTAGGGCAAAGGCCCTGGGTTCAATTACTTGGCGTTGGCCTCCAGGTAGGTGATGGCCTGACCAACGGTCTGAATGTTCTCGGCTTGGTCGTCCGGAATAGAGAGATTGAATTCTTTTTCGAATTCCATAATAAGCTCAACGGTATCCAGAGAATCGGCACCAAGGTCGTTGGTAAAGCTCGCTTCCGGCGTCACTTCGTTCTCGTCCACTCCCAATTTGTCTACGATGATGGAACGGACTTTACTGGCAATATCAGACATGTTGTTCTGGGTTAATTTGAAACGCAATATTACAAGGAATTTGCGGTGATGCATCGTTGTTCCTCTTCCCAGGTTCGGGCCTCGTATTTTTGGGGGTGGCCAAGAAGGTACATAAACTGTCCGATGGGGCAGAATTGGAGGTTTGGGGGCTTGCATCTACCCTACCGTCCTATGTTTTGGCCGCCAGGCTGAACCAGAATCTGGGCTGGAAATTGACCCGCAGCCTCCAGGATGCGGAATTGGCCCTGGAGCCTGGGGGGGATATTTCTTTTTTTCAGCTCTTTTTTCATGACCTTGAACAGCATGGCTTACCCCTCTGCATGGTCGGCAACCGGGGGTCATTGGGCTTACTTCTGCCCCGTATTGGGGGTATGGATTTTATCCTTACCTGGCCTGCGGAGGCTGTCGAGCTATGGGGATCTCAGGACCCACGACTTCTGTTGCAGGCCATATCCGGGGTTGACCTGGTCGCAGATTTACGTCCCGTTTTGAACCCCAAAGCCGTGGACTCCCTACGGTTTGATCCTTTGGGTCGATCTAATTCCGATTCTGAACGTGGATAAACCGCAGGGCGAGCTACCTTTTCGTACCTTGCGCTCCAAAATTTGAAGACTGTTTAGTTAAGGCAATCTCCCCTCGAATGGCACCAACCACCCAACCCAACCCGACCCCTCTTGTAAGTCCGGCTTCCAAGAAAACCAAGATTATCACCACCCTGGGACCGGCAAGTTTTGACAAAAAGGTCCTGCGCGAATTGATTCTTGCCGGGGCCAACGTGATGCGTCTTAATTTTTCGCATGCCGATTATTCCCTTTTGACCCAGGCCATCAAGGATATCCGGGATTTGAACCAAGAATTGGGAACCTCGGTCGGAATCTTGGGTGACCTTCAGGGGCCCAAAATCCGAATCGGAGAAATGCCGCAGGGTGGCGTATTGTTTGAGCCCGGTGATCGATTGGCCATGGTGACAACACCGATGGTCGGTTCCAAGCATGAAATCTATATCAATTACACCCAGCTCCCCCAGGATATCCGTCCTGGTGATTTGTTGTTATTGGATGATGGTAAACTCAAATTCAAGGCCCTGTCCAGCAATGCCAAGGACCGCATAGAAATGGAGGTCATTGCGGGTGGTCTTCTAACATCCCGCAAAGGGGTGAACCTACCCGATACCGAAGTGGCCCTGCCCAGTTTGACCGAAAAGGACCGTAAAGACCTGGAATTTATCCTGGAGCATCGTCTGGATTGGGTGGCCTTGTCCTTTGTGCGCAAGGCCTTGGATGTCGAAGCATTGCGTAAAGAAATCCGGGCCAAGGGGCAGGATATTCCTGTCATGTCCAAAATCGAAAAACCCTCCGCCGTCGCTGATTTAGAAAACATTGTGGCTGCATCCGATGCGGTGATGATAGCGCGCGGGGATTTGGGGGTTGAGTTTCCTATTGAACAATTGCCTTTGATTCAAAAGAAAATTGTTAGGCTTTGCATGGATCTCTGCAAACCGGTGGTGGTGGCGACCCAAATGATGGAGTCCATGATTACCAATTTTATGCCGACCCGGGCCGAGGCCAACGATGTAGCCAACGCGGTTTTGGACGGTGCCGATGCCTTGATGCTTTCCGGCGAAACCTCCATGGGTTCGCATCCGGCTCAGGTTGTGGAGTACATGGTGCGTATCATTGGCGCCGTCGAGGAACAATCCGAGATCTATTACAGGGAACACCGAATTTCTCAGGACTCTTCCACTTTTATCTCGGATCAATTGTGTTACCTGGCCTCAAGAGCCGCTTATCGGGTGAATGCTCAGGCGATTGTGGGCTTTACCAAATCGGGGTATACCGCCTTCCAGGTGTCTTCGTACCGACCCAAATCCGGGATCATCATCTTTACGCCCAACCAAAATCTTTTGACAAGAATTTCGTTGGTCTGGGGGGTACAGGCTTTGTATTACGATAAGCTGACCTCAACCGATGAAACCATCGAGGATGTATCCCGAATTCTGAAGGCTAACGGTTGGCTCAAATCCGGTGATACGGTGGTGAATACCGGGGTGATGCCCCTTCGAAGCGTGCATCGCGCCAATTTCATCAAGCTTACGGTCATTGACTAAGAACCTGGCGTTCCAGGTAGTCCCTTAGGTGCCAGGTAGTCCCTCAGGGTGTTCATGGGGGATGTATTGCGAGGGTGCAGGCAGGTTTGTAGGCCGAGTGATGCCGCCCCGTCCAGGTTTTCTTGACTATCGTCCAAAAACAGCCAGGATTCCATAGGTATTTCCTCGCCACCTGGAGTTTTTAAACCGTGTACGGCGCTTTCATAGAGCTTGGGATTGGGTTTCCTCATTCGGTAATGGTGAGAGAAAACCACCCGGTCAAAGTAATGGTCCAGGCTCTGGCCTCCGGCCTCCTTCAACGAGGCGGTGAAGGCTTCTTCGTGCCAGGAATTGGTGTTGCTTAACAAAACCATGGCGTAGTGCTTTCGCAGGCCTTGGAGTTGATCTAGGTCTTCAAGATTCCAGGTTCCCAGGATTCGGTTCCAGCAGGAATGGGTATCCGAGGCTCCTTGGACTGGGGACACGAATGAACCGGTATGGGTCAACGTTTGACGGAGACTTCGCTCAAATTCCGATGCTGAACAAAGTCCGCATTCAAAAAGATGGTGCATTTTTACAAAATCAGAGCCTTGGTCCGATCCATCGATGGCGAGATTTTCTGGATGAACCTGGATAAAAAGGCCTCCCAAATCCCAGATTAATCCCGTTATTTGGGTACTTTGTTTCATGTTGGGGGGCTTGATTAATCCAAGTAATTTAAGATAATTACGTGGCGTGATGGGATCATGAATCAAAAATATCAAGGTTTGCAAATCAATGGAATGGTCCTTATGAAACGGTATTTTTTTTTGTTATGCTTATTGGTGGCTTGCCAAAGTCCTCCCCAAAGCACCGTGGATTGGGATTTTCAGGTGCCCGATGCCCGGGGTCCTGCTCA
>JBMTCP010000008.1:0-72886 GCA_049431025.1 Bacteroidia bacterium | reverse complement strand
ACTTGGACCTGGTCTGACTTACTTGGACCCGGTCTGAATCAGGCCCAAGCCTTCCAGGGCCGAAGCGTCCTGCGGTGTATAACGAAGAACCCGCTCAAACAGGGTTTTGGCTTCGTCCTTTTGGCCCATGAAATACCGGGTCCACCCGTTCATGAGCATCGAATAATAATCAAACGGTGACATTTTGAGCGAAACTTCCAGGTACTTGAGGGCTTCGGGATAATTCTGGCGGTAATAATAAATCAAACCCAATTGATAATTGGCGGTGCCGTTTTTGGGGTCAAGTTTGAGGATATCCTTGTAGATTTTTTCGGCTTTAACCCACTCTTCCTTAGCCGTATAAGGCATCAAAATACCCCAAAGCGGTTCGGTGGCCTGGGGCGCCAAAACCATGGCCCGCATATAGTACAGGGCCGAACGGTCATGATCTCCGGCTTTGTACGAAAGCCAACCCATGCGCAGATTGATTTCGTAAATCGCATGCACGGTTTCAATACCCAAGGCTTCGATCGCCTGAATGGCGCCACGGTAATCCCGGGTGCCTTCGGCTTTGTAACTCAATTCAAAAGCTTCTCGAACCGCTTTGTCCTGAGCGGCCTTGGCTTGGGGAGTGAGCGTAGTCTGCGCGTAGAGGGACTGGGACCATCCTGCCAGAACCAAAAGAAGCCCAAAAAGGATTCCGTAACATCGGGTAAATTGAACGTAGATATTGGTGTTTTTTGTTTTCATAACAATTTGTTTATATATGGTTGTTAAAGATTAGCCGGATTCCATACGAGGGCGATGCCTCCAAAAAAAGTCGTGTAGTTGCGTTGGACGCTCCTTGGGGTAGGGTCCAGGAGGTCTTGGTTCGCATTGGCCCAGGCCAGACCCTGTACCGTGCTTTGCAAACGCATGCGCTGGACAAAAGGAGCCAAGGACCAACGGCTCCCCGTTTGGACGGAACCTCCAAAGGATGCCGGCGTCCATCGCCCGGACAAAACCCATACCGAAGCCAGGGCATCCGCGGTATTCATGGCCCAAAATGTACCGGGCTGGGTATAGTTACGCAAGGAGGGACCCTGCAGGGTCCGAAATTCCAGCCAAAGCCCTCGACTCACTTGCCCACCCAAACGAAAATGGGCAATGCCAACCAGGGTGCGCGGGCTATCCGTCTCCAAGGGACCGTTGGACAAGGCCGAGATATCCAAGGATACTTGCAAGCGGGGATTCCCCCAAGGCCACCAAACCAAGCCGGCATCGGCCTGCCATTGGCGTTGACGATTCAGGGTACCGCTGAGCAAGCCCAGGCGGTATTCGCGAGCACGGACCCTGCGGGATACTGTTCCCGAAAGCGCCAAGGCGTTATGGCTGTACGAAGTGGTCAAGGATCGCAGGCCACTATCGATGCTGTAAGGTTCCGCGCTCAAATACTGCGACCTTTCCCCAAAAAACAAGATACCAACCCCGTATTTCCAACCGGGCATGCGGGCACGGGCCCCCTCCCATCGCTGAGCATACAGGGTCGAATGCGTAACAAAATCGGAACCTAGGGTCGTATCAGCAGTTTTAAAAGCTACAGGGTCCCAATAGGCGGATTGAACGCGCCCGTAGGTTCGGGCATCGAATCGGTTCCAGGCCTGTAGCAGGCTAATCCGATACGGTCCACGCCGACCCGGCATACGCAAGGTGGTTTGAAGGGAACCTCCCCAAACGGCTACCGGGCCTTGGATCAGGGTTTCGGCATAGGCCCAGGCGGGTTGCCCGACTTGGACCTGGCGCAAGGCCAATGGCGAAGCGTCCACCTCATCCCGAAAGGAACCTGAACCCGGTGGGTACAAAAGGCCCGCATTCACCACCGCATAATCCAAGGCCAAAACGCCTAAATCATCCGCCTCGTTTTGCATCGTGGCCCAACGCCATTCGTCCCAACGCCGACAAGTCCACAATTCCTGTCGATACTCCCCGGCCAAAAGTGCCGAACCGGGAACCATGCGGGAAGCAGTGCGCCAATGGTCAACGGCGCGCTCATGGTCTTGTAACATTCGATACGCCAAAGCCATGCGTCGATGCAATTCGGCCGTTACCCAACCTTCCTTGATGGCCTGACGACCGGCCTGAATAAGGTCCACGTATTCCCCGTAGGCCAAGGCATAACGGGTCAAACTATCCACCCGTCCTGGCTGGGCCTGAGCCGAATAGGCGCCAAAAACCAGCCATAAGCCCCCCAAAAGCCATGCTGGAAGCCGAACCGGGTGGATTAACTCCAACTGCATCGGTAGGCTGTTGGAGGCTGGTTGGAACCCTTGGGAGGCTGTTGTACCCATCGATGGAGAGAACCATCCCGGGTATAGAGTTCAAAATCGATTTGCCGTACCGGGCGACCAAGCACCTTGGAAGATACCGAGCTGTGCAAAGCCCCCTCATCGGCGGTTGGACCCGAGCCCTTCTTCAAGACCTCGGAGCGGTAGTGAACGCTGTAAAAAAGAAACAAAGGGGCAACAAGATCCTGTATTATCCGTAACAAAGGACGACTAAAATGAATCAGGGGCATAACATCGTCCACCATCCCGGCATCCTGAACTAAGGATAAGCGATAAACGCTCCCATAAAAACGGTAAAGCAAAGACGAACGCGAACCCTCAAAATCATAGGCCCAAAACATAACCCCATCGTTGACATACCACATCGTAGAACGCGTAGCGGAACAATACAAATAGGTTCGGTTGTAAGCATCCGTTCCTACCTTCCAATCCACCATCCAGTCCGGGCGTTCCTCGGACTGCATCCGCAAAACCTGACCGGGCTTCCATGCAAAAGCCGATACAAGGTCCGGTGCCGCATCCACCGAACTCACCCGCTGACCCTCGCTTGGGACGGACCAGCGCTGCAAAACTGAATCCGCACCCTCCTCCAAGCGGTAATAGGCCATGGGATGAGCAAGGGTACGAGCGCCGATTTCGGGGCTATGCTGCACCTGAAAATGCAAATGCGGACGGGGCGAACGGCCGGAATTACCACAGGTAGCCATGACCTGTCCTCGAACCACCCATTGGCCCAAAGCCACCTTGAAGCTGTCTTGGCGCAAATGAGAGTATTGGGTGTACAAGCCGTTGGTGTGCTGCAGAACCAGGGAATTGCCCCAGTTTTGCTCCAAATCCACCGCGCCTATGGGGTTATCCGGTACATGGTTGGTCAAGGCGACCACCGTGCCTTCGAGCGGAGCGACTACGGGTTTGTTATAACAATAGTAATCTTCCAGACGCTGGCCATCCCCGCTGGCGTAACGGCCCTCCTGGTCCGTGATTTCAAAATCCAAAGCCTTGGACCAATCCCCCAGGTGGGTGTGTTGACCTTGGTAGCCCTGGGTCACGGTCCAGGTTCCCCAAAAGGGCAAATGAAATCGCGGGGTATACAGGTTGGCCAAACGCTGAGCATTGACGGCGTGCTTGTACAGCGTTTTTTCGGGAGAATAATACTGCAGGGCAACCGGAACTAGCCCGCGGATTGGAGGAGACGACTGCAAAAAATACAAAACCAACAGCGTTAACCCACTAAAGGCCAAGGTAAAAGGGGGCAAGTCCCAGGGGGCTAACCAACCTTCAAACGCAAACATAAGAACGGCCAAAACCGGGGTCAAAAGCGCCACCAGGCCCAGCGTACCCAACGAGGGCACAAGATAAAATCCCCCCAAGGCGATGGCCATAAACACAAAATTACTACCCACCAAAAAATCAGTTAAGGGAACGGTCGATGCGCCCATGGATTGAAACAAACCAAAAGCCAGGGCATATCCGCCCACCGCCAACAAAAACGACAAACGGCTTTGGATCAGCAAACCCATCGCCAATAGCAAACCGGCAAGCACCGAGTCCTGAAAATATATGGAACCCAGGGTTCGCAAAAAACTTTTCCAAAAGGGATCGGCGGCCGCTATTTCCAGGCCCGCCGAAGCCAACAATTCCGCTTGACCCGATGTCCCTGTCGTGCCGGGGTAGCGCAGCGTTACCGCGGCCAAGCTATCCGAACCTTCCATCAAAACCCAGTAGGTCAGGACAAAAGGCAAGGTAAGGTAGGGCAGGCCGTAGCGTCCCAAATGCCGATTCCACCAAACAATCAGGGTCAGCAACAAAACCAAACCGGCCAGTAACACCAAAAGCATGGGGGGATCAACGCGGTATCGATGGGCCATGGCCAAACCCAAAAGCAACGCATTGAAGCCGTACATCCCTTCCTGCAGAAGTTCGCGGTTTTGGCCCGTCAAACGTCCCATCAGCTGCACCAGGACCACCGATAACAGCCCGCAGAACCCCAGCAAGGGGTCCATAAAACTCACCCCCAGGGCCAAGAATCCCAAAAAAGGATGTAGGGCAAAAAACAACTGGGCATAGCTGTTGAGAACCCCCTTCACGGGGCCGTTCCAAAATGAGCGTAGTCCAGTTGGCCGGGCCATGTTACGACCCTTGGTTTCCCTCCAGATAGGTCGGAATAAGTTCCTGATCGTTAAGGGTTTGAACGTCTTCCCGTCGGCGGATCAAATGAACTTCACCGCGCGAATCGATCAAAACTACGTTGGGGCGCATTTGGATAAACTGCATCCACTGGGTCATGTTGTACGCGCCAACCCGATGCACCACCACACGGTCGCCCTTTTGGAGCAAGGGCAGAGAAACATTTTCGCGAACCACATCAATGTTCATGCACAAAGGTCCGTACAAAACCATGTCTTCGTGATGGCTGGAATAATCCTGGGCGGGAGAAATTCGGTGTTCGTACCAGAACGAGGTGAACAATAAATTAACCCCAAAATCCATAATGGTTGCCCGTCGTCCATCGCCCAAGCGTTTGAGCGCCAATACCGTACCCAGCAAATAACCGGCATCGTCAATCAAGGCCCGACCGGATTCCAAAAAGAGGGTGGGCAATTCGCCGCTCATCCCAAAAGGATGCTGAAGAATTGCTCCCGATATGGCTTCGGCATAATCATCCATGGTAGGAATTATATCCGAGCCCTGCAAATACGATCCTTTGAGGGTATTTCCCGAAGCAAACCCGCCGCCAAGGTCCAGGTATTCGATGCGGTGTTGGTATTGGTTGCGGATTTCCAAAGCCAGGTCGCATAATTTGTTGGCCGCAACAGCATAGGCCTGTGCGCTTAGCATGTAGGTTCCGATATGGCAATGGAGGCCCACCAATTGCATGCGCGGTTGGGCCATGACTTTGGTAATGGCGGTCCAGGCGGATCCGTTTTCGTAATTGAACCCAAAGCGATCCCAGAGCGGGTACACCCCGGTATCCATGTTGATACGGAGGGCGACCCGGGCCTTGAGGTCCTTGGCGGCCAGAATTTCGGAAAGCTGGTACAGTTCATCCAGATGGTCCATGTGGATGAGGGATCCGTTTTGGACGGCAATAAGCAGGTCCTCGGCGGATTTATCGGGGCCGTTAAAAAGAATTTGGTGACCGGGAACCCCGTTGGCCAGGGCTTTGCGGTATTCAAAAATGCTCACCACTTCGGCCCAGGATCCTTCTTCGTGAAAAATCCGGCAAACGGCGTTGAGGTAATTGGTTTTGTAAGACCAGGCCATTTGGACTTTGGGGTAACGGGTACCAAAAGCCCGGACCGCATTGCGGTAGGTTTGGCGTATGGTTTGTTCGGATAACACAAAACACGGGGAGCCGTATTTTTCCATGATGGAGGCCACCGGTACCCCATCAATTTCGGTAACCGGAAGCTGGGAATTCCGTGTTCCGAATTTGTTACCGAGGCCGGCGTTAAGCTTGCGCAAATAAGGGCGCTCGTAGGTTTTTTTGCTCATGGTGCGTAGGTCGTATTGGAAAGTCTGAAAAGATGTCGAAGGTTACGTCGAGGACTAAGGCTTAGTGGAATATTTAGAGTTCGCCGAGGGTGGATATTTTTTCGAATTCCTGCATGGGGACCACCAGGTCCTGGGAATAGCGGATAAACATTTTGCCGATTTCGTAGGTATCCATAACCGGTGCTTGGTGGCCCAGGGCCATATCCACCAAGGCTTCGGGGTGGTTTTGACCGCAACCAACAGCCAAGTAAACCCAGGCCGGAAAACGGGGGTTCATTTCCATCAGGTAGTATTCGCCGTCTTCGGTGCGCATGTATTCCAATTCGCAGGGGCCTTTCCAGCGCGCAGAAGCAATCAAGTCCGCCGATAGGCGCATGAGTTCATGGTCTTCGATGGAGACCCCGGCCCAGGCTTTGCCCTTGTCGGTGATGTACAGTTTGCGCATGGGAACAGCCCCGATGCAACGCCCTTTTCCATCCCCCAGTGCGGTCACGTTCACTTCGTTACCCCGGACGTATTGCTGGACCAAAACCGGCAAACCCCATTTGGCCGAGATCTTGTAAAAAGCACTCAGGGCTTCGTCCGCGCTGTGGGCAATTTGAGCGTCGTAGTATTTGCCTTTGACCACCAAAGGGTAAACCGAAGTCTCGAGGGCGCGGTGAAATTCATGGATGGTGTAAACGGTGTTAGCAACAGGGACTTTGACCCCGTGCTTTTGGCCGTATTCAAAAAGCACTGCTTTGTGACGGGCATCAAATTCCTGTAAACCGGGCAAAAAGGTCCTTATGCCCAACTCGGCTTCCAAAGCGGGCGCCAGGCGAATAAAGTTGTGGAGTTCCGCGTCAAAATTGGGAATCAAAACATCGATGGATTCCACGGATTGCAGGTAACGCAGGCGTTCCATGAGGGCCCCGGTACCGGCGGAAGGCAAGGGTATTTGGTAGGATTTGTCCACCAAATCGTGCATGTACAGACCGGGCTCCAGGCTATCGTAACTCAAGCCCACCACACGAAAATCGTAACGCTCGCTGAGGCGCAAGGCCCGAATAACGGGCATGCCCGGACCGGGAGAGTCCACGTTGTTGAGGCCGCTCACCGCCACGGTGCAAGGAATGCGCCCGGAGGCGTTGGGTTGGGGACTATTCATAAAACCTATGGAATTAGCGGGTCTGGCCGATGTTCACGTCCAGGATGCGGTAATTGCCCAGCATGTACAAAAAATCAGCGAGGTCCTTTTCGAGGGAAGCGCGGTCGGTCGCAAAATGACTTTCCAGGGCATCCAGGATTTGGGCTTGGTTTTTGCCTTCCTGAAGAAGTCGGATAATCTCCTTGCCCGTTTCGTTGGTGCTAAAGGAATCCCCGGTGGCGGGGTTGAACATAAAACCGTTCTCGGAGATGGCGATATTCTGGCTGATTTTCATGGCGTATGGACTGTTCGGCCTTATGGACTATCCGCCTCGCCCAAGGTTTAACGGGGCTCCAATGTTTGGGCTGGACTTAATTGGTAATCCTCACCGAGCCACTGACTTCATCAAAAAAGACCCGGTAGGAGCGTAAGGGCCAGCCGGCGGGGCCTCGAAAGGGCTGCCCGTCCTGGAGACCAAAGCGGGATTCGCAGCATTCGCATTGGGCCAGCATCAGGGAGTCCACCACCGCAACCTTGTGGCAGGTTTGACTGGGAGCATAGGTGCAGGCACGATCAAAGGCCTGGAGCCGGTCCAAACCCGAACGGTACAGAAGAATTCCCCGGTAACCGGCGTCGATATAGGCGTATTGACCCACCAATTGCAGGTGATTATAGGTGGGAAGCTGGAGGTTTAGGCTAAAATCCACCGGGACCTGGGGGATTTGGTCGGCGGGAACCCGCCCTCGGCATCCCTGAAGGGGGGTCAAGAGGGTAGCCATGACCCAAAAGAGTCCAGCCAGGCGTAGAGAAAGGCTCATAAGGGGTTGGGGAGGGTATAATCGTAAAAGCCACGACCGCTTTTGCGTCCGTTATGGCCTTGAGCGACTTTGTTCTGCTGGAGAGGGTGGGGTTCAAAGCGGGCCGGTTGACCCAAGCCCTCATAAACGGAGGTGGTTACGGCCAAATTGGTGTCCACGCCGATCAGGTCCATGAGTCGGAACGGGCCCATCCGAAAACCCACCGATTCCATGAGACGGTCCACCTCAACGGGTGTTAGTCCGCCTTCGCCCACGATACGGAGGCTTTCGGCGTAATACGGCCTCGCGACCCGGTTCACAATAAAACCGGGGGAGTCTTGGGCATGAACCACGATTTTGCCCATGGTTTGGGCCAGGGCATCCACCTTCTCGGCAACCTCGGCCGAAGTCCCGGGTCCGCGAATCACCTCCACGAGTTTCATGACCGGTGCCGGGTTAAAAAAGTGCAGGCCAACCACCCGCTCGGGCCTGGCCAGTCCCTGAGCAAGTTGTTCCATGGGAATGGACGAGGTATTGCTGGCCAAAACGGTTTGGGGGCCGTTCTGGGCTTCGACCGTCGCAAAGAGGGTTCTTTTGACAGGAGCGGATTCCACCACCGCCTCGATGAGCAAATCCCCCCTAAGGTCCTCGCTGCGGTCGCTAAAGCTGAGTTGGGAGGACCATAGCCGGACCTGCTCCGCATCCAAACGGCCTTTGGCAACCCGGGCATCCCAAACGGCCTGTATTCCGGCCTTGGCTTTGGTCAGCATGGCGGCGTTGACGTCAAAGAGCAGGGTGGGCAAACCGGCTTCGATGCAGAGTTGGGCTATGCCCTGACCCATGGTGCCGGCGCCGGCCACCATAACCCGTTCAAAACCGTGTTCCGTTTTCAAACCCCAAATTGTTTAACAAATCGTAAATCGTTTTCGTAAAAAAGCCGTATATCGGGAATGCGGTGGCGAAGCATGGTCAGGCGTTCAACACCTATGCCAAAGGCGTAACCGCTGTAAACTTCGGAGTCGATGCCGCAGTTTTCGAGAACCTGAGGGTCCACCATGCCGCAACCCAGAATCTCAACCCAACCGCTGTGTTTACACACATGACAGCCTTGTCCGGAACACAAGAAACACGAAACATCCATTTCGGCGGAGGGCTCGGTGAAAGGAAAATAGGAAGGACGAAAACGAATTTGAACTTCCGGACCAAAGAGGTGAATGGCAAAATCGTAAAGCACTTTTTTGAGGTCGGCAAAGCTGACATCGCGGTCAATGTACAGGCCTTCGACCTGGTGAAATTGCAAATGCGAACGGGCCGAAACAGTTTCGTTGCGGTAAACTCGGCCCGGAGAAACGGTGCGCAGGGGGAGCAGGCCCTTCATCATCTCTTTGACCTGAACGGAAGAGGTATGGGTGCGGAGCAGGGATACCGGATCGAGGGAAACAAAAAAGGTGTCTTGCATATCCCGGGCCGGGTGGTCGGCTTCAAAGTGCAGCGCCCCAAAGTTGTGCCAGTCGTCCACGATTTCGGGGCCATCGGACCAGCGGAAGCCCAGCTCTCCAAAGAAATCCAGCATGAGCCGACGGGTCAGGGACAAGGGGTGCCGGGATCCGCGACCCCAGATTGGAGCGGGGAGATCGGCAAGGGGGGCGGCGGCGGCGGCGGTCGCGCCGGAGGCGGCGACCGCTCGGGCTTGGCCCGCCGAAGCCTCTTTCCAGCGGGCTTCCACCTCCTGGCGCAGGGCATTCAGGGCCTGCCCCACGGATTTTTTTTCGGGACCGCTAAGGGCCCTGAAGGCCTCGAACAAGCGCGTCACCTCGCCCTTCTTGCTGAGGAAGCGCAAGCGAAAGGCTTCGGCCGCCGCCGCATCA
The DNA here is from genome assembly GCA_049431025.1 of Bacteroidia bacterium. Taxonomy (GTDB): domain Bacteria; phylum Bacteroidota; class Bacteroidia; order UBA7662; family UBA7662; genus SYHX01. The sequence continues at coordinate 63,297 of JBMTCP010000008.1, read as the reverse complement.
CCCACCTCAAAGGCCGCCGCTTCGCGGCGCAGGTTCTCCAGGGTTTCGTCCCAGGAAAGGGGGCTTACAGGTTCTTGTTCAGGGTTCATGAAGGATAGAATTACATCGATGTTACAACAACGATTAACGAGAATAATTGGGGGCTTCGCGGGTGATATCAATGCCGTGCGGGTGGCTTTCGCGAAGACCGGCGTTGGTGATTTTGACCATGCGCGCTTGACGCAATGCTTCCAGATCCACCGCCCCGCAATAACCCATTCCGGCCTTTAGGCCACCGATATATTGGTACATGACCTCCGACAAATTGCCCTTGAAGGGAACACGGCCCACGATTCCTTCGGGAACTAATTTTTTGATTTCGTCTTCGGCATCTTGGAAGTAGCGGTCCTTGGACCCTTCTTTCATGGCCTCGATGGACCCCATACCGCGGTAGGTCTTGAATTTGCGACCTTCGTAGATGATGGTCTCGCCGGGAGATTCTTCAACCCCCGCAAACATGGAACCGGCCATAATGCAATCCGCACCGGCCGCCAAGGCTTTGACAATATCCCCGGAATAGCGAATGCCTCCGTCAGCAATCAGGGTAACCCCTGTTCCCCGCAAAACATGCGCCACTTCCATCACCGCAGTCAATTGAGGAACCCCAACGCCGGCCACTACCCGGGTCGTGCAAATGCTGCCGGGTCCCACCCCCACTTTGACGGCATCGGCGCCGGCATCCACCAACATTTGGGCTGCTTGACCGGTAGCAATGTTACCAACTACCACATCCACCCGGTCCCCGGTAATTTTTTTGACCGTTCCCAAAGCCTCCAAAACACCCCGCGAATGGGCATGGGCCGTATCCACGGTCAGTACATCCACCCCGGCCTGCACCAAAGCTTGGACCCTTTCGGACAAATCGGCCGTAACGCCCACCGCTGCCCCCACCCGCAATCGACCCATGCGGTCTTTGCAGGCCATGGGGAAATCTTTGATTTTGAGAATGTCTTTGTAGGTAATCAAACCCACCAAGCGGCCCTCTTCATCCACAACCGGGAGTTTTTCGATTTTGTGTTCCTGCAAAATCCCTTCGGCCTGACGCAGGGAGGTTCCCGCAGGGGTCGTAATCAGGTTTTCGCGGGTCATGACCTCCCAGACGGGTTTTTGCGGGTCGGTTTCAAAGCGCAGGTCCCGGTTGGTCAGGATCCCCACCAATTTGCGGTTTTCGTCCACCACCGGAATGCCCCCAATGCGATTCTCGGCCATCAGTTGAAGGGCCTCTTCGATCAATGCCGAACGCGAAAGGACAATGGGATCCACAATTAACCCGCTTTCGGACCGCTTCACTTTGCGGACTTCCTGAGCCTGACGCTCAATGCTCATGTTCTTGTGAATCATACCCAGTCCACCATTCTGAGCAATGGCAATCGCCATGCCGGACTCGGTCACCGTGTCCATGGCCGCCGAAACAATCGGCACCTTGAGTTCAATGTTTCGGCTCAGTCTGCCGGTAATATTGACATCCCGGGGTAGTACTTCGGAATAAGAAGGCAACAAAAGGACGTCATCGTAGGTCAATCCCTCCCCGACAATTCTCTGCGTAAAATCCAGCATGGCAAATGTTTCTATTTGCCGAACAAAACTAAGGCGTTTGACCTGCCCTTGGGAATTTGAGGCGCATGAAAATGGCCGGATCATCGGTAATCAGACCATCCACCCCCATTTGGAGGAGACGACGCATAGCCTTCGGCTCGTTAACCGTCCAGGGAACAACGCGTATCCCTTTTTGGTGCATCCGACGAACCAAACGCCGGGTAACCATCCGGTACTGCGGAGCATAGGTTCCCACCGGTACGACCACGGCGTCCAAGGTGCGCTGTGCCACCTTGGTTTTGAAGGGATTCCTACGGTATTCTTCCAAAACCACCAACTCCACGGTGGAATCAAGCGCAAAAACGCAAGGCGGTATTCTTCGGTCAAAGCTTTGAATCATGCAACGGTCTTTCATGCCCGATGCCGTCACAACGTCCAGGACCAAGCGAACATAGTCCTCCGGTGAGGGGTGAAAAACCCCGTCCCATTCCTGTCTTGACTTGATTTCGATATTCCATAGGGGTAAAACCCGCCCCATGTCCTTGCAATAAACCCGTACAGAATCAAAAATCTCCTTCAGCAGGGGTTTGGGGGAAGGCCAAGGCCGTTGGTGAGCGAATCGGGGATGCCCCGATGGGCTCCCACAATCGTAGGAACGGATTTGCGCGTAATCCATTTGGTACAAATTCAGAGCGGACGGTGTTGCACAAATTTCGGCATTCATCCAGGGCTCGTGGGATAACACAACTTGAAGGTCCTTGCTGATGACCACATCCATTTCGAGGGTAGCTACCCCGGCTTCCAAAGCGGCCTTCATGCCAAGCCAGGTATTTTCGGGCCAAAGGGCTCGATAGCCCCGATGACCTTGGAGGTCAAAGCCGTGCAGGGATTGGCCCGAGGCTGAACCGCAGATTAAGCTCAGCAAAAATAAAAACCATATTTTCATGAAGTGGGTCGATTACGGCGTTGAGCCAAATACGGGTGATCCTGGAAAAGTTCCAGCCATTGCTGTTCGCGTTGTTTTTCAAACAACTGATTACCAGGGCTATCCGGCAAACGGGAACGATGTGCATCGGCGGTCACCAAGGACTCCAGTCGGGGCAACAGGGCCACTGTTTCGGGTTTCATGGCGTACTGAACAAGGCGATCGTACAGAAAGGCGGTTGCCGCATAGTTGGGGTGAACCAGGTCGGTGTCGTAATAACGGTAATCTCGTAACACATCAATTTGCCATTCGTACGAAGGGAAATAGGTTCGTCCCTGGGAGCCTTCGGTCAGGCGATGCGCTAATTCCAATAAACGCGCTTTGCTTCGGTTGTTTTCCACCAAACCATCGCGGGCATGCCGAACCGGACTTACGGTAAACCAAACCTGAAGGTCAGGTCGCCAGGCTTGAATTTGCTCCAACAATTCCTCCCAAAGGGCTTGCATGACTTCCACCGTCACCAGACGTCGTTCAAAATGGGCTGCTGGAAAACGATGGCAATTGGCGACCGGACGGCCATCGCTGGCCAAAAAATAGACATAGGCCGTACCCAGGGTCAAAACCAGGGTATGGGCCCTGGAAAGCTGTTCGGCTCCGCGTTGAAGGGCGGATTTTAGTTTTTGGATAGCTCTGTCCCGGTCGGTATCGGAACAATCCGAATGCATGTCCCAGCGATGCCAGACCCCGTCTCTGGCGACCCAATCCTCCAAATCCAACCCGTGATGACCATCGCGGGCCAAACCCAGGTACGCTTTGACCTGATGATGCAAGGAAAGCGGGTCAAAAAGCGTGCCGGCCGGTTGCCAAACCACATCAAAAAGATGTCGATGTAAACGCAAACCCATGCGTTCGGCAAAGCAAGAGCCCATGAACAAGAGGGGGTCTTGATGCCCCCAACGAGAGCCGTTGTAGGACCACTGGAGTTCCAAACGGTCGGCGGGCGCAAATGCCATTCAACAAAGGGACTTAATGACCTTGGGGGGCAAATTGAATTTTAACATAAGCCACAACGGCCATCATTTCCTGTTGGCTTAACACATTTCGATACGAGGGCATGGTGTTTTTGCCGTTGAGCAAAAGGTCCATTATTTGATTTTTGTCCAAACGGGTTTCTTGGAGATTTTTGGCGCCTCCAAGGCCTTTTTTACCGTCTTCGCCATGACACAAGGCGCATTGGGCCAAAAAAACAGATTTGCCGTGGGCAACCAAATCGTAATTGCTGTTGGTTTTGCCGCTGCTGTCCATGGGTTCGGTAACCACCGCCGAGAGCTCGGGATGAGCCTGAAGAGCGAGTTGACGACCGGCTTCGGCAAAGTCTTTTTTGTTCATCCGGGCTGATTTGGTTTCGGAAACACCGTAGGCATAGACAATCAAAAGCAGGGAGAGGGTGGCCCAGGCTTTGTTATGGCGACGATAACCGATCACGGCCAAGGGTATGGCCACAAAAACAGCACCCAATTTGATCCAGAACCAAGAACCTACCCCAATGCTGGCGTTGTTATAGGCCAAGGCCAAACCGGTCAACAAGAAAAGGGTGGAAACCACCATTTCGGGAATCTTCAATCTTTTGTTAAAGGATTCCAAGCGGTTTGGGTTGGTCCAAAGGAGCACCGCTTTGGTCAAGTAAATCAACAAAAAAAGCACAACGCTTAGGGTGTGGGTGTGAAGTAGGCCGGTCATCATAGGGTAAAAAGGTTGAGTCTTGGGGCAAATTTCATTCCATTCCCCTTAATTTGGTGCATGTTTAGCCTAAACCTTTTGCATAGCCGGAAAAGAACCGTACGGGTTCTTGCCTTAGGACTTTTACTCGGAATGGCGTGGTCTGCCCTTGGGGTGACTTGGTTGGCAAGCGCCCAATCCCATTTGCCGTTCAACGGGGTTCGTGATCAACGAACCTCCGCTCACCTTTTTACCAACGCCCGCATTTATTTGGGTCCGGGTCGTGTCTTGGATTCGGCCATGTTGCTGGAGCGTAACGGCCGCATTGTGGCGGTTGGTAAGGGCCTTAACCCGCCATCGGATGCCACGGTAGTGGATTTGCGGGGTCATTGGTTGTTTCCTGCCCTGGTTGAGTTAATGGGGGAGGTGCCTACGGGCCGAAGCAGTAGCGCCACGGGCCGGGTTTGGCGGGAAAACCCCCAGATGACCCCAACCCGTTTGGGGGCTTACGGAGCCAATGACGCGATCCGTGCCGATCAGGTGGCTTCCAACGAGTTCAAACCGGATAATAAGTGGGCTGAATCCTACCGCAATGCGGGATTTGGGGCGGTCAACGCCCATATAGCCGATGGTTTAGCCCGGGGTACCTCGGTTTTATTGGCTCCGCTCGGACCCGAAACACCGGGGGCCATCGAGGCGCATCATCCTGAAGGACCCGGTGCGCATAGGGCAATACTCCGCAAAGAAAGCGGGGCTTTTTGGAGTTTCGAAAAAGGCAGCAGTACCCAGGACTACCCTTCGTCGCTCATGGGATGCATTGCATTGTTACGGCAGACCCTGTACGATGAACAATGGTACCGGTCCCTTGGAAAAAACCGGGATTTTACCGACCTGAATTTGGAGAGCATTGGACGTACCGCCGGGCTTCCTCAATTTTTTGTTACCAACAACAAATACGATATACTTCGGGCCGAACGTATTGCCAAGGAGTTCAACCGGACCTTTGTTTACAAAGGCACCGGGGAGGAGTACATGTACCTGGACGCCGTGCGGGCCTTGGGTCGCCCCGTCGTGCTTCCCCTGCGCTTTCCGGAGGTTCCTGACCTCAGCGATCCCGTGGAGGCCCGCCGCATAGGCCTGGGGTCCTTGGTCCATTGGGACCAGGCCCCTGCCAATGCCGCTTTGCTGCGCAAAGCCGGCGTCCCCATCGCCCTCACCTCCAACGGTTTGGACAAGATTGACGGCTTCGCGGCCGCTGTTCGCAAAGCCATCGCTGCCGGGCTTTCCTTTGACGATGCCCTGGCCGCCCTGACCACAACCCCGGCCCGATTGCTCGGTTTGGATTCGGTTTTGGGCTCCATAGCGCCCGGTCAATACGCCCACCTGGTAGTCGCCAGCGATACCCTTTTCAAAGCCAACTGCGAAATTCGTGCCGTTTGGATACAGGGCCAGGCCTTTCCGGTCAAGCCCTGGCCAAGCACCTCCCATTGGGCCAGCGGCCGCTACCAAATTCAAGGCGATATGCTGAACGGCAAAATCCTTGAAATTCGCCAACCCTCCGGCCCTTCTTCCGGCCTCAAATCCGCCACGCCGGTATTTGTTCTGCATCTTAACGACAGCACCCCCATCGAGGCCGGTTCCGAGGTCACAGGAACCTTCCTTAAGCTGACTTGGAAACACAAAGTAGCCGGCTTCCCCAACCCCTTGCAGGCTTTGGTTTGGTACCGGGACGGGAAAATCTACGGAACGACCAATAACGCCAGCCAAAATCCCCAAAATTTTTGGGCCGAGGCCTTGCTCAACGATACCACCAAGACCAAAACCGCCCAGGAACGCTCGTCGGATTCCTCCAAAACCAACAGCCTTGCCCAACACCTGCCCGAGCCCTGGGATAGCCTGCGCCTTGAACCCATGGCCGACCTGGGCCTCCCCGCCGGCCTGGGGCAAACGTCGGGGATGCGCTCCACGGCCAATTCCTGGCTGATTCGCGAGGCAACCGTTTGGACCTGCGGTCCTCAAGGACGCCTTCCGAACGCCGACGTTGCAGTCATGAACGGCAAAATCATCGCGGTCGGAACCGGATTGGACCCCAAAAAGATTTTTGGCCCAAACCCCTTCCGAACCCTCTACGCCGCCGGCCTCCACCTTACCCCGGGCCTTATCGACGAACACAGCCATATTGCCATCACCAGGGGCGTGAACGAAGGCACCCGGTCCATTACCTCCGAAGTGCGCATCGGGGATGCCCTCGATCCGGATGACCCCAACATCTACCGCCAACTGGCCGGCGGCGTCACCACCAGCCACCTGCTCCACGGCTCGGCCAATTCCATCGGCGGACAAACCCAACTTATCCGCATGCGTTGGGGTGTTACCGATCCGGAACTGCTCAAATTCGAAGGGGCTCCCGGTTTCATCAAATTTGCCTTGGGCGAAAACGTCAAGCAATCCAATTGGGGCGATCGTAACACCGTTCGTTTTCCGCAAACCCGCATGGGGGTTGAACAAACGATTTTGGACGGCTTCCTGCGTTCCATCGAATACCAAAAGAACCGTCAGAAGTCAACCCAACTTCACCGCAAAGACCTGACCATGGAAGCCCTTCAGGAAATTCGACAAAACCAAAGGCATATCACCTGCCACTCCTATGTCCAATCCGAAATCAACATGTTGATGAAGGTGGCCGACTCGGTAGGCTTCAAGGTCAACACCTTCACCCACATTTTGGAAGGCTTTAAGGTGGCGGACAAAATGAAAGCCCACGGGGTCAACGCCAGCTCTTTTGCCGATTGGTGGGCTTACAAATACGAGGTTATCGATGCGATTCCCTACAATGCGGCGATTTTGCACCGCATGGGGGTCAACGTGGCCATCAATTCCGATGACGCCGAAATGGCACGGCGCCTTAACCAAGAAGCCGCCAAAGCGGTTCGTTACGGCGGCTTGGACGAAGAAGCAGCGCTGAATATGGTGACCATCAACCCGGCCCGTATGCTGCGCATTGACCAGCGCGTGGGCAGCATTGAGCCCAACAAAGAAGCTGATCTGGTGTTATGGAACGGTCACCCCTTGTCGGTTTACAGCCATCCCCTGCACACCATCGTTGAAGGCCGAACTGCCTACGAATACGAAGCAGACCAAGCTGCCCAAAACCAACGGGACTTACTCCGCAAAAAGCTTGTCGAAAAAGCGCTTCGGGCCAAGAACGAGGGTGCCACCACCGGGCCTGCTTACCGTCGCGGCCGCAGAGCCTACCATTGCGAGGATTTGGGCGGACTGCACGACCAGGATTTACACGAAGAAATTCTGGACGACCAGGATTTGCACGAATAAACTCTGCACGACCAAGACCGTCTAGGTCACCAAGAAGGGGGCCATTAAGTCCAAACGATCCCCCGGAGGCTCCGGTATTTAAGGCTCTGCCTTCTTGAATCCCAGGCTGACGGAATTAATGCAATACCGTAGACCGGTGGGGCGGGGTCCGTCGTCAAAAACATGGCCCAAATGCCCATCACAGCGAGCGCAACGCACCTCTAGGCGGATCATCCCGTGGCTGATATCCCGTAATTCCCGGATACGGTCCTTGGCTATACCCTCGTAAAAAGAAGGCCAACCGCAACCGGCGTCAAATTTGGTTTCGGAACGAAACAATTCAGCACCACAACCTTTGCACACATAGGTTCCGGCCTCCCAATGCTGATCATAAACCCCGGTATGAGGCCGTTCGGTTCCTTGCCTGCGCAAAACCCTGTACTCTTCAGGGCTTAGGCGTTGCTTCCATTCCTCGTCGGTCTTTTGAGTCCATTCCGTGCTGCTATCCGGGCCCTGAGGTAAGGCCGTTGTATCCATAGCCTGAAAATCGGTTGATTCGTGGTTCATAAAAAGGGGTTGTAAAAAAGTCCAGGAGCCGCCCACCGCCAAGGCGATTCCTAAGCTAAGTGCAATGCCTGGGGCAAAAAGAAAACGTTGGTTGGACATGGGTTATGCCCTCTGGTTGGCCGGTATCAGCGCTGCCTGAAGGTCCAAGTAAAACGAAATTCAGCCATCAATTGTTTTGAGGCATCGTAACAGCGCGATACCAAAACGATGCGGCAAGCATCACCGCTACGTTTCAGGTTACCCAAAGCCTGAAGCAATTCGCCTTGGTCTTCGAATTCGAAGGTTAACCTTCCGACGGCTTTTTTGTGGTAATCGGCTTCCATTCCGGCCAAAAGCAGGCTCACACTCTTGCGGTTTTGGCGCAAAAAAACATAGGCCGGTAATCCGGTGGACATTTCAGCCCCCATCGCCATCGCCGCAAAGTACATGGACCCAAAAGGGTTCTTGTTCCAAAAGCGATGCCGCATACGCACCACGCAACGACCCTGTTCCAAAGAGACCAAACGAAGGCCCGCAACCCAGGCCAAGGGCAACTGGAACAACAGATAAATCGGAAACAAAAAACGATAAGCAGGACCCAGCCGGGGCTGCTTCAAATCCGTAGAGGACGAATCGTGAACCACGGCTTCAAAGATCATCCCCTTCTTCGGGGGTAGGATACGGAAAATAAACAAAAACAGCCTGCTGAGGATCCGCCACAAAAACGCACATAAAATCGTTGGGGTCTTTCCAGCTTTGTTTGAAGACCTGGAACTGTTCGCGGCTAAGGATCGATTTGCGAACAAATTCCTCCATAACCGAAACCCGTATGCTCCATCGGGTATCCAATTGCCGGTGATCCAAAAGGGGCCTTCCCAAATCGGGTAAACCGATAGAATATGCCACAAAAACCGGGTATTTGGAAGTCCCGCTGTCCAGGATTTCGTGGGCTATCCCTTGCAAATACGTGGCATAATACCCCAGGTCTTTTTGGAGATCCTCCAAGGGTAAAGGCGTGAGGGAATTTTCGTCGGAACTCATGGGTTATCTCGGTTTATTCGCTCCAATAGAGCAAGGTTTTCGATATGGGCGGTCTGGGGAAAGAGATCCACCGGACGGTAACGAAGGAGGCGGTAGGTGTCGGATAAAGCCTGTAAATCCCTGGCCTGTGTTGCAGCATTGCAGGACACGTAAACCAATCGTTCGGCACCACATCCTTTGAGGGCCTCGACCACATCGGCATGCATTCCCGCCCGCGGTGGGTCCACCACCACCACGTCCGGGTATCCGTGAGCATCAAAGAATTCACGCTTCAACAGAGCGGCCATATCGCCGGCAAAAAATTCAGTGTTATAAATTTGGTTGGACATTGCGTTTTGACGCGCATCTTGGACGGCTGCTTCGACGTATTCAATGCCGACTACTCGACCGGCTTGCCTGGCCAAAAAGAGCGCAATGCTCCCGGTTCCGGTGTACAAATCATAAACCAATTCGTGGCCTTTCAATCCGCACCATTCCCGTACCAAACGGAGCATAGCTTCGGCCTGCTCGGGATTCGTCTGGAAAAACGATGAGGCCGATATCCCAAAGGACAGGCCATCCCAGACCTGCACAACCCGGTTCTGACCCTTGTAAACCTGTATATCCAAGCCCTCAAGGCTATCGTTGGCCTTGGTATTCACCGTGTACAAGAGGTTTTGGACGGCAGGAACCCGCTCATGAACCCTATCCATCAGGGCGGCCAAGGCCGAGGGTTGATCCTCGGAGACCGATAACAAAACCATCCATTCCCCTTGGGTTGTGTTACGAATCATCAAATTCCGCAGGTAACCGCTGCGCTGACGGACATCGTAAAAGGTAAGGTTTTGTTCCAGCGCAGTTTGATAAAAAGCCTCCCGAATTTCATTCATGAGGGGATGCATCAGATGACATTCATCGAGATGAACCACCCTCTCGAAGCGACCGGGCAAATGAAATCCCAAGCCGTTGCGATTCAGGGACTCATCGCCCATTTCTTCGGCATGAAGCCAACGTCGGTTGGTGAATGTAAATTCTAATTTGTTACGGAAAGCGTATGTTCGGGGCGCGCCCAGAGGCTCGTGGATCTCCACTTGACTCAAATCCAAACCGCCCAGGCGAGCCAAAGCATCGCGAACTTGACCCGCCTTATAAAAAAGTTGGGTTTCGTACGCCAAATTTTGCCATTTACAACCCCCGCAAAGCCCAAAATGACGGCAAACCGGCTCAACCCGGTGCGGGGAAGGTTCCAGAAGCCTAAGGACCCGGCCCACCATGTACCGGGGTTTTTGACGAAAAACCTGAACCTCAACCCGATCTCCGGGAAGGCCCCCCTCCACAAAAAGCACCTTGGTTTCGGTTTTGGCCACCCCCAACCCGTCCTCACCCATACCGGTAACGGTGCATTCAACAACGGGCATGGGTTTGGGTTTAGGACGTGGCATGGTTTTGGTTTTTGGATGGGATCCAAGGAGCCCAAAAATCCATCAAGGCTTGGGTTAATTCCGTGGGTCGATCGGCATGCACCCAATGACCGGCGCCCTGTATGGTCACCAAGCGGCTCTGGGGAAAATTGGTCTGGATGGATTCAAAATCTACATCGTTTACATAGCCGGATTCACTTCCCCGTAACACCAAACACGGTACTTGAAGGGGTTCGTGATTTTCGAGGGCCGTTCCTATAGCTTCCAACGCATGCAGCAAAGGGTCCAAAGCAATTCGCCATCGAAAAGAGCCCGTAGAATCTCGCTCGATATTTTTGAGAATGAACAAGCGCGTGCTTTCCTCAGGAACAGAGGGTTGAAGCGCCCTATCCAAATCGGAGCGGGTACGGCAAGCATCCAAATCCAAGGCCTTCATGGCCTCAAGCATACCCCGGTGAGTGTCGAGGCGGTAGGCTCTACGGGCGATGTCCACGACCACCAAACTGCGAAGGCGTTCCGGTGCCAGAGCCGCAAAGCGCATGGCGGCTTTGCCCCCCATCGAATGGCCCAGGAGATGGACCGTGTTCAGGCCCTTGAAATCCATCCATTGCCTCAAATCCTCGGCCAAGAGATCGTAGCTGAATTCCGTGGATTGGAAAGATTTTCCGTGATTTCGTTGATCGGGTAAGTAAATTTTGAATTGGGACTCCAAACGCCGCCCAATGCTCAACCAATTATCTCCGGACCCAAAAACCCCGTGCAAAACAACTAGGGGTTCGCCTTCACCAAGTTCCAAAACATGCCACAAGGACGAGTTAGCCAAAAAAGGGTTGGAAGGAGGCATAGATAGGGCGACTGGGCCACAAAGGTAAAACCCCTGGCCAATCAAAACCTTTTGGTCGGTTAGGGGTCTTAATAGAGTACGATTTGATTGCATGAGCGCCCGGACCCCGACCCTGCCTTCGTGGCGGCCCGAATCCAATATTTGCGATTTGTTGATGGTTTTGCCCACGGCAGGGGCCGAATTGGAGCGCCTTGGTGTGCCACCCCCGGCGGTAACCGATTGCCTTACGGTGGAGCAGGTCGCCCAAAGCATTGGATGGGAGCCTATGATGCTATTGAATTTCTTGGTTAACGGGGAAAGTGGCTCCTGGGAGGCCGCTCAAACTGGAATGGACGCGGATATACCTCGACTGATCAATTCCCTCCGTGCTGATCATGCCCATCTGCTGGGACAAGGAGTCAGGGATCTTCGCCATAGCTTGGATAGTGATCCTGCTTTTGAGATCTTTGCGGATGATTTCCAACTACTTGCTGCGGAGATTGCTTGCCACTTTTTGCTGGAGGAAGAAGAATGGTTTCCCTACCTGCAGCTTCTTAATCGGGGAGTTGCCGGGGAATTATCGCATACCCTATGCCTGGAGGCCATGCAGAACCATGCCCTGACCGATGACCTGGAGGTCGATGTTTTATTTGAAGTGTTCCAACACATGTTGAACAAGGCACGAATTCTTCTCCAAGAAGATCCCTCTTCGGAATCCAAGAGTCGCTTGGTGAACGATTTACAGGCTTTTGGGCAGGTCTGGATGGCCCACGAAGACCGAGAGGCCCAAGAGCTTTTTCCTCGAATCGTGGAGTTGGAAAATCAGCTTTTGCGCTTGAACTAAGCCTCCCTATCTTTGAAAGCGCGGGTCTTACCCCTCCTGCTTTGAAATCCATGACGGAAAACCCTATCCTTGAACGCCTTCAGGCTTTCGAAAACCAAGCTCCCGAAATTGTCTTTGAATGGAACGACGCTCCCACAGGGGCACGCGGCTGGGCTGTACTGAATTCCCTTCGGGGTGGGGCTGCCGGTGGCGGGACCCGAATGCGTCGTGGTTTGGACCGGCGTGAGGTGGAGTCCCTGGCCAAAACGATGGAGATCAAATTTACCGTTTCGGGACCGGCCATTGGTGGTGCCAAATCAGGAATTGATTTTGACCCAGCGGACCCCCGCAAAGACCAAGTCCTCAAACGCTGGTACAAGGCTTTGGACCCTCTACTCAAAAATTTTTATGGAACCGGTGGCGACCTCAACGTTGACGAAATCCATGAGGTCATTCCCTATACCTTGGCGAACGACCTCCAGCATCCTCAACAGGGGGTGGTCCAAGGCCACTACGGACGACACCTCCGCGAAAAGCGCCTGGCTCAATTGCGGGAAGGGGTTAGCCTGCCGGTGACCGATCCTTGGTACACCCCGGCCCACAACAGCTTGCCCGGTGCCGGCCTCGATCCGTTGCCCACCATGACCATCGCCGACCTGATCACAGGATGGGGTGTGGCCGAATCGGTGCTCGCCTATTACGCCGCCCAGGCCGGCACCCCCCAACCTTCCGGGGGTTCCTGGGTTTTGGAGGGACATCCCTCCTTCCAAAATCGCCTCGTCCTGATCCAGGGTTGGGGTAATGTCGCCGCCACCGCAGCCTATTACTTGTGTTATGCGGGGATGAAAATTCAAGGCATTTTGGACCGCGAATACGGCTGGGTAGCGGGAACAGATTCTCCTCTGGACCTGGAATCCTGTCGCCGTTTGCTCCTTATGCGCCGCGGCAATGCCCTCAACCCCGATTCCATCGCCTGCCTTCCCCATCAAGAAGCCGCACCCCTCTTTTGGTCCCAAAGCGCCGATGTTTTTGTGCCGGCTGCGGCTTCCAGGCTGGTTACAGGTGTACAGATAAACTCTTTGATTGACAAAGGGTTAAACCTCGTTTCCTGCGGTGCAAATGTGCCTTTCGCGGATCCCGAAATTTTTATGGGCCCGATTGCTCGTTCGGTGGATGAACGTATCGCTGTGATTCCCGATTTTGTGGCCAATTGCGGAATGGCCCGGGTATTTGCCTACCTGATGCAGGATGAACCGGGCATGCAGGCCGGGGATATTTTTGATGACGTGGCGCGAACTATCCGACAAGCCGTTTTGGGTTGCTTACCCCAAGACAGGACCTTGATGACGGGTCTATGTTGGGAGGGTTATCGCAAAGCACTGGACCAATTACAACCCCTTTCTTCGAACCCATCCTAATCCCATGAATACCCTTTTGCAGCAATCCTGGGCGGGCCAAACCCTGTTCCAATGGGCCCTGGCTCTTGGGGTCCTGACTTTCATGCTGTTTTTTAACCGTCCTTTGGCGGGTTTAATTAATGCGCTGGTTTATAGGATTTTCAGCGAGAAAAGCGCCGAGCGTCGCCGCCACTTTCACGAGCTAACCGGCCGCCCCTTGCGGCGCTTCCTCCTCTTGGTCGCGCTCTTTGTGGCCTTTATGGTATTAAGCATACCCTTGCGGGTTGTTTGGTTTGGCAAACCCATACGAATTCATTTCTATATCGAAATTTTCCTTCAGTTGGGCCTGGTCTGGTACGCAGCCAAAACCCTGCTGAAAGTCGCCGATTTTGTGGCGAAGGTCTGGCAACAAAAAGCTGCCCAAAACCCTGAAAAAACCCAAGACCAATGGGTGCCCTACATCAAGGACGGCATCAAGGTGGGGGTTATTTTATCCGCTTTTTTATTTGTTATCGGGATTGTTTTTCAGGCCAATATTGCAGCCCTTGTTGGTGGTCTGGGGATTGGGGGTTTGGCGGTAGCCTTGGCGGCCCAGGAAAGTTTGGCGAATTTGCTGGGCTCCTTCACCATCTTTTTGGATAAGCCCTTCACCGTCGGAGATACCATTGAATTTAAGGGGATTACAGGAACGGTAGAGAAGGTAGGCTTCCGCTCCACACGGCTCCGAACATTGGATAAATCCTTTGTTACGGTTCCTAACAAAGCCTTGGTTACCGAGCCTTTGAACAACATCACCGAAAGCACCCACCGACGGGCCTCCTTCCAATTGGGCCTGGTGTACCAAACAAGCCCCGATACCCTTAAGGCGGTGATTCGCGATACCAAAGCCCTGCTTAACCAACACCCCATGATTGACGAAAACCCGGTGGTTTCCTTTTATGGATACGGCGAAAGCTCCTTGGATTTGCAGATTATTTACCTCGTCAAAACTCCGGATTACAACGAATACCTCGCGGTTCGCGAAGAAATCAATTTTGGAATCTTTGCCATCGTCAACCAATACCCTACGGATTTTGCCTTCCCCACCCGAACCATGGTAACGGTACACGAAGATGGGTCCAAAACTTAATTTTCAAAAAGTGGGGTGGGGTTCTTGCGCTTACGCCCTTACCGTAGCTCTTCGTTACGATATATTACGAGAACCGCTGGGTCTGCATTTTAACCTGAACGATCTCGATAACGAACAAGATTCGATTCATTGGGCGGGATTTAGCGAAGAAGGCGAGGTCTTGGCCTGTTTGGTCCTGCGACCTGCCTCAACCCATTCGGTACTTCCCCAAAACTATACCGCAGGGGAGGCCTATCAAATGCGACAAGTAGCCGTGAAACCCAGCTTCCAGGGCCTGGGTTTGGGCCGGCAATTGGTCCTGCACACCCAAAATTGGCTTCGTGATCAGCCTAATGCCCGCCTTGTTTTTCTGCATGCCCGGCCCCAAGCGGTAAGATTCTACGATAAACTGGGTTACCGCGCCTACCACGAACCTCTTATGGAGGTGGGGCTTTGGCATACCCGGATGTTCTTGGATCTCCAACGTCCTTCCTAAAAACCCTATGTCCGCGATCGCCCTCATCCCCGCGCGTTTAGAGTCCTCCCGTCTCCCCCGCAAAATGCTTGCCGACTTGGGAGGTAAGCCCTTGATTGTTCGAACTCTGGAGGCGGTACAGCGGGCCACATGTTTCGATAAAGTGATCGTTGTTACAGATTCGGATGAAATTCTGGAGGTCGTAACGCAACACGGGGGTTACGCCGTTCTTTCAACGCGCGTACACCACAGCGGAAGCGATCGCCTGGCAGAAGCCCTGGAGTCCCTCTCCTTAACACCAATTTACGATGTCGTCGTCAATGTTCAGGGGGATGAACCCTTGATCCCCGCCTCCGCTTTGGATAGATTGGTGGCCCTGTTCCAAGACGCTGATGTTCAGGTTGCTTCGGCTTGTTGCCCTTGGCCCGAAACCGAGGACGTTCATAACCCGGATCGGGTCAAAGTGGTCCTGGATGCCCGCGATCGGGCGCTTTATTTTTCGCGGGCCCCCATTCCGGTTCAACGTTTGGATTCCGATAGCCCGCCTGAGCGCTTCATGCATGCGGGCCTTTACGCTTACCGTCCATCCCGGCTTTTGGAATTTACAAGGCTACAGCCCGCCCCTTCCGAGGAAGCCGAAAAACTCGAGCAATTGCGCTTTTTGCACCACGGCATTCCTATCCACATGCTCAGGCTCAGCGAGCCTCTGCCTTCGGGGGTGGATAATCCCGATGACCTTCAGCGGGTTCGTGCCGTTTACGGCAGTCCCAGTTCTTTGCGCTGAATGGGGTCTATGCCCGAAGGGGCATCGATCATCACATCGCGGCCTGCGTTGTTTTTGGGAAAGGCGATAAAGTCGCGGATGCTTTCCTGTCCACCAAACAAGGCACAAAGCCGATCGAATCCAAATGCAATGCCGCCGTGGGGCGGCGCACCGTATTCAAAAGCTTTAAGCAAAAACCCGAACTTGGCCTGAGCGTCTTCGGCCTCAAAGCCCAGCAGCTCAAACAGCCTGGCCTGTAAGGTTTTGTCGTGAATACGAATGGAGCCTCCGCCTATTTCCGTTCCGTTCAAAACCATATCGTAGGCATTGGCCCGCACCTTGCCCGGTTCGCTTTGCATCAAAGCCCTATCCTCGGGCAATGGCGATGTAAACGGATGGTGCATGGCGACCCAGCGCCCGCTTTCTTCATCCCAATCCAACAAAGGAAAATCCACCACCCACAGCGCACGGTAAACATCGGGGGAACGAAGGCCCAGGCGTTGTCCTATTTCAAGGCGTAACTCCGCGGCAGCTTTGCGGGTTAAGCCCTCTGGCCCCGCCAAGACCAACATCAAATCCCCCTTGCCCAAATTCGCTGCTTGCATCCAGGTCTTCAAATGTTCAGTGCTATAAAATTTATCCACTGATGAGCGGTAATTCCCGTCTTCGCTTTCGCAGCGCATCCAAACCATGCCCTTCATGCCGATTTGTGGCCTTTTGACCCAGTCGGTTAAGGCGTCCAATTCCTTGCGCGTCCAGTTAGCGCCTCCGGGCACCGGAACCCCTATCACGGCTTCGGCCTCTTCAAAAACCCCAAAACCCACACCTTCAACACCCAACCCGGCCCAGGGAGCTGCTCCAAAAGCCTGTCCCCCCTTGAGGGTCAACAGAGGGGCCGTCCAACGCAAATCCGGTTTGTCGTTACCGTAAAGAAGCATGGCGTCGGCATAGGTCATCACCGGGATTTCCCCGATGTCCAGGCCCTTAACCTGCAAGAAGAGGTGTCGAAACAGGCCTTCAAACATGGCCAAAATATCCGAACGCTCAACAAAAGACATTTCGCAGTCAATCTGGGTGAATTCAGGTTGACGATCGGCCCTTAAATCTTCATCACGAAAACATTTAACGATCTGAAAATACCGATCAAGCCCCCCGACCATCAACAATTGTTTGAACGTTTGGGGGGATTGGGGCAAGGCATAAAACTGCCCGGGATGCATCCGCGATGGGACGACAAAATCACGGGCACCCTCGGGGGTTGTTTTGATCAAAACGGGGGTCTCAACTTCTATAAACGAATGACTATCAAGATATTTACGCACCTCTTGGGCCATGCGGTGACGCAATTCCAGCTTGGACCGTACCGGATTGCGGCGAATATCCAAATAACGAAATTGCATGCGCAGATCTTCTCCGCCGTCGGTTTCGTCTTCGATCAAAAAAGGAGGTAAGGCCGACGCATTGAGTATCTCGAGGGCATGCATCCGAATTTCGATTTCTCCTGTTTGGAGGTTGGGGTTTTTGTTATGGCGTTCCACCACGAGACCTGTGGCGCGTACCACGAATTCCCTACCGAGGGATCGCATACGTTCCAAAACATCCTGAGCACAAACACCTTCTTCGGCCACCAATTGGGTTATCCCATAACGGTCCCTCAAATCCACCCAAATCAAGCCCCCCTTATCCCTGATTTTGCTCACCCATCCGCAGAGGGTTACGCTTTGGCCCGCATGGGCCAGGTTCAATTCATCGCAGCGGTGGGTTCGTAGCATAAATTAAGGAGTATGGCCCACAAAAATAGAACTTTCACCCCTACAGCGCTTCGCTGAGGGCAGTGCTCAAGCCTATCTTTGAAGAATGCTCGGTCCCGAAGGCGACGAATATTACATGGAACAAGCCTTACGCTTGGCACGGCAGGCCTATCGCATGGGCGAAATTCCGGTCGGCGCAGTCATCGTCCACGAAGGGAAAATTATCGGACGTGGGCATAACCGTTGTGAGCAACTCAACGACCCCACGGCTCATGCCGAAATGGAAGCCATCACCGCAGCCACCCATCAACTCAGCTCCAAATACCTCAACGAGTGCACCCTTTATGTCACCCTTGAACCCTGCGTAATGTGCGCCGGGGCCTTGTTTTGGAGTCAAATCGGGCGGGTTGTGGCCGGGGCTTCGGACCCCAAGCGGGGCTTCACCCTTCACGGTTCGCTTTTGCATCCCAAAACGGCCTGGTCCATGGGGCTACTGCACCAGGAATGCGGAAGCTTAATGACCTCGTTCTTCCAATCGCTGCGCCATGGGTGAGCGCTGGTTTTACTTCCAAACCATTCTTGAAGGCCTCTTGGTGGGCATACCCTTTTGTGTTAGCCTGGGGCCCGTCATGTTTTCCATTATCCAAAACAGCATCGAAAACGGTCGTTGGGTTGGCTTTTTGATTACGTTGGGCGTTGTGTTCGCGGACCTTTTTTTGTTATTCATCACTTTTTCAGGGGTTGAAAGTCTACTCCCTGCTGAACTCAATTTTCGTAACCCGGCTCAAATTATCGGGGGCTTGTTGTTATTGGGAATGGGTCTTAACAATATCTTACGTAAATCCAGAGCATCTTACCAAAGCACCGGCCGGAAAACCTCGTGGCTTTACCTGGGAATGGGTTTTAGTTTAAATTTTTTTAATCCGACGAATTGGATTTCCTGGTTAGCCATCATTACCTACACCTCTCAGGTTTTGGATTACTCGTTTTACCAAAGTCTGAACTTTTTTGGAGGAATTATTCTCAGTATTTTAATCACCGAAACGGGTATTTCCTTTGCAGCACACCGTATTAAAAAACTACTTACTCCCTTGATTATGAGAAGAATACATCTTGGAACCGGGCTTATTTTCGGGGTATCCGGGCTGTACCTCCTGGGGCAATCGGTTTGGTCCTTGCTGAAGGGACTTTAATTGGGATATTCGGTAACCTGCTTTTATTCCATAACATTATGCCATACGATTTCCATCACGACCACGAATTTTACCTGGATTTCTTGGCACGCAATGCCCGCGATAGCATCATGCCCTTTTGTTTGGAAGGTTTGCAAGCACTGGATTCTTCACGAAAGGGTTGGGAGAACCTGGAGGTTTTGGAATTGGGCTGCGGTGAAGGGGGTAATTTGCTTCCCTTTGTGGAGGCCGGGGCCCGAGGTACCGGCATTGACCTGAACCGGAGCAAAATTGAGTTTGGGCGAGTAAGGATGTCCCAGCATATTTCCACCGGCCAAATGGACCTTCGGGCCGAGGATATCTACAATCCCGACATTGAAGCCGAGTTTTCGGGGCGTTTTGATTTAATTGTTCTCAAAGACGTCATTGAACATTTGCCGGATCAGCCCAAGGCCTTGAAACAAATGCAAAAGTTCCTCAAGAACAACGGGTTGCTCTTTATTGGATGGCCGCCATGGACCATGCCTTTTGGGGGGCATCAACAAATTGCCGAAGGTTGGGTCCAGAAATTTCCCTGGATTCATCTCCTTCCACGTTCAGCCTATGCGGCTTTGCTCAAGGCAACCGGCCAAAATTCAGAAACACGCGAAGAATTGTTATCCATTTACGATTGCGGAATAGGCATTCAGCGCATGCACCGAATTGCCCGTCAATCCCTTATGCCTGTTCATCGGGAAACCCACTACCTCATTAACCCCATTTATGCCTACAAGTTTGGCTTAAAAACTCGCCTTCAAATCCCTGTACTAAAATCCCTTCCTTATTTGCGGGACTTTTTCACCACCTCAGTTTATCTTTTGTTACAGAAAAACAAATAGCCGGCGCAACGGGCCTGACGTAGAGGGTTAATGCGCCGAGGTGCGGTCCATGGTTCGGGTCCATATCCGCCAACCCCGCAGTGCCAGAAAGCCAAAAACAAGGTACTGTAACGCCGTAGGAATCATGCCTTTGTAGAGGTATAGACCTACCGACAAAAGGTTAATTACCATCCACAAAGGCCAGTTCCATGTATAACCGGCGGCCATCCAAACCATCGCGGTAATCGCCAAGGCCGACGTTGTTGCATCCCACCAAACAACGGTGCTGTCCGTATAAGTGCTCAGCAAATACCCAAACAAAAGCAAAGCACTAAGACCTCCAACCAAGCCCCCAACCAAGCCTTGCCTTGTCATGGATTGAAACAAATTGCTTGGGTTTCCTCCTGTTCGTTTGGTCCAAGCCAACCAACCCACAACACTCATCACGGTATACCATCCGTTAATCACAGCGTCCGCATAAATCCCGTTCCAGGCACAAAGAAATACATAGGTGATGGTGCTCAACATGCCGCTGATGTACCCGCGACGCAAACCGGAACCTAAATCCCAAACTCCCCAAACTCCCAAAACAGCAGCCCCGGTTTCAACCCAAAAAACGGGTTCCGGTACCTGCATTACAACTTAGCCTTGACCTCAATACGTTCGTAACCCTCGATCAGGTCGCCAACCTTGATGTCGTTAAAATTGTGAATGTTCAAGCCGCATTCGTAACCGGTAGCCACCTCTTTGACGTCCTCTTTGAAACGTTTGAGCGATGCCAATTCGCCGGTATAAATCACCACCCCATCCCGTAAAATTCTAACCTTGGTGTTGCGGTTGATTTTGCCGTCGAGCACCATACATCCCGCAACGCTTCCCACCTTGGTAATCTTGAAGACCTCTCGGATTTCGACGTTCGCAACCACCTTTTCTTCAAAAGTTGGGGCCAACATGCCTTCCATGGCGCTCTTGATTTCATCAATGGCGTCGTAGATGATGGAATAGGTCCGAATATCGATCTCTTCTTGTTCGGCCAAACGACGAACCGACGCCAATGGGCGTACCTGGAAGCCGACAATAATGGCATCCGATGCCGAAGCCAGCATGATATCGGACTCGGTGATTTGACCAACGCCCTTGTGTACCACGTTGACTTGAATTTGCTTGGTCGATAGCTGTAGAAGCGAATCGCTCAAAGCCTCCACCGATCCATCCACGTCCCCTTTGACAATCAAGTTAAGTTCTTTGAAATTACCAATGGCCAAACGTCTTCCGATTTCGTCCAGTGTAATGTGTTTGCGGGTTCGCATTCCTTGTTCCCGCATCAATTGTTGACGTTTATTGCTGATCTCGCGGGCGGCTGATTCACTATCTGCAACATAAAATCGTTCCCCGGCGGTGGGGGCGGTTGCAAAACCGAGGATTTGAACCGGTTGAGCAGGACCAACTTGGGAAATTTTCTGACCGCGTTCGTTTTGCAAAACTTTGACACGGCCGTAATGGGCACCCGCCAAAATTGGGTCCCCGGTTCGGAGGGTCCCCGATTCAATCAAAACTGTCGTCACAACACCCCTTCCTTTATCCAAAGAAGCCTCGATAACCGTTCCCACCGCACGTTTGTCGGGGTCGGCCTTGAGCTCGAGAATTTCGGCTTCCAAAAGTATTTTTTCGAGGAGTAAGTCAACGTTCAGACCTTTTTTGGCCGAAATTTCTTGGTCTTGGTACTTGCCGCCCCAGCTTTCTACCAAAATGTTCATGGCCGATAATTGCTCACGAATTTTTTCGGGATTCGCTTCGGGGCGATCCACTTTGTTAATGGCAAAAATCATGGGAACCCCGGCAGCCTGGGCGTGACTGATGGCCTCTTTGGTTTGGGGCATAACCTGATCATCGGCAGCAATCACAATAACCACGATATCCGTCACCTTGGCACCGCGGGCACGCATTGCCGTAAAAGCTTCGTGACCGGGGGTATCCAGGAAGGTAATGTGTTTTTGGTTGGGCAGTGTTACTTCGTAAGCCCCGATATGCTGGGTAATTCCACCGGCCTCACCGGCGATAACATTCGCTTTACGGATATAATCCAACAACGAGGTTTTACCGTGGTCAACGTGTCCCATGATGGTAACAATAGGCGCACGGTCTTGCATATTATCCGGATTGTCGGCTTCCTCCAATTGCGGCTCATCCGCCGCTGCTGAAATAAAGCTGACATCATAACCAAACTCATCCGCAACAACGACAATGGTTTCAGCATCGAGTCGCTGGTTGATGGTAACCACAATGCCCAAAGCAAAACACTTCATAATGACCTCGCCAACAGCGACGTCCATCAAACCGGCCAATTCACCCGTCGTGATAAATTCGGTCAATTGAAGCTTGGTTTTACCACCACGTAGTTCTTTGTTGTTATCGTTGCTGGAGTTTTCTTCGCCCTCCAAACGACGCATTTGCTTCTTGAACTTGGAACGGGTATTGGTTCCTCTACCACCTTGCAATCGTGCCAAAGTGGCTTTGATTTGGTCTTGAATCTCCTTTTCGGTCAATTCGGCCTTGGGACCCGCAGGGCCCGCACCACGACGACCCGCCACTTCGCCCGTACGGCCTCTGGGCGGTCGTGCCGATACGGATCCAACGCCGCTAACACTGGGCCTTTGGTTGGGGTCAGCACTGGCGCCGGGACCCGGTGTTGTGCCATCAACCCGTTTGCGCTTGCGTTTGCCGACCTGATCGGCTGCAGAACTAGCAACAGGTTTGCGCTTTTCAAACTGGGTGACGTCGATTTTCCCCAAAACCGTTGTGCCTTGTAGGCGATCGGCTTTGGCCCGAATCAGATCATCCTCCATTTTTGGCGCAGAAACTTGGTCCGCAGGGGGTGTTTCGACAGGGGTTTCGGGTTTCTGAACCGTGTCTGTATGCGCAGTTTCAACCGGGGTCGAGCCTGTATTGGGCGCCGAGACGGTCGTTGTTTCCGACGCAGTGCCTTCTACGGCAGCAGAAACTGATCCCTCTGCGGCGGGAACTTCGTCTTTTTTGCGGGACTTTTTGATGCCTTTTCCGCCGGTGGTCGTGCTCAGATCAATTTTGCCCACCACCTTGATCCCGGGTGCGGTTTCGGCTTTGGCTTCAACAACCGGTTGTGCCTCTACCGCGGGCGCGGTGTTTTCTGGCCCGACAACGGGGGCCGGTTCGGATTGAATCTCTTCAGCTGGCGATACCGTGGTTTTGGTGCTCGTCTTGGTCGTTGACTTGGACGCGGGCTTGGGGCTTGGGGCTGCCACTGCATGGCTCATGCCCTTGATCAGGACTTCTTTTTGGTCTGCTCTGGATTTGGGCGATTGGCTAACCGCTTTTTGGTCCAGAACAAGATCTTCTTTCCCCGACTTCCCAATATGAATTTGGGAAGCCTGCTCTTTGATTTTCTTGTCCTGTCCAAAATCGCGCAAAAGCATCTGGTACATTTCCTCCGAGATTTTGGCGTTGGGGTTGGATTCAACGCTAAATCCTTTGGAGGCAAGATGTTCCACCAGGTGCTGTACGCTGATGTTGAACTCGGTTGCCGCTTTTTTGACGCGAACGGTGCCTTCGGACATTCTTTGTTGGGGCTTTTAGGGGTAAGGGTACTATTTATTCAAACTCTGAGCGCAAGATAGCCAATACCTGGGCGGCGGTTTCTTCCTCCAGTTCGGTACGACGAACCAATTCCTCAAGACCAATTTTGATTACCGACTTGGCGGTATCACAGCCCAAGGCTTTGAGTTCATCCAAGACCCAGCCATCAATTTCATCGGCAAATTCGTCCAAATCAACATCGGAGTCATCATCCTGAACATCACGGAAAACATCGATTTCGTAACCGGTCAGTTTAGCAGCCAAACGAATATTGTGTCCCCCTTTACCAATGGCAAGGGAAACCTGATCGGGCTTCAAGAAAACGTTGACTTTGTTAGCGTCCTTGTTGATTTCCAAACTAACGACCCTCGCCGGACTCAACGCCCTCTGGATGAAGAGCTCCAGGTTGTTGGTAAAATTGATAACATCGATGCTTTCGTTGCGAAGTTCGCGGACAATACCGTGAATACGGGATCCTTTCATCCCAACGCAAGCGCCGACCGGGTCAATACGATCGTCGTAACTTTCGACGGCCACTTTGGCGCGCTCTCCGGGCTCACGCACGATGCTGCGAATGGTGATCAGTCCATCAAAAATTTCGGGCACTTCCATCTCCATAAGACGGGCCAAGAAAGCCGGATCGGTTCGTGAAATGATAATGCGGGGAGTGATATTCTGCATCTCAACACGCAAAATCACCGCCTTGAGGGTATCGCCTTTTTTGTAAAAATCAGCCGGAATTTGTTCGTTCTTGGGCAAAATCAATTCGTTGCCCTCGTCGTCCAAAACCAACATTTCTTTTTTCCAAATTTGGTAAACCTCACCGGTGATAATATCACCCACACGGTCCTTGTATTTTTTATAAATATTATCTTTTTCCAGCTCCAAAACCCTTTGAACCAGGGTTTGACGGGCCGCTAACACCGCACGGCGACCAAAATCGTCCAATTTAATTTCGTCCGAAACCTCCTCACCGACTTCAAAATCTGGCTCAATGGTTCGGGCCTCGCTCAAAGAAATTTTATCGGGCTGTCCCAATTCTTCGGAATCATCTTCTACGATTTCACGATTTCTCCAAATTTCCAAATCACCTTTCTCGGTGTTAAGAATAACATCAAAGTTTTCGTCGGTTCCGAATTTACGTTTGACCATACTGCGGAATACATCTTCCATGATCCGCATCATTGTTGCGCGATCAATGTTTTTGAATTCCTTGAACTCCGAAAAGGAGCTGATCAAAACCTGGTTTTGGTTTAACGGCTGGGTTTTGGCTTTAACAGGCATAACAATAGATATTGAACAAACTGAGGGGTTTAAAAATCAAAACGGAAGTAAAACGCGGGAGGTTCGCACCTGGTTAAACGAAAAACGCAGGGTTTCCTTGGGGGTTTCCAGGCCAAAACCCTCCTGATCAACGTCGATCAAGAGGCCTTCGTGGACTTCCCCTTGGGCGGTCGTAACCTGCAATCGCCGGCCTTGGTGCTGAGGGTATTGGCGGGGGAGGCCCAAAGGGGAATCGGCCCCGGGAGATCCTACCTCCAGCACCACCGGTGCATCGTAAGGGTGTTCGTCCACCAAGGCCCCCAAAGCGCGGTTAAGCGCCGTGCATACCTCGATGGTAACGCCTTGATCTCCGTCCACATTGACCATGAGCTTGCGGGCATCGGGTGACCAACGGCTTTCAACTACAAACCAAGGCTGATCAACAAAATACCCATCCAAAAGGGTTTGAACGGAGGCCTTGAGGTCGGCCAAGAGGGTTGAGCGGGAGGTTTCGGTGGTTTGCATGGCCCAAAGGGCGTTTTGGCGAAAGTTGTGCTCCAAAAACAAAAAGGGGGCCTTCGCCCCCTCCGTTTTCATTGCAAGCGCAAAGATACAAAGTTTTCAACCAAATTTGACCAAAAGTTGGCCTTTTTCCACAGCCTGCCCGGCCTGAACGGGGATTTCAAGAACCTGACCTGGCCCGGCGGCCCTCAGGGTATTTTCCATTTTCATGGATTCTAGAACCACCAGCGGGTCCCCGCTTTGAACCAAAGCGCCAACCTCGGTCATGACCCTCAAGACCAAACCCGGCATGGGAGCCTGTACCGTTGCGGGACCCCTTGACTTTGACTTGGATGCGCCCATTTGGTCGAGCATTTCTTCCAAGCGGGTCTTGATATCTACCCGGTAACGCCGGCCGTTGCATTCCAAAACAAGCCCCGAGGCGTCCCGGCTTATTTGCCGCAAACGCAGGGATTTTCCCTGAACCAATACATGGAATACGCCGGGAGCCCTTTCCAATATATCGGGAACATAGGTTCTGGAATCCACCACAAACGTTTGTCCCATCGCATCCGATGCCACTTCTACCGTGTTTTGGCCCCAACGGATTCGGGCTTTGTTCGAGAACTTGTCGTGGTGCATAAGTTTGCGAAATTAAACGCCAGCCCCGCCAACATGATTCAACCTCCAATGTCCCTAACCCGCTTCGTCCTTTGGTCCCTGTTCACCGGGAGCCTGATGGCATGCCAGCCCCTTTTCAAGAAAAAAACGTCGGTCTCAGACCAAACGCAAGTCGGTCCTAACCGGGCCCAAACCGGGAATGCGGGGGTTCAGCCGCCCCAAGACTCTTCCAAAGCGGCAACTTGGACCAAGGTGTACCGGGCGTCCAGACCCAAGGATGTTCGTCTTATTCATACCCGGCTCGACCTAAAACCCCTTTTTGAAACCGCGCAACTAAGCGGTAAAGCCTGGATAGAGGCCGCTGTAGGGTTCTACTCCATTCAAAGCGTGGACCTGGATGCTCAGGGTTTTCGCATACATCGCCTTCGTTTTCGCACCCTGGACGCGGACTCCACAAAATCCTTGGAACCACGGTATTCCTACGATCAACGGGTTGTTACCCTAAACCTTCCAAGGAAATTGGAACCCGGAACGCGATTTGAAATTTACATGGAATACACAGCATCACCGGATTCCCTGGGTGCTGGGCCCGGATCAGCCGCCATCCAGGGCGAAAAGGGCCTGTATTTCATCCGCCCCGATTCGGTGGACCCCGACAAACCAATGCAGGTTTGGACCCAGGGTGAAACCGACCATAATTCCTGCTGGTTTCCCACCATAGACGCCCCCAACCAAAAAACAACCCAGGTCTTCGCCATCACCGTGGACAGTTCCATGGTTACCCTTTCGAATGGATTAATGACTTCTTCGAAACAAAATCCCGACGGAACCCGCACCGATGTTTGGGAACATCGTTTGCCGCATGCGCCTTATTTGGCCATGATTGCTGCGGGTCGTTTTTCGGTGGTGAAAGACCGGTGGCGGAATATCCCCGTACACTACTATGTTGAACCGCGCTATGCCCCGCAAGCAGAACGCATCTTCCACCGAACCAAGGATATGCTTACGTATTACTCCCAAAAGCTGGGCGTGGATTACCCTTGGTCCTCGTACCACCAAATCGCCGTCCGGGATTTTGTTTCCGGCGCCATGGAGAATACCGGTGCGGTGGTGTTTGGGCAATGGGCGCAGCGCTCGAACCGCGAATTGGTGGACGGTTCGGCAGAGGGAACCGTTGCCCATGAAATGTTTCACCACTGGTTTGGGGATTTGGTTACCTGCGAAAGCTGGAGCAACCTGAGCCTCAACGAGTCTTTTGCCACCTACGGAACGCCGCTTTGGTACGAACACGCCTACGGTCCCGAGGAGGCGGATGCCGCCCTCGAAGGGAATATGAGGGATTATTTAGCGGAATCCAAGCGCAAGCAGGTGGACCTTATCCGGTATTACTACGAAAACAACGAAGACATGTTTGACCGGCACAGTTACGCCAAAGGTGCTCGTGTTCTTCATATGTTACGAAACCTCATCGGTGACCGGGCATTCTTTGAATCGATTCGTTTGTATCTAAGTCGTTTTTCATTTAAATCCGCTGAAATTCATGATTTTAGACTTATTTGCGAAGAAGTAACCGGTAGGGATTTGCAGGTTTTCTTTAACCAGTGGTTTTTGTCCAAGGGGCATCCGGTGGTGGACATGAAATACCGCTACGATAGCCTTAGTCGACAATGTGTTTTTGAGTTCCGCCAAAAACATAGCGCTATACCCGGTCAAGTTTTCGAATTACCCGTTCAATTGGAATTCTATTTCTTTGATTCATCGGTGGCGAGAACCGTGGTTCTCAACCAGGAATTCCAGGAATTCCGTTTTGATTTTCCTGTGCCTGTGTGGACCGGCCACAACTTGGGTCGAATATTGTTATGCGAATACAACGACGGTCGCACCTTCGAAGAGTTTGTTTTTCAGTTCAAGGGTTCGCCCTTTTATTACGACCGCAAACGGGCTTTGGAGGCCTTGTTCCAAAACCCAAAGCGCTTTTGGGGGGCATGGAACGACCCGGCCCGGATAACCGAAGCCGTCACCTACCAGGATTTAATCGCCAGAGCTTTTCGCGATCCATCACCCGTTATCCGAGGTTTGGTGGCCGATGCGTTACCGGCTTCTTTGCTAAAACAAGACGCGCTTTTGTACGGGTTGTTGATGAGAACGGCCGAAAAAGACATCCGTTCCCAGGTCCGTCAACGGGCTTTGATTAAGCTTGTCGAAACCGCGGACTCCGGCAAAGCCCTTCCCGCAAATTGGTTGGAACAGCGTATAGCCACGGATTCCTCCTTGCTGGTAACTGCGGCCGCATTGCGCCCTATCGCCAAATCCAACCCGGAGCTGGCTTTCAAAATTGCCGATGATTTGCAAAACGAAAACAGCATGGTCGGTAATCTCTTTGGTT
Source organism: Bacteroidia bacterium (assembly GCA_049431025.1). Taxonomy (GTDB): domain Bacteria; phylum Bacteroidota; class Bacteroidia; order UBA7662; family UBA7662; genus SYHX01. Next base: position 35,227 of record JBMTCP010000008.1, on the reverse strand, counting down.
TTTATGCGGTTTACGGTCGCGAAAAAGACCTTGATTTTATGGAAAAATGTTTGATGCAATTGCGCGATTCTCGTTCCTTGCGTCAATACCCCAACTGGCTCAAGGATTATAACCGTGCCCTTTTGCGGCTCAACCAACGAGAGCGGGGTCAAGCGTATTACGATATACTCAAAAACCACCCTTCGCAACGTATTCGCGCTTTGGCCAACGAAAACCGGGACGGCCTTCGTTGATTATTCAACCGGTCGAACCAATAAACTTTGGTGAATAACATAAAGCGCGCCTCCTGGTAGCCGTCGACAACGATAACGGGTTCGGCCCTTGGGGCCTTTTTCGAAAAGCATGCCGGCCTTGGTTTCAAAACGAGCCCCGGGTTGAAGTTTTTCGAGGGGCACCCATCCGGCTTCCGTTCCTTCAAACTGTCGTAGCCATTCCATAAGTTCAGGTTGAGCGCAGCCCGATACCTGAGGTTGTCGCATAGCACGACGAAGAGGGGCATGCATGGCCTCCGGAAAAAACCCTCGGCGTATAGCTCCGTGCACCAGGCGGGCATAGGCCGATGCCCATTCGGGTCCGTGAGGTTTTACGCGGGGTCCGCTTTCGACCCAGGTCAAAAGGTGAGCGTATTCGTGCAAAAAAATCAACAAGAAGCTGAGCGGTCGAAGATTCGCGTTAAGGGTAATTACATGGCCTTTTTGCCTCCATGGAGGGCGATAATCGGCATACTTGGAACTCCTTTCCTTGGTAATCAAAAGTTCAACGCCATGCACCACCAAAAGCTGCGCAACCCATTCCGCGGCCTCCTTGCCCATGTAAGCCCTTAGGGGCTTGATAAGCGGCTCCAAAACCGCACGATTACGGTAATCCTGCTCCACCTTATCCTCAAAGACTCCATTGATAAACCGCCAGGCTGGCCAAATAGGCCAATGCGCTGAGGTAAAACAACTGAATCAAAGGCCACTTCCAAGACCTTGTTTCCTGTCGGGTCGCTGCAACCGTGCTCATGCACTGCAAGGCAAAAGCATAGAATACCAAGAGCGACCAAACCGTCGCCCGGTTAAACAAGGGTTGTTGACTTCCCTCCACGCGATCCCTTTGCATGCGCTCTTTGAGGCGGAGTACATTACCATCCGATTCCGGGTCGCCTTCCAAGCCGTATATGGTGGCCATGGTTCCGACAAAGACCTCGCGCGCAGCAAAAGAGGTAACCAGGGCAATCCCGATTTTCCAATCAAATCCCAAAGGACGGATCACGGGCTCCAGGGCCTTCCCCAAAACGCCGGCATAACTTTTTTCTAAGGCAGGGGCCTCGGAACGACCGCTCAACGTGTCTTGAATGCCGTGATCAGGACCAAAACTCGCCAATACCCAAAGCAAAAGCGAAACCAATACGATCACCTTACCGGCGCCTTGAACAAAACTCATGCAATAGCGCCAAGGAACCTGCCATAGATTGCGGGATACCGGCCATTGATACGTCGGTATTTCCAACATAAAATACGAGGGGCCTTTTTCGCGTATCCAAAATTTCATGACCAACGCTGATAAAACGGCAGCAAGCACTCCCATGAGATACAATCCCATCATGGTTAGGCCCTGCAGGCTAAAAATCCCCATGAAATAACCTTCAGGTACAGCAAATTGAATCAAGAGGGCATACACAGGCAAGCGAGCGCTGCAACTCATCAACGGCAGTACCATAATCGTCGATAAACGTTCTTTCCACGAAACAATGTTACGAGTAGCCGCAATAGCCGGAACCGCACAAGCAAATCCGCCCAGCATGGGAACAATCGATTTGCCATTAAGGCCAATTTTTTTGAGGTTGCGGTCCATCAAATAACTCACCCTGGCCATGTATCCGCTTTCCTCCAGTACCACCAAAAAGAAAAACAACAAAAAGATTTGGGGCACAAAAACCAAAACGCCCCCAATGCCCGGCATTAACCCTTTGGTTATCAAGTTGCTAAGGGCCTGTGAACGAGGCTCAAGTACCTGTCGTAAATATTCGCCTGCCCATAACATCATGTTTTCGATTCCCTCCATTGGATAAGAGGCCCAGGCAAACAGAGCCTGAAACATTAAAGCCATGACCGCTACAAAAACCAGCATTCCCCCCACGGGGTGAAGTAAAATACGATCCGGGCCGTTGGGTAAAGCGGCTTTGGCTTTGGTTTCGTGGATAGGGCAGGTTTTGAGGGCCTGGTTTATTCGACGATACCGGTCTATGGTCTCGCTTGAATGCTGTGTGCGAATCTCTTCGTTGCCCTGGTCTTGCGTGTCCAGACCCTGCCCAAATACCCGGTTCCAAGAAGCGGCCCAGTCGCCCTTGTTGGCTTTTCCGATTTCCTCGTGGGCCGAGGACAAGGCGCGCCCCCAAATTTTGGTCAGTTCGCTCATACCGGTGCCCTTACGGGCATCGCAGGCCTGTGCTTTGATCTTCAATTCGTTCTCAAACCATTGCACAACCCCTTTAAGCCCAGGGCTGGCCACCCGATCGGCTTTGTTAAGCACAATCCGCATGCTCACCCCCAATTCCTGAATTTGGCTGATAAGCAACATGCTGCGGTTGAGGTTAGCCGCATCCACCACCACCACCACCAAAACCGGAACCTTCAGGGCGGCTGCGTTGACCAAAGCATGACAGGCAACCCATTCATCTTGGGATTGAGGGTACAAGCTGTAGGTTCCCGGTAAATCAACGATGGTCGTTCGCCCAATCTCCGGTATATTCATTTCAGCCTGAAGGCTTTCTACCGTGACGCCCGGAAAATTAGCCGTTTTGTGATGCAACCCGGTAAGAGCGTTGAAGAGGGTGCTTTTCCCAGAGTTGGGGTTCCCGGCCAAAAAAATTTGGGGTAAGCTCATGGGGTCTCCGAATTCCACAAGTTACGCAATGGGGTATCCCCCCATGAAACCCATACGGCGGCGGCTTCGCGGGCCCTCAATCCCAGCACATAATCCATTACCTTGATGGCCAAGGGATCACCGCCGGTGGCGCGATGCAATATTTCTAAATTTTCTCCGGGTAAACACCCCATCTCCATGAGTTTGAGGGACAAATCACTTTCGTCCAGGCGAACAACCTGCAACGGAACACCGGTCGGAGCTTGATCCAAACTGCCTTGTCGTTGAGGCATATCTAACTACGGTCGTTGATGGAATTGGGGGTCCGGTTGAGGGCCGTTTTGCTCTCTTGCGAGGGATAAACGGCACCAATGGACGGACAATTGCATTTTTTGTTACGACCCTTACGTCTGCTGGAACAGGCCGAACTTACGCCCAAACCCATAATAATCATCAACACCATGATCAGCCTGACAAAAGGCTTGTGGTAAACTAAAATAGCGGTGTTTGATAACATTGATTACGCTCAAATGGGGGTTGCGGGGTGGGGTAATTGATTCCCCAAAAATAACGGGTCTTTAACCCCGAATGTACACCCGCTGCACCCTTGGAGATAAGCCGGTCAAAATTTCATAGGGTATGGTGCCGCTGGCTTCTGCCCAGGCTCTCACATCACGCGTATTGCTCCACAAAACGACCTCGTCGCCAACATGAGCCGGAATATCCGTTAAATCAATCAAACAGAAATCCATGCTAATCCTCCCAATGGTAGGGGCCCAAGATCCGTTAATCAGGAAGGACGCCTTTCCCATGCCCAGGGTTCTTGTCAAGCCGTCAGCATACCCCACGGGCAATACCCCTACAACCCCGTCTTGATTCATTACGCCCTGATTACCATAGCCCAGGGTTTGACCGCGTTTTAGTTGATGGGTCTGAACCAAAATAGTTTTGAATTTTGCTAGTGGCTTCAGTCTTTCCTGAAGCATGTTCGTGGAATCCAGACCATATAAACCCAAGCCCAAACGGACCATATCCGCTTGGTAATCCGGAAAACGAACAATCCCTGCGGTATTCAGCGCGTGCACCAAGGGCCTATAGCCCATACGCTTTTCAAATGCACCAACAAAATCCTGAAGGCTCTGCCATTGACCGGCACTAAAACTATCCTGAGCAGGCTCCTCAGAGGAGGTGAGATGCGTATAAATGCTGCGTATTCTGATGTTTTGGGCCGATTGGGACAATAAGTTCAAGGCTTCTTCGCGGTCTTCCATACCCAAGCCCAGCCTGCGCATGCCCGTATCCAGGGGCAAATGAAAAAAAGCGGGCTCTCTTAGGGCCTTGGTCCAACGGCGTATTTCGTCCAGAGCGTACAAATCCGGTTCCAGTCCGTATTGCAAAACCGTATCGGTTGACGTTGGACCACAGTTCATGACCAATACCGGGGAATGAACGCCTCCGCGCCTTAACTCTATACCTTCGCCTGCACTGGCCACGGCCAAATAATCAACCCCCGCCTCTTGTAGGGCTCGAGCAATTTCAACGCTCCCGCTCCCGTAGGCACCCGCTTTGACCATAACCATCATGCGAACCCCCGGCGAGACCAAGGAGCGAAAAATCCCGAAATTGTGCCGTACCGCTTCCAAGTCAATTTCCAAAACAGTCTGATGGCCCTGAACCAAAAGCTTTTGCTCAATCCGTTCAAAGCCAAACTTTCTGGCGCCTTTCAGCAAAATGCAGGCATGGGCGCTTTGGCCTAATGGCCATTGTTGTAACAATTGATTGGTGTCCTCAAAAAAATCCACGATTTGATTCGACTGGGGCGTCCAAGCCTGTTCCTTCCAGCGCGGTCCTACCAAATAAAGACGTTTCCACGGATACCGTTGCAGGGTTTGCAAAAAAGGCTCCAACGGCGTTTGTTCTCGGGTATCGGGCTCGGACAATACCACAATACCTTCTGAATCTCCAACCTGCAATGCCCATTCCCGCAAAGCCCATTGAAAGGAATCCAAATCCAGGCTGTAACTGTCGTTCAACAAACGACAAGAACCCGGTATCTCCTTGATTTCCATGCGCATGGACAGCGTTCTCAGCTCGGCGCATCGGGGAGCCCATTCGTTGGACCAATAACCCCCAACCATAAGGGTCAAGACTGTACCAACCATGTTTTCCAAAACAGCTTCCCCGGAACGCGGAACATCAAAAACCACCGGTGTTTTGCCTTCGCAACACAATTCATGTCTATTCGGGTTTTTCGCTTGATCGGGTTGGGCGAGTAGTTTCCAGCTGTGCAACTGCTTCCTGCTTGCCCCTTCCTTCACCAATTCTTCAAACCACGAAGCCAACCTTTCAGAGGCAGCTTCCGGGATCCACCAATGAAACCCGGTTTGTGGGTTACGCAAGACCAGGTCTCGCCAAACTTTTTGGTGTTCTTCCTCCAAGTCGGCCCTGGCAACAACCCAGGTACAGCCCTCAAAAAGACTTAGTTTTTCCTTCAATTTATGAGCTGTGCTCAAAAACCCTTCCTGGTGTGCTTCACCAAAATGCGTCAGAAGGCCTCCCTGAGGCCTAAGGATCCGGGCAAGGGCTTTCATTTCACCCTCTTGGGAAATTCCCGCTTCAAAAACCCCTAAACGGCAATCCCGGGTGGCGCCCAAAACCGATAAAGGCAAGCCCAACTGGGAATTAAAACTACCCGGGGTCTTGCAAAAGCGGGTTTGGCCCTGGAGCATTTCTGCCATCCATTCTTTGACCTGGGTTTTGCCGTTGGAGCCCGTAATAGCCCATACGTCACCACCCCAGCGATGCCGGTGGATGGCCGCAAGTTCTTGCAAGGCCTTGAGGGGGTCCGGTACCGCCAGTACAGAAACCGTCAAATCCTCGGGTGGCCACGAGTCAACGTGGCCTTCCTTTACCAAAAAATTCCTTATGCCCAAACGGTACGCCTCATCCAAAAAGTGATGACCATCCCGCCCGGAATTTGTGCCGGACAAAGCCAAAAAAAGACCCCGTTCAGGGTGTGTACACCGGCGTGTATCGTAAACCCATTCGCTTACACTTTGTGTCGCCGATGAACCCTGACGCACCCAAACCGAACCCTGAACCGCTTGGGCGATGCCTTGCAAATTCCAAGAAAGTTTGGGTTCGGGATTCATGGGAATGGGTAAAAATACCGAAATTTGAAAGCGATTGCTTCGTGTTGATTTTGAAAAAAGACACCCCTGACGACCCACAGCGCGTTCTACAGCGGCTCATGGCGCTTTGTTCCCGAAAAGAGTGCTGTGTTTGGCATATTCAACAAAAGCTGAACCGCACTAATCTCGCCGCCGAACAACAAAATGAAATATTGGAACGGCTTGTGCGGGAGCGCTTTGTGGACAACCGACGCTTTGTTGAAATTTATTGCCGCGATCGCTGCGGTCGAGCCCGATGGGGATGGAATAAAATTCGTCATGGTTTGATGTTGTGGGGATTAAAGGATTATTTGGAAGAGGCCCGTTCCTGGTGCTTGGAATTGGATCCCAACCGAACGGCGTTACCGGCCCTGGCCCAGGCCAAATGGGCCTTGCTTACCGCGAACGAACCGGCTATCGATTATCGCCAGCGCCAAAAACTTTGCGCCAAATTATCCCGTTACCTTATCGGCAAAGGCTATCCTTCCGACGATGTTTTTGCGCAGGTTCGTATCTATTTTGAGCCTTTATGAAAACCACCTCCATGACGGGTTTTGGTCAGGCCACCTTGATGCTTGGCGACCAATCCTACCGAATAGAAATCAAAACATTGAACAGTAAAGGCCTGGATATTCAATGCCGATGGGGTGAGTCCTGGTCCGCCTTCGAAGCAGAAACCCTCAAAACCCTTCAAAAGGAATTTATTCGCGGCAAAATCACCCTACAAATTTACCAGGAAGATTCCGCCACCAAGGGAATAGGTTCGTCGCGCTCCCTTCGCGCCGACATTTTGGATGAGGTTTGGGGGGCCTGGCAAAGCTGGTTGGTCTCCAAAAACCCAACAATGAAACCTTCGCCGGAGGAATCAACAGCTTGGTTAGAATTGGCCGCCAAACATCCTTTGCTTTTCAAGGATTCTTCTCCCCAAGCGGAATCCGCAAGCCCCTTGGCCTTGGACCTTGATGCGTTGGCGACGTACCGAACGGCGTTGAATTCGGCCATTCGTTCCTGCCAGGAATTTCGTCAGAACGAAGGCCGCAGCATAGCCCTGGTTATCCAGGATTACCTTAACGAAATCCGTAAACTACTCACGTTTATTTCCGAGAACGACTCCAAAAAAAGCATAAGCGTCCGTCAAAAAATCAACGAATTTCTGGACGAATGGAAAAACCCCGCCAACGTACCCCCCGGATGGTCCCCAGATCCCCTTCGCTTGGAACAGGAAATCCTATTTTATCTGGAAAAAAAGGATATTTCGGAAGAATTGGTGCGTTTGGGTGCTCATCTTGAATTAGCGCAAAGCGTCTTGGAAAACGAGAGCGAACAAGGGCGTAAACTTGGTTTTGTTGCCCAGGAAATTGGAAGAGAAGTGAATACCATCGGCTCCAAGGCGTCTGATTTTGAAATTCAGCACCGGGTTGTCATGGCCAAAGAGTGGTTAGAAAAAATAAAGGAACAGGCTGCCAATTTATTGTAAATGAATCCATTGTTTTTTGTTTTTTCGGCACCCAGCGGGGCGGGTAAAACGACTTTGGTCCGCTTTATTCAATCCCTGTTCCCGGATTTCAACTTTTCTGTTTCTTATACCAGCCGCCCTCCGCGAGCACACGAAAAAGATGGTCATGATTATTTTTTTGTGAGTGAATCGGATTTTCGTAACAAAATAAACGAGGGTTTTTTTGTGGAATGGGAAGAGGTCTATCCCGGTCATTTTTACGGTACTCCCCTGCATCCGGTTTTGGATTCCCTTGAGTCCGGTATACCTATGCTTTTTGATTTGGATGTGCGCGGGGGTTTGGCCTTCAAAAAAGCATTTCCTGATCAAACAAAAGCCCTTTTTGTTGGAGTTTCGGATATTTCGGTTTTGGAAATGAGGTTAAGACGTCGTCAAACAGAAAGTGAAACCAAAATCCGCATGCGTCTGGACAAAGCCAGAGCAGAAATGGCCGAGGCGGTATTTTTTGATACGGTTATTCCGAACGATGACCTTAAAGTAGCCCAAGAGGCCCTATTGGACTTGTTTCAAAAAGCCGGTTACCAGCCCCAATCAACGTCGTTCCAACATGACTAAGCTTACGGGTTTGTTTTTTGGTTCGTTCAATCCCATTCATCAGGGCCACCTCATCCTTGCTGAATACTTTGCTTCCTTATCGGAAATGGAGGAAGTTTGGTTGGTTCTTTCACCGCAAAATCCCCTCAAAAGCGGTGATCATATGCTTGACTTTGAAACCAGAGCCAGCTGGATTGAAACCTGTATTCAGGATAATCCTCGATTAAAGCTTTGTACAGTCGAAAAAGACTTTCCCCTTCCTTCCTATACCCACAGAACCCTTGAACACCTAGGGAATCTTTATCCCGATCGTTCTTTTGTTTTGTTACTGGGTGAGGATCAGTTAATTCAGTTTACCCGTTGGAAAAATTACGAGTTGATTCTGAATTCCTGGCCTTTGTGGGTTTATCCGCGGCATTTCGATGGTCAATTACCCGAAAACCCGGTTCCTCACCGTTTGGTTGAAGCTCCCAAAATCGAAATTTCTTCAACGCTGATTCGTCGTCGCCTTGCTCAAGGGCTTTCTGTACGGTATTTGGTTCCGGATATTCTATGGAAAACCTGTGCAAATCACCCATTTTGGCGTGGATAAAAAGTGTATAATAAAAGGAGCCTTCTTTTTGTCCACCATCGGGTACGGGGTTATTCCATGTGGATAAGGATAACTTTTGTCCTGTTATCTATACACTTATTCACAAGTGGAATGTAATTATGCTTTTCTATGGTTTTTAAGGTAGTTTTTATCTTTTTTTGAGTGGATAAACCCGTGTATAATGGAGGAATAAGTGATTATCCACTTTTCCACAGCCCTAAAGTATAAAAACAAAAAAAATACCTTTTTATAGTTCTTTGGTTTGTTCAAATCCTTCATCCTGGCTCCCCGTATTTTTGGCGTCGGCATGATGGATCAGCAAACCAGTATTTTTACCCGCGTTAACGCTTGGGCCGCTCAATCGGGAGCGGTCAATTTGGGACAAGGCTTCCCGGATCATCAACCCCCCGCTTTGCTTTTGGCTGCGGTTCAGGAAGCTTTGCAAGAAAATTACTACCAGTATGTTCCGTCGTTTGGTTTGCTGGGATTGCGTCAGCAAATTGCACGAATTTGGCAGGAAGACTTTGGTGTTTTTCTTGACCAAAATACTCAAATAACGGTTACTGCTGGGGCTACACAGGCTTTGCATGATGCCATCGTTTCGGTTCTAGCGCCTGGAGATGAGGTTTTGATTTTGGATCCCGCTTATGATTCGTATGCACCGGTTGTTCGTTCGGTTGGTGCCGTTCCGGTTCGGGTTGCTATGGATTTTAATCCAGAATACGGGTTTTCATTGGATTGGAATAGAATTCGCGATGCTATTAGTCACAAAACCAAATTGTGGTTAATTAATAACCCCCATAATCCCAGCGGTTATTGTTGGTCTGAGGAAGATTTCAAAGCGGTAGAGTCTATTTTGGAGGAGCACCAAGGTTTGTTTGTGTTGGGTGATGAGGTTTATGCTTATTTGGTTTTTGAATCCCCCTTCAAAAGTCTTCTTACGTTAAAAAACAACCAAAATCGGATCATGGTTGTGCATTCTTTTGGGAAGACGTACCATTGTACCGGTTGGAAATTGGGTTATGCTGCGGGTTCTGAGGCTTGGATGTTACGATTGCGTCAACACCACGAATACAATGTTTTTTGTGTCAATTCATTAATGCAACGCAGCTTTGAGATTTTTTTACAACACGATTCGGTTCGCAAGGAAATTGCCTCCTTTTATTTGGATCAACGTGATTTTTTGTTTTCGTTATTGAAATCCACTCCGATCAAGGCTGTTCCTGTTCAAGGAACTTATTTTCAATGGCTTGACTTTTCGTTTCTATCTAATTCTCCATCGGATTTGGTATTGGCTGAGGAATGGGCTTTGAAAGCAGGATGTGCTATGATTCCTTTTTCTCCGTTTATGGAGAACACGTCCCAGGAAGGACCTTTGTTAATGCGCTTATGTTTTGCCAAAAGCAAAGAAAAAATGGAATTAGGTTTGGGTAATTTGCGTCAATATTTAGGTTTTTGAAGCCATGTGGGTTCATCTTGTTCAAAACAATGCCGTCTGGAAAGACCCTATTCATAGTCTTAAGGCGATTGATCTATTGTTAAAGGAAAACCCTATTGTAAAGGAAAAGGGGGGGTGGTTGCTCTTACCGGAAATGTTCGCGCAAGGATTTGTTACCGATTGGAATTTAAGTGATGATATTTCTTTGATAAAGGAACAACAAATTTTCATTCTGCAATGGATGCAAGAAACCGCTAAAAAATATAATCTAACCGTAGCTGGGTCAATGGCTTATTATCAAAATGAGCGTTTGTACAACCGTTTGATTGCCGTTCAACCCCAGAAGGAACTTTTTATTTATCAACCGTATAACAAAAAACATCTTTTTGGTTTGGCAGGCGAAAACCGGTCCTACCATTCAGGATCATCGCGTGTTCTTTGGCATGACGAACCATGGAGTATTTTACCAAGTATATGTTATGATCTAAGGTTTCCGGTTTGGTTGCGTTATCGTAAGGATTATCAGCTTTTGTTTTGTGTGGCCAATTGGCCTCAAGCGAGAGCTCATGCGTGGAGGTCTTTGTTAATGGCACGAGCCATCGAAAATCAAGCCTACGTGGTAGGTGTTAACCGGGTTGGAACGGACGCTACGGGTACGGTTTATTCCGGCGAATCGATGGTTTTGGGCCCGGATGGCAGGATTTTACTTCAAATGAACCATGAATCCGGTATAGGTTCTTGTTTCTTGGATATCCATGTTTTGAATGTTTTTCGTCGTGCCTACCCATTTTTGAACGACGCGGACTCTTTTCAACTAATGGAATCATGAACATTTTGAATCAACGCTTACAGGGTCGTCTGGAATTGAGTGAACAGGCGCGAGAATGGCAAGCATTGCTAGCTCATCTAGAACAACAAGTTGGTAAAAAACCGGATATGAACGGTTTACTTTTTTTGATTGGGGTTAATGTTTTGGGCCAGGGATTACGGGAGTTTACCAAAGAAGAAAAACAGGATCTTATGCACATTGCCGCCTGTGAACTATTATCTTTTGTTGAGTACTTTGAGTTTCAAGGTAGGGATTCCGGGGGTTGGCCTCATTACAAGGTCCTGCGCAAGCCCGCTGTTACGGGTTTATCAGAACAGGAGGCTCTGTTGAGGGCCTGTGCTGTTCAATTTTTCCGAGAGAACGATCCTGTTTTTGAGGAAGCTGTGCGTCTTATTTTTGAAAAACCAAATATTTCATAGCGATGATTAATCTCACCCTTTCCAACCAAGCTTTATGGTCTTTAGGGGCCATACTTTTTCTTGGATTTTTCCCTTACCGATCGATGTCTTTGGACCACGGGAGCGGGTTTCCCAGCAAAGGATCTTCTAAACCCGCAGAGGTGAAAGTTTTTTTAGAAACCACCGAGGGCCGCATGGTTCTTGAACTTAGCAATGCAACCCCCCTGCATAGAGATAATTTTTTGAAACTCATCAAGGAGGGTTATTACGATCAGGTTTTATTTCATCGGGTGATCAAGGATTTTATGATTCAAGGGGGTGACCCGGATTCAAAAGACGCCAAACCCGGTCAGATGCTAGGTAATGGCGGTCCTGGCTATACGATTCCTGCGGAATTTGTGGATTCCTTGATCCATGTCAAGGGTGCTTTGGCTGCGGCTCGCTTAGGGGATAACATGAATCCGCGCAAAGAATCCAGCGGTTCCCAATTTTACATTGTTCAAGGCCGTACCTGGAAAGATGCTGATTTAGCGGCCATGGAAGCTCGTTCCGGTCGTCGTTACAGCGAGGAACAAAAAAGGATGTACCGTGAACAGGGTGGGACCCCTCATCTTGACGGGGGGTATACGGTTTTTGGTCAATTAATCGAAGGAATGGATGTTTTGGATAAGATAGCCAAAACAGCGACCGGCGGCGCTGATCGTCCATCGACGGATGTTCGCATTTTGAAGGCGGGTATTCTCAAATGAAATTTATTTCCTATAACGTCAACGGTATTCGTGCTGCAGAAACCAAGGGCTTAAGCACCTGGTTGTTGGAGCAGAATGCTGATGTTATAGGGCTGCAAGAGATTAAGGCTTTTGAGAATCAGTTTGATTGGTCTCCCTTCATCCAAGCGGGCTATCAATTTTATGCTGAATCTGCTCAAAAACCAGGATACAGCGGGGTTGCTATTTTGAGCCGTAGACAACCGATATCGGTAGTCCGAGGCTGTGGACAGGATTGGATTGACCTTGAAGGCCGCGTTTTACGTCTTGATTTCGAGGATATTTCTTTTATGACGGTTTATATGCCTTCGGGTTCTTCGGGTGACGAGCGCCAAGCCTATAAAATGAGGTTTTTGGATTTTTTTGGTTCGTACGCTCAGGAATTAGCGAACCAATTGCCGGGTTTGGTGATTGCGGGGGATTATAATATCTGTCATCAGGCCATTGATATCCATGATCCTGTGGGCAATGCCCACTCGTCTGGTTTTTTGCCCGAGGAAAGAGCGTGGTTTGATTCGTTTTTGGACCGTGGGTTTTGTGATGCCTACCGAATGCTATTTCCAACGGAAGTTGCTTATTCGTGGTGGTCGTATCGTCAAGGGGCCCGCGCCAAAAACAAGGGCTGGCGGATTGATTACCATTGTTTCAGCCAATCGTTAAGGAATCGCCTGGAGGGGGCCGCTTTGCACCCGGAGGCTGTTCATTCGGACCATTGTCCGGTTTCTTTGGTTTTGTCTGAAGGCCCTAACAAGCCATGAAGGCTTTGAATGACATCAACCAACGGCTGGATGCTACCATTCGGCACTACTACGGTTGGCGTATGGTGCGGGGGTTTTTGGTTTGGGTTGCTGTTTTGGTTTTGCCGTGGATGCTCTTGGCTGCCGGTGCTTTTTATACCTGGATGGGTAGCGCCTTGCGCTTGTGGTTGTTGTTGGGGTATGTATTGGTGAATTTGTTGGTCTTGGCTTTTGGGGTTCTTCTACCTTGGTTACGGTGGAAGGGCCGTTTGCCGCGCATGTCTCGTCGCGAAGCGGCTCTACGAATCGGGGTTTATTATCCTCAAATTCAAGACAAGCTTTTGAATATGGTGGATTTACAGACCGAAGCGGATCAGGGGGTTTCCCGCGATTTGATAGAGGCCAGTTTGGAGCAGCGGCATGGATGGGTAAGGTCCTTGGCTTTTTCGGCGATTGTTCCTTGGTCCAAATTGAAACCCTATGCCTGGGTTGTGGTTCCTTTAGCGGCTTTATGGTTGTTTTTGTGGTTTTGGGTTCCTGATGTGATGTCGGTTGGAACCGGTCGAATACTTCGTTACAATGTAGGTTACACGCTTCCCGCCCCCTTTGAGTTTGATTGGGATCAAACGCCATTGCGCGTTGAGGCGGGTTCAGAATGGGATGTTCAGCTTGAAATTTCCGGAAGAGAAATTCCTCAGGAAGCATTGGTTCATTGGGGCCAGCAGGCCTACAAAATGCGCCGAATTTCTCCGGGTCGTTTTGCTTTTAAAGTTCCCAATGTTCGGCGTTCCGGATCGTTTTGGTTTAGCGCTTCCGGGTTTTCTTCGTCCGAAGAACAATTGACGGTTTTTCATAAACCCACGCTGTTGCAATTGGCTTTGTGGATAGAATACCCTCCTCATACCGGTAAAGCGGCTGAACGTCTATTGAATAGCGGAGATGTTCAGGTTCCAAGGGGTACGTCTTTGCGTTTTGTTGTGGATAGCAAGCACAGCAACGGCTTGGGCCTCTTGACCCCGGAAGCGACCGCTCCTCGTTTTGGAGTACGCGAAAACGATGCTTCAACGGGGCAGCGCTATTCGCTGCGTTGGATTCCAGCCCTTAGCAGCGCGTACAAACTGCTTTTGTACAGCAACCAGGGCCAAGAAGCGGATACGTTGGCTTTTGGTGTTGATTTGGTTGAAGACATGCCTCCGGGTCTTGAGGTTGAGGTTAAGGAGTCTGCGGATCCTCTGGAGCCCCCTTTGGTCTCGGGTAGGGCATGGGATGATTACGGCCTCCGAAGTTTGCATTGGGTTTATTGGATCAAGCGCGCTGGTCAAAAGGACTTTGATTCCAAAGAGCAATTTTTGCCCTTTGCTTGGGAGGGGGGGATTGCCGAAAGGCGTTTTGAGGAAGTTGTTGACCCCCTCAAAATGGGTTTAAACCCCGGGGACGGCCTTCGGTACGGATTGGAAGTGGAGGATAACGATCAGCCGGCTGGCTATAAACGAAGTCGCTCCGCCCTGTTTGAATGGCGCTTATCCTCTGAGCGTGAAAAAGCCCAGGCCCTTGAAGCCTTATCGCGTGAAACGTCTACGGGTTTTCAAAAAGCAGACAAGGACATGCAAGAGGCTCAACAGCAGACCCGTAAATTATCTGATCGTCTTAAACAGCAAAAGGAGTGGGGCTTTGAAGACCGCAAAGACCTGGAAAAATTAAGGAACGAACAACGTCAGGCCATCGAAGAGGTCGAAGAAATTCAAAAAAAACTAGAGTTACAACAACAAAAATCATCCGCTGAAACCCCCGTTCAAATCCTTGAAAAACAGGAGAAAATCAAAGAAATGGCGGAGAGATTACTCAACGAAGAAATGAAGGAAATGCTGCGTAGCATAGAAAAAATGTTACGAGACGAAGCGGCCAAACCCGAAATCCAGAAACAACTCGAAAAACTCGAGAAAGACCAGAGCAGAGTTAGCAAAGAATTGGACCGTATGTTGCAGTTCTTCAAGGAGTTAGAGGTTGAGGATCGTATAGAAAAAGCCATGAAGAAATTGGAGGAACTGGCCCGGCAGCAAGAAGATTTGGCGCAGAAAACCAAAAACCCCGAACAGGACCTGAATAAAGTAGCCGAAGAACAAGAAAAGTTGCGTCAAGAAACCAAAGACCTTCTCAAGGACTGGGAGAAAACCAAGGAAAAGAACCAAGAGCTTGAGCGCCCCAAAGACCTGGATGGTCTGGAAGACCAAGGCGAAGAAGTGACCAAGGATCAGGAAGAGGCCGAAAATCAAGCCAAAAACCAACAAAACCGAAGCAAATCCGCACAAAAACAGCAAAAAGCGGCAGCCGGAATGCGCCAAATGAGTAACCAAATGCAAAAGCAATTGGCTCAGCAGGAAATGGAAGAACTGGAGGAAGATCTCCGGGCCATGCGCCGTCTCTTGGGTCGTGTTCTCAAGTTTTCCTTTGATCAGGAGGCCATCATGGACCGCCTCAAAGACCAAACCAACTATTCCCAGGTTTTTGTGCAATTATCTCGTGAGCAATTTGGTTTGCGTGAGCAATTGGATCCCATGAAAGACAGCCTGGAAGCTTTATCGCGTCGCGTCTGGCAAATACAGGCCCCTGTCCAAAAAGAAATCAAGGAACTCGAAGAACACTACAAGGCCACCCTGGAGCGGATGAACCAAAGGGATGTCAACGGGGCCAAAGGCCGCCAGCAATACACCATGACGGCGGCCAACAACCTTGCCAACCTTTTGTCGGAATTGTTGCAGCAAGCGACCGAACAGAAGGCCAGCCAAATGCCCGGGAATCAGCAATGCAAAAAACCCAAACCCGGGGGCTCCGGAATGTCTCGCTTGCGCAGCATGCAAAAGAAACTGAGCAATCAAATGCAGGAACAGCAGGGCAAAAGCAAGGGTCAAGGCCAGGGCGAATCCAAGGCCGGGAACAAGCCTTCCAGGGGCGAAGGAGGTAAAGAGTTTGCGCAAATGGTCGCCCAGCAAGAAGCCATAAGGCGCGAAATGGAAAAAATCCTCAAGGAGCTTAACAAAGAAGGGGGGAACCAGCCCGGCCGCCAAGCCATCGAGGAAGCCGTCAAACAAATGGAACAAACCGAAAAGGAGCTGGTCAACAAAAAGATTAGCATGGAAAGCCTGCAAAGGCAGCAACAAATTTTGAGCCGAATGTTGGAGGCTGAGAAGGCAGAACAGGAGCGAGAAATGGAACAAAGTCGTTCTTCCGAAAGCGCCAAACAACAAAACCAGGACAGAACCGGGTCGTCCTTGGACCCCATTCAGCGACTTAACATCAATAAACAGGGCGCTTACAAGCCCGCCGCTCCTGATTTAAATGCTTATTACCGCGAACGCAATTTGAGGTATCAAAGCAAACTACGCCAATCGCCACCCTCCCGATGATCACTTTTGTTTCGGCTGATGGCATGCCTTTGCCCCCAAAGCGACGCTGGCTGCGATCTTGGTTGGTGGAGGTGGCTGCCCAGCACGAGGCAAGAATTGAACACCTTTCCTATGCTTTTGGTTCATCGGCCTGGATGGAGAACTTGAACCAGGAGTTTTTGAATCACGAGGGCGACACCGATATTTTGACTTTTGATTACAGCGAGAATCCCAAGGACGGCATCATTCACGGTGAATGCTGTATCAGTCCAAGCATGATTCGGGAGCAGGCCAAGGTTTGGGGCGCGTCGTTTGAAGACGAGATGCACCGTGTTTTGGTTCACGGCCTTTTGCATTTGTTGGGATACGACGACCAAACCGATCTGGACAAAAGGACTATGCGGAGACACGAGGAGGAGGCTTTGGCCATAAGGTCCAGAATAAAAGCCTGATTGTTCCACGTGGAACAAGGAACTCATCTATCCCCAAAAGGATAAGAGCGGCAAGGAAAAGTCTATTTTTGCAGCGCCAAAAGGCGTTCTACGTGGAACATTGGGATTTTGATATCATCGTTGTTGGTGCCGGTCATGCCGGCTGTGAAGCCGCTGCCGCAGCGGCCAATATGGGCTCGTCAACGCTTTTGGTGACCATGAACATGCAAACGATTGCACAGATGTCTTGCAATCCCGCTATGGGTGGTGTGGCCAAAGGACAAATTGTTCGTGAAATCGATGCTTTGGGGGGATTATCGGCCTTGGTTTCGGATTATTCGGCTTTGCAGTTTCGGATGCTTAATCGCTCCAAGGGACCTGCTATGTGGAGCCCGAGGACCCAAAACGACCGTTTTATGTTTGCGGCCAATTGGCGATACCGCTTGGAACAAATCCCCAACCTAAGCTTTCGACAGGATTCCGTAAAGCAGTTGTTGTTGAAACAAGGTAAAGTCCAAGGGGTGATTACGGGCTTGGGCCAGGTAATCCGGGCACCCCGTGTTGTTTTGACCACAGGCACCTTTTTGAATGGTTTAATTCATGTGGGCGAGAAACAATTGGGCGGCGGAAGGGCGGGTGAGTCGGCATCGTACGGGATTACAGAGCAGCTCAAGGCCGAGGGCCTGGAAGGTGGACGCATGAAAACCGGGACCCCCCCAAGAGTAGATGGGAGGACGTTGAATTACGACTTGATGGAAGAGCAAAAAGGTGACGATAGGCCGGGCAAGTTTTCGTACCGCAAGGAAAGCAAGGCCCTGGAACACCAAAAAAGCTGTTGGATTACCTATACCGATACCCGCGTTCACGAAATTCTGCAGGAAGGATTTGAACAATCACCCATGTTTACCGGGCGAATTCAGGGCATTGGGCCTCGTTATTGCCCAAGCATCGAAGACAAAATCAATCGATTTGCCGAAAGAGACCGGCATCAGTTGTTTATTGAGCCGGAGGGTTGGGACACAGTCGAGGTTTATGTCAACGGATTTTCGACTTCATTGCCCGAAGAAGTACAAACCAAGGCCCTTCGGCAGGTCAAAGGCTTTGAAAAGGCGAGAATTTTCCGCCCCGGTTACGCGATTGAATACGATTATTTTTTCCCCACACAATTGCATTTATCATTGGAATCCAAGGCTTTGCAGGGTTTGTATTTGGCAGGTCAACTCAACGGGACCACGGGTTACGAGGAAGCGGCTGGTCAAGGGCTTATGGCGGGCATAAATGCCCACCGATCTTTGCGGGGCTTGGAGCCTTTGGTTTTGAGTCGATCCGAGGCTTATATCGGGGTGTTGATTGATGACTTGGTGAACAAAGGCACCGAGGAACCCTATCGAATGTTCACGTCGAGGGCCGAGTATCGTATTATGTTACGACAAGACAACGCCGACCTGCGTCTAAGTGAATTGGGTTATCGCGCCGGACTTTTGCCGGAGTCGGTGTTTAGAGATTTTGAAAAAAGACAAGAACAAATTTCTGCAATCGAAAAAAGAATACATTCGTATTCAATTAATAATGAACTATTTAACGATCATTTTGTTTCGAAGGGGGAGGCCGCAATTCGTCAAAAAACACGCTTGGATCAATTATTGTTACGGCCAGGTATAGGTATCGCCTCGCTGCGTGATGCCGACCCGGAGCTGAATTCTTTTTTGGAAGAATTTGAAGAACAAAATTTGCAAAGCGTTGAAATTCAGGTAAAATACGCATCTTATCTTGCCAGAGAAGAGGCGTGGGCACGGAGTATGGATGATTTAGAACAAATTCGTATGCGTCCCGATTTCCCCTATCACGAAGTGAAAGGGCTTTCATCGGAGGCGGTAGAAAAATTACAAAAGGCGGCCCCTGTCAATCTGGGTCAGGCCTATCGGATAAGCGGTATTAATCCGGCCGATATGAGTGTTTTAATGGTTTATTTGAATAAAAAAGGCTGATTTTAGCGTTTTTTGGGCGATTTTTACCCCCGCAATCTTTTATCAGCCTTGGAACAGATTTGGTCTTGTCCGCTTTGTCAAAGCGAAAAACTTTATTCCTTTTTGAAGGTCAAGGATTTTAGTGCAAGCGGAGAAATTTTTAACATTACCCAATGCAAAGACTGTGGTTTGCGATTTACCAATCCCCGTCCTCTACCCGAAGACATGGAACGGTACTATCGCTTTGCGGATTACATATCGCATACCGACGATGAAGCCAGCGGCTGGATCTATCGCCTTTATCGGTGGGCTCGTCAGTGGACCTTGGGTCTAAAGCGGTCTTGGGTTGAGCGGGTGGTCCCCAAAAAGGGACGCTTACTGGATATTGGTTGTGGTACCGGGGATTTTGCAGGTTATATGAAAACAGCGGGCTGGACCGTGGATGCCGTGGAACCGGATTCAATGGCCCGGGCCCGGGCCGAGTCCAAGCACGGCTTAGCGGTGCATTCGGAGGACTGGTTGAAGGAACCCAAAGAGGCCTACGATGCCGTTACCCTCTGGCACGTGCTGGAACATGTTCGGGATCTGGGCGAACGAATCGACCAATTTACGCGCTTGGTTCGCAAAGGGGGGTATTTGTTTATTGCGGTTCCCAACAGCGAGTCCTTGGATGCCAGCCATTACCGAGAATTTTGGGCCGCCTGGGATGTGCCTCGCCATTTGTATCATTTTAAGAGCACCGTGCTGAGGTTTCGCATAGAACAGGCGGGATTTGCCTGTGTTGAAGAGATTAACCTCCCCCTCGACCCCTTTTATATTTCGATGCTTAGCGAAAAATACAAGCGGGGCAAGGATAGTCCGGTGCGCGGTTTGTTGATGGGGCTGGGTTTTTGGTGGAGAACGGTCAAGAAAGACCGAGGAGCGAGCAGCAAGCTCTATGTTTTTCGTAAAGGTTGAGGAATTATTGGGCAGGCATGCGTTGGGTTCTTGGTTCGCTGTTGCTCCTGCTTTTTAACGCTTGCGCTAACATTGTGCCTCCGGATGGGGGGGCCAAAGACCAAACCCCACCCCGATTAATCCG
This sequence comes from Bacteroidia bacterium, assembly GCA_049431025.1. Taxonomy (GTDB): domain Bacteria; phylum Bacteroidota; class Bacteroidia; order UBA7662; family UBA7662; genus SYHX01. Next base: position 15,537 of record JBMTCP010000008.1, on the reverse strand, counting down.
AGTTACCCCACCCGATCAAAGTGTAGGACAAAGGCCGGACCGATTGGTTTTTGAATTTGATGAATATGTTCAGGTCAAAGACCCCGGCCTGGTTCGGTGGGGCTTGGTCCCTAGGGGTCGTAACGAATTGAGAACCAGGCTCAAGCGGGTGTATTTGATTTTGGATTCCGATTCTTTGGAGGAAGCATCAACGTACAGCGTGGATTTGGGTGGGGCTGTCTCCGACCTTACCGAAGGAAATGTGTTATCAAAACTTACCTATGCTTTTTCAACGGGGACCTATTTGGATTCGTTGTCGTTGCAGGGCCGCATTCGGGATGCCCGCAGCGGGATGCCCGTCAAAAATTTGACAGTCGGCCTTTACGCAGATCGTTCGGAGTCCGTTATGCCCTTGCGTTGGACCTTGGCCGATGATTCTGGTCGCTTTGTTTTTCGCAATCTGCCAACGCGCATATACCGACTGGTAGCTTTTGAAGACCCGGAACGGGATAAGGCCTATGGGCCCGACCAACCCAAAGCCTTTACGGGCTTTTTGGATCCAACCGTTGATACGGCGGTTTTGCTGCCGCTTTTCGCTCAGGACGAAGAGGCCTCTACCCGGCTCCGTCGTTGGAAATGGTCCGAGGATGGCTCCCTGGCCTTGGTTTTTTATGGGAAACCCTATGCGATCAAGGTTAGGGCGGTTAACGAGGACGGCCTTTTGATTTACGGCGCCCAAACACGGGTTTCGGGGGATACTCTTTGGGTTTCGGTGCCCCCCCAGGGGGAATCGTCTTTTGCTTTGCGGGTGGTCTTTCCACAGGGCACGGATACCCTGTTGACTGAACTCCATTCGCAGGAAGAAGGAAAGGACCCGAAGCAAGAGGCCTTGGGCCGGGTTATGGGACCCAAAGTCGTTTCGTGGGGTCCGGCGGTTCATGCGATGGAGCGGCGATTGGTATGGGACCGTCCGGTTCATTACCAAGATGGAAAGTCTTTGGCTTGCTGGCAGCATGCCCAAAAAGGCGAGAAGGCCGTGGTTTGGAAACGAGATGCCGAGGGTCGAACACCTTATGGATCTGCCGGAAAGGAATGGTATGCGTTGGCTCCGGAAACGGACAAGAAGTTGGCCGCCGAATGGCGCTTGCGTGTGGATAGCGGGGCATTTGTGGATGGTAACGATCGCGAGAGCGGGCCCTATCAGGCCGACTGGGGTCAAGAGGGGGAGCGCGCCGCTTTGGTTTTGGGCCTGGATACGGCTTTGGACGAATGGGATAGGTCGGGGTCCTTGGTTTTAAGTGTTTGGACCATGGACGATCAGCTGGTGGAGCGCTTGGTTTACAAGAGCCGCGAAGAAGGATTGACGCTTCATGCGCTGGAAGGTATTTTGCCGGGCCTGTACAAGGTTTCGGTCCTGGAGGACCGCAACAACAACGGCGAATGGGATGCCGGTCGTTACCGTGAGGGGCGCCAACCGGAAACAGTCCGTTGGATTAGCCGTAATTTGGAGCTCAAACCCGGTTGGACCACCGAACTTCGTTGGCGCTAATGACCAAAACCGATATCCGAAGCCTTCGTTTGGAGGAATTAACCCAGCGCTTGGCCGAATGGGGGGAGCCCGCTTACCGAGCCAGGCAGGTTTACGAATGGTTATGGAACAAGGGGGCAACCCAAATTGGCGATATGACCAATTTATCGTTGGCCTTGAGAAACCGCCTGGAAGAACATTTTGAAATACGTAACCTCAAGGTTCAGCACTCCCAATACAGCAAGGATGGCACGATCAAGAACGCATTAACCCTGCACGATGGTTTGGTGGTGGAGTCGGTGATGATTCCAACACCCACCCGCATCACCGCTTGTGTGTCATCCCAGGTGGGTTGCAGCCTGGGTTGTACGTTTTGTGCAACGGCTCGGATGAAAAGAATGCGGAATTTGAATCCCGATGAGATTTATGATCAAGTGGTTGCAATCCAGAAGCAGGCGCAAGAAACCCTGGGAAGGCCCTTGACCAATATTGTGTTTATGGGTATGGGTGAACCCTTACTCAATTACCGTAACACGTTGGAGGCCATCGAAAAAATAACCTCTCCCACAGGCTTGGGGCTTTCTCCCCGACGAATAACCGTAAGCACGGCGGGAGTAGCCAAAATGATCCGTCAAATGGCGGACGAAAAGGTTCGCTTCAAATTAGCCCTTTCCCTGCATTCAGCCATTGAGTCCAAGCGAAGTCGCCTCATGCCCATTAACGAAACGAATACGCTGTCCGATTTGGAAGCTGCTTTGTCGTATTGGTACCAGCAAACCAAGAGCCGAGTTACCTTGGAATACGTGGTCTGGGAGGGCGTGAATGATGGGGAAGAAGACGTACGCGCTTTGGTTCGTTTTGCACGGAAATTTCCAAGCAAGGTGAATTTGATCGAATACAACAGCGTGGGCGAGGATCATTTGAAGCAGGCTCATCCATCGGCCATTGCAGCTTATACCGAAGCCCTGGAGGATGCAGGAATTACCTGCAGTTTTCGTCGCAGCCGGGGCCGGGATATCGATGCCGCCTGCGGCCAATTGGCCAACAAAGGCGAAATCGCAGCAGGAACGACTCTTTAGAGGCCTTTACGAGCGGCTGATGGGTCGAAGCCCGTTGGAGCTGATGGTGGCTTTGGGCTTGGATGGGCTTCGTTTCGTGGTATGGGTGAGCCGTGGGGATCCAAATCGGGGAATCCCAGGCGTTGGTCGATTTGATCCAAAAACTCTTGGGGTAGCACGTGTTCATCCTTCTCGGCCAACCAATGCAATTGATGCGGTTCAAAGCCTTGCTTTTGGGCCAAATAACTTTCCCAGAGCCGGTGGGCCCTAACCATATTCAAGGCTTTCTGGAGCCCGGTTGGGGTGAGGGCCGATTGCGATTTGTTCTTGGAATCGGTAAGAATCCATCCTTTGTTACGGCAATAAAGCAGAGAGAGGTAAAGGATTCTTGGGCTCCATCCCAATTCGTCTTGGATTTGTTTGTTGTTATAATCCGGGTTACGATGCAGGGCTTTGATAAAATCTTCGGCCCAATGTTGCCAGATTCGAAGGGCTTTACGCATCTTTTGGGGCCATAATCCTCTTTGGGGATGGCCCACCAAAACGATAAGGTACAGGAATGTGGCGGTAAGGGTGATCGCCGGACCGGGCGCGGTATCCCAATAGACCGAGGCCATAAGCCCGCTGGCCGAACTAAAGGCCCCTAAGCCCATAGCCCAAAGCAGGACTTTTTGTAGTTTATGGCTCATGATCAAAGCCGTGGAAGCAGGTACGATAAGCATGGATACGACCAAAATGACGCCCACCGATTGCAAGGAAGCCACCACCGTCAGGCTAAGCATCCAAACGGTGAAATAATGCAGAATACGGGTAGGGATTCCCATGGTTTGGGCAACATCGGCCTGAAATGCGGAGGCAAAGAAATAAGGCAAAAACACCCCAATACAAAAGACATCGAAAACCAAAACCAGGGCAGACAAAACCAAATCATCTTGACCAATTCCTAACACATTACCAAACAAAAAATCTTTCATGTCCAGGTGTACCCCTTCACGCCGGGTAAGTGTAGAAATCCCGATAACACCCAAAGCGAACATTGCCGAAAAAACAATTCCGATAGCGGCGTCGTTTCGAGCCCCACCCCGGTTTTGCAACCAGGCAATCAGCACTGCCGCGAACAAACCGGCCATAACGGAACCAACAAAAAAGGCAAGTAAACTATGACCTGCAATCATAAAACCCACCACAACCCCCGGCAGTATGGCGTGCGAAAGCGCATCGCCAATCAGGGCCATGTTTCGTAACACCATAAAACAACCCAAAAGGGCGCAGGCGGTGCCGGCCATAATCGCTGCCCCAAGGGCCCTTTGAAAATAAGGCTGTTGGAGGTAGTCCCAAAGGGTCCAGGTCGTTTCCAGGGCTTCCATTTCAGCGTTTGTTGCGGTATTGGGCGGCGTCTGCGTAGCCGGGGTCCACCCCCGAAAAGGCCTTGAGCAGGTTGGATTCGACCAGAATCTCTTCCGGGGGGCCTTGGGCAATGAGGCGTTGGTTTATCAATAGGACCTCATCAAAATAGGTGTTGGCCCTTTGAAGGTCGTGGTGGATCATGAGCACCAAGCCCCCTTGTTCCCGGGTAAACCGATGGAGTATTTCCACAATTTTGGCCTCGGTGGCGGCATCCACCCCCACGAAGGGCTCATCCAACAAGAGGGTTTCGGCTTCTTGGGCGAGGGCCCGGGCCAGGAAGACCCTTTGTTGCTGCCCCCCGGAAAGTTGGTTGAGGGGACGGTGGCGCAGGTCCACCAACTCCAGGGCTTCCAGGGCTTCCTGGACGGACCGCAGGTCCGCGCGACCCAGGGGTCGCCCGGCCCCCCGCCACGGCAATCGTCCCATTTGAACGATGTCTTGGACGGTGGCCGGAAAGTCCCAGTCCACCATACCTTTTTGGGGAACATAAGCGATGCGCCTTGGGGAAACCCTTACCGGCTCTTGCCGGTATTCAATGTTACCGTGGTCCGGCTCGTTCAATCCCAGAATCGCCTTGAATAACGTGGACTTTCCGGCTCCGTTCGGCCCTAATATACCGTAACACAATCCCTCATGGAATTCCGCCGAAAAAGCATTCAGGACCGACTTACGATCGTAGGTTACGCTAAGATCCTGAACCCGTAATCGCGGACCCGGTTTGTCTTCGTTAGGGCCGGTGGAAATCGCGTTAGCAGAGCGCGATGGCCGCAAAGACCAGGCCAAAAAAGCCCCTGCAGGGAGCATTAAGCTCAAAACCCAAAACACCGAAACCGGCGCCGAATGGTCCGAGGTCCTGTTTGGGGTCCCTTTGCCTCCCAGCGAGGATGCCAAAACCCTCGCATTGCTGGACAACATACCGGTATAGGAATCCGCCCCACTGCCTGGAGGACCCATGCTGTCCGCATACAGTGCGGGCCCCAAACGACAACCCGCATCCTGTGCAATTTGTTGTAACATTTTGGGATTCAGATTGGCCTCCACAAAAACACAGGGTAAATCGTTTTGAAGAACCACTTGTTTCATGTGCAAAACATCGGAGGTTCGTACATCGGCATCCGTACTTGTACCCAACAAAGAAACCACCCGAAAACGATACCTTGCTGCAAAATACCGAAATGCGTCATGGTTCGTGGCCAAGACCCGGAACTTATCGGGAACCGTACGGAGCAAGGCATCGCATTCCTCGTGCAGAGCCACCAAGCGCTGATCATAATCTGACCAACGACGGGTTAGGTTTATTGAATCATTGGGACAAAGGGCCAAGAGGGCGCGGTAAATATTGCGGGCATAAACCCGCCCCAGCACGGGATCCATCCACGCGTGCGGATCGTAGGAGCCGGGGTGCTGGGGGTCGCTGAGGGCAGCGATTCCATCGCTCGCAGTCACTTTTTGAGCCTTGCTTGCGGCCTGGGCAATGAGTTTGTCCAGCCAGCCTTCCAGGTTGAGACCGTTTTGGATAATCAAATCGGCTTCGGCAAGCCTTTTGGTGTCGTTAGGAACGGCATCGTAACGGTGAGGATCGGAACCCTGCGGAAGCAAGGAAACCACAAGGGCCGAAGGACCCGCTATTTGTGACGCGATATCCGCCAAAAACCCGGTGGTTGCAACGACCCGTGGCGGATTCCCTTGGACGACTTTGCTTCCTTGGCTGATTTCGGCGGCTACCGCGCTGTGGAGCTCCGTCAGGAGTAAAAGCCCCCAACCCAGGAACCCAACCCAGCGAAGCCGAAACCTTAAACAAGGGGACACCAACATCATAACATCAAGACCCAAAGGTAATTTAGTTGTGTCTAAAAAAACAACCCCTCACCCAACCCTACTTTCAATAGAATTTAACGCAAGTCGGCGTCTCAATGGTTTATCCAAATCTAATCGCCGAATGAACTTTGTACGCATCAAGTGCGTTTAATTTTGACAGAGCTCACTTGATATTACAAAAACCGATTGAACCTGGACCTTAATAATGAACCGCCGCGATTGGATACAAAAGACTTTGATGGGGCTCACGGGCCTCCTCGTCTTTCCACGCTTTGGTGGGCTTTTGAAGGCCCAAGATGCCGCTACAAATCCAACTTCACCATCAAACTTTAACACTACCATGTCTTTCGAACTCCCCGCCCTACCCTACGCCTACAATGCTTTGGAGCCCCATTTTGATGCCATGACTATGGAAATTCATCATTCCAAACACCATGCAGCTTATGTCAACAACCTCAATGCTGCATTGACCGGAACGCCCCACGCGGATCGTTCGTTGGAGGAATTGATGGGGATGATTTCGTCCCTACCCGTGGCCGTACGCAATAACGGAGGCGGTCATTACAACCATTCGCTGTTTTGGAAAATCCTTACCCCCCAAGCAGGTACAAGTCCATCCGAGCCCCTTATGGCCGCAATCCAAAAAAGCTTTGGAACCGTGGAGGCCCTGAAAGAGCAATTTTCCAAGGCCGCAATGGCCAGGTTTGGAAGCGGTTGGGCCTGGCTGTGTTACAAGGACGGAGCGCTGCATTTGTGCTCAACCGCCAACCAGGACAATCCGCTCATGGATACCGAAAAACAAAACGGATGTGGGGGCTTTCCCCTGTTGGGTTTGGATGTTTGGGAACATTCCTATTACTTGAAATTCCAAAACCGCAGAGCGGATTACGTGAATGCTTTTTGGAATGTTTTGAACTGGGATGAGGTCTCATCCCGCTTTGCCCAAGCGAGCCGCTAATAGCGGCTCTCGAGGAGCCCGCTGACCAGGATGCGAACCGCCCTTTGTCGTTGATCAAAAAGCGCCCTTCGTTAGCGAAGGGTAAATCGGAAGGGCAAATTGTATTGAACCCTAACCGGCATCCCACGCTGTTTACCTGCTCTCCACTGCGGCATGGCTTTGACCACGCGGACAGCCTCTTCATCGCAACCGCCACCGATACCACGGAGCACCTGAACTTTGTCAATTCGACCGCGCTCGTCCACAACAAAGGTGACCACGACAATACCCTGGAGGCCATTTTCACGGGCTAAAGGTGGGTATTTGGTGTTTTCGGCCATGAATTTGAGCAATTCTTGGTCACCACCCGGAAAAGAAGGCATTTCTTCAACCACCGTAAAAATTTCGGGCTCGGACGCGACCTCTTCCTCTAATTCGACGACAGGAACCTCAATACGGGTTTCCTGGGTTACTTCGGTGGACGCGACTTCGTCCTCTTCAATGACCTCCTCGTCAGCGACGACTTCCAAGGTTGGAGGCGGTGGAGGCGGCGGAGGCGTTACCTTTTGTTCCGTTTGGGGAATTTCCATTTCGGTAAGGTCCTCCATTTGAAGGGTGCCAAGACTGGCAGCTTCTCCATCATCATCACGCCAATTGAAGGCATACAGGGTACCGGCCAGGGCTACACAAAGCCCGATCTGAAAAAACAGAGTCCTTTGGAGGTTAAGGTCTGCCTTGGGGTTTTTCTTGAGTTCCATAAGCTTTCCACAAAGAACGCAAATTTTGAACAAACTTGTTTTGCGTAATAATTAATCAGCGTCCTCCCCGAGAAATAGAACTATCGACGACCCCGGCTAACCTTGACCAAGCGCTCAAAAATAAAGAGACCTCCAAAAATCCCCACGATATCGGCGAGGTAATCGTCCAATCCAGCGCTACGCTCCCAAAGCAACAATCCCTGAACCAATTCCAAAACCACCCCCCAAAGCACCCCCAGTAAAACGACCGCAAAGCCACGGTAAAAGCGAAGTGCAGGCCAGTGGGCTTGTTTGTACAGGCCCTGAGCGGTCAAAAAGGCCCAAATAGCAAACAAAAAAACATGAACCAGGAGATCAGTTCCCGAAAAGGACAAGGAAGGATACCCGGAACCAGGAATGAACATTAAGACCGCCATCACGACCGACCAAAAGGCCGATGGCATCATGTAATAAACCAAAGATTTTCCCCTGGATCGCATCGAAGGATAGGATTAAAGGGGCTGGGCCGGGCTCTACTGACCGGTATGCTGCCTGTAGACGGCTGCATCCATCAAGGCCTCCCATTCCTGGGGCTGCGTGGTTTGAATCCGAATCATCCAACCATCCCCGTAAGGGTTTTGGTTCACCCATTCGGGATTGCTGTTGATGCCGGGGTTAACGGCAATGATTTCCCCGGAGAGGGGCATGTAGAGGTCAGAAACGGTTTTGACCGCCTCTACGGTTCCAAAAACTTCGTTTTGATTAAGGGTGCGACCCAGGCTATCCAACTCAACAAAGACAATATCACCCAATTCCCTTTGGGCAAAGTCGGTGATTCCGACGGTAGCGACTCCATCTTGGAGCTCGACCCATTCGTGTTCGGCGGTATAGCGTAGGTTATCGGGGGTGTTCATTGGACAACGAATTTGAGAAATTGAAATTATATAATCAAGTTTTATAGAAGAAAAAATAATAAAGTTTGGATTAATTGGCCAAGGTGAAGCGTAAACTGACCCCACCACTGGTCTGGGAATTGGGAAAAGAGGTCGAAATATACGGGGTTGAAAGCTGGTAATCCACAAAGAAACGGACATTGATCATATCGTTGAGGATGTAATCGGCGCTGGGTTTGACCGAAACGGTCCGCCCACCTCCGGAGGGTTGGGGCTCAACCCCGTCCAAATCTCGCATCAACATAAAATTGTCCCGGATATTCAGATCAAGTCGCAGGTTGAGGTCGTTTTTGAGCTCACGCAATTCACCGTTAACCAAAAAAGGTAGTCGGGGGTTGTTCCAGCGGTACCCCGCGCCCACCGTTAATTCCCTCAGGGTATTTTCGTTCAGGCGGTTATTGACGAGGGTCAAGACCAAATTGCGGGATGTTTTGTATTCAAGACGAAAAGTCAGGTTGTTTTTGAGGGTTGCATCAAGGCCGATCAACGGGGATAATTGTTCAGCGATTCCAATTTGGGCAATTTGGTATTTGGGATAAAAATCTTTGGTGTTGATGCTATCCCTACGCGAAGCGGCCCCGTTGGTTTCGCGGTAAATCAGGTTGGTTGAGAAATTTCCAACGGAATAAACCGAGCGATATCCGTGGCTGATCATGATGTTTTGAAAACGATCCTTGAACCATTCAAAACGCGTAAGCCCTGAATAATTAATCCTCCAGTTGGGCATGGGGATAACGGGGAAATAAGAAGTAGAAACGCGTTTGGGGTCTTGGCCGGTGTAGGCGGCCAAAAACGAAGGGATGAGCACATCAATGGATTTGCGGCTGTAGCCGTCGGGGAATAAAGAGTCCACGGCCCCGCGTCCCGAAGAATTGGGATTGATTGCAGCAAGCCTTTCGGCTATTTCGAGGCGACTTTCTTCGAATCGACGGAAATTGCCCGAACTCAGGTAATCGGCTTGACCGGGTGAGGTGGGAATGCGCTCCAAAGCCCCCCGAAGACTAAGCACCGAGATGCTGAAATCCCCGTTCTCCATGCCGTTGAAGGGGGTAATTTCTCCAAAACGATTCGCCCTAAAATTTTGCTGAAAGCGCATAACATCCGATTTCGTCGCAGAAACCGTGATTCTAAATTCACGGAAAGGCTCCAGGGTAGCCTGAACCTGGGCATTGAGGTTTCGGTTGGTCGCATAAACCGCCGTGATATTGGTATCGGTGCTTAACCAGTTTTTGGCAATGATGGTGGGGCGCAAATCGCGCTGGTCACCCAAAACAAAGGGAAAGCCGGGAGCATCAAGAGCCGTATTGTTTCCCAGCAAGGTTGGTTCCGGGTTGAAACCGGGGATGACCGTTCCTTCGGTCAGGCTGAGATTCGCCGATAGATTTTTGAGCATGGCGAGCATTTTGATGGTTCCACGCCAAAGGTTTTTGGAATAATCCTCTTCCGGAACGGCTGCTGGTCTTCGGGCACTGGTCGCACCGGCGCTTTTGGGGTCTTTGGTGGTGGCCTTGGGGTCTTTGGCGATAGATTTTGGATCCTTGCTGCCCGGCTTTTTGGGCAAGGGGTCTTTGAGGGATTGGTCGGCGAGGACTTTGCGCAAAAAGGCCCAACGGTTGTAAAGCGTATTCATCGTAACATTCAAATTGACCCGCTGGGTTCTTGAGTTTTGAATGGTATTTCCCAGATTAGTTGCCGCCAAAGGCGCAGCCATCCATTCGTAATTAGCTTGGTACTGAAAAGCCAAATTCACAAAATCCATTAAGGGCAATTTGTTAATGGGGACTTGGTAGTTGGCGTTGATGGTATGGTTAAAGCGAGTGGGACGACCCCCGTTCCGGAGGTTTTGGAGGACGGTGTCTCGTTTGGCCTCCGTATCCAGGAGACCAAAAGGCTCGTCAATGCGCGCGGCGGTATTGGCGTCGTATTCCAGTCGTAATCCTTGGGTCAAATCATAGCGCATGCCAAAGACCCGGTTCATCAAAAAGTTTTTGTTGACCGTAGCCGCTATACCCCGACCTCCTTCTGCATTGTTACGAAGCTGGGTATGTTGATAAAGGCGGTCCAGGTCAACCCTAAAATTCAGGGATGTTGGAAGGTAGTTGAAGTTGAAATCTTTGATGAGCGCGAAGGCTTTGGGCTTAAGCCAGGCGACATTTTGCAGGGGCCGGACCGGAACGGCCCGTCCGCTGTATTGGTATCCTACGCTGGCTTTGTAGGTTTTGATGATGTTAAAGGCCGTAAAGGGGTTTCTTTGGAAGTTTTCGGAATAAGCCAGGGTCAGGTTAAAATTCTCGAGGTCCCAAGGCATGGGCATTCCTGAGCCCATTCTGGTTTTCTGAAGATTAGTAACATTAAAAGCTTTGCGCAGACTGTAGGATTCGGCGGCATAGACGATGGAATCCCTTTGGGCTCCTTTTTCATAATTTGATAACACATTCTTGAGAAGGACATCGCCGTCCAGCGGATTAAATTCCGGCGTGCTGAAGGTTTCGCCGTAGGCCGCATAGACCGGGATTCGCATACCCGATCGGGATCCAAAAAACTTACCCAAATCCAAATTCGTCGAGGCATCGTACTGCAAAAGCTCTTCGCGAGAACGCTCGCTGACTTTGCTTTCCAATCCACCGAAGCCTATGCCTTTGTAAAGCCCCGTAGCGTTCAGCGTCCCCAGGTCAGCCAATTTCATGTTCAAATTTCCGGTCGCCGCGGTGCCTGAACGGTTATCAAAATCGGTTAGCCTCAATTCATTAAACCATAATTCTCCGCATTTTTCAAGACCATCATCGGCCGAACCCGACTCCTTACGGGGATTACGGACGCCCAGCATCACCGTTTGGACTTGGCTCAGGTTGGGATTACCCAAAATGGTGACCCGATGCCCGGCGGGTGTTGTTGTACGAAAAGGAATGTTAAGGGGCCAGTTTTGGCGATTTCTTTCTTTTTTGGCTTCGTTGAGGTCTGCAAAAAAGATGGTAAGGTTGTTGCTGGCCGGCCATATGCTTTCGGGGCTACCGGAGCCGGGCAGGGTAACCGATAGCTTTTGTTCGAATTCGTAATAGTTTTGGTTGTAGTCGTTTCCAAGGCGCACAAAAGCAGCCACGTCACCGTCGTTCAAAAATTCGCCCTCGGCATGAACAAACATTTCGAGTCTTTTGTAGGCTCGAATATCAAAGGAGGTATTCTTGAAAGCTGCACGGCTATCCCCATCCCTCAATTTACAAAAGCGAACCTGCAAGGATTGCTCGTTAAGCTGCTGAAAGTTCGTGGTATATACATTGCGTACTCGCTCAATTCCCGGGGGAAGAACATAGGGTATCGGTAATTTGTTACCGTTCTCTTCGATGTTGACCGTTGATAACAAAAAAACCGTTGGATCACCTTGGTCAACCGGGGTGTATTCTCCCGGAGGGGCCAGGCTTTGCAAATAGCGCCTCCAATCGGTGCGTACCAGTTGCAAGGAGGCCAAGCGACAAACAATACTATCGCTAAAACCTGTGAAATAAACCCGGGCAAAACGGATGGACTTGTAGTCTGTAATGTTACCAACCCGTCGATCAGGTGCCAGAACGGGAACCCTGAATTGATACCATTTCACGGTTTCGGTGGTTCCGTTTCGCAAGGTTACCGGGGATTCATAAATATCGGTGATGTAGTTTTGGCCAATCTGCATCCCGGATGGCAGCAGGTTAACGCGGTATTCAAAATAATCTTCGGTTTGGGTCAGGGTATTGTCGTTGTTCAGGTCTTCGGAATTCGGAACATTGGTTGCCGAAGTGGGATAAGGCTCCGGGGACTGCTGGTCGGTAGCTGAATTCCCCTGTGGCAAATTAAAGCGCTTGTAACGACCAAGTACCGAGACTTTGGCGGCGTCCAAATCACTACCCCTAAAATGGTGGTAGTTGTCTGAGGCCGGGTCGCTGAGGGCTTTCTGGTAAGCCGTGGAATTATTTCCCAAAATCGATGCCACAGGGTCTAGAAAACGGCTTGCATAAAAGCTTCGTTCTCCGACGTCGTCAAAGCCGTCCAGGCCAACGTCCTGGGTTATTCGAGAAGCCGGGTTATTGTCAAAGGCATTGACGAGTGGGGGTAATTTGGGGACCAAGCCCCAGGCCGTGGTATCGACCTGACCGGTGCCATCGGCTTTTGGAAATCCGTTTTCGAACGAACGACGACCATCCTTTAATAAATCTTCGGAGCAATTTCCCAAATTAAAAAAGATAGTACCACCGCTATGATTGGGTTGGTTGATAAAGGGGTCCATCATCCAAAACTCAATAAATTCAATGTTAGCAGCCTCAAAATCGTTGGGCTCCACCCTTCTTTGCATTCCACCCCACCTGGATGCCGGGTTCAGTAAGCGCCCGGAGGTGTCCATACCGGCCGAGAAAGGTCCTGGGATGACATCAAAATTGTAAGGCCCTTTTTCGGTTGGGTAATACGCCAAATCAAAGGTTGGTAAATTAACCGGTTGGTTGTTGGCCAATTGGCGGTTAGGGAAAACCTCCTGAACCAAGACTTCTCGCATGTAGTGGTTGGATTTCATGGCCACATCGTTTTGGATATGGGAGGGTGTCAGGGGCGAGTTTCGGAAAAAAAGCGGGTCGATATTGTACCAGCTTAGGTTGGCGCGGTTGAAACCGTAAGGCAGACTGTCACGCAAACGATGTTCGGGGTACCGCGATGGGGTCGAAGAATGAAACCAACTGTTAAAGCTGCGCAGGTCGTAATTGCTTTCGGAACTTTCAAAGTCGTCGATGTAGGAAACCCCAGCCGCCCCCAAAACCGCCGAATTCCCAGGCAAAAGGTGGGCGACCTCGGCATTCAATTGGTAATTGGAAATTTCATCGCTTCGGTACAGCGGCAAAAGGTTGAGGATTTTGGTAATAAGACGGCTGTCTTTTTGCATGCTGATATCGGCGCCGAGAATATTATTGGATACAGGCTCTTCGCCTTGGTTGACTTTTTGGGTGACGGGCCTTTCGACCATACGAACGATGGTTCCTCCCAGGCTGACATCTTTGCTGAGGCGGTAGTCCAAGCGGGCGCCCATCATGTTGCGCTGATTCGACTGGAATATGGGGTTGTTTTCGAAAGAAACCTGGATGGGCTCGGCCGAGGATAAGAGGCTTGAATTAATGATGCGCACCTTGCCCATCATGTAATCCACGGTATAGTCTTGGCCTTCGCTTAGTAAGCGCCCACCGGCATTCACACGAACCGATCCCTGGGGCACGTTGGTGGCGCCCAAGCTGATTTCGCTTCCGGATGCCGACTGGTATTGCCCGATTAACCGAAAACGATTGAGCTCAGGAAATTGCTGAGCCCAAGCCCGGGTACTATCGTACAGGGGTTGAAAGACATATTTGCGCTTGATTTCGGGGGCGGTTAAACCGGCCGCATCAAAGGCCGCGTCCAGGTCCTTGCCAAAGGGCTCTACCCGGGGAAAAATTATTCGCCCTCGGGCCTGATCCACCGTCAGATTGCTAACAAAATCAAATATGCCATCGGGTTGGGGTTCCAGCTGGGTATTGAGCTGATCCAGGCCCAGTACAGCGATTAATTGCTGCCCGGCCAGACTGCCTTCGGGTATAAAATTTTTGTTGCCGTTCAGGACGTCGGTATAAACGATATCCAGCCGAAAATTTTGGTTCGAAAGTTGATAGGCATTAAGGGAATAAATGTTCTTCATCATCAAATCCCAGGTGGGCAGATCCGTTCTTAAGGCGGTGCTTTTGAGCAATTTGAGGAAGAGCACTGTAGGGTCGTTTTGTTCGCTGGGAACTTCTTGAGAAAATTCCCCTACCCGAAAAATTTCCCCGTTAACACTGTATTCAAAAGCGACGGCAAGGACTTCGTCGTTGTTAAGGGTGGTGTTTAAGGAAACATAACCCAACAAAGGATGAAAGGAGTATTGGTTGGGTTGGAGCCGGCGCGCAAACAAAACCTCATAGTCTTCGCCAGCGGCCATGGAGTCAAACGGCGCTGTATTTTCCAAAACATCAAAAATCCGGTTGATTTTTCGGGTACCCGTTGCGGCATTGGCGATCAGCGCTCCAAAGAGACCGTTGGCGTCGTTTCCAGGAAAAAAGGCCCCCGCAGTGGGTTGAACGATGGGATTATGGGGGATTGGCTCAGCCAAGTCCATAAAGGCGGCAACGTCCCGAACATCGCTGTTAATGTTGTTACGGTTGGTAACCCAAACTTCAACCCGGGTTACGATAACACTGGATCGCACGATCGGCGGAGTGGCCATCGCTTGGTTGTATTGTTCCCGAAAAAAATTGGAAAGAAAAAAGTGCCGATTCATGTCGTACTGATCGACAGGTATTGAAAAACGGGTATTTTGAGCCCCACCCTGAACCTGAATTTGTTGGTTTTGACCACGTTGTTGTGCAACAACCGCGTTGACCCTCAGGTCCCCAAATTGCATTTCTGATTTGATACCAAAAAGACTTTGGCTGCCTTGAATTAACCCGCTTCGAAGGGGCAGGTTGACATTGCCCAGCTCCATTTTTTTGATGATTTCATCCTCTTCCCCTGTATGCTCCAACTTCATCATGTTTTCGAAATTGAAAACAGCTTGGGTATTTTGGGCCGTATTGAACCGAACCTTCTCGCCTATCGAGCCGATGACGTTCATTTGAATGTTCATGTCAAAGTCGAAGTTGGTTATTCGCCTTTGCTGAACATTCATGTTGGGGTTGTTGATATAATTGGAGTTCAAGGCAAAGCGCAATTCTGCCGAGCCTTGAGGTCGAATATCAATGGTGTTTCCCCCGAAGATTTTGTTAAAAATCTTGGGCCCTACATAAATCTTGGGAATGAGCCCGCCCCGGTCGTTACCGGCTAGGCCTCCTCCGGAGCCCCCTTGGTTTCTGGAGCGCCAATAGCTTTGCTTGTCCTTGTTTTCTTTCCAACGCAAATATTCCGGGAGGCTCATGCTCCGGTCGGGTCCCAGGTTGAGGGAACCCATACGTCGTCTTAGAATATAAAGACCTGTTTGGGGGTCAAATTCAGCTTTCTCTTCAATGGGGTCGGTTAGTTGGACGGCACCTCCGGAGGCGGGTGGACGGGCGGCCTTGAGGCTATCGGGGTCTGTCGCCGTTCCTTCGGGGTCTGT
>JBMTCP010000007.1:0-74078 GCA_049431025.1 Bacteroidia bacterium | reverse complement strand
CCCGCTTGTTCATCGTTGGGGTGCACTTGCAAGGAAAGGTCTTGGGCCGTTGATAACAATTTGAACAACAAAGGAAAGCGATCCCCGTGCAACGCCATGACCCGATGCCCCAGGAGGTCCGCGCCGTAGCGCTCCACCAAATCATCCAGGCTCTTACCCCGCAATGGCCCATCCCTCACCACCGAAACCTGCCCCTCCACCCCGGATAATTCCCAGCTTTCGCCCACTTGTTTTTTTCCATTCAGGTCGCGACCGAGTTCTTGGGCCAGGTGCTCGCCCCCCCAGATTTTGGTCAAATAGACCGGCTCAAAGAGAAGTGGATACAGCATACCCAAAAATACAACCCAAGGGCGGCTGGTTCAGGTAGCCCTGTTTGAGTCAGTATTTAACTTCACGCAGTGAAAATTACGCTGCCGCCTGTTCCATGGTCCTGGCCCGCAGGTCTAGCGCTAGCGTCCGTGGCGCTGGCATCCGTTGCACTATCGCCCTACTTCCCTGGTTGGGGCAACGGTATGCTCTGCCTCATGCTTGGTATGGCTTTGGGTAATTTTTGGGCAAGTCCCTGGCAAAAACCAGCCCCTGCAGCCTTTTTGCGATGGAACGAAAAGAACATGCTGGCCTGGGCCACCATCCTCTTGGGCTTTGAATTGCAAACTTATTTTTTGGCGGGCATTCCTCTGAAATACATTCCGGCCCTCTTCTTCTCGGTTTTGGGGGCTATCCTAACCGGCGAATGGCTCGCCAGGCGCACCAACAAAACAGCGTTGGCCTCCGATGTCCCTCTTCCAGCTGCTCAGGCCCGACTCCTCGCTGCTGGCAATGCCATTTGCGGTAACAGCGCCGTAGCCGCAGTGCATCCCCTCTTGGGTGCCACCCCTGCTCAAATTGGAGTTTCGGTAACCCTGATTAATGCCATGGGTCTTCTGGGAACCTTGTTTTTGGGCCCATTGGCCTCCTTGTTGGGACTGGATTCAAGCGAAAAAGCGGTGTTAATGGGTAGCCTTCTACAATCGGTTGGTCATGTCTCGGCTGCGGCATCCGGCCTGGGGGAAGGTCCTGCCCTGCTGGCGATGAGCCTCAAAATGGGGCGAATACTTTTGCTAATTCCTCTGTTGTTATGGTTTCAAAGCCTCCAAGTACCATCCAACGCCAACCAATCTGCCAACGTCTCACCCGGATTCAAGCTTCGGTTGTTATTGCGAGAAGTACCCTATTATGTGTGGGGATTTGTGTTATGTGCTTTGGCCACGAACCTTTTACCTTGGCCCGATTGGTTTTTGAATTCCACCAAAAACCTGACCCAATGGATGTTATGGATTGCCTTGGCAGCTATCGGAATGAACATCCGTATTTCCCAGGTTGTTCAGCAAGGTCGCGGTGCCATGCTTCCGGCCTTGGGCATGTTTGGGCTCCAAATTTTTGGGGTCCTTGCGTGGATTTTTGCCCTCAAAGTTTAATTCGTAGTAAATCTAGGCTTTCCGTCCGGCAAGGATTGCATCGAGGACTGCAGGATCCAAGAGCGTACTGGAATCACCCATTTGCGTCGTTTCGCCGGACGCGATTTTGCGCAAAAACCGCCGCATGATTTTGCCGGATCGGGTTTTGGGTAAACCTTCGACCATCTGAATCCGATCGGGGCGGGCGATGGCTCCAATTTCACGAACCACGGTACCGTTGAGCTCCTGGGCCAGCTGTTCTTCGGCTTCGGCGCTCAGACCCTGGAGGCCCGAACGCAGGATGACGTACGCATAAATGCCTTGGCCCTTGATCGGATGTTCGTAGCCCACTACGGCCGATTCCACCACCCGAGGATGCAGGTTGAGGGCGTTTTCGATTTCGGCTGTGCCCAAACGATGCCCCGAAACATTGATCACATCGTCCACTCTGCCGATAATGCGGTACATCCCCTGGGCATCGCGACGGGCCCCATCCCCCGTAAAATAATAACCCGGAAATGGCGAAAAATACGTGTTACGACAACGCTCGTGGTCGCCCCAGGTTGAGCGCAAAATGGAGGGCCAAGGGAATCGCAACGCGAGAAGCCCCTCCTGCTCGGAAGGGGGATCGGTGGGCTTCAATTCGCTTCCCTGGGGATCCAGCAGCACTGGTTGTACGCCGGGTAGTGGTAGGCCGGCATACGTGGGCTTGAGGGGTGACAATCCTGCCAAGGCCCCAATCAGGATACCTCCTGTTTCGGTTTGCCACCAGGTATCGGTCACCGGACATCGCTCTCCGCCAACCACACGGTGGAACCAAAGCCAGGCTTCTTCGTTGATGGGTTCGCCGACGGAACCCAAAACCTGTAGCGAAGTCAAATCCGCCGATTGAACCGGGGCATCCCCGTAAACCATCAAGGCACGAAGCGCCGTTGGTGCAGTATAAAAATGTGTTACTTTATGCCTTTCGCAGATTTTCCAAAAGCGAGAAGGATCGGGATAGGTAGGGATTCCTTCGTACATCACCACGGTCGCCCCCTGGAGCAATGGGCCATAGGCCAGGTAACTGTGGCCCGTGATCCAACCAATATCGGCTGTACACCAAAACACATCACCGGGTTGGGTTCTAAAAACCTGCGCAAAAGAATAAGCGGTGTACACCATATAACCCCCGGTGCTGTGCAGTACCCCTTTGGGCTTACCGGTAGAGCCTGAGGTGTAAAGTATAAACAACGGGTCCTCGGCATTCATCCAACGCGGTTCGGGCTTGGTCAAAGTCGTTGGCCACAGATCCTCCCACAGCAACCATTCCGTAGATCCGTTGGTGGGATTCGACGCAAGGTTGGGGAGTCCGCCTTGGACCACCACCTTGACCACAGGATTCTCCATTTCTTGGTCAAGTAAAGTCAGCGCCTCGGCGACCACTGCCCTGCAAGGCAGGACCTTGGGGCCTCTACGGATTTGCTCCGAGCATACCACCCAAGCCGCGCCGGCATCCGCTATACGATCAGCCAGGCTACGAGCAGAAAATCCTCCAAAAACCACCGAATGAACGGCCCCCAGGCGGGCACAGGCCAGGACAGTCCATAACAATTCGGGTACCATGGGCATATAGACCGCAACGCGATCACCGGACTTCACACCCAAATCCTGCAGCATTCCTGCCGTTCGAACCACTGCATCATGCAATTCTTGGTAGGTCCACAATCGGGGTTCTTCACGATCCTCGTTGGGTTCCCATCGCAAGGCAATTCGATCTCCATGCAGCAAAGCATGCCGATCCAAAGCATTATAACACAAATTGGTTTGACCTCCCTCAAACCAACGAACCCTGGGCTCCTCAAAATTCCATTCCAATACCCTGTCCCAGGGCTTTTGCCAATAAAAACCCGAAGCTACTTCAGACCAAAAACCCTCAGGGTCTTCGATACTGCGTTGATAGGCTGCATGATAGGCCTCCGTATTCGGAATGAGATCAACCATGCCTTCACCTTATTCGTCGCCAAACCAATAGAGCATCAGCACCCTGGAATAGCGCATGCTCAGCGGAGACAAAAGCAACAACGGAGTAAATATGCAAAGACAATAAACCCACAAAGCCGGGTCGTCGAAAACAACATAGGCTGCGACCCCAAAGATGACAGATACTGCAACCGAGAAAGCGTAGCTGATGTACATAGCCCCCCAAAAAAAGCCGGGTTCAATTTCAAAGTGAAAACCACAATGCGGACAATCGTCGTGCATTTGATTGGCCCTACGCAAATCGGAGGCCGGATATTTGAACATGGGACCGGTATGGCAACGCGGGCATCGCCCCTGACGGATATCCGACCAGTTCATCGACCTAGTTTTCGAGAATCTGACGACGACGTTCCTCGCTTTCCTCAAAGCGGCGTTGACGGTGCCAATACAATCCTCCCACAGTTCCGACCAGAAGAAAAGGCATGGCCAGCAAATAGAGTATGCCCTTATTGAGGCCCTGACCAACTGCTTTTTGATCGTCCTTTCGGTTGGACTCCAAGGAGGTCTTGCACATGGGGCATTGAGCGGCAAGGGGCTGAGGGGCCGAGGACAATAAACAGGTCAAAAAGAACAGTCCCCAAAGACCCAAACGTACACGAATTTTAAAGTTGGTCATGGTTTTCTTTTATGAATCAAAACGCGTAGTAGGGCGAAATCATCACGTACACCAAAACCCCCGTAGTGGTAACATAAAGCCAAATGGGCATAGACCAACGGGTCAATCGGCGATGGGTTTCGATTTGGCCGCTGAGGGCATAATAAAAAGACAACAAGACCATGGGCAAGACGATTGCTGCCAACACAATATGCGATACCAAAATGGTTAGGTACAATGGTCTTAGCGGACTGGTGTCCGGGTAACGGGTTTCGATGCCAAACGAATGAAACAAAACGTAGGACAACAAAAACAACGATGACAAAACAAAAGCGGTGATGTTCAGTTTTTTGTGCAAGTCAATGCGACGAGCGCGTATCATTTGCCAACTCATCACCAACAGAACCGTGCAAGTCGCGTTGAGCATGGCATTAAGGCGAGGTAGCCAGGCCACAAAAGAAGGTATTTCTTCGCGCTGGGGCAAAGAGTTCAGCAGGATGACCAAGGCCAAAACCACGAACGACAAGGCCATCACCCCGATGAATACCCTGCGATTTCCCAAATCCTTAATTTTCATGACTCAAATTTACAAACGACGACGCCTGCGGTTAGGGGTATTGGCGTATTCGGCGATCAGGGTTCGGGTATCTTCCATGAGGCGATCGGTCTGGTCTTTGAGAACACCCCGATAAAATCCACGTACCCTACCTCGCCGATCCACCAAAAGGGTCAAATCTTCCTGGGGGATTTGATGAAAAATTCGTTGCCAATCCGGGGTGAATACCCGTAAATCTTGCCACAGCTGAACTTGGTCTACTGAATCCAAGACCTGCTCTAAGGGAAGCATGGGCGACCAGCGGGATGCATCCTTTGGAGTCCCTATCGCCTCATCGCTCTTAACCCCCAAACAAAACTGGTGCACCAAGGGGTTCTTCTTAAAAACATCCTGAATACGGGCTGCCTGTGCCTTCCTTAGACCAAGGCGCTGAACCGCCCCATCATAGCGTACCAAATGAACAATATGAACCGGGTTAATCGAGCCTGCAGTCCAAGACCTTACCCCGGGCAATTCAAAAAAAAGGGTGTCATCGGGATGCGATTTGCCATCGGCTACCGCCGTGGGCAGGACTTTGCGGGGTCCAAAAATTGGAAGGGACTGGTATCGGTTCTCGGCCGTATTGACATACAACAAGTAAATCACCACGGGGAGGCCCAGCATCAAAAAGAGCAGGCCGTACTGACGCATTAGCGCAGGGTGAACCAATAATCCGACTCGTACATCAGTGCAGCAATCACTCCCATAACAAAAATTGTCGGAAGTAAAATGCTATAAATCAGATTGATTTTCTCGAATTTGAGGTGCATGAAATAGGCCACGATATAAAAAGCTTTGAGCAAGGTCAAGGCGATGTAAATCGCATTCTTGATAGGCTTGGCCATAAAGGCTTCTGGAATCGCCAAGGCAATAATAAACTCCACGGCAGTGATGGCAAAGAGGACCCAAAAAACCCTCCAAATACCACGAATATCAAAACTATTGCTGTGTTCCCCTGACATAGAAAATGAATTTTGGGAGAAAATTAGATGAGGTAGAAAAAGGTGAAGACAAAGACCCAAACCAAATCAACAAAGTGCCAGTACAAACCGATTTTTTCGATGGTTTCGTAGGTACCCCGTCGATCAAAAACTCCGGCCATGGTCATGATCGTCACGATAATATTGATAACAACCCCACTAAAAACGTGGAAACCATGAAAGCCGGTGATGGTAAAAAACAGGTTGGTGAAATTGACTTGCCCAGGCGTACCGTCGGCGTTCAAAAAGGGATTAGCCCCCCACCATGCACCGTCGTGATGAAGGTGGGACCATTCCCAGGCTTGGCAACCCAAGAAAGCAATACCCCCCAAAATGGTCCATAACATCCATTTGACCACTTCGTTTCGAGCACCCCGATGGCCGGCTTCAACCGCCAATACCATGGTTACCGAACTCATGATCAAAATGAAGGTCATGATACCGACAAAAACAAGCGGAAAATGACCGTGGATAAAGGGAACCCCCGCAAAGACATCATCGGGCACAGGCCAGCTCAAGGACGAAAATCGAAGAGCCGCATAGGCCAGCAAAAGGGCCGAAAAAGTGAAAGCATCCGACAGCAGAAAGAACCACATCATCAGCTTGCCGTAACTGGCGCCGAAGGGCTCATTTCCACCATCCCAAAGATTGCCCGTATGGGCAAGGGCGGGGCTATTGTGCGATGACATACGAAGATTTAAACTAGTCCGAAAATTAATGCATCCACCACAGGAATGCGTAAAGATACAGCCAAAGAACGGTTAGAAAGTGCCAAAAAATGGCTGAAAGACGGATTCCAAGCAAGGCCTTGGAGTGGATTTCTAATCGAAAAGCCTTGAACAGCATGACGGCAACCGCTAACAAGGCGGCAACCAAGTGAAGGGCGTGCATGCCCGACAGAACGTACAGGAAAGAACCCGAGGGGTTGCCCACCAAAAATACCCCCTGCGCGGTGCACTGCCCGTAAGCGTAAAGCTGTGATCCCAAAAACCCCAAACCCAGCAACCCGGTGATCGCCAGGTACGATCGCAAGGCAGGGAATTCATTGCGGCGGGCCGCTTTGCGGGCAAATTCCAAACTCAGCGTTGATAGGACCACCAAAACGGTGGATAGCGCAAAGGCACTTGGCAATTCAAAATCCAGCCACTGTCCATCGGCACGGCGGACCATATAGGCTGATGTTAGGCCGGCAAAAAGCATGAATACCGAAACCAAAAAGCCCCACAGTAAGAATTCCAAAGGATGGACCGCTGAACGAGCTTGGTTGGACGATGATTTAGCTAAAGACTTGGTGTTCATGATTTCCTGTGGTTTCAGAGAAGACTACATTAAACGGCATCCAGCCAATAAGCCAGTTGCACCACCGGCAAGTAAACAAAACTTGCAAACATTAGTTTTCGTGCAATTTTGGGGTCGGCTTGGCGGTACAATAACCAAGCCGCGTAAACAAAACCCAACGAAGCAAGCAAACAAATCCAGGCGCCCACTACCCCTTGAAATCCGTACCACCAGGGAGCCAAACCCAAAGGAATCAAGGTCACCGTGTACACCAAGATAATACGGGCCGTACCCGTTTGCGGGTCGTGCCGGGTTGGCAGTAAGTGAAAACCTGCCCTTTGGTAATCTTCATGCAATACCCATGCAATCGACCAAAAATGAGGGAACTGCCAAAAGAATTGAACCAAAAACAAGAGGCCCGCTTCCAGATTCAGGTGACCATGGTGCGCAGCATAACCGATGAGAACCGGCATAGCTCCGGGGAAGGCCCCCACAAAAACCGCAACAGGGGTGATTTTTTTGAGGGGCGTGTACGCAAAAGCGTAACTCAACAAGGCGACCGCCCCCATGGCTACACTCAAACGGGTGGTACCCCAAAAGAGGACTCCTAATCCGGCCACCCCCAAAACCAAAGCCAAGGCCCAAGCTTCTGTCAGGCCCATGCGCCCGCTGGGTACCGGACGACCCAAGGTCCGGTGCATAAGGGCATCGGTGTGACGTTCAATAATTTGATTCAAACCGTTCGATGCCCCGGTTACCAAAAACCCACCGAGTGCCAGCCAGGCCATGACCGAGCCCGAAACCTCGGGGCCTGCGGCGATGAGATAACCCAAAACAGCCGAAAAGACCACCAACATGGAGAGCCTTAGTTTGATGAATTGTCCGTAATCACGGAATCGCTGCGTCATGACCTCGAAGTACGATTAACGCGATGCAAAACACGAACCCTCATGAGCCAACCCAATGCTCCAACCAACGCCAAACTCCCCAACAAAACATGCAAGGTTCTCGGCAAGGCCGGCAAAGCCCCCAAAACCATCCATAAACCACTGAGCACCTGCAAAGTCAACGATCCCATGGCCAATAAGGACCAGGAACGGGCCTGACTATCCGGGCGCAAGGTCCATTGACGGTAGGCCAAAGCGGCCCCGACCAACATAATCAGCATCCACAGGTTCTTGTGGGCCAGATAAACCCCACCCAAAACCTTCATCGCAAAAACATCCGTTGCATAAATCGGCGTCCAAGCGTCCACCGCTTCCCGTACTCCGGCACCCAGGAAAAGCTGTATCAACAACAAAAGCATCCACAAACCCATGAGCCACGCTTCTCCGCGGGGCAAGGTCCAGCCTTGGGATGGGGTGCCGTTCAAATGAATACCCAGACCCACCTGCACCCCCATCAAAACCCAAGCAAGCGCCAGGTGCAAGGTCACCACCGAGCCCTGAAGATGACTGGCCACCACCCACGCCCCTATACCTCCTTGAACTAGTACCAGCACCAAAGCCAACAAAGCACCCAAGATGGCGCTCAAACCAGAAACCCCGGCTCTCGAACTTTTGTCTGAGCGGTAGAACAATACGGCCAAGACCGCCTGCACCAAGACCATCAAACCCGTGACGGCGCCCAACAAGCGATTCAGGTATTCGGTCCAGGTTTTGAGGGCGTTAAAACGGGTATCCTTGTAGCCTCTCTCAGCGTAAATCTCTTGGTAATTGGCAGGTAAATCGGATTCCACGAGTGGTGGGATTACCTGTCCAAAACAGAGTGGCCAATCCGGACAACCCATACCCGAACCTGATGAACGAACAATGCCACCGGCCAGAATCAGAAGCAATACCACGACCAAGGTCCATTGGTTCCAACGAACCAACCTACGCAGCCGGGCTTGATAAAATTCGCTCATTTCATCGGCTTCGCCTAAGCTCGGCGAAGTCCTACTGCGTTGAGCAAGCGAGCAAAGAATACCGAAGGTGCGGCCACAGGAGCTTGAGCCTTAGAACCCACCGACGCTGCAGCAAGGGCTTCGTTCTTGGGACGACCACGAGCGGCCAATGGCAATTCTTCGTCGGGAACCGTTTGGAGTATAAAGTCCTCGGGGGCCCCGGGACGACTATAATCATAAGGCCAACGATAAACGTGAGGAATTTCGCCTGGCCAGTTACCGTGCAGCCTTTCGACCGGAGTGGTCCATTCCAAGGTATTGGAATTCCATGGGTTTTGGGGAGCAACACGACCTCGGCGAATGCTGTTAAAGAAATTGTACAAGAAGATGAACTGAGCAGCGGTAGCCATGATGGCCGAAACCGAGATGAAACGATTCAGGTTCATCCACTCGGACATGAATTCGAATCCGGTGAACTGGTAGTAGCGTCGTGGAACCCCGTCCAAACCCATAAAGTGCATGGGGAAAAAGACCAGGTAAACCGAAGCAAAAGTTAACCAAAAATGCAGGTATCCCAATTTCTCGTCCATCATCCGGCCGTACATTTTGGGGTACCAATGGTAAACCCCGGCCAACATTCCAAACATGGACGCCGAACCCATGACGAGGTGGAAGTGTGCGACGACAAAGTAGGTGTCGTGCAGGTTGATATCCAAGGCAGCATTACCCAGGTAAATACCGGTCAATCCCCCTGAAATAAAGAGGGATACAACGCCAATTGCAAAAAGCATGGCGGGCGTGAAACGAATGTTACCGCGCCACAAGGTCGCCAAATAATTAAACACTTTGACTGCCGACGGAACCGCAATCACCAAGGTCAGGATCATGAAAACATTACCCAGAAAAGGGTTCATTCCGGTGATGAACATATGGTGCCCCCAAACAATAAAGCTCAGGAAGGAGATACCCAACAACGAACCCACCATGGCCCGGTATCCAAAGATGGGCTTGCGGGCGTTGGTGGCGATAATTTCAGAAGTAAGACCCAAGGCCGGCATCAAAACGATGTACACCTCCGGGTGACCCAGGAACCAAAACAAGTGTTGGAAAAGAATGGGAGAACCCCCCGTTCTGGTGAGGGCCTCGCCGGCGATATAAATTTCGCTGAGATAAAACGAAGTACCAAAAGAACGGTCAAAGACCAACAAAACCGCCGCCGACAAAAGGACGGGGAAAGACAAAACGCCCAGTATAGCCGTACAAAAGAAGGACCAAACCGTCAAAGGCATCCGGGTCATTTTCATACCCGGTGTCCGCAAATTCAGAATGGTGGTGATATAGTTCAGAGCACCCATTAAAGCCGATGCAATAAACAAGACCATCGAAATCAACCACAACGTCATTCCCAAGCCCGACCCCGGAACAGCCTGCGGTAAGGCACTGAGCGGGGGATAAATCGTCCATCCAGCCGAAGCAGGGCCGCTTTCGACGAAGAGAGAGGCCAACATAATCACCGAAGACAAAAAGAACAGCCAATAGCTCAGCATGTTAAGGAAAGGCGAAGCCATATCCCTGGCCCCTACCTGGTAAGGAATCAAAAGGTTGGAGAAGGTCCCGCTGAGCCCGGCCGTTAAAACGAAAAAGACCATCAGGGTTCCGTGCAGCGTTACCAGAGAAAGGTAGAAGTTCGGATCCAAACGACCGCCTTTACCCCATTCCCCGATGATGGATTCTAACCAAGGAAAGGTGCGATCGGGCCAACCCAATTGCAAGCGGAAGATTAAGGAAAGACCCGCCGCAATCAAAGCCATAATCATACCGGTAATCAGGTATTGCTTGGCGATCATTTTATGATCCTGCGAGAAAATGTATTTGGTGATAAACGTGTCGTGATGCTCGTGGTGAGCATGAGCACCTGGGCCGTGGGCCGGATCGTGGGAATGTGCTATCGTTGACATGAAGGGAGTTAATTAAAGGTCTTAGCGTTGGGTCGTTAATAGTGCGGTCAATCGCCCGTTGGCTTGAGCGGTCTGGTTGGCAACGGTATCCGCGGCAGGGGCGGGATTCCCCTCCTGGGCAGGTTCCGGACGGCGGAAGTAGTAACGCTGTTTGGTCAACCAGTCCGCATACTCCTGGTCCGATACCACATTGACCTTGAGTCGCATGTTAAAGTGAGCAGCTCCACATATTTTATTGCAGGCTAATTCGTACACGAAATTGCTGTTCCCCGTGATTTCCCTCATTTCCTTGGTGGTCACGGTTGGGGTAAAGTAAAACTGGGTAGGCATACCGGGAACTACGTTCATCTGGACCCTAAAATGAGGCATGTAGGCAGAATGAATAACATCACGGGCCCTCAGTTTCATCAAAACAGGGCGATTGACCGGAAGGGTAATTTCTGGAACCAAAAGATCATCCCTGCCTGCGCTGTCGCTTTCCTCGATGCCCATGCTGTTGGTGGCCGAAATGAGACGAAAATCATGCCCGCCTAATTTCCCATCGGCTCCGGGATAGCGCGCCTGCCATCCAAATTGGTAGGCGAACAACTCAAATTGAAGGGCATCTTCAGCAGGTTTCACCTGGGTGATTTCACGCCATACCTTGGTGCCGTACAACACCAAAACCGTCAAAACAATCGCAGGCACCACCGTCCAATAAAATTCCAGTTGATGGTTGTCGGCATAAAACAAGGCTTTGCGGCTTTCGCGGTGGCGGTATGCCAAAGCGAATCCAAATAGCAGAATCTGGGTCAGGACAAAAACCGCAATGGTGATCCAAAAAGTAACGCTCAACATTCCATCCAGTTCCACACCGTGGGCCGAAGCCGAAACGGGCAGGGTGAACTTCATGAGCTTGAGAAAGTGCCATAACACAAAGAGCAGGAACACCACCAGGAACACCACCATCAAAACGGCATTGACTTTGTTCCAATTGAAAAGGCGAACGCCCTTGGTTTTCATGGAAGCTGAAAAGGTTTTGAGACCTGCTAAAACAACCCAGACCAAGGCGATAAGGGCGATTATCAGTTTGGGGCCATCGCCGAATCCTTCGGTTGGGGCCGCTTGGGCCAGGGCCGGTTCCGCAAAAACAGCCATGAAGAGGGTGAGTAATCCGGCCAGGGCCGTGAATCGCCGGGGCTGGAACAAACCAGACAGGTCAAGACTGTTCATGAAAAATGAGTTAAGTAAGGCTTTTTTCATCGCCCCAAAGATAGGCTTCGCAAAGCTCAAAAATCCAAATTGCGCCGTTTTCAGGCCCAAAATGCCAGGGATTTCTTGTGGCATTTAGCGTCTTATTTTGGCCCTATGAAAAATTCTTTCTTGACCCTTTGTTGGGCCGCCCTGAGCCTTGCCCTCTGGAGCCCTTCTTTGCAAGCCCAAAACGAAGCCCGTTGGATCCGAACCCCCCGGATCAGCCCGGATGGTTCGCAAATTGCTTTTGGCTACAAGGGGGACCTCTATGTGGTTCCGGTTTCTGGCGGCGTCGCCTACCCCCTCACCGTCCACGAGGCCCACGATATGATGCCTGTGTGGAGCCGCGACGGCCGTTCCATTGCCTTTGCCAGCGATCGCCACGGGAATTTTGATGTTTTTGTGATACCCGTATCGGGAGGGCAACCGGTCCGCCTAACCCACCACAGCGCGGCGGATTATCCCCAAGACTTTAGCCCGGATTCCAAAACCGTTTATTTCACCAGTGCCCGTTGCGTCAGCAAAGAGAATATACGTTTCTACAGCCCCCGTCTATTCCAAAACCTTTACAGCGTTCCCGTCAACGGTGGCCGTCACCTCCTTGTTTCGGAGGCCGGTATGAGCGCTGCCCGCCTCAACCAGGACGGAAGCCTTTTGGTCTTCCAAGACCGCAAAGGCTACGAAGACCTCCTTCGCAAACACCACCGCAGCTCCGTAACCCGCGATATCTGGACCTTGGATCTCAAGAAAGGGGTGTACACCCAGGTAAGCGGTTTTGACGGCGAGGATTTGGATCCGGTATTCGAAGGCAGCAGCGGGGATCTCCTCTACCTCAGCGAAAAATCCGGCAGCCTCAACGTGGTCCGTCTGTCCGGCGGCCAAGAAACCCCGTTGACCCGCTACAAAACCCATCCGGTTCGCCACCTGAGCGTGAGTCAGAGCCGAACCCTCTGCTACACCTACAACGGGGACCTCTATGTCCAACCCAACGGCGAACAAGGCCGGCAGGTCAAGGTTACCATTCGCCACGATGGTCGCGGTAACGCCATCAAAAACATGGCAGTGAATACCGGAGTCACCCAATTTGCCCTTTCCCCCAACGGCAAGGAAATCGCCTTTGTAAGCCGAGGTGAAATCTTTGTCACTTCGGTCGAAGGCACGCAGACCAAGCGCATCACCAATACCCCCGCCCAGGAACGCTCCGTTCAATGGCATCCCGAAGGCCGACGCCTCATTTACGCCTCCGAGCGCGGCGAAAGTTGGGACATCTACACCGCCGAAATCGTCCGCAAGGAAGAACCTTATTTCTACGCCTCCACGCTCATTGAGGAAAAGGCTTTGGTCGCCACCTCCGCCGAGGAATTTCAGCCCAAATACGCCCCCAACGGCAAGACCGTGGCCTACATTTCGGATCGTAACATTTTGAAGGTCTGGGATATAGCCAAAAAGACCTCCAAGACCTTGTTGCCTGCGGGTCGCAATTACAGCTACTCGGACGGGGATTGGGATTTTGCCTGGAGCCCGGATAGCCGTTACCTTTTGGTGGACGATGGCGAAGGGGCTTGGTTCTCCAACAGTGTCGCCCTGATCAACGCCGAGACCGGCACCAATGTCCATCCCCTGCCCAGCGGTTACGGACAGTACCGGGTCAAATGGGTGATGGGAGGCAAAGCCATGGCCTGGCTCAACGCCAAGAACGGCCGCAAAAGCCAGGCCTACCAAGGCAGCCGCGAAATGGATCTCTACGCAGGCTTTTGGGACCAGGCCGCCTTTGATCGCTACACCTTGAGCAAAGCAGACTACGCCTTGCTCGAAGAACAAGAAAAAAAGGAACAGGAAAAAAAAGACAAGGACAAAAAGGAGGACAAGACGAACAAGGATGACAAAAGCGACAAGGAAGGCAAAAGCGACAAGGATGACAAGGGCAACCAAGCCAAAGTTGATAACACTAAAACCGGTCCGGATAGCAGCATTGCTTTGAACCCGATCACCGACCGACTCAAAGAGCGGGTGCGCCGCATCACCATCCACAGCAGCAGCATAGGGGATTATGCTTTTAACAAAGACGGAAGCAAGGTTTATTACCTGGCCGCCTTTGAGAAAGGCTACGACCTATGGGTGACCGAGCCACGAACCCGCGAGACCAAAATTTTAGCCAAACTGGGAGCCGGCGGAGGTGGATTGGAAATCAGCAAAGACGGCAAAAGCCTCTTTACCCTCAAGGAGGGGCGCCTCACCAAAATCGACGAAAACGGCAAGTCTGAACCCATAGGGATTGCCGGGGAAATGGAACTGAATACCGAAGCCGAAAGGGCCTACATCCTCGACCATGCCTACCGCCAAGTGATTCAGAAATTTTACGATCCCCAAATCCACGGCATCGATTGGAAAGGCTTTTATGCCAATTACCGGGAATTTCTACCTCATATTAACAACAATTACGATTTCCAGGAATTGCTATCCGAATTCTTGGGCGAGCTCAACGCCTCCCATACCGGAGGAAGGTATTCACCTTCGAATCCTCTGGGCGATGAAACCGCCAGCTTGGGTTTGCTCTACGATGAACGATTCCCGGGTCCGGGACTAAAAGTCACCGAAGTTCTGGCCGAAGGACCATTGAGTAAGGCCGCCTCAACCCTTAAGCCCGGGGCCATCATCGAAAAGGTGGACGGGATTGCCATCGATAACAACACCGATTGGACCGCCTTGCTGAACCGAAAGGCCCGCAAAAACACGCTTATAACTTTTCGTAACAACGAAGATACCAAAAGCAGCGAAGTCGTTGTCAAACCCATCAGCCTTGGTGAGGAAACCGGCCTAATGTACGCCCGCTGGGTGCAAAGGATGAAGGATGAAGTGAATCGTTTGAGCGGTGGCACCCTGGGCTACGTCCATGTTCAGGGTATGAACGATGGTTCTTTCCGGGATGTTTTTGACGAAGTATTGGGGGAGAATTTTGACCGCAAGGGCTTGGTGGTGGATACCCGCTTCAATGGCGGAGGATGGCTGCACGATGACCTCAAGACCTTCTTGAGCGGCGAACGTTATTTGGACTTTGCCCCCCAAGGCAATCGCCTCAAAGACGGGGAACCCATGGGCCGTTGGACCAAACCCAGCTGTGTGTTGATGAGCGAAGGCAATTACAGCGATGCCTTTATTTTTCCCTACGTTTACAAGCAGGCCGGCATTGGTAAAACCATTGGCAAACCTGTACCAGGAACCGGAACCGCTGTTTGGTGGGAAACCCAAATCGATCCCACCTTGGTCTTTGGGATCCCCATGGTCGCTACCATTGGCAAAGAGAACCGCCCCACCGAAAACCTGCAGTTAGAACCGGATATCAATGCCGACCTACCCTACCGCGATTTCCTCGAAGGCCGTGATCCCCAGCTCGCCAAGGCTGTCGAAGTTCTGATGCAAGAAATCAAGGGGCGGAAATAGTACGGTTGGTGAATGCCAAAGCATACCCCACCCGCCAGGTATGGCAGGGGAGGTCCTGAAGGGCGTGTTGGTAGCGCAGATACCAACGGCCACGGGTCTGTCCTTGGGCTTTGCTTTGATAGGAGGCTTCGGTGCGGAGTAACCAGGGTCGATCGCCTTGGTTGAAGTAACCGCTGATACCCTGCACTTGGGAAGACAGGGTCCAGGGACCTGCATTTGTTGCAACACCAAATGCACAGGTCCAGGCGTCGTTTTGTCCGCCCACCGATTCCTGCCAAACCAAAAAGCCTTGTTGGGTCCACCAGGACCAGCGGGGGTAGGAACGACCGGTTCGGACTTCGAACCAATAGGCGGGCATGTTGGTATGCCTGGCGTTTTCGAGGCCTTTGCCGGCCGTGGTTTTAATTCCCCAGCCCAGGGTCATAGGGGTCTTCGAACCCAAGAGAGCCGTGGGGACTTGCCAGCGGTTCAGAATCCAGAGCTCGGATGTGTTATGACCGCGGGGTTCCTCCCAACGGGCATTGCGCAGATCCCGAACTACGGTATCGGTGGACCACCATTCGTAGGGTCGCCAATGCACTTCGAGGGAGGCCTGTCCAGGTACCAGGGGCACGGACAGGTTAAGAACGGGATTGACGGTGTTTTCGCGGTAAGGCGCAACGCCTTGATGCCATTCCTGGGCGACTTCACCCTGCCATTGCCCGGTCAAGGCCACGCCGGTATGCAGCCCCCCCACCGCTTCGGGCAGGGCGAGAGCATTGGGACCCAGGTACGCGGGGGCCCGACGGATATAGTTCTGCCAAGAGGTGTAACCGTCCCAATTCACATTACGGATCCAAAACGCGTAGGACAACTGCGCCTGCACCGGTTCACCCAAGAGGGCCAACCCTCCCATCACGAGGATAACGATTTTGAGCAAGAGGCCCCTTGCTCCAGGAATGATACGGCTCATCCCTGGCGAAGTTAAGGCGCGGGGCGCGGGGCTTACCTTTGGGGTATGAACAACGATGGAGCGATGAACCAAGCGTCGGCGGGTCCCGCCCAGCAAGCCATCGTCATTACCGGTGCAAGCTCAGGAATTGGAGAGGCCTTGGCCCTGGAGGCTGCCCGCAGAGGGCATCCTCTGATTCTCTTGGCCAGGCGCCAGGATGAACTGAAACGCGTGGCCAGCCTATGCCTTGAGACGGGTTCCCCACGTTGCCATACCCTGCACCTGGACCTGGGTGACAACGCTTCGATCGAAACCTGTGCTGCTCAAATTCTGGCCCTGGGATGGCCTATCCATGGCCTTGTGAACAACGCCGGGATATCGCAGCGTTCCACCGCCAGAGCTGCTGACGCGGAA
Source organism: Bacteroidia bacterium (assembly GCA_049431025.1). Classification (GTDB taxonomy): domain Bacteria; phylum Bacteroidota; class Bacteroidia; order UBA7662; family UBA7662; genus SYHX01. The sequence continues at coordinate 57,310 of JBMTCP010000007.1, read as the reverse complement.
GCCGAACTCCACCTCATGCAGATCAATTACCTGGGACCGATCCGACTTACCAAACGTTTGTTACCGGCCCTACCCGATGGAGGCGGAATTTTGGTCATCTCTTCGGTGGTAGGTCTCTTTCCTTTTCCGCAACGATCTTCGTATGCAGCCTCCAAACATGCACTGCACGGGTACTTTGAAACCATGGCCCTCGAAGAAAAGCCCAGGCTCCGCATCAGTTTGGCCTGTCCCGGTCGGGTTCGCACCAACATATCCCTCAACGCATTAGCCTCCGATGGCCGTAGCCATAACACCATGGATCCCGGTCAATCGGGGGGGTTGGATCCAGCCCATTGCGCCAGTGTCATCTGGTCCGCATGGCAACGCGGGCGCCGACGTATTCTGGTCGCTCGAGGCGAAAAAATCCTTTGGTGGTTGTACCGCTTCATCCCTCCGTTTTTTGATCGGCTGGCCCTTCGCGTCAGTCCGGTTTAACCCCCTCGAAAACTCTTATACTTCTCTGAACCCCAATCCCCCATACTCCTCATGAGCACCCTTCCTTTTCTCACCGGAATCCAACAAGCAGGTATCGGCGTAGCCGATTTGGAAGTCAGTTGGAAATGGTATCGCCGAGTTTTTGATATGAGGGTTCCGGTTTTTGACGATGCAGGAACAGCTGAACTGATGACCCGCTATACCAACGGTATCCCCGAAAAACGGCGAGCGGTTCTGGCCCTCAACATGGCCGGCGGAGGAGGTTTTGAAATTTGGCAATACACGAGCCGTTTGCCGGTACCCCCGGCCAACCCACCACGCCTGGGTGATTTGGGGATTTACGCCCTCAAAATGAAGGCCAAAAATGTCCCCGCCTTTCACGAACATTTGGCAGCCGATGGGGTTGCAACCGGTGCACTGGTGGAGGATCCATTGGCTGAACGCACCTTTTGGATGAAGGATCCCTGGGGTCAACGCTTTCAATTGGTGCAAGGTCAGAGTTGGTTCGACGCCCAGCCTCTGGCCGTGGGAGGGGTATGCGGTGCCGTCATAGGAGTCAGCGATATGGATCGTTCAATAGCATTTTATACCCAGGTTTTGGGGCTACGGGAAGTTGTGTACGACCGAACCGGCGTCTTTACGGACCTGCCCGAAGCCACCGAGGTCCGTCGCGTTTTGCTTCGCAAAGTGGGCGAAAACTTTGGAGCTTTTTCCAAACTCCTGGGCAATGTCCGGGTGGAACTCATTCAACGAATGGACGGGAGCGGAGAGCGGATCTTTGAGGGCCGCTGCTGGGGTGATCGTGGCTTTATCCATTTATGCTTTGACGCCATCAATTTGGAAGGCCTCAAGAACCGGGCCGAATCCATGGGACATGCTTTTACGGTGGATAGCGCCGACACCTTTCAGATGGGCAAAGCCGGTGGGCGTTTCGCTTACCTTGAGGATCCGGACGGCACCCTCATCGAATTGGTCGAAACCCATAAAGTACCCGTTTTGAAGGCCCTCGGCTTGTACCTCGATTTACGCAAAAGAGGCATGTACAAAGTCCTACCGGACTGGATGTTACGTCTGATGGGTTGGTCTAAGCGTAACGACTAAAATAGACCGTTGCTGGCCATAACGCTACCCCAAGGATACCCGACCAACCCAGGGCCCATCCCAAGAACACAGACACGAGCAGCAAAAACAAAGGATAGGTCAACATCAGAAGAGCAAAGAGTACCGAATCAAAATGAACCGTATCTCGACAAGCCTTCTTACAAAATTGTCGGATTGGGTAATAGTAAGGAGCGTGAATTAAGCGAGCCAAATTCAAAAGCCACCAACGCTGGCGGGTTTTTCTAAGGGGAGCAGCCTCCGTTTCGGGGCGACCTTCCAAGCCGGAAGCAACCGCCTGATTGGGTGCATGAACCACCAATTTTCGGAGTTCATCTTCCAACCATCGGTTAAAACGAATCAAAAAAACGGTTTCCTTCAAGGGACTGGATTCGCCGTTGTAGTCCTCTTGAAATTTTTGGATCAATTGACTGGCCATCACCGCCCCTCCAAAACGGATATCGGCCGATTTGCCCGGACCTTGAAAGTGTTCGTAATTAATGCCTACGGGAACAATTTCCAAATCCAAACCCTCTTGGTAGGCCGACCATACCATTCGGGCACTTCCTTTGGGAAGGGGCCTGAGTTTCCATTCCTGAACGCAAAGGCCTTCCGAAAAAATGATTAATGAACCGCCTCTGGCCCAATAGCGGTTGGCTTCGGCGAAGGTTTCGTAATTGCGATGCACATTGACATAACCCTCACGCTGCCTCCATACCGGCATCATATGCAAATGCTGGCGCAGGAATTGGCCAAAGCGAGGGGTAAAGGCATCACCGCGACCCAAAAAACCCAAAGGAAATGGTAAATAACCGGCTACCAAAACCGCATCCAAAAAGGACGAAGGATGATTGGCACAGAGCATGCGGGGCTTCGATTCCCCGGCCTCCTTGGTCCATGCATCGGGCCAATGATGAAGGCTAATGCGACTAAAATAAAGGGCTCTGCACCAGCCTACCAAGGCGTACAAAAACCGGTAAACCATGTCCGCCTATCGGGAAGCTACCGAACGAAATAAACGATTCCACCGGATACGGTTGAGCCAGTCAGCACTGTAATCCAAACTAAGCCAAACCAACACCGCTTTACCCACCACATGGTCTTCGGGAACAAAGCCCCAGTAGCGAGAATCCAATGAATTATGCCGATTATCCCCCATCATCCAGTAATAATCCATTCGAAATTTGTATGAAGTGGACACGGCTCCGTTAATCAAAATCTGGCCGTTGCGCACCTCGACGCGATTACCCTCGTACACCTCAATAGCCCGGCGGTAAACGGGCAAATTGTTGGTATCCAACGGCATGACCATGTCCTTAGCCGGAATGACGATCGGTCCGACCTGGTCAATATTCCAAGGAAAATGCGAAGCGTGAGGAAAAATTTCTTCGGTGTACATCCCGGCAGGTGCTGTATAGGGCTCCAGAAGGCGAACATTTGAAAAACCCTTCAACTTTGCTGCATTGTCCTGTGTTAAACTAAAAATAAAATCGCCTTCTGCGGTAATTTGCCCACCTTCGGTAACATCCAATTTGCGCAGCACCAAGGGATTGAATCCGCTGCCATCTGTTTTGATATGGTATCGATGCTGACTGTTCCGTGGTTCTTCAACCCATTGACTATTAATCCGTAATCGGCGATCAATCAGGCGAAGGGTATCTCCGGGAATTCCTACACATCGCTTGATATAATTATCGCGTTTGTCCACAGGCCGGCCATCGTCCATGGGGTAATTGAATACGACTACGTCGTTGTTACGGATTTTGCCTGCACCCCATAATCTTCGGTAACCCGACGACGGTTTCTCTAAGTACGATGGACCTCCCACCAAAGGCATGGTGTTATGGGCAAAGGGGAAGGAAAGCCAGGTCATAGGCATGCGTGGCCCGTAACTCAATTTACTAACAAACAAAAAATCCCCCACCATAAGACTTTTTTCCATCGAAGGGGTAGGAATCGTGTAGGCCTCCACGACAAAGGTTCGGATCATCGTAGCGACAACCACCGCAAAGACCACGGCTTCCAGCCATTCACGGGTTTTGGATTTGGGACGAGTCACCGAGGAGCCGGAGCCGGAATCCGGGCGTTGTTTGGGGGTAGAAAAGAGAGGCATAACCGTAAATTAAAAGGTCGATTGATTTGAAGAGAAAGAAAGGTCCGCAGAATGAACCCCAACGTCGAATTGATAAACGAGGCGGCCGCCAAAATAAGCCCCCCAGGCCATAAGCCCCAAAAACAGGGTAAGCAACAACCAATAAACGCGCTGCTCCAAGATCGGCATGGCTTGGCTTCGGACAGAACGCCAAAAGGCCAGCAAAACCAAAACGGCAGCAGACGCATAGCCCAGGGCTTCGTGATTTTCTAACACATCGACCGCTTCGTGTTGACCTTGAGGGCCGTGGGCATCGTGAGCCAAATTACCGCTGACAATGGCCAGCATCAAAGCGGGTAAAGTCCACCACAACATAATCCTGCTCATGGTTTCCCAAAAAACAGCGCTAGGTCCGGATGGCATTACCCAGGTTCGCTGCGTTTCGCCAATCCAAGAAGCCAAGGCAAATCCTAAAGGGAAATGAACCAAGGCCGGATGTAAATCGATCAGTTCCAAAAGTGGGCGCGTATTTAAGCCATAAACTTGGAAAGATCCAGGCCAGGAATGTTAGGGATTAGACCTTCGGTGGATTTCTTGAACAATTCTTTGTGGGTTCGGTGCGCTTCGCGTAGTGCAGCGTCAACCGTGCAGGCCAGCAATTGATCCAAGGCCGAGGCGTTGTCGCTGTGCAGGTATTCCGGCATCGTTTTGATAGAGATGATTTTTTTGTTCGCTGTACAAACGACCTCCACTTCCCCGTTTTCGGAGCGTTGGGTAATCTGCAGGCGATCGCATTGATTGCGGACATCTTCCACGGCTTCTTTGAGTTTGCCGATTTTGTCCATCATGCCAAACAAGTCAAACATAGGTAAAAATTTAAATTAACGTAAAGTAGTATTGTTTTCGTGTGGTATGCTCAAACCCAATTCCTTGGCCAAATCATGCAAGGGCTGCCTCTTGGCTTGGGTGAAGGGTATGCCCTCTTGCAGTCGCCTGGCCCTGGTGGACCATTCCGGCATGCCATGCATAACAAGGGGAGGATGTCCAGAAGCTGGTTGAGCCTCCAAAATACGATCGGCCCATTGCTCGACCCGTCGGTTGTATTCTTCGAAGGGCAAAAAAGCTTCGATGGCGGTTGCCCCAAGGGCATGCCCCAACCCCAGACCCGGCTGATCAGGAGCCGGTTCCAAAAAGTCTACAAAAGGAGGTACCCAGGGACCAAAACTAGCCCCGCTCAAAACCCCGGACCACCAGTCCACCAAGGCTCCCAATCCATAACCCTTGTGGACTGCTCCATCAGGATTGGAGCCCAAGGGAAGCAAGGCACCTCCTTTTTGAAGGATTAAAGGATCGGTGCTGGGCAAACCTTGCCTGTCCACCGCCCAGCCCTCTGGAATAGCGAGATTTCGGCTGGCAGCCAATTCAAGTTTGCCGTTGGCGGCCGCCGAAGTAGCCATATCCATAACAATAGGCTGACGCTTTCCGGCAGGGATCGCATAACAAATGGGATTGGTCCCGAACAGCTTTTCGGAACTACCGAAAGGGGCTACCAATGGACTCGCATTGGTCATCGCCCAGCCTACCATACGATGAGGGACAGCACGCAAGGCATGCTCGGCCGCAATGCCAAAATGATTGGAATTCCGGACCAAAACTTGGGCAGTACCGTAAACAGCCGCCATTTCAACAGCGCGATCCATAGCAACCCTCGCCGCAACCAGACCCAATCCGGCATCGGCATCCAGGACGGCGACTGCGGGAAGTCGTTGCTCCCAACGCCACTGCGGGCGGGGATTAATCCGGCCTTTACGCCACAGACGCACATATCCGGGCAAGCGCGCAACACCATGCGAATCTATCCCCTTGAGATCCGCTTCCAAAAGAACTTCGGAAGCCACGGCTGCATGTTCAATCGGACAGCCCATGAAAACAAAAACCTCCTTAATCCATTCACCGAGGGCCTCGGCAGGCCAATATCCCTCCACCATCATCGAACCTGAGGGTTTTGGGATAAGGATAATCCGGATGCCAAAATCTGGGCCAAATGCAGGGTCTTAACCGCTGGTCCCTGGCGATCAGCGTATGCCTTGAGATGCATCAAGCACGAGAGATCGGCACTAACCAAATAGTCTGCTTGGGTATCCCTGAAATGCCCAATTTTTTGATCGGCCATGGCGGTTGAAATTCCTTCGTACTTCACCGCAAAAGTTCCCCCAAATCCACAACAGGTTTCGTTGTCGGGTAATTCCAAGAGTTCAAGGCCTTGAACTTGCTTTAATAAATCCCGCACCTGATCGCGAATACCGCACTCACGAAGGGCGGAGCAGGCATCATGATAGGCTATTCGGTGTTGAAACACCGAACGCAAACGATGACGATTCGGATGATTATGGACAAATTCAACCCATTCCAAAATACGGGGTCTCATCCTTTCCCAGACCCCATGTTCAGGTGCTGTACTCGGCCATAGCTCTTTGTATCCATTGCGTAACATTCCGGTGCAGGAGCTGGATAAAACGACCACGGCCCTTTCATCACCCTCTGACAGAGGCCTAAAATCCTTGAGCCATTTGGCCGCGACCGGTTGGGCCTCCTCCCAATAACCTGCATTGTAGGCCGGTTGTCCACAGCATGTTGCTGATTCACGTACCCTCACAACACAACCCAAGGCTTCCAGAACCTCTACGGCAGCCATGGCCGCTTCCGGATAAAATTGATCCACAAAACAAGGGACGAAAAAATCGACTTCCTCCATGGCAAGGGGCACTGAGACGGACATAAAGCTAGAGGCGTTGACCTTTTTGTAAACGAAGCATACGGGCAAAAAAGAAGAGTCCAACGACGAAATACAAAGCGAGGAAGAGCGCTGAATTCCGCATGGATCCGGTCCACTGGTTGATGAAGCCAAAACTAAAGGTTCCAAAAACAATGGCTATTTTTTCGGTTAAATCATAAAATGAAAAAAATGAAGCGTTGTTTTTGGTTTGATGGGGAATCATTTTGGCGTAGGTACTGCGCAATAATGTTTGAGAGCCACCCATAATGACCCCCACGACCCCGGCCATGGTATAAAATTCCCATTCCTTGGTGACCACGGCAGCGGCCATGCAAACCAAAATCCAGATCAAACCGGTAAGCATGAGTAAGCGGACATTCCCTAACCAGGGCACCAACCGGGCAAATCCAAACGACCCGCCGATTGCAATCAGTTGGATAAGCAAAATCACGGCGATTAGCCGATCGGTTGGCAGGCGTAGGACTTCGGCTCCAAACAAAGAAGCTACCAACATGATCGTCTGCAAACCGGCACAGGTAAAAAAGTATGCCGCCAAAAAGGTTCGTAGGGTAGGCATTCCTTTCATGGCTATCACAACACCCCGTAATTCTCCCAACCCAATGCGAAGCCAACCTCGCAAGGTGGTTCGTATTCCAATCGCGCCGCTGGCTTCTTCGCCGGGAAGACCCGCTATGGTAATGCGCGAAAAACCCCACCACCACAAGCCTACACTAACAAATGAAAGGCGAGTAACCTCGCCGGTATCCATCCCCAGCCATCCCGGGTTCATGATAAACGCCAGGTTAATCACCAACAACAAGACCGATCCGACATACCCGTAAGCAAATCCTTGGGCACTAACCGCATCGATGCGATCTTCGCTGGCAATCACCGGCAAAAAAGAATTGTAAAAGAGTGCGGAACCCGCCCACGAAAAGGCCGCCAACACAAAACAAACAATACCCCATACCCAATAATCCACCGTCATTCCATAAAGCCCAACACAAGCCAAACTCCCAACAACAATAAACAAATTCATCATTGCTTTGCGGCGCGCTCCATAATCCGCCATTCCAGACAAAAGGGGAGATACCAAAGCAATACTGAGGTAGGCCAAGGCCAAAGCGTACGAATACAAACTGCTGGCCGGCACCTCCCAAGCTCCCAATCGAAGAAAAGACACCGAGCTGCTGGCCTCACCAAGGCTGTTTTGAACTTGACGGGTCCAACCGTTTCGTTCCGAAACGGTATTCGCCAAACTGCTGTAATAAATAGGAAATATAGCCGTTGTAATACAAAGATTATAGACTGAATTGGCCCAATCGTACATGCACCAGGCCTTAATGACCGACGCCTGGTCTTTAGCGTTGGTGGGAGTTGCCGGATGGGCGGATAAAGACAGCGGGTTTGGAGACACAGTCGTTGGTTAACCCTACAAAACTAACCCGAAATAGCCAAGGGGCCCATGCAGGCCTGCTCCAATTCACGGTTCTCAGACTTTTCAAACAAAAGGTGGAAGGCGGTGTTGTTCCTCTATGTTGATTACAGTTGGTCGTGTCGCCCACTTTAACGCTGCTCATCGGCTTTTTCGCTCTGATTGGGACGAAACCCGTAACAGGGAGGTCTTTGGAAAATGTGCCCTACCCCATTACCATGGACATAATTACGACCTTCGTGTGGAGGTGACCGGCCCTGTGGACCCCGAAACGGGATTTGTCATTGACCTCAAGGTCCTGGCGGACCTCATCAGAGACCACGTTACCGAACGATTTGATCACCAAAACCTTAACGTGGACGTTCCGGAATTTGCAGACCTGAACCCAACAGCAGAGCATATAGCCCAGGTAATTTGGCAAATCCTGCGCAATTGTTTGCCCGCCCACCTTTTTTTAAAAGTAATTTTGTATGAAACACCCCGAAATTATGCCGTCTGCGAGGGACCTTGAATTAATGGACGCCTACGAAAAAGGCGAAATGCATTTGGCCGGTTCCCCGGATACCCCACTGCGCGAAGATGCATTCGCCATGGATGATGAGCTGAAGATGGAGCTCATTGCCCGTCATTTTCGGGAAATTATGAACATCTTGGGCTTGGATTTGAACGATGATAGCCTTAAAGGAACCCCTGACCGTGTCGCCAAAATGTACGTTAAGGAAATTTTTAGCGGTCTCAATCCTGTCAACAAGCCTCGGATTGCCTTGTTTGAAAACAAATACAACTACCAACAAATGTTGGTGGAACGGGATATCAGCATCCACTCCAATTGCGAGCACCATTTTGTACCCATCATCGGTAAAGTGCACGTGGCCTATTTCTCCACCGGTCAAGTTATCGGTCTTTCCAAGATTAATCGACTCGTTCATTATTATGCCCGCCGGCCTCAGGTTCAGGAACGCTTAACCCGGCAAATCGCCATGGGTCTGCAGGAGGCCCTCCAGACCCGCGATGTTGCGGTGGTGGTGGATGCGGCTCACCTCTGTGTTTCGATGCGCGGAGTGCAGGATCAAGGTGGCAGCACCGTGACATCCGCATACCACGGGCTCTTTGAACAAGAATCCGTCCGAAATGAGTTTTTGAAATACCTCGAACTCGGTAAAAACGCCGGATGAGTAGGGCTTTTGAGGGGCGTCGCATCCTCTTGGTCGGCGCTTCGTCCGGCATAGGTTCGGAACTGACCCGTCAACTTTTGGAACAAGGTGCCGAAGTTATCGCCTGGGGGCGTCAAAATCCCGGAATGGTGAGCCCGGGGTCTAGTATCCAATTCGCTGAATGGGATGTACTATCGGGAGCGGATGCGCCCATCGCATCCCTGTCCGAAACCTTGCATGGATTGGTCTACCTTCCGGGGAGCATTCCGTTGAAGCCTTTTCATCGGACCACCCCAGACGATTTTCGTCAAACCCTGGAATTGAATTTTGTCGGTGCTGTCCGCACGGTGCAAGCCGCCTTACCTGCCCTCAAACAAAGCGGGGACGCCTCGGTGGTCCTTATGAGTACCGTTGCCTCACGCATTGGCATGCCATTTCACAGCGCTATCGCTTCAGCTAAATCGGCTCTTGAAGGCTTGACCCTCAGTTTAGCCGCAGAATATGCGGCCCAAGGTCTTCGATTCAATGCCGTAGCGCCGTCATTGACCCGTACACCCCTGGCTCAGAATTTGTTATCAACTCCCGAAAAAATGGAGGCTTCGGCTCGTCGCCATCCCTTGGGTAGAATTGGTGAAGCGAGTGACCCCGCGGCATTGATTCGTTTTTTGTTAAGCCCTGAGGCAGGATGGATGACCGGCCAAGTGGTAGGAGTTGATGGGGGTTTGGGTAACCTCAAAGGGCTTTGACCTTTTGAAGCTATGAAAAAAACCGAAGAAATTGCGGTTTTCTGGTTCCGAAGGGACCTGCGCCTGCACGACAACCGGGCACTGACCATGGCCTTGCAATGCGGCCTGCCTGTCTTGGGCCTTTTTGTTTTGGACCGAAATATCCTGGACCGCCTGGAGGACCGCGATGATGCCCGCGTGACTTTCCTTTTGCGTACGCTGGGTGAATTACGACAAATCCTACAGGCCCAAAACAGCGATTTGCTGATCCTGCACAGCACCCCCGATAAAGCATGGACCCTGGTTACCCAAAAACATCGGGTTGTCCGCGCGTTTTGGAACAGGGACTACGAACCCTATGCCGTCCGAAGGGATCGGGAGATGATCGAGCGTTTGCAAAGCCAAGGAATCCAGGTGCAAACAGCTGCCGATCATACCCTCATGGAACCCGGCACGGTATTGAAACCGGACGGTAATCCCTACACGGTTTTTACGCCCTACGCCAAAACCTGGCGTCAGAAAATTCGTGAAGAGGACTGGAAACCTCTTGCGACGACCCCAGCATCACCAACCCGATGGCTGCGTTGGCAAGGCGACCGCGTTCCCACCCTGGAGGAAATAGGTTTTGTGCCTTCGAAGCGAACGCTCCCGGATTCCCTAATCCAACCGCGCATACTTGCCCACTACGCAGACCAAAGGGATTTCCCTGCCGTTCAAGGCACGAGCCGTTTGGGCTTGCATCTTCGTTTTGGCACCCTTTCGATTCGTGCTTTAGCCAAGGAAGCCATGGGAGTCAGCGATACCTTTGTCAACGAATTGATTTGGAGGGATTTTTATCAAAGTATTCTCTGGTATTACCCCCATACCACCCAGCGTGCATTCAAACCGGCCTACGATGGTATCGAATGGCGTAACAACCCCGAAGAATTCGAACGTTGGTGCCATGGTCAAACGGGTTACCCCTTGGTGGATGCCGGAATGCGAGAATTGTTATCTACCGGTTGGATGCACAACCGGGTCCGCATGGTGGTCGCAAGTTTTTTGACCAAGCACCTGCTCATTGATTGGCGTTGGGGCGAAGCCTGGTTTGCAAGGCATCTTCTCGATTTTGAACTAGCCAGCAACGTCGGTGGTTGGCAATGGGCTGCCGGATGCGGGAACGATGCTGCGCCGTATTTCAGGGTTTTCAACCCTTACGAACAGGCAAGGAAATTTGATCCTCAGGGCGTTTATATCCGTCACTGGGTTCCGGAAATCGACTCCCTCGCCTACCCCCAGCCCATCGTTGATCATCCCATGGCCCGAATTAGGGCTTTGGAAACCTACAAAAAAGCCTTATCCGCGGTCATCCCGAAAAGTTGATAACTTGGGGGTAGTTCCAAGGGGGTTGACGCTGTCAATCATCCTGGGTCCCTGGCAATCAGTCCGTTGCCTTCAATTCGGGGATCCACGCCCAGGCCAAGGCTTCCTGAAGCTGCCCCTGCTGGGCCAAATCACGAACGGTGGATAGCAAACGTTCCCATGCCGGATCTTCTGTCCGAAGGGGCCAGGTCAAACCGGGATTTTGATTTAAAAAAAGACTTTGAGCCGATTTTATGGATCCCGTATCGGGAATTTCCGATGCGTTGCCCAAGCGTCCCAACAAATTTCCATCCACTCCGGGATGGGATCGCAACCAAGCGGGCAAGGCATCCACCCCCACCCCGCAATGACGGTTGGGCTTGGGCACCTCAAAAAGATGACCTGCCGACCGGCTGTACCAATCCCCTCCCAATCGGGCTACCAAATCCAGCGCATGAGGATCGGGCAGGCCTTGTTGATCCAAAACATCTTCGGCCATGTGGGCCAAAAGCACTTCGCAAATCACCAAATTACCCGCCCCACCGTTGACACCCAAAGGCTTGACCTCCAAAACTTTGCACTCAAAATGTACCGGAGATTCGGCAACCCTTGGAGGGCGAACCTGCCGTGAAGGCAAAGCGGTCAGGCCGGCTTTGGAAAATTCATTAACACCGGCAGGGTATTCGGCCGATGCCAAAGAAATTTGCTCAACCAAACCGTAGGGCACGACATGGATAACCGCTTCAGGAATTTCTAACACATTATCCAAAGTGTGTTTGGTGCTGCCATCCCGGACTCTACGGGCCGGTGAAAAAATCAAAACCGGGGGGTCAGCACTAAAAACATTAAAAAAACTAAAAGGGGACAAATTCACCTCACCCCTAGCATTAACGGTGGAAACCAACGCAATGGGACGAGGCGCGATGGCGTTTTGCAAAATCTGCTGCACCGAGGCGGTCGCTTTACCAGCCAAGGCCCATTCCCGGAAAGCCCGATTCGAGGGGCCCGATGAACTCATGACGCGTTCTTTTTGAGTGCAAGGATGGAGAAGTCCGAGGTATCGGCCACCACCGTATTCGTGAGGGTGCCCAAACCGGTGATTTCCAATTCCATCACATCCCCGGCCTGTAACCAACGGGGTTGATACCCTTCGGGGTCCAAACGGCGCCCCGTTCCGTTGAGTTCCAAGAAACAACCGGTGCCCACCGTCCCGGAGCCAATTACATCCCCGGGATGCAGGTCGGTACCGTAGGCGCAACGCTCCAGAATCTCAGCAAAAGTCCAATCCATATCCCCCATATTGCCGCGGGATATTTCTTGGCCGTTCAAACGCGCCACCATCTCCAAGGCAAAGGATGCTCCGGTATGGCCGGGTTTGGCTGGGCAGCGCCAGGGTTCCAATTCATCCGGTGTTACCAAAAAGGGGCCTAACGTCGTGGCAAAATCTTTGCCTTTGGCGGGCCCCAGGCTGAGGAGCATTTCTTCCATCTGCAAAGTGCGGGCGCTCCAATCATTCATAATGGTGTACCCGGCAATCAACGCATCGGCTTGGCTGGCCGGTACATTACGGCCACGACGACCCACAACAACGGCCACCTCCAATTCAAAATCCAATTGCCGAAAATGGTCCGGCATGCAGTGAACCGGACCCGGACCACCAACGGCTTGGTGGTTGGTAAAATAGAAAATGGGTTGGTAATCAAATTCTTCAATCATGGGCACACCTCGGTTCATTCGCGCTGCGGCCACATGCTGCCTAAAAGCGTACCCGTCGCGGCAAGAGGCCGGACGGGGAACGGGTGATAACCAATCCTGGGGAGCCAAGACCAAAGGGTTAGCCTGTAAACTACCGTTGCGTAAGGCTTGCTCCAGGCCGCGAAGTATCGTAGAAGCCGACTCCCAATCCTCCAAAAGGTCCTTCATGGTCGGACCCAGCCGTGGTTCCAGCCCGGCAATATCGTAAGCCTGTTCATGGACCCAGAGGGCCGCGCGGTCATGGTTTTGGAATCGGTAGGAAAGGAGCTTCATAGGAATTAGGAAAAACCCAAAAATAGGCAAAGAAACCCAGCTGAATTGGGAAAAGCCCCCTGATTATGTTTCTTTCCAAGCCTTGTACAAAGCATCCATGGCCCAATGCAAATCTTCTTCCGTGATGTTAAGGGGAGGAGCCAGCCGAATACTGCTTTCGTTAAACAAAAACCAATCCACCAGTAGTCCGCTGGACCAACACTTTTTCATCATGGCCTGGACTTTGTCCCCACGACCCATATCCAAAGCCAACAACAAACCCTGGCCGCTCAACCCCAAGGGCGTACCGGCCTGCATTCCCCAAAAACGAACACGCTCCCGAAGAATGCCTTCACCGACGCGGGCTCTGGCTACCAAGTCTTCGTCGCGAATAACCTCAAGCACCGCTGCAGCCGCAGCTGCACAGACCGGATTTCCTCCAAATGTCGTCAAATGTCCCAACATAGGATGGTTCGCCAAATGCTGCATCCATGCGCTAGAGGCTGCAAACGCCCCTATGGGCAAGCCTCCCCCCAAACCTTTGGCCATCACGACCACATCGGGCTGGACATCGTAAGCCTGAAACCCAAACCAATGGCCGCACCGTCCCAAGCCGGTTTGAATTTCATCCACGACGAGGGCAATGCCCATTCGTCGGCATCGTTGGGTTAAGGCCTCCCACCAGGCTGCGTCGGCAGGCACCGCTCCTGCTTCAGCCTGTACCGCCTCCACAAAAACCCCGGCCACCCGTTCATCCAAAAATTCCAAGCTGGCGATATCGTTGTATTCCAACAAATAAGTTTCGGGAAGCAAGGGCCGAAAAGGGCTTTTGTACGTTTCGTCACCCAAAAGGCTTAGTGCCCCGTGCGTTCCTCCGTGGTAAGCTTTACGGAACGAAACCAACCGTCTTCGCCCCGTGACTTTTTTGACCAACTTCATGGCGCCTTCAATGGCTTCGGCCCCAGAATTCACCAAGTAAACCTGCTCAAAACCCGGACCCAAAACACCGGTTAGCAAGGAGGCCAATCGAACCTGAGGGGTTTGAATATGTTCCCCATAGACCATGGTATGCCAATAACGATCCAATTGATCGCGTACCGCTTCCAAAACCCTGGAATGCCGATGCCCCACGATACTCACCGCAATACCCGAGATAAAATCCAAATAAGGACGATCCTGGGAATCAAAAATTCGGGAACCCTGGGCCCTACTTACCTCAAACTCCATGGGAAAAGGTGAGGTTTTGGCCAATCGCAGCCTAAACAAATCCCGCATCATGGTAGGTTCCGCCATGGTGCAAAACTAGGGCGGTCTACCCTACGCGGGGCTCAACGAAAGCGCTGGGGCTGGGGCCGACGCGCACCGCCGCCGTTTTCACGTTTTTCTTGCAATCGCTTGAGCAATTCGCGCTGAAATTCCCTTTCGGCTTGATGCAAAACCACCAAGCGCTTGGAAGGTAGAATTCCTGCCATGGATTTGCGGAAATTCTTCTCCAGCTGCAATTCCTGTTCACGCAGACTTAACCACTCGTCCAAAGCGGCGTTAGCTCTTTCATCCGAGCTGTACCCACCGGCTTCTTTTTCGTCCATCAAATCCCGCATACGGTGTCGCAGGTCTTCTCTTCGGTTCTCGAACTCGTTGTAGACGGGCCAAAATTTCTCGGCCTCTTGGGGCGATAGACCCAATTCACGGGTTAGGTACGCCACTTTGGCCGCTTTGACCCTTTCCTGGGGCAGTCCTGCAACAGCCGCAAAGGTGGTTGTTGCCAAGAACCCAAGACCGAAAATTCCAACGAGACTACTAATTTTTTTGTTAAATAAAAGGTTCATTTTATATAATTTAATTAATTGATTAAAAGTATTTTAGTTAAACTATTTAAAGCTCTATCATTTCCATATCGTTCCAGTTCACGGTGCTTGTTTCAAGTTCCAAAGAATCCAATGCCGAAAGATCCTCAGCATGAATCCAAGCAGGGTCTCCCCACACCCTTTCATCCGTGGTTTCAAGGACAAGCCCGGAGGGCCATCCGTACAGATCCAGGTTTTCGGTGATTTCAGCGGCGGTCAATTGAGCCAATAAGGGATCACCATCGCTGTCCTTGCCGCCCGACCTAAGCTGCCAAACCCCGAACCAGCCGACCACCAAGACCACGGAGGCTGCAAGAGCCCACCGTTGCGCAACCGTCGTTCCCTCAAGAACCAATCGCCAGGCCCAAAAACCGGAAGGCTTCGTTCCCTTGGCCAAAGACTCTTGTTCGATCACAGCAAGCACGCGCTGCGGTAAGGCATCAAAATAACCTTCCGGTATCCGGAAATCGGCCCTTGGTTTAACAGGGCCTTCCGGACCATCCAACAAAAAAGGCGGGGTGTTCATAGGCTTTTTGGACATACAGAATTCGTAGGGGTTTAAAGGCTGCGCAGGTAGTTTTCCACTTTTTTGAAGGCCCAATGGTAGGATGCCTTGAGGGCCCCTGGACTGGTCCCCAGAATTTCGGAAATCTGCTCGTAGGGTAGTCCATCGTAATACCGCATTTGAAATACCAAGCGCTGTTTGGGAGGTAGGGTCAGCAAAGCTTGCTCGAGGATGACCTCCGGTCGGTCGGTACGGGTGACCGGCGTTTCTCTTTGACTTTCTGCCTCACGTAAGGTGCTTTCATCGCTCAAGGAGAGCCATCGCCTCTTGCGTTTTTGTTCCAAATGCGTGAGGCAAAGGTTGGTAGCGATCCGGTAAAGCCAGGTGTAGAGGCTGGACCTGGCCTCAAAACGATCCAAAGCCTTGTAGCAACGAATCAAGGTGTTTTGAACGAGGTCATCCGCTTCATCGTGGTCCAAAACCATCCGACGAATATGGTAATAGAGGGGTTTTTGGTATTGGCGAACCAAACGCTCAAAGGCCCGGTTACGGGAGGCAGGGTCGGCGAATTCCTTTAGAAGCTCGCGTTCCCATACCCGTTCCTCGGCTTGGTCTTCGCCCTTTGTTTCCATGGTGGTAAGACCAGCCTCAAATGCCTGGGTTTAAAGAACGCTGTTCTTCGGCGTATTGACGCAGGGGCCAACGGGCAAGGGGGCGCTCACTCATGGCAGCCTTGTTCATGGAGCCCGCCTCCCATAGGTGGGTAGCGGCAAGTGCCACCATGGCGGCATTATCGGTGCAATAGGCAGGTGCAGGTATCAAAACAGGGAGCCCCAGAGTCTCTCCCAAAGCCAGGCACTCGCGACGCAATTGCGAATTGCAGGCAACACCACCGGCCAAGGCCAAGGATGCGGGCCGTTGAACCCGGACCTGGGCTTTCATGGGACCCAAAAGCATGTCGACCAAGGCCTCCTGCAAGGAGGCGCAGAGGTCCGCCAGGGCTGAACCTCCATCCTTGTCCAGGTCTGGTTTGTTTTTTTGAAGATAGTATAATAAACTGGTTTTGATTCCACTAAAGCTGTATGAATCAAGTCCAAGTTGAGTCTTTGGCCAGCGATGGGCCTGAGGATTCCCGCTTTGGGCCAGTCGGTCCAGGACCGGTCCACCGGGATAACCGAGGCCCAGCATTTTGGCGCATTTGTCAAAGGCCTCGCCCGCAGCGTCATCCCTGGTCTCTGCAAGGACTTCCCAGGCCAGCCAAGAGTCCATACGGACCAGGTGGGTATGGCCTCCGGATACGGTGAGGATGAGGGCGGGGAAAGCCATCGCCTGTAGGTGTTCTATACCCGGGGAGACCAGGTGGGCATGCAGATGATTCACCCCGAGCAACGGCTTGTTGATGGCCAAGGCCAAACCTTTGGCCAAGGAAGCACCCACCATCAAGGAACCCAAGAGACCAGGCCCGCGGGTATAAGCCACGGCGTCGATGGAGGCCCAAGGGGTCTGGTGTTCCGTCATCAAGCCTTGAACAAGACCAGCAAGCCATGCCTGATGCGCCCTGGAAGCGATTTCGGGGACCACCCCTCCGTAATGCGCATGCTCCTCTTGGCCCCCTGTTTTTAAAGCCAGGAGGCGACCATCCCGCATGAGGGCGACCGAGGTATCATCGCATGAACTTTCTATGGCCAAAATGAGGGGCATTTCGGAGCTGGCTAGGGGTTTATTCTGCAAAAATGCCCTTATTTTAATAGATTTGCGTACGCATCCCTTGGAAAATCCGGACCACGTCCCCCCAGCCGATTCCTCCAGCCCCCAAACTGGCGCTCCACGCCCAGCTGCACCAAGACCCCCTCATCCAAAAGGTCTGAGAAGGCTGGGTGGGGTCTTGGCTTTGCTCCTTGCGATGGGTTGGGGCCTGAAGGCATCGGCCCCGGCTTTGGTTTCACGGATTTTGTCGGATCGTTTGGGTAGTCGGCTGGAAATCCATAACCTTCGCTTGGGATGGAAATCCATTCAAATGGAGGATGTGACGTTGTGGGATACCCGCTCAGACACCCTGGCCTATGTGCATAAGATATCCTGGAGATGGAAGTCGCTGAACTTGACCGGGGGCTCCCAACATCTGGGAAGGCTGGAATTGGATTCTGCGGTGGTTCTGGTCACCGGCTGCCCAAGACCCGATCAACCCCATGCGACCAATTGGGATGCGTTTGTGGACAGGTTACCCCGCTCATCTTCCAAAAGCAACGGAGGTATATCACTCACATTAAATAGATTAAACCTATCCAACCTCCAAGTTCGCTTGAAGAAAATTGGGGAGGTCGGCGGCCTTGCCTTGAACGGCACCTACCCGATTCAGGACTTGGAAATCAAGAAACTACGCCTAAGCAAGGGCCGATGGGCCATGGACCTTCGTACCCGCTTGGGTTCGCCCTTTCATCAGGGTTTGGCTTTCCTTCAAGGTCGATTGCAGGCGGGTAACGGCTTGGTCAAGGGAAGCGGTCTGATTTTGGAACATCCTGATTTTCATGTGGATATGGCTCAAGTAACCTGGCAACGCTTTAGCCAAGCCCCTTTCACGCAATTGCTTTTTTCGGACCTCAACCTGCGAAGCGAAGCCAAGGCCGTTCGTGCCTGGATGAAATCAGCTCCCCCTGAGCTTACCCTGGCCTTGTCAGTCCCAACAGCCCGTTGGTCCGGGGATAGCCTCGAAGTTTTGGATGGAAGCATACGCTTGGACCAGGCCGTAACCGTCACGTTCCATGGCTGGTATGCCCAGCATGCGCCCGGTGAACCCCATGGCCCACCGCAAGGCCAAATGGCATGGGCAGTTGCTGCCGATGCCGGATGGCAAAGCGCCGGGGAACGCCTGGCCGCCACCATCGCGGGTTGCTTGGAGAACCCCCAGCTCGCTCTGAAACTGGACCCCATCAACGATTACGCGGATTGGAGCCGGGGTTGGACCGGACAAGGAACCTGGATATCGCGGAACGAGAGACTTGAACTCCGTGCCCAAGGGCGCATTCAAGGGGATTCTCTTCGGTTAACCGCCACAAGCAATGCCAGCCGACAAGCCTGGTCCGGCACCGCGTATTGCAGTAAATACAGCCTCCCTGAGGATTGGAAGGCCCCCTTGACGCTTCGTAAACTGAAGGCGGACTGGACTTGGAACCAAGGAGGACAAGCGACGGCCAACCTGCAATTGGACACCTTGCGTTGGGATGGACAAGCCTACCAAGGACTGTCAGTAGCCCTGAAATGGTCTCCGGGTTTATGGGTTGGTCAAATTCAGACAGCCGATCCCGAAAATCTTCTGGATGCCTCCTTCCAGGTCCAACAAAATGACTCAAAATGGCCCACTTGCCAAGCCAACGGAACCATGAACTTGACCTTCCCTTCGATGACCGGTTGGTGTGACGGACTGCGTGCCCGAGGTGATTTTGATCTCCGATTCCAGCCCCTGCTTCCTATCCAAGGAACTTCCGATGTTGCAGGCTACACCACCCCATGGTTAGAATGGACCCTCAAAAACGGCGGTCTTGCTTGCGCTTCCCATGCCTTGGATATCGATCAAGCCAAGGTGGCACTTTCAGGTAAAGGCCCCAAAACCCAAAGTACCCTTTTGATTAACCGAGACAGCGTGCAAACCCTGGGGCTGGAACGATGGACTCAAGTTGATTCAGTACTTCAACAAATAGGTCGTTTTCTACTAGCTGACACATTATTACGCAAATACGATATTCCATTTTGGGCCTACGGAAGGGTTGAGAAATTAGGGGATTACCTTCCCTTCTTGAAGGTCGACGAGCCCTTGCAGGCCCGTGGGATACAAGGCTATTTTAATTGGTCTAGCCCCCTTAACAAAGGCCTTCGACTACGTGTGGATACCCTCCAATGGGACACCTGGTCCGCCCAAAAAATTTCCTTGCAATCCGAATATTTGGGCAACCACCTTTTGGTCCTGGGCTCCATGGACAGCCTGGAATTGAACCAGGCAACCTTAATGGACGGTGTCGAGTACCGTCAAATTCGTAACGGTGCCCTTTCTACCCTGGCCCTTCATGGCCGCAACGCGGTCAACGGGGATTTTGTCCAATTCAAGGGCAGTCTCATCAATGACGATAGCCTCTGGTCCTTGTCGGTGGATAGCCTGAAGTTCCGTTCTCGCCAACAAAATTGGAAGGCTCTACCCGGTGGGGTCATTCAAAAAAACCCCAAGGGTTGGTTGGTGGAGACACTGAACCTACAAAGCGGTTCATCCCAGTTGCGTTTGGACGGGATTTTGTCCCAAGAGCAAGGTGAACTCGTCCATTTGGATATCATCAATGTGGATCTTGACCAGGTCTTGGCCCTAACAGGTCAGGGGACCGGATGGCTGGACGGGGTTATCAACGGCCAAATCACCGGCGACGGCTTGCTGGACCGACCCAACCTAAGTGGGGATTTGAGGGTGACTCAATTGCGTATGGACAGTCTGCCCGTAGGGACCCTAAAGGTTCGTTCCGAATTTCAACCGGAGATCAATCGACTATTGGTCAATGCAAGTTTGGAGGAAAATCAACAAAACCTGGCCTCCATCGCGGGTTGGATCCAAACGGACGAGCCGGAGCTCCCTTGCAGCCTCAACCTCCAATTGGAACGTGCCCCGCTTCAGCTTTTGGAGCTTGTTTTGCTGCCCCATTTGGATAGTATTCGAGGGACGGCACGAGCCGATGTGCACCTTGGCGGCGGACTGAATAACCCCAGAATGCAGGGCTATCTGATCATGGATAGCGGCAGGCTTTATTTGCCTTCCCTCAAAAGCACCTACTACCTGCGGGATACCGTTCAGGTTGCTCCGGATCGCTTTGTTTTTGGTGGAAATCCGGTTACCGATGGCGATTTGGGGACTGCCAAAGTTCGAGGCCTCGTTCAACACCGGGCTTTTCGGGATTGGACCTACCGATTTGATTTGGATAGCGTAAGAAATTTACGGGTCCTCAACGAACCACGTTTGGTGAGTGGGGATTATTACTACGGTTTGGGTCGGGTTAGCGGGTCGGCCAGCATCTCCGGAGATGAGTACTTGACCCGTATTCAAGTCAAGGCCCAAGCCCAAAAAGGCAGCCGACTCATTATCCCCTTGGATGATTTGGAAGAAGAAAACCGCTATGATTTTATTCGCTTCGCTGATGCCGGACAGGACCAGGCATCGCCAACGAACCCAAGTGCCGAAGTGGCCTTGCGGGGCTTGGATCTCAACCTATCGCTGGTCTTGACACCCGAATCCGAAGTCACCCTGCTTTTGGATCGTCGATACGGTGATCAAATCAAAGGGAACGGCAACGGAGCCTTGGACTTGACCCTTACCCAAGAGGGCAATTTGAACCTGTCGGGGAACTACGTCTTCACCAAAGGAGATTATTCCTTTAACCTGGGAAACATCGCCAGCAAGAATTTCAAAATCAACGATGGTGGTCGGATTGACTGGAACGGTGATCCTTACGAAGGCGTTATGACTATCCAGGCGGTTTATAACCAACGCGCCTCTGTTCAAAATCTACTAGGAAGCAACAGGGCCCAAAATGACCGACGGAACATGCTACCGGTCCAGACCCAACTGAACCTAAGCGGGCCCGTTTTGAATCCTGAAGTCAAATTTCAGCTCCAACTGCCTACCATCAACATGGCTGATCCTAACGATGCCTTGGCCCAACAAATTATCCGCATTAACAACAATGAACAAGAATTGAACAACCAGGTCCTGGGGCTGATGGTTTCGGGTCAATTCATCCCGACTGAAAACATCAATGCAGCCAATTTGGGCCTGAGCACGGGTGCAACGGCCTTTAATTCAGTCACCGAACTCCTCACCAACCGTTTGAGCAATTTGCTTTCGAATTCCCTGGGCGGCGTGAACCTAGGGATAAATTACCGCGGCGATTTGGGTACCGGTCTCTTGGAATCCGGTACAGAAGGCAACAGCCTCACGGATAGCAACCGCCGGGATCTCAATGTTGCGCTCAATACCAGCCTATTCAACAACCGTTTGGTTATCGACGGCAACCTGGCAATGGGCAACAGCCTGCAGGTTAACGCCCAAAACATGGCCGGAGAAATTCAAATGGAATACCTTATAAACCCCAACGGCTCAATACGCGCAAGAGCATTTAATCGGGTGGATGACCGGATACTCTTTAACCAAACCCTGAATTATCGGCAGGGTATTGGTTTGAGCTACAACAGAAACTTTGACCGATGGAGTGAATTATTTCGTCAGCGAGATAAGCGTAAGCTCTCGCCATAGAAAAATTCAGTCCCGCTGAAAATTTTTTAGTCCTGCTGGTCGTCCAGCTTACGCATGGCTTCGCGGGCAGCTTTCTTTTCGCCTTCCAGGATTTGATCCCGTAGGTCCGAAAGAGCGCTCAATTCGCCCATGATGCCGGAATCGGAGGATTCCTGGTTGGATTTGGCCTGGTAACGCGCAACTTCCTGCTGCTCTCCGGCTTTTTCCTTGTCCTTGGTTTCTTGCCAAGTGCGGGCGTGGGATGCAACGATGCGGCGGTTCTCTTTGTTGAACTCGATGATCTTGAAATCCGCCTTATCCTCAACTTTGAGGGATTTGTTATCGGCCTGCAGCATTTGTTTTTTGGGAACAAAGGCCTCAACGCCGTAAGAAAACTGCACCATGCCACCCTTGTCATCCACACTTACAATGGTACCCTGATGGACTGAATTTTCAAAGAAAATGGTCGCAAAGGTATCCCAAGGATTTTCTTCTAACTGCTTATGGCCCAAGCTAAGGCGACGGGCTTCGGTATCAATTTCCAAAACAATGACGTCCAGCATCTGGTCCTTCTTGACAAATTCAGAAGGGTGGTTGATTTTCTTGGTCCACGAAAGATCACTCACGTGCACCAGTCCATCAACACCTTCACCCAGTTCAACAAATAGACCAAAATTCGTCAAATTGCGGACCCGACCACTGAGACGGGTTCCGACCGGGAATTTTTCGCGGATGGTCAACCATGGATCGGGGGAGAGCTGCTTCATGCCCAAGGACATTTTGCGCTCCTCTTTGTCAATCGAAAGAATGACAGCTTTGACCACATCACCCTGCTTGATGAAATCCTGGGGATTGCGCAAGTGCTGAGACCAGCTCATTTCGGAAACGTGCACCAAACCTTCAACTCCTGGAGCAATTTCCAAGAAAGCGCCGTAATCGGCCACGGTGACCACCTTACCCTCAACAATGGAGCCTGCTTCGAGGCCAGCGGTGGAAGCCTCCCAAGGATGGGCGGTCAACTGCTTCATGCCCAGGCTGATTCGCTTGCGTTCGTCGTCAAAATCAATCACCACAACCTGAACCTTATCGTCCAGTTTGACCAATTCAGAAGGATGACTGATGCGTCCCCAACTCATGTCGGTGATGTGCAAAAGACCATCGACACCACCCAAATCGACGAATACGCCGAAATCGGTCATGTTTTTGATGGTGCCTTCCAGTACTTGGCCCTTTTCCATGCGGCTCATGATCTCAACCTTTTGGGCCTCGATATCGCTCTCGATCAAAATCTTGTGAGAAACCACGGCATTGCGCAGGACAGGGTTGATTTTGACCACCTTGAACTCCATGGTTTTACCAACATACTGATCGTAATCGCGTACCGGTTTGACATCAATTTGGGAACCGGGCAAAAAGGTCTCGATTCCGTCGATTTCAACGACCAAACCTCCTTTGGTTCTGGACTTTACCTTACCCTGAATAATTAGGTCCTCTTCGTGGGATTTGACAATGCGCTCCCACGCGTTCATAATCCGGGCAGCTTTGCGGGACAACAAAAGATGACCGTTGCTGTCTTCACGATTAATAATAAGAACTTCCACTTCGTCCCCAATGGAAAGGTTGGGCAAATCGCGGAATTCGGAACGGGGAACCATTCCATCGGATTTAAAACCAATATTGAGGATAACATCCCTGTCAGAGATTCCTGCGACAACGGCTTTGACGACTTCGTTGCTTTGAACGTTGGTCAGACTGACGTTGTACATGGACTCCATCCGTTGACGCTCATCGGATGAATACGAGCCGTATTTGCCGGAACCGGAGGACCAATCGAAATCGGCCAGGGGTGCGACAGGGGTCGCGATGTGGTTTTTTGCTTGGTTTTCAGTCATTTAGTTGGTTTCCTTCCTGCTTTTTTAAAAAGCGAGCGCAAATGTAACCCTAATAGCCTGTTTTTGACCAACTAGGCGGTCATTTTCTTGGAAATAAGGAATAAACCCGCGGCTCAAACAAGGCCGATTTGACAAATTGTCTGAAAAACGGACCCATTGAAGACAGATTGTCTTGCGATAGTACGCGATGTCTCCCGAGACAGGATTTGGCCCAAGGTTTGATGACCCTAAAGCACCTATCAACCTATTGCCCATGAACAACCCCGCCATGACCGATCTGGTTCAACAGACCCTGCAGGAGGCCCTCCAAAATGTTGAACGCGAACAACACGGCCTCGTTCAAACCGCTCACCTGCTGGAAGCCCTTTTTGAGGTCGATGAACCCTGGCTTCAAAATTTGGGGCGCGTTGTTGGGGCGAACACCGACAAAATCCGAAAGCTAAACCGGGATAACCTGCGCAAACTACCTCATGGACTACCCGCCAAAAACGCGCTGGACACCGGTGCTAACCAGGTTCTGGTGAGGGCTCAAACCCACCAACAAAGTATGGGCGATCGCTTTATGGGATTGGAACATCTCTTGCTGGGTCTAGCGGAAAGTGGAGACGCCTGCGGTCAATTGTTACGAGACCAAGGCATGCCTACCCACGTCCTTCGTCCTGCCATTCTTCAATTACGTAAAGGTCAAAACATCATGGAAGCCTCCCAAGAAACCCCTCAACAAGCCCTGGCCAAATACGCCAGAAACCTTAACGCCCTGGCCTCCGAAGGTCGGCTGGATCCGGTCATTGGACGTGATGAAGAAATTCGCCGCGTTGTTCAAATCCTGACCCGACGCACCAAAAACAACCCCTTGCTCATTGGGGAGCCAGGTGTAGGAAAAACCGCGATTGCCGAGGGCATCGCCCAGCGTATTGTTCGTTCCGATGTCCCCGAAAGCCTCAAAGACAAAGAGGTCTTTGCTTTGGATATGGCCGCTTTGGTGGCAGGAGCCAAATACAAAGGCGAATTTGAACAGCGGCTCAAAAGTGTCGTCAAGGAGGTCACCCAAAGCGATGGACGAATTGTTCTGTTCATCGATGAAATACACACCCTGGTCGGTGCAGGCGGGGGTGAAGGCGCAATGGATGCCGCCAATATTCTCAAGCCTGCCCTGGCGCGGGGTGAATTAAGGGCCGTTGGTGCAACCACCCTGGACGAATACCGTAAATATTTTGAAAAAGACAAGGCCCTGGAACGCCGATTCCAAACCGTATTGGTGGAGGAACCAGACCGTAACGATGCGATAAGCATTCTGCGTGGGCTCAAAGAGCGCTACGAAAACCATCACCGGATTCAAATCCGTGACGAAGCCATCGTGGCTGCCGTTGAACTCTCCCAACGCTATATCCCCCATCGTTTTTTGCCGGATAAAGCTATTGATTTGGTGGATGAAGCGGCATCCCGCCTAAGGATACAAATCGATTCCATGCCCGAAACCCTGGACGAACTCCATCGTAAACTCATGCAATTGGAAATCGAGAAGCAAGCCATGCTACGGGAGAACAACCACGACAAAGTTCAATCCCTGGAATTGGATCTCGTCCAAATCAAAGCGGAGGCTGCGGTTCTGGAGGAGCGTTGGCAGGCCGAGAAGAAATGGGTAGAGCAAATTCAAGAACGCAAACAACGCCTGGAGCAACTCAAAGGCCAAGCCGAACAGGCCGAAAGAGCGGCGGACTACGGTCAGGTTGCTGAAATTCGTTACGGCAAAATGAAAGCGGTCGAAACTGAACTGCAAAATTTGCTAGAACAACAGAAAAATGCCGAAACCGAAGGCAAATTACTCAAGGAAGTCGTTGAATACGAAGATATTGCCGAAGTCGTAGCGCGATGGACGGGGATACCGGTTCAACGCATGCTGGAAAGCGAGCGATCCAAACTACTCCACCTCGAAGATTCCCTGCATCGCCGGGTTATCGGACAGGATGCCGCGGTCCGTGCGGTCGCTGAAGCGGTCCGACGCAACCGAGCCGGCTTGCAAGACGAGGATAGACCAGTCGGCAGTTTCTTGTTTCTGGGACCCACCGGGGTGGGCAAAACGGAGCTTTGCAAAGCGCTGGCAGGCTTGCTGTTCAACGATGAACAAGCCATGGTCCGGATAGACATGAGCGAATACCAGGAAAAACACAGCGTTTCCCGGCTCATTGGCGCTCCTCCGGGTTACGTTGGCTACGACGAGGGCGGGCAATTAACCGAAGCGGTTCGCCGCAAACCCTACGCCTTGGTTTTGTTGGACGAAATTGAAAAAGCCCATAGCGATGTCTATAACCTCTTGCTCCAAATCATGGACGAAGGTCATCTAACCGATAACAAAGGGCGCACAGTCAATTTCAAAAATACCCTGCTCATCATGACCTCGAATTTGGGGGCTGGACTCGAGGACGAAGAGGGCGTGCAACCTGACCTTGATCAATTGCTTCGTTCTCGTTTTCGACCTGAATTTATCAACCGGATTGATGAGGTGGTAGAATTCCACTCCTTGGGCCTTGAACATATTCGAGCTATTGCCATCCTGCAGCTTCAAGAGCTCCAAAAAAGACTTGAAAAACGCCGAGTGACCCTCGCCTACACCGATGCCGTGGTGGATTACCTGGCCAGGAACGGCTACGATTCGCGATACGGGGCAAGACCGCTTCGGCGCCTGGTCCAAAAAGAAATCCTCAACCAACTATCCAAGGCTTTGCTAAGTGGTGAAATCCATACCCCGGAAGCCATCCTCCTTGATTGGTTCGAAGAAAGCGGCTTGGTTGTCCTTCCCAGCTCATCCGTTAGCCTGGAAGGTTTGCAATCCTAAGGCTTTCAGGCGAGGACGGCCGGAAGGCGGACAAGCTGTCAGTCTCTTTTGATTGGCACAATCCTTGCTTATTTTGGAGAAAAATAGACCACACCCCCTTGCCATGACCTTTAACGAAGACGATTCCGAGTTTATCCCTATTATGTCCTTTAACGAAGAGGAGGACCCCAGCCTGGACGAAGCTTACCAAAAACCGGTTCCTATCCTTCCTCTTCGAAATACGGTCTTGTTTCCCGGGGTAGTCATTCCCATCACGGTGGGCAGGGATAAGTCTATCCGCCTGATTCGCGAAGCCAACAACAAAACCAAAACGATCGGGGTCATGTCCCAGCGGGATGTTACGATCGAAGATCCGGGTGCCGATGACCTTCACAAAATTGGGACTTTGGCCCGAATACTCAAAATGCTCCGCATGCCCGATGGTAATACCACCGTTATCATTCAAGGCAGGCAACGTTTTGAATTGCAAGAGGTCGTGCAACAAGAACCCTACCTCAAGGCGCACCTGACCCCCAATCCGGACCTCTTGCCCAACCCCAAAAACAAGGAGTTCAACGCTTTGATTTCGACAATCAAGGATTTGGCCCTGCAAATTATCCAGCTCTCCCCCAATATACCCAGCGAGGCAGCTTTGGCCCTTCGTAACCTCGAAAGCCCAGCCTTTCTGGTCAATTTTATCGCCAGCAACCTGAACATCGAAGTTGGGGAAAAACAAACCCTGCTGGAAATTCATAATCTGCACGAGCGATCCACCAAGGTCTTGGAATACCTGAATAAAGAACTCCAACTCCTGGAACTCAAAAATCAAATCCAATCCAAAGTCAAGACCGATTTGGATAAGCAACAGCGGGAGTACTTCTTGCATCAACAGCTCAAAACCATTCAGGAAGAATTAGGCGGAGCGACCCCGGATTTGGAGGTTCAAAACCTAAAGGAGCGTGCCAAATCCAAAAAATGGAGCGAGGCAACGCGGAAGCATTTTGAAAAAGAGGTGGACAAATTATTGCGCATGAATCCAGCCGCCGCGGATTATAGCGTCGTTCTGAATTACGTGGAACTCCTCCTGGAATTGCCTTGGGACTCGGTCACCAAGGACCGTTTCGATTTGAAAAGGGCACAGAAAATTTTGGACACCGACCACTACGGTCTCGAAAAAATCAAAGACCGTATATTGGAATACCTCGCCGTTCTCAAACTCAAGTCCAACATGAAGGCGCCCATTTTGCTTTTGGTGGGACCCCCGGGTGTTGGTAAAACATCGCTAGGCAAAAGCATCGCCAGAGCCTTGGGTCGCGAATACGTCCGCATGAGTTTGGGGGGCGTCCACGACGAAGCCACCATTCGCGGTCATCGCCGAACCTACATCGGAGCCATGCCAGGCCGGATTATCCAAAGCATCAAAAAAGCCGGTTGCTCCAATCCGGTGATGGTCCTTGATGAAATTGACAAAGTAGGCCAAGATTACCGGGGAGATGTTTCATCCGCTTTGCTGGAAGTCCTGGACCCCGAACAAAACAACGCCTTCTTTGACCATTACCTGGAATTGGATTACGATTTGAGCAAGGTGCTTTTTATTGCAACGGCCAACAGCTTAGCCCCTATACAGCCGGCTTTGTTGGATCGTATGGAAATTATTGAAATTAACGGGTACACCCTCGAAGAAAAAACCGAAATTGCCCGGAAGTATTTGATTCCTAAACAATTGGAGGCTCATGGTCTGGACCGCAATGATTTGCGCATCCCCACCCCCATGATACGGCACCTCATCGAAGCCTATACCCGGGAATCGGGAGTTCGTTCCTTGGACAAAAAAATCGCTTCGCTTGTTAGGGGTTACGCCAAACTCAAAGCCCTGGAGGAACCCTACGACGTGCAGGTGGATCAGGAAAGTACCGCCCGGATTTTGGGGGTTCGTCAATTTGAACCTGAACTCTACGAAAACAACCATCATGCGGGCGTTGTTACGGGATTGGCCTGGACGTCCTCGGGTGGGGATATTTTGTACATCGAAAGCAGCTTGAGCCAAGGCAAAGGAAGAATGAATATCACCGGTAACCTGGGAGAAGTCATGAAGGAATCGGCCAGCATAGCTTTGGCTTACATCCGTTCGCATGCCGGAGAATGGAATATCAAGCCTGAGCTCTTTGAACATTCGGATATTCACATCCACGTTCCCGAAGGAGCTACCCCCAAGGACGGACCTTCCGCCGGAATCACCATGTTGACCTCGTTGTTGTCCACCTACACTCAGCGCAAAATTCGTAAAAAACTGGCCATGACCGGAGAAATCACCCTTCGGGGCAAGGTGCTCCCCGTTGGTGGAATCAAAGAAAAAATCCTGGCTGCCAAAAGAGCGGGGATTTCTGAAATCATTCTGTGCAAA
Organism: Bacteroidia bacterium; assembly: GCA_049431025.1. Taxonomy (GTDB): domain Bacteria; phylum Bacteroidota; class Bacteroidia; order UBA7662; family UBA7662; genus SYHX01. The sequence continues at coordinate 28,480 of JBMTCP010000007.1, read as the reverse complement.
GGCAACCGCAAGGATGTCGAAGAAATTAAGCAAGCCTATCTCTCCGATATGACGTTTCACTACGTGGATCGCATGGAGGAGGTGGTTTCCCTGGCTTTACTCAAGGAAACCATTCCCAACCGCAAAGACTATTCGCAGTATTACCCCACCACGACTTCAGCCTAAGTGAAGGGATTGGTCCTTGAATCCCACGGTCAGCGGGTGACGGTTCGTCTCCACGAAGGCGATCAAGGGGTGGTTCAGGCGACCCTCCGTGGCAAAATTCGTCTCCAAAATCTCAAATCGACCAACCCGGTTTGTTGCGGTGATGTGGTGGACTTGTGTTATCAACCCCTCACCGGCGATTGGACAATCGAAGGGGTTGTTGAACGTCGCAATCATATGGTCCGTAAGGCAACCAACCTGTCCAAACAAACCCATGCCCTGGCTGCCAACCTGGATCGGGTTTGGGTGGTTTGTTCTTTGTTTGAGCCCAAATTTTCAGGTGGATTCGTGGATCGCATTGCCTTGACCGCAGCTGCATTTGGTATTCCCTGCCGAGTCATTCTCAACAAATCCGATCGTTGGAATGACGAGGCAAGGTCCGTAGCCATGCATTGGCGTGATGTTTACGCTGCCGCCGGTTTGGAGGTCTGGTTCTGTTCCGCGTTGAACGGAGACGGTCTGGTGGAATTGGCCGCGGCCATGAAAGAAGGCACACAGCTTTTGACCGGGTATTCCGGTGCAGGCAAAAGCAGCCTCATCAACGCCCTCTTTCCTGGATTGGATGCCGCAACCGGTGCTATTTCGGAATTCAGCCGCAAAGGGACCCATACCACCACCACCGCCACCCTCTACGAAACCGGTACAGGATCCGCCGTCATTGATAGCCCGGGAATCAAAGAATGGGGGGTATTGGACCTGGAGCCCTACGAAATTGCGTATCACTTTCCCGAAATCAGGGCACATGCCGGTGGATGCCGTTATCCCAACTGCAGCCATACCCACGAACCCCTGTGTGCGGTACAGCAGGCGGTACAAGACCAACAAATTCACCACGAGCGATTTGGGTCGTACCTCAGCATTTTGGCCAACGACGATCAATACAACTAATTCCAATGCGTTTGTTGTTACAAAGGGTGCGTCATGCCGAAGTCCAAATCGAAGGACAATGCCATGCTTCGATAGGCCCTGGGCTTTTGGCTTTGGTAGGAATTTCTCCGGAGGATACCTCCGAGGACATCCGCTATTTGGTCGGGAAGATGCTAAGGCTTCGAATTTTTGGAGATGACGAAGGTCGTATGAATTTGTCGGTTCAGGATATTCAGGGCGAGTGTCTGGTGGTATCCCAATTTACCCTCATGGCCGATACCGCCAAAGGGAATCGCCCTGGGTACAGCAAGGCTGCTGCGCCTTCCGTGGCCGAACCCCTGTACCAGGAATTCCTCGCCTACTGCCAAGAAGCCTGGCCTGGACGTGTACAATCGGGGGTCTTTGGAGCTGATATGCAAATCACCTTGCTCAACGATGGCCCGGTGACCATCGCCATGGATAGCCAATCCACCAAACCCGACAAGTTCACCAGTTTCCCTGCAACCTAAGCCGCCCCTGCAACCTAAGCCTTTACCCCATGGAAAAGCCTCTTCCTCCCCTCTTTGCGGAGCCTCAAGGCCTGCAAAACGCCCAAAACCTGGTCCACGAATGGATACTGGCCTACGGGGTTAGGTATTTTAATCCTTTGACCAACAACGCAATCCTTATGGAGGAAGTTGGCGAATTGGCTCGAATCATGGCCCGAACCTACGGCGAGCAGTCCTTCAAGGCGGGAGAATCCGCTGAACAATTGGGGCCGGAGATGGCGGATGTGTTATGGGTTCTGTTATGCCTGGCCAACCAGTGCGGTATCGATTTGGAACAAGAATTGCAGCGTAGCCTTTCCAAAAAAACAAACCGGGATCAGCAGCGCCACCGCGAAAACCCCAAGTTGCAACCTTAGTTACCCAGGACCAAGTCTTCGCCTGCCAATCGACCAAAAACAGGGCAAACATTGAGCTCTGCACAAAAGGCGATATCTTCCTCCAAGCCTTGTGAAGCCAAGCGTTGATAATGCGAGGATAAGCGCATTGCCGAAGGTACGTCGTGCCGATGTTGGAGCCACAAAGATCGTGCAGCCTGAACACGGTCATCTCCGGCGCGGTAAGCAAGGGGTTGGCTAAGGCCCGTTGATTGCGAATCGAGATTTCCTTGAACGCATAAAGCCTCGGCCAAAGCACCGGCAAGCAGGGTATCTTCCCAAGAGAATTTTCCTTGCCAACCCGAGCAGAGCAATATCGTGGGCAGGGGCCTGCGCAGCAGTTCGTGAATCAGGGCGTCCAAGCCCAAAAAAGAACCCACCAAAATCTCCGAAGCTCCAGCCTTCTTTGCAGCCCACAAGGCCCGTGTTCCGTTGGTGGTGGTCAACGCCACCTTGGCACCACAAAAACGAGATTCGCGGAAAACCAAAGGAGAATTACCTACTTCAAAACCGGGAGCCAGCAGCCCCCCGCGTTCAGCTGCCGGAATAAAACCATGCTTTGCCAAGGCCAGGCTTTCATCGGTCGTCAATACCGGTCTAAAACAAGCAATACCCGCGTGAAGGCCTGCACAAATCGCCGAAGTTGCGCGCAAGACATCCAAAACCACAACACGCGTGTTGGTCAGGGTGCTGTTGCCCATTTCTTCGGGTGTAAAGAAGACCTGTACGTCCAACATTGACTCAGCCATTCCCGTTAGGTTTGGTTTTAGGGAATAAAGGGAGGTTTTACGGTTCTGGCTTTGAGGAGTCTATCCCTGTTTTCAACCCAAATCTCGGTGCCTACTGCCGCAAAATCGGATTGGACATAACCCATACCGATGTAGCGACCGGTGGATATGGATTCCGAACCGGAGGTCACCCGGCCAATTTCCAAACCTGCGGAATCCCTAAGCAAGTAACCCTGCCGAGGAATTCCCCGATCTTCCATAACAAAACCAACCAGGCGTTGGTTCGGGCCGTTTTTCTTTTGTTCCAACAAATATTCTCGGTCGATAAAGTCTTTTTTGAAAGAGGTAATCCAGGACAAACCCGCTTCGATGGGGGAAGTTCCTTCGTCGATATCGTTTCCGTATAAACAAAATCCCATTTCCAAACGCAGGGTATCTCGGCAACCCAAACCACAAGGCAACAGGCCTAGTGGAGCACCCTCCTGCATCAAGGCATTCCATAATAGCTCGGCTTGTTCCGCAGAAACGTACAATTCAAAACCTCCGGCCCCGGTATACCCGGTGGCCGAGACCAATACCGATCCTATTCCGGCTACCGAAGCATGGGTGAAATGGTAATAAGGCAAACCGGATAAATCCGTATCGCACAAAGGTTGCAGAATATCCAGGGCCCGCGGTCCTTGGAGTGCCAGGAGAGCCGTGGATTCGGAACGGTCTTCCATCAACACTGAACCATCATGGGGCAGGTGCTGCTGTAGCCAATTCCAATCTTTTTGGAGATTCCCGGCGTTGACCACGAGCATATAGGATTCAGGCCCCAGGTTATACACCAACAAATCATCCACTAACCCACCCTTGCCGTTGGGCATGCAGGAATACTGTACCCGACCCGGAAACAAGGCCGCCACATGATTGGATGTCATCCGCTCCAGGAAATCAAGAGACCCCGAACCGCTCACCATAAATTCACCCATATGCGAAACATCAAAAAGTCCGCATGATGTGCGTACAGCAACATGCTCTGCTTTGATTCCGCTATAGCTTACCGGCATATCAAAGCCGGCAAAAGGCACCATTTTGGCCTGTAGGGCCCTGTGGATTGCGTGCAGTGGGGTGATGCGTACGGGGTTGGATTCCATCTTGGGGGAGGGGTTACGTCGGTATAATCGTACCCCAAAAGTACGCTCAAGTCAGGACTTATCTTTGGCATCAAACCACCCCAACATGCAATTGCAAGTTCCCCTGTCCATTCCCGCTTTGGCCTCCGATTGGAGCCTTGAAATCATCGGTGACCCCAACCTTCTGATCACAGGAATTAACGAAATTCATAAAGTAACCCCAGGAGATTTAACCTATTGCGATCACCCCAAATACTACCCCAAAGTACTGGCTTCGGCCGCAACGGTCCTTCTCGTCAACGCCCGCTTGGATTGCCCACCGGGCAAATGCTTGCTGGTTTGCAATGAACCATTTGAAGTTTACAACGGCCTGGTTAGCCGGTACCGCCCCTTTAGCAATCCCATGGGTCGTCATTACCACACCGGTCACGATGTCCAAATCGGGGAGGACACCGTCATCATGCAGGGTGTGGTTCTGGGGGACAGGGTACGCATCGGGAAATCCTGTGTTATCCATCCCAATGTCGTCCTGTATTCGGACACCATTCTGGGAGATCGTGTCGTAATTCATGCCAATTCTGTACTGGGTGCCGATGCTTTCTATTACAAAAAAAGAAGCGATGGGCATTACGACCGGCTCCTGAGTTGCGGCCGGGTTATTGTGCATAACAACGTCGAAATTGGGGCAGCTTGCACCATTGACAAAGGCGTATCCGGCGATACCATCCTGGGTGAAGGCACCAAATTGGATAACCAGGTCCATTTGGGGCATGGGGTTGTGGTTGGCAAAAATTGCCTGATAGCTGCCCAGGTTGGGGTCGGAGGCAAAACGCGAATAGCGGACGGTGTCTGTTTGTGGGGTCAGGTTGGCGTCCAAAAAGATATTGATATTGGACCTGGTGCTCAGGTGCTTGGCCAATCGGGGGTGACCAAATCCATCCCCGGTGGCAAAACATATTTTGGAACCCCAGCCCGCGATGTGCGTGAAGTACATCGGGAAACCATTGCGTTACGCCAATGGGGAAAGTCTAAAGGGAACCCCTAAACGAGCGGCGATGCCAAGGTGAAGGTCCCCGGGCTTTGATTGCTAAGCGATGTTCCGTTGTTGGGTATCCTTTGTTACGATCCCACCCATAATTCGGAAAATCACCGTGGGCCTTCAACATGAGTTCATCGCGGTGGGTTTTGGCTAATATACCGGCGGCAGCTATGCTGCAAAAGCGTCCATCCCCCCCTATTTCACAACGGTAGGGGGTTTCGCCCCAAGCTTTGAAACGATTCCCATCCACCAAAATTAGTTGAGGCCTGACCATCAGTTGATCAAGGGCCCGATGCATGGCCAGGATGCTGGCCTGCAGAATATTGATTTCGTCAATTTCGCCCGGGCTGCACTCCCCAATGGCCCAGGCCAATGCTTTCTCTTGAATGCGTTGACGGTAGCGATTTCGTTGGGCTTCCGTTAGCTTTTTGGAATCCCGTAACATGGACCAATCCTGGCTTGGATCGAGAATGACCGCGGCTGCTACAACCGGACCAGCCAAACACCCCCTCCCGGCCTCATCACAACCTGCCTCCCCTTCTTGGGGCGCCCAATAGCGCGAAGGTTCTTTATAAATCACCCTTCAAAGGTCTCATCAAAATTTCTTCCAGAACGGTTCGGGGTGAAGAATGGTAGGCATGCAACACAGCGGCGGCCACATCGGATGCCGGCATCAAACGCTCTTCGGGCCAAGGACTGCCTGCCCATGAATCCGTGTACACGGCACCAGGCAAAATGGCCGTGACCGCAATGCCCTCCTCCATCCATTCTTGACGTAACATTTTGGTCAGCCCCAAGAGAGCAAATTTGCTAATGCAATACGAAGCCCCCCCGGGATAGGCCCGTAGGGAGGCTACCGAACACAAGGTAAAAACATAGGGACGTGTGGATTTCTTGAGAAGGGGAAACAAGCCACGACTCAATCGATAAGCGCTGTAAACGTGCAAAGCAATTTGTCCTTCCAATTGTCCTTCGGGCGCATCCAAAAGGGTATCGCCCACAAAAGCACCGGCGTTATGCACCAACAAATCCACCCGATTAACTACACGTTGTACCTCGCCCAAAAAGGAATCGCAGCCATCCTTGGTGGCCAAATCGGCCGCCACGTAATGCAAGCGCCCGCTTTCATCCGACCACTCCAAGGCTTGTTGCTCACGGCGGGAGCAGCCCACCACCTGCCAGCCCTGGGCCAAAAGTTGTTGCGTGATCTCGCGACCAATGCCCCGGCTCATACCGGTCACTACGGCCCATCGCGGGCCTTGGTCCTGGACCTTTTCCTCAGTTGTTGTCAAAACCATGCTGTAAACTTAAGTCCAAAGCCCAGGGTCCAGGGTATCCTTGGCCCTCTCCCAAAGCAAGGACTTTCGCGTAATTTTGAGCTTGATGAGTTTTTTCTATCATTTCGGCAGGTATCTCCTCATGCTTCGTCAAATGCTGACCAAACCCGAGAACGGACGCATGTACTGGGAAGAAACCGTACGGCAAATGGCTTCGATTGGTTTGGGATCGGTAGGCATTGTGGCCTTTGTCGCGGTCTTTATGGGGGGTGTTTCTGCGGTTCAAACCGTGTATCAACTGGTCGCTCCCTACATTTCGTTGACGGTGGTCGGCTCCATCGTCACCAATTCCAGTATCTTGGAACTGGGGCCATCGGTTACCTCCTTGGTTTTGGCCGGCAAAATTGGTTCCAACATCGCGTCGGAACTGGGTTATATGCGAAGTTCGGAACAAATTGATGCCCTCGAAATTATGGGAGTCAACCCCGTAGCCTACCTGATCGGTCCCAAAATTTTGGCCTGCCTCACCATGATTCCTTTGCTGGTCATCGTTTCCATTTCAACGGCGATCCTGGGTGGCATGGTCATATGCCAATTCACCGGCCTTATCACCTACGATCAATTTATAGAGGGGGCCCGCTCTTCCTTTTTGGCCTACGATGTCTTTTTTGCCATGTGCAAAGCCGTAACCTTTGCCTTCTTTATTTCTTCGGTATCCGCCTACCACGGCTACCATGTTCAAGGTGGCGCTTTGGAGGTTGGCCGAGCCTCCACCAAAGCGGTTGTCTATTGTTGCATTCTTATTTTGTTAGGGGATTATATCCTGGCTGAATTGTTGTTATGATACGATTGCAAGGAATCGGAAAGCGTTTCGGCGACCACCAGGTGCTTGAGGATATCAACGCAACATTTAGCCCTGGAAAGGTCAATATGGTCATTGGGGCCAGCGGTAGTGGCAAATCCGTCCTCATGAAAATCATGGTGGGGTTGATACAACCGGATCAGGGGGATTTGCACTACGAAAACGATTCGTTGACTTCCATGGATCGAGAAGCCAAACAAAGCCTACGCCAGCATATTGGGATGCTTTTTCAAAGCGCGGCTCTTTTTGACTCGCTAACAGTGGAGGATAACCTGCTCTTTCCGCTGCGCATGTTCAAACCGGCACCGCGATCCGAAATGCTGGAGCGGACGGCCTACTGTTTGGAGCGGGTTGGCCTGGCCGGCAAAGGCCCCCTGTACCCATCCGAACTTAGCGGTGGGATGAAAAAAAGGGTGGGCATCGCCAGAGCGATTGTATTGGGTCCTCGGTATCTATTTTGTGACGAACCCAATTCGGGGCTTGACCCCAAGACCTCCCTCAAAATTGATCATCTAATCCGAGATCTAACCCAGGAGTTCCATATCACGACGGTGGTGAATACCCACGATATGAATTCGGTTCTGGAATGCGCAGACCACATTATTTTTTTGCACAAAGGTCACAAAACCTGGGAAGGCGATCGGCAAGAAATTCTCCGCAGCGAGGATAGTGCCCTCAACGAATTGGTCTACGCCACACGCTTCCTTCAGCAGTTCCGAGATCGGGTTTCCTGATCCTCCCAGAGGTTTGGTTAAGGAGGCCGCCTCAGCTATTTTTGAGCCAGCCATCCAAAAAAGGTTTTATTCCCATGAGCATACTCGTCAATTCTTCTTCACGCATTCTGGTTCAAGGCTTTACAGGGTCCGAGGGCACCTTCCATGCCAGTCAAATGATCGAGTACGGAACCTGCGTTGTGGGTGGTGTGACACCCGGCAAAGGCGGAACCGAACACCTGGGCCTACCCGTTTTTGATGATATGAAAAGCGCAGTATCGGCGACCCAAGCCAATGTATCCATCATTTTTGTGCCTCCCGCCTTCGCCGGTGATGCCATTATGGAAGCGGCGGATGCGGGAATTCCCCTCATTGTTTGTATAACCGAAGGAATACCGACCTCCGATATGGTACGCGCTGCGGCCATGGTCCAACGTCGTGGCTCACGTCTAATAGGTCCCAATTGTCCGGGGATTATCACCCCGGGTCAGGCCAAGGTTGGTATCATGCCCGGTTTTGTTTTCCAATCCGGCCGAATTGGCATTGTCTCCAAATCGGGAACCCTAACCTACGAAGCAGCCGACCAGGTTGTCAAGGCGGGTTTGGGCATTTCAACCGCCATTGGCATTGGTGGAGATCCCGTTATTGGAACCTCCACTCGTCAGGCCTTGGAATTGTTCATGCAAGATCCGGACACCGACGGGGTCATTATGATTGGTGAAATCGGTGGAGGAATGGAAGCAGAAGCGGCCCGATGGCTGCGCGATGCCGGGAACCCCAAGCCGGTGGTTGGGTTTATCGCGGGTCAAACAGCACCTCCCGGTCGCCGCATGGGGCATGCTGGTGCGATTGTGGGAGGCAAAGACGATACCGCCGAAGCCAAAATGCGAATTATGGCCGAATGCGGTATACAGGTTGTCGCCTCACCGGCTCATATCGGCCAAACGATGGCCAACTTGCTCAAGGCCTAATAGGCCTCACATGCTCTTGGGCAGCCGAATCAAAATACTTGTCCAGGAGCGCTTGCATTTCCTTGGACGTTGTCCACCCCCATCCGCTGGTTAAAAATTCCTCCCAATACGGGGCCAACAGACTTTGCCGTGGAAAGGTTAAGGATCGCACGAGGTTTTTTTGACCCTCCGGTACTTTGATTTTCCAAGCGTACGCGCCTTCTTGTCGAAGCACCTCGCAGAGTGCACCCACTTCAGCTACCCCCAGGACGGGTCCGTTGCCCTTGCCCAGGGTTTTCCACCAAGTACCCCAATCATCGGTATCGGTTAAACTGCTTTTGGCCGAAACCTGTACTGACCAAGCCCGCATCCAGGGCAGAGACATGGGGCTACGATGCACCACCCATGTTGATCCCTCGCCACTGCGTAGGACAGCCTTCCAATCGCTCCAATTTCCCACAGCCTTCAACGGCACCAGGAGAGCCATTTTGGAACGCATCCAAGGCAAGGAACGAGCCCATGCACTATCCCCTATACCCTCACTGCCTTCTTCGCTCACCATAACACCGACCGCTTGAGTGGGATCAGCGAGCATCGATGCTTTAATTTCGGCAGCATCCCGAACAAAGATGGGATCGTAGGCTAGGGAAATGCCTCTCACCTTACGCATCCATTCGACAAAAGCCTTGGCCAAATCAGCCTCCAAACCCGACCAAGCCGGATCATCCGATTTGGTCTGCGCCCAACGGCTGTAGGGTGGATGAACCACGGTATAAAAATCCATTCGTGCCGGTATTTCACGGGCTTCCCCTACCTTCTGAACCGATACCGCCGGTTGCAAGGGAAGGCCTGGACCATCCTGGGCCTTGACATTAGAAGAAGTCAAACCCAATCCAACCAAAAAAATCCATAACAAATTTCTAGCCATAAATAAGGAGAATAAAATTTTGGAGTAAATGAAGAACCGATACAACTAAGGAAGTAATAAACCCGCCATGGTGGCATTCAACAAAGAAGCTATCGTACCACCCAACAAGGCTTTGAGCCCCAACTGGGATAGCATCCCACGCCGCTCCGGCGCCAAAGCTCCTATCCCCCCAATTTGAATACCAATGGAAGCAAAATTAGCGAAACCGCAAAGCGCATAGGTGGCAATAACCACCGATTTGGGGTCTTGAAGGGCTGCACTCACCTTAAACTGGGTTAGGGTGGTGTACGCAAAAAACTCGTTAAGGATGACCTTCTCCCCTAACAATTGCCCAACCAATACCATATCCTTGGAACCTATTCCCAAAAGCCAAGCCAAGGGAGCAAACACAACCCCCAAGATGTATTGCATGGTCAAAGCGGTTTGACGCCCCCCCGTTTCCAAGGCAATGCGTTGGTTCCAACCGGTCCATTCCCCGATACCAAATTGCAAAACGTGGTTGACCATCGCCATCATTGCTGTAAAAACCAGAAGCATGGCTCCCACATTGACCGCCAAACGGAGACCATCGGTGGTTCCGTTTGCTATCGCTTCCAAGACATTCGTTCCTGTTTGTTCCTGGTTGAGTTCCAACTTTTGGTTGACCACCTCGGTTTCAGGAACCAAGATTTTGGCTGCAAGAATGCCGGCTGGGGCAGCCATCATGGAGGCGCACAGCAAATGGGTCGCAAACACTTGCTGTTGGGCCGGATCACCCCCTCCTAAGAAACCCACATAGGCGGCCAGTACCGAGCCGGCGATCGTCGCCATGCCACCTACCATCAAGGCCAGCAATTCAGAGCGTGTCATCCCCATGATATAGGGTCTGACCAGGAGCGGGGCTTCGGTTTGACCCAAAAAAATATTGGCCGATGCCGACAGGCTTTCTGCACCGGATATCTGCAATCCTTTGCGCATAACCCAAGCAAAGAGCCAAACGATTTTTTGGAGTATACCCAAATAATAAAAAAGGGAACTTAATGCGGCAAAAAATACAATGTTTGGAAGAACTTGAAAAACAAAAATGAATCCGAAACTATCGACCCTTTCCACCAGGGAACCGAACAAAAACAACGACCCTGCTTTAGTAAAACCCAATACCACAACAAAAAAACCGGAAACCCAGGAAAAGGCTTCCCTAAAAAAATCCACCCGGTGTACCAACAGAGCCAAGCCACTTTGAATCGCCAAAGCTATGCCAACGGTTTTCCAACGAATGGCCCTTCGTTTTTCTGAAAACAAAAAAAGTATACCAATCAAGAAAAATATTCCTAACACTCCACGCCACGGGTCCAGATTCATAGCCATTATTTTGTCTTGTTCAAATGAGTTTTAACCACCCCTTGATTTGCGGCGGTTTTGGATACGATCCCGAATTCGAGCTGCTTTTTCGTAATCTTCTTCCTTGAGGGCGTCTTGGAGTTCCTGCTCCAGGACGTCGAGCGTGCTATACACGTCATCCTCCTCTTCAACCAACGAAGGCTGAACAAAGGCCTCCGATTCCGAAGCCTCTACAGCGCCTTGAGCCAAAACATATTCAACGGTATAGATTGGACAGCCAAAGCGTACAGCCAACGCCAAAGCATCGCTGGTCCTGGCATCCAGGATCCACTCTTTGCCGGGATCTTTGGTGTTGATCCAAACCAGGTTGGAAAAATAAACGCCCTCGCGCAAATCGGTAATGATGACCTCTTGAAGATCCAAATCAAAGGTCCGCGCAAAATTCAATAACAAATCGTGCGTAAGCGGCCTTGCCGGTTTCATTTTCTCCAGCTCAATAGCAATAGCCTGCGCTTCAAAGGAACCGATAATAATTGGAAGTTTACGTAAGCCCCCTTTTTCTCCCAAAACCACCGCGTAGGAATGGACCGAGGTGTTGCTTTCGGAAAGAGCCAAAAGCTCCAACTCCAATTTTTTCATCCTCCGAAAATACGAAGATTTTATCAAAAAATCGGCTCTCCTTCCGAAAACCGAGGTATGGTCTTAGGCTTTACGAAGCCAACGAGCGACGAATCGCATCGGTCAGTCGGGGCAAAACCTCCATGGCATCCCCCACCACCCCGTAATCCGCTACTTTAAAGAAAGGAGCTTCGGGGTCGGTATTAATGGCAACAATGGTTTTGCTGCTGCTCACACCGGCCAGGTGTTGAATGGCACCGGAAATACCAACGGCAATGTACAAATCGGGTTTGATCGTAATGCCTGTTTGACCTACGTGTTCATCGTGCGATCGCCAATGCATATCCGAAACCGGCTTGGAGCAGGCCGTCGCCGCACCGCAGACCTCAGCCAAACCCTCAAGAAGATGCCAATTTTCAGGACCCTTGAGCCCTCGTCCACCGGAGACCACCCGTTCAGCCTCCGTCAAAGGAATTTTACCCTGTACTTTTTGAACTTCTAAGGGTCGGGTACGGGCGGCATCGGTTGCCGCATGGGTATTCAAGGGCTCAACAGGACAAGGCGAGCCCTGAATCACAGGCTTGAGGGCGTTGGGCGTGAACGTCAATATGCGACGCTCGCCGGCAACCGCGTAAGTCGCCAGGCCCTTGTTCGAATAGACGGTTCTTTGGACGGACCAAGTTCCGTCGCTGTGGATTTCGGGAGGATGGTTAACACCAGCAGCTAAGGTGGCCGACCAACTCACCGCCAAACGTGGGGCCAAGGATTTACCGGCATAGGTATGGGCCATTACCAGAATTTGGGCACCGGTTTCTTGTAAGGCATCCAGCAAAACCCGTGCATGGACATGGGGTTCAAAAGCATCCAAGGCATGGTCTTGAGGCATTAAAACCCTGGTTGCTCCGTATTGGCCAAGATTAGAGGCTTCCTGTTCCGAAACCCTACCCCCCAAACACACGATAAAATTCTGAACACCGTGCCCGGACCATGCCTGCACCGCGAATGAAACAGCTTCCAAGGCGCTTTTTTTGAGCTGACCCTCCTGTTGTTCTGCGTAAATGAGTACGTTCATAGTTTGTTTTTGGGAGATTTAGAGAACCTTGGCTTGCTGACGCAGGGCTTCGACCAAAGCGTCCATCTGATCGGCCTCAAAATAACGGCAAGCCTGACGAGCCGGAGGCAGCGCATGGGTTATGAGGGTTAAATCCGATGGCTGGCCTTGGGCCTGGACGACCTTCAATGGTTTACTGCGTGCCGCCATAATGCCTCGCATGTTGGGTATCCGGGGTTCCGTTAATTCTTTTTGGCAGGTTATGACGGCTGGTAAATTCACTTCCAGCTTTTCACGACCGCCGTCGATATCCCTGCAAACAACCAAGGTACCTGCGTGGCCAGGGGCTTCAATGGAGGTGGCGACATTAACCAAAGGCCAATCTAAATATTGTGATAACATACCACCAACCAATCCGCTGTTGTAATCAATGGATTCCCTGCCAGCCAAAACCAAATCGTAGGCTTGATCCTTAATCCAAGCCGCAAGTTCAGCGGCTACTTGGCGGGAATCTATGGCTTCGGTATCGATCCGCACTGCTTCATCGGCTCCGATGGCCAAAGCCTTGCGTAGTACCGGTTCAGCGTCAGGTCCCCCAACGTGGATGACCGTAACCGTGCCTCCCCCTGTCGCCTCGTTCAACTCCAAGGCCTTGGTTAAGGCCAGTTCATCATAGGGATTGATAATGTATTGAACCCCCGTTTTGTTAAGGGATTTGTTATCCGAACTGAAGACGATTTTGGTGGTGGTATCCGGTACCTGGCTCAGGCAAACCAATATATTCATAGGTCAAAAGGCTAGTTAAACTGCCCAACAACTGGGTTTCCAAGTCCGGGCAACGCAAAAATAGGCATCAAAGCCCAAAGCGGTATTGAATACCGGTCATGAAACCCATGCGGGTCAACGTACTCCGCAAAACCGGGCCTGCCTCAAAAGGCGTTATGGGGTACAACTCCTCGGAGAAGGAACTGGACTCCAAATAAACCGCCGCATCCAAGACCCAGGGCCCGTTGCGACGACCTATCCCCAAAGTAAATCGACGCATAGACCGATCCGATGCCGGATCCACCAAACCGGGAGCAAAGGGGGTCGAGGACCATTGATACCCCATACGAAAGGCCATTAACCCTGCAATCCACTCCGTGCCCAGGCGTACTTGCTGACCTACCCTCAAGGAATTTCGGGTTTCGCGATTAAGTTCTACCGCCCAATCGGGCAAATCACCCCAAAAATTACTCCCTCCAGGTCCATTATTCCAGGGTTGATAGACCCCCATGTTCCGGTAACCCATGAGGTCATAATCCAAACTCAAGACCCCTTTTTTGCCCCAATAAACAGCAGTCGAAAAAGTGGTTCGGTTACTACCCCGGTAATGCCAAACGAAGGGTACCATGGTATCCGGGTTGGGTGAATACGCCTTGATTTCTTCGGTGGGATTAACCCAACGGGATGTAATACCGGTCCGGTAATCTTCGGTTAATTCGCTTCTTTCCCTCCCACTGTACGCCATTCCAACACGCAACCAAGGCAGGGGTTGACCTTGAAGTCCTAATCGCCAAAAAATGCCCCCACCGGTGACTTCCAGTTGGCGGCGGTATTCAAAGCTCTCAAAATCCGGAATAGATTGGGTAATATCATCCTCCCGGTACAGCGAAGACCAACGGTACCTTAAGGTGCGAATACCCATGGTCAAGCCAAGATTCCATCGGTTTTGGTACGTAGCCGCCCAATGAAAACTGAGCTCCGATTGACGACCTCTGCGCAACCTTTCTTCGCTTTGTTGAACCTGACCGTAGGGCAAAACGGAACCGATGATGGCGTTGGGGGTGGTATCCACCGGTCCAAGTAAGCCCGCATCGTAGGCCAATCCCGAACCGTAATCGTTCCATTGACGGCTGTTGTTGACTTCTTCGGCCCAATGGTGCAGGAGGCTGCTGTTGGAATTGAACCCACTGAATTGAATTCGTTCGGCAAAATTCCGGTTTTGACTAAACCCCATGCCGAGGACATGATCCCAATCCCCGGTCTCACCAACCGGAATCATGGTGGAGATATCCTGCAAGGGTAACCTGAATTGGTCACTCCAGGTTTCCCCGTTCAGGTAGGTATTGCGGTAAAAATCGGACTGAGCCCCCAAGGTAGCGGACCACGTCCAACGGCGGATCCCGCCCAAGGAGGCCGGATTCACCAAAACCGAGCCGTAATCCCCCACCAACGCACCGTTGGCCCCGGCCATTCCGGCCGAGCGGGCTGTAACGGCCCATTCCGGGCGTCCGTACCGTAACAAATCGTTAAGATCCTGAGCCTGGGCTGGCCCAATAGCCATCGACCATACCCCAACCCAGACGCTCAAGGCCAAGGCTTTAAATGGATTTTTGTGGTGCTTTGCTCCCATTATCGACGAGGTGAAAAAGAACCTGAACGACCGGAAGATGACGGGGCCGAACGGGATGTGCCCGATGAACCGGAGGAAGAGCCCGAAGAACCCGAAGAACTGGAACGGGGTGCAGTATATGTCGAACGGGGCGCGGAATTCGTCGAACGGGGCGCGGAATTCGTCGAACGGGGCGCAGAGTACGTCGAACGGGGCGCAGAGTACGTCGAACGGGGCGCGGAATTCGTCGAACGGGGCGCGGAATAGGTTGACTTCGGTTCGCTGTAAGTGGAACGAGGCGCAGAGTACGTCGAACGGGGCGTACTGTAGGTGGTGCGGGGTTCTCGGTTCACCGAGGTCGGAGCCCTGTACTCGTAACGGGTTCGGCTTGGCGATTCAACACGTGCACCGTATCGATTCTCCGACAAGGCTGGTCTTCTGGTTTCATTGACCGCCGGAACAGTATTCCTGTCGGAACCCAAGCTAGGCCGTTCCCTGAATCCCCGAGTTTCCCCAATGTTGGTCGATTGAACTCCACCTCGATCCGCGTAGGTTGTTGGCCTCACCGAACGATGGCTCGAAGCCGTTTGGCCCCATGGGGTCCAACGGTTACTACGGGGGGTTGTGGTATGCACCCGGTTCAAACGATCCCTACGGGGTCCAGCCCAAGTTTGGGGGCCACGATGAACCCAAACATAGGGACTGCCTCCCCAGCCGTTCCAACCTCCCCAGCCGATGTGATTCCAACCACCTCCCCAACCGTTCCATCCTCCGTAACCCCAGCCGTTCCATCCACCTCCCCAGCCGAAGTGATTCCAGCCTCCACCCCAGCCGTTCCAGCCTCCTCCCCAGCCTAAGTGATTCCAGCCTCCACCCCAGCCGTTCCAGCCTCCTCCCCAGCCCCAGGACGGACCCCAGGGGTTGTTCCAAGGGTTGTTCCAAAACGAAAAATAGTTCCAACGTCCTCCCCAACTCCAACAAGGGGCATTCCAACCAATACCGGGACCAATTCCCCAACCCCATCCCCCGTAATTGGGTCGATAAAGACCTGGATAAAATGAACCATCCAGGCTACCATCCCGGTAACCTTGACGATAAGCCCGACGATAATCCGCGACACTAAAACCAATCCCCCTATCATCATCAAGCTGAACCCTATCCTCATAGCCTTCGTAACGTTCTTCCAGGGGCCGAAGGGCTCGGTCAGAGGGCTCCGAAGACAAAGAACTTGATCTGCGCTGTTCCAATGGCCTAGCGTCACTTTCGTTTTCAAACCCACCGGAAACCCAATAAGCATCCGCGTCAAAATGATCATAACGACCTGATACACCGTTCATCCGACTGGAACAAGAGGCCAACAATAAAAGGCCCAGGAACCCAAATTTCTTGATGTTGTTCATGGCATAAGGTTTGAAAGTAATCCTAAAAAGGAAAGTTGAACGGCTGAATATTGTAAAATTACCATTCTCTTTGCCTTTATTTTAACACACAACGCTTTATGGCCAAAGAAATTACCCCCCGCCAACAGGACTACGCTCAATGGTACCAGGACTTGGTCCTCCGTGCCGGTCTAGCCGATTATTCGGCGGTACGGGGCTGCATGGTCATTAAACCTTACGGCTTTGCCATCTGGGAAAGAATGAGGGATGCCCTGGACGCCATGTTCAAAGCAACCGGACACCAAAACGCCTATTTCCCCCTCTTTATTCCCAAATCGTTTTTTAGCAAAGAAGCTGCCCACGTAGACGGTTTTGCCAAGGAATGCGCCGTGGTGACCCATTACCGATTGCGCACGGGATCCGATGGCCAAATCGAAGTGGATCCGCAAGCCAAATTGGAGGAGGAACTCATCGTTCGCCCTACCTCGGAGACCATCATTTGGAATAGCTACAGGGATTGGATTCAGAGTTACCGGGACCTCCCCCTTTTGATCAACCAATGGGCCAACGTGGTCCGTTGGGAAATGCGGACCCGCCTTTTTTTGAGAACCACCGAATTCCTTTGGCAAGAAGGGCATACCGCCCACGCAACGGCCGATGAAGCCCTGTTTGAGACCCGGCAAATGCTGGATATCTACGCAGAATTTGCCGAAAAATGGATGGCTATGCCCGTAATCAAAGGGATTAAAACCGAACAAGAACGCTTTGCCGGAGCCGTTGAAACGTTTTGCATCGAGGCCTTGATGCAGGACGGTAAAGCCCTCCAAGCCGGTACCTCCCATTTTCTGGGACAGAATTTCGCCAAAGCTTTTGACGTCCAATTTGCCAACGCCCAAGGCGAGCGAGAATATGTTTGGGCGACCTCGTGGGGAGTCTCCACCCGACTGATGGGCGCCCTTATCATGGCCCATTCCGACGACGAAGGCTTGGTATTACCTCCCGTCTTGGCCCCTGTTCAAATTGTCATCGTACCCATCTACAAAGGGAGTGAAAGCCTTGCTGTTCTGGCCGAAGCCTGCCAACTAATTGCTGAAGAATGCAAGGCCGCTGGTTTGCGGGTTGAACTGGATGCTGAAGACAATGCCCGACCAGGTTGGAAATTTGCTCATCATGAATTGAGAGGAGTGCCAATACGCATAGCTGTCGGAATGCGCGATCTCCAAAACGGCGAAGTCGAATTGGCTCGACGGGATTTGCGTACTAAAACCCAAACAACCCGGGAAGGACTGGGTTTGCACTGCAAAAACCTTTTGGACGAAATTCAAAACGAAATGTTCAACAAAGCCCTGGCTTACCGGAGTACTGCTACCCACCGGGTGGACACCAAAGAAGAATTCCTTCAAAAATTGGAGCAGGGAGGTTTGGTCATGGCCCATTGGGACGGTACCACGGCCACAGAAACAGCCATCAAGGAAGCCACCAAGGCAACCATTCGCTGCATTCCCTTGGACGCAGCGGATGAACCAGGAAACTGTGTTTGGACCGGCCGACCCTCCGCCAGAAGGGTGGTCTTTGCAAAGGCCTACTAGAGAACCTCGACCCAAAAAACAAAACCAAAACCCCATGACCAGCGCTCACCAACAAATCCTCCATACCCTTGCTGGAAAATCCTCCACCAAACAGGCTATTTATACCAATACCCTACGGCAATTTGAACGAATCAAAAGCACCTTGAGTCGTTTAGCCAACGATTGGAGCCATGAAATGCAAAAGCGGGATCCGAGAGTTGAAATAGTATTCAAGGACAAAAGCAAGTTCGAGTGCAGCTTGAAATTTTCGGGCGATACTTTAAGCCTAGTGATGCACACCAATGTTTTCACGTTTGATGCTCAACATTTTATACACCAAACCCAACGCGTCAAAGAAAACAAAATGCGGGCTTATTTTGGGAAAATTTTGCTTTATAACTTCTTGTCCGACAGCATCAAATACAATCGAATGCACGACGAAGGTCAATTGCTGGCTCGGATATTTGTGGATGGCGAAAATCATTTTTTTGTTGACGGAAAACAGCAATTTGGCTTTTTATACAACGACCTCGATCAGCAAGTCCTGAACGAAGAAAACATCGAAAAAATTCTAACGACGGCCATTCAATACAGCCTAAACGAGGACCTGATGGTACCACCCTACGACCAAGTCAGCCAGGTCGTGCTTGGTCAGTTCCTCATGGAAAACGGTGGGGCCGGGATCAAAACCGCCAAAAGACTTGGCTTTATGGGCGAATCCTAAGGTAGCGCTGATAGCGATAACGCAGGCCACTCCGGCTTTCCTGCCAATCGCCGATCTGTTCGCAATGCCATAACATAGGATTGATGGTAAACCGGGCCTGTGCCTCTGGCCAAAAGCCCTCCACCTCGGTGCGCTCAATCCAATCGACTTTGTCCTCCAACGACCGGTAAATCTCTGCACCCCCAATTACCCATAGCGGATCAGAACCTACGCATACCTCAAGGGCTTCATCCACCCCTGTTACCCAAATTACCCCTGGGTATTTAAGGAACAAGGACGAGTCGGGTGCTGGCCTTTGACGGGTCATTACGACCAAACGTCGCCCCGGCAAAACACGACCAATACTCTCCAAAGTTTTACGACCCAAAAGGCAGGTGCAACCCATCGTGAGGCTCTTAAAACGCTGAAGGTCTTCAGGAAGCCGCCAAAGCAAATCTTGACCGTCCCCTATAGCCTCATCCGTTGAGGAGGCCACCAACAAACCAATCCGTCCTGTATTCAATGGCATGTTCATACTGCAACCGGTGCTTTGATGGCAGGATGCGGGTCGTACCCTACCAATTGAATATGTTCGTATACAAAGTCATCCAAATTTTTCACCGTAGCGTCTAGCGCCAAGCGGGGCAAGGGGCGCGGTTCACGGCTTAGCTGAAGCTTGGCCTGTTCGAGGTGATTCGAATAAAGATGCGCATCCCCCATGGTATGAACAAATTCCCCAACCCCCAATCCACAAACCTGAGCCACCATATGGGTCAGCAAGGCGTAGGAGGCGATATTAAAGGGCACACCCAAAAAAACATCGGCACTGCGTTGGTACAATTGGCAGGATAATTTGTTGTTCGCAACATAAAACTGAAAAAAAGCATGGCAAGGCGGCAAAGCCATGGAAGGGATATCCGCCACATTCCACGCAGAAACCAACAAACGACGAGAATCGGGGTTTCGACGCAATTGATCCACCAAATCGGCCAATTGATCCACGGTTGAACCATCGGGTTTTTGCCAGCGACGCCATTGCTTACCGTAAACAGGACCCAATTCCCCCTCGGAATCAGCCCATTCATCCCAAATACTCACGCCATTCTCTTGCAGAAAACGTACATTGGTCGATCCGGTGATAAACCATAACAATTCATAAACAACAGACTTGAAATGAACCTTCTTGGTGGTTAGAAGCGGAAATCCCTCGTTCAAATCAAAGCGAAGTTGCGGCCCAAAAATGCTAAGGGTCCCCGTTCCGGTTCGGTCCCCTTTGGAAACGCCGGTTTGGATGATTTGTTCAAGGAGTTGATGATAGGCCTTCATGTCGCGCTTGAGAAAGGGGTTGGAGTCATATAAACAACAAACTTTTGATCAAAATAAGGTTCCTCAAAATACATCGAAACCGGAAACAACGTGTACGGCAATCCGGCCTCTGCCAATTCTTCCTTGAGACCAGCGTCAGGATCCCCGCCTTTGAGTACAACCCAACCGTTGGGCGTATCGCCTTTTCGGTTTCGGGCCAATACGGGCTTGGTCCAATGGACCAAGCTAGCCATTCGGGCCACCGCCCTGGAAACAATAAAATCAAAAGGTCCCTTCACCTCTTCGGCCCTTTGATGGATGGCCGTCAGATTGTTCAGTTGCAATTGTTGAGCTAAGTCTTTGACAACATTGATTTTTTTGCCGATGGAATCCACCGCCACCCACGATACATCCGGGAAGAGGATGGCCAATGGGATTGCGGGAAAGCCTCCACCGGTACCAATATCCAAAACCCTCGAACCCGTAGGAAAGGTCAAGACTTTGGCCGGAGCCAAACTATGCAACACATGATGAATAGCGACCCTATCCTCGTCTTTGCGGGATATCAAATTGATACGCTGGTTCCATTCCACCACCAGACCAGGCAATTGGTCTAACTTTTGTTTTTGGTCCTCCGTCAGCAGGGGGAAATAACGATGCCAAGCTGGGATTTCCATGGCCTTACCAACGAACCTTGTTCGGCTTGGGGGCCGTCAATGTCCAAAATGTGCGAAGGAGTAAGTTAAGGATATCCAAAGCCGGTAGGAAAGGAAACAGGCCGACTTGTTTGAAACGAGCCGCCAGCAAACCAAGGACCAGCCATCGATTCAAAAAATAAAAAGCAACCGGCAAAGAATAAATCCAAGGAAGTTGAAAGGCCACGATGGGCCAAGCCAGCAAGAACCAAAGTGTAACCCCGTAAACCCCTAAGCGAAGCCGATGACGAGGTTGAAGATAGGCCGCACTGCTGAGGTGTCGGCGTTTTTGGGACCACCAAGCACCCCATCCATCGGGAGCCTGCGTGTAGGTCCAAGCCGTTGATTGCAGGCAAACTCGGACATTGGTCTTGGTGGCCGCCTGGTTGACAAAGAGACCATCATCCCCGGATAGATGTTTGAGATGGGCACTAAAGCCTTTGTGATAGAAAAACAAATTGCGCAGGTAGGATAGATTGCCTCCACGGCCCATAAAGGCCTGACCGGTCAAGGCGTGCCCATAACATTGAATCGAGGTAAAAAGGGCATCGGTCTGCTGAAACAGCCCCAGGATTCCCCTGGTATTCTCTAGCTGCACATGACCGATCACCAATTCGGTCGCTGAGCGATAGGTGCCTTGGATACCCGATAACCAGGTCTCGCTCGCCGGCCGGCAATCCGCATCGGTGAACACCAGATGAGGATGCGTGGCGGCTTTGATCCCTAAGGTTAATGCGAATTTTTTGCCGGTAGGGTATTTGTCTTGTTCCTCCACCGAAACAATGCGCAAGCGCGGATAGACCTCGGCAAATTCCTTGAGGACCAACCCGGTCTCGTCCCAACTGCAATCGTTCACGACCACCACCTCAAAATCAGGATGCGTTTGGGCCATCCAAAGGGGCAGATTTCGGCGCAGATTATCCGCTTCGTTGCGTGCCGCAATGATCAAGCTAAGAGGCTTGGAGGCTGCCGAACCGGGGGCTTCCTTCCAAACATTCCGACGCCAGACCACCGGCCACCAATAACGGTAAATAAAGTACAATTGCCAAAGAAGCGCAGGGGCCCACAAGGCCCAAAGCGGGAAATCTTGCCACAAAACCTGCATAAGGTGCGAAAATAGAATAGCCTGCCGATTTTTGCCTTGACCTTTATCACCCTTTGTCCACATGCACGCCCACGATCCCTCGAACGAAACCGTTATGCCCTCGACCGGCTTTCTCCTTCAGGCCGAAGACAAAGGGAGTCGGGCCCGTGCAGGTCTCGTACAAACGGCCCATGGAATCGTTCAAACCCCCCTCTTTATGCCGGTCGGAACCCTGGGAACGGTCAAAGGTTTAAGCAGCGGGGAATTGCAGAACAGTGTCGGGGCTGGAATTATTTTGGGCAATACCTACCACCTTTACCTACGACCTGGAACCGAATTACTCGAACAAGCCGGGGGACTGCATCGCTTCATGCAGTGGAACGGGCCCATCCTCACCGACAGCGGAGGCTACCAGGTTTTTTCGTTGGCCGATCGTCGCCGAATCCGCGAAGAAGGGGTTGAATTTGCCAGTCATATTGACGGGTCACGTCATTTGTTTAGCCCCGAAGTTTCGATGGGCATTCAGCGTTCCATCGGAGCTGACTTTTGCATGGCTTTTGACGAATGCACCCCCTACCCCTGTCCCAAACAGGAAGCCAAAACCAGCATGGAACTCACCCACCGCTGGTTGGATCGTAGCCTGCAAGCCTGGTCCGATACCAAGCCATTGTATGGTCACGAACAACGCCTCATTCCCATCGTTCAAGGTTCAACCTACCCGGACCTACGCGTCCAATCGGCTCGCTTTATTGCCGAAAGGGCCACCCACGGTTGTGCTATCGGTGGCCTAAGTGTTGGTGAGCCTGCCGAAGACATGTACCGAATGACCGAAGCCGTCACCGAGGTACTCCCCCCCAATCAATTTAGGTACCTCATGGGGGTCGGAACGCCTTCCAACATTCTGGAGAGCATCGCGCGGGGCATCGATCTTTTTGATTGCGTCATGCCATCACGCAATGCCCGCAATGGCATGTTATTTACCTGGAATGGCGTTATCAATCTACGTAATCGCAAGTGGCGCAGCGATTTAAGCGCAGTGGATCCCCAAAGCCCCTTGGCTGAAGACCGCCTCTATTCCAAAGCCTATCTCGCGCACTTGTTCCAATGCCACGAAATGCTCGGGCCCCGTTTGGCCACCCTGCATAATTTGCATTTTTATTTGGACCTGACGCGCACGGCCCGACAACATCTCCTGGCAGGGGATTTCTCCGATTGGAAAGACGAAGTCCTGCCTCGTTTAAGCCAACGCCTTTAACCTCCTTTTTGATACGAGCCAAAAAAAAGGGCGCCCCTTGCGAGACGCCCTAAGTACGCATGCTGTAGGAGCCGTTATGGACGGACAACCAGATTGGCCCGCTCTCTATGCTTCGCTCCGTTCGATCCGGTCCAAACCATCTCTACGGTGTAGGCACCGACAGGAATTTGGCCCAATTCCAAGGAAGCCTGCGTGCTACCCTGGGTAGGAAGAATGGACGCAACAACGCGGCCGGTATAATCCCGAACAATTAAACTTGAAGGTGCTCCCTGTGCGGAATTCCAGGTCCAATTCACCCGGTTTTGGGCAGGATTGGGGAACATTTGAACGTTATGAACGGCCTTGATCGCACGATCAACCCGCAGGCTGCCTGGAATGACCTCACCCCAAGGATTCACCATTTCGCTCAACGAACCCAACGAAACATTATTCCAATTCAAGCCTTCCAACATGTTCATTTGATCGGCCTTGATTACCAAAGTCAGCAGAACATCGTTCTCCGAAACACGAAGTCCTTCTTCGGCAAACCAGCCGTAACACGTCATACCATCACGACGACCCCAGCTGCTATAACCCACGGCTGAACCTGCTTCCATACCCACAACTTCCAATTCAGCAGGTAAAGGTAATTCAAGCGAAATTGCACCCAATTCCATGGCCCGATCGGCACGTAAAGCAAGGCGAACCAAACCATCGCGGACAACGACTTGCTCCGTGCCCTCGTGGAGAGTAAGGGTTGAAGATGTACGGGATGAAGTCGATGGAACATAGGAACCGTTGACATCGGCATAAGCGAGCATCTTGAAATCTTGGGTTGCATTCGCACCGCTTACAGAAACGGAGGGACGATCTGTGTACCAATTGCCCACACTAAAGGAACTTATTCCACCGCTAAACCGACGGTTGGTCGTCAAAGCATCCGATGAGTTAACCGAATTCGAACCATTCACATCAGCAGCCCCCAATCGCAATCCTACCAAGGGTACGGCTCCGGTAAAGTGGCGGTTGATACCCAAGGCATCCGTTGCGTTTACCCCACCCCAGGGTTTGGAGGTAACACCTTCCAAGGTATAAGTTCCGGAAGGCAAAGCCGGAATGGAATACGCACCCGTTGCGTCTGTTGAATCCGTTCCAACAATCGCGCCCGTGCTGTCCTTAGCACGGACCAAGGAATTGGTCATCGGGGTTGAAGCCGTATTGTTATAGGTCAGCGTTCCGCTTATGCTGTAGGTAACTACTTGAACCAAGTCTTGCAGATACCGCGGACACAGTTGATAACCGGAGGTATGGGGATTCGAATTATCGAACTGGCTTCCCACCCCAATCATGCTAAACGTACCGGTGGGAGCAGGCGAATTAAATAAATTGACATCGTTGTCAATCCGAATATCAAACGTATCCACCCCGTTGGTTGCCCGAGGCGTTCGGCCTGATCCCGTAGCACCAGACGCGGGCCATTGGGCTGAGGTGGACGAAGAGGGAACCAAGGTAAGATTGTTGATTTGAATCAAACGGGATTCGGTCAATTCACTCATGGACGTTACCACCTGAGGGGCCGGTAAGGCATTACCGCTCGACAAGACCACAATGGAATCCACGTTAATTTGAGCTAAACCACTAAAGTGAGAAACGGTTCCTATAACCCTGATCAAATCTCCTTCGGTCACCGTGTAAGGATTGCTCGTGAAATTTGAGCTACGAAATACGCCAATCCCCGCATTGGTAACCGGGTCAAAAATGAAGAACTCCAAACCGGGGCTTGGAAGTACCCTTCGGTTATTACCTAACACAATTCCTGTGGTCTTCACGTAGACACCGTTGGAATCGGGAATACCGACCACCGTTCCTGAAACATTGTTACCGCGAAGTAAGCCAATGGAATAGGTCGGAATTTGCAAAGTCTGAACCCGAATTCTAGATTGATTCACGATACCCGCCGTAATTCCTAGACTGCCGCCAAACATAGTGAAACCCAAGGTGTCGGTACGACCCGATGGAACGGCAGGATACAGCAAAACAGAGAAGGAAGCCGAGGTGGCATTGGCCGGAACGTTCAAGGTTATCGTATCGTTGACCGGAACAGGAAAGGTTTCGTAGGTGACCCCGTAGGCAGCACCAGCAGAAGTATTCACCTTGACTTTGAGCACCTGGGCCACAGGATTGGGATTCAAAATGGCAATATTCATGCCAATTGCCCCACTTTGGTTAGAAACCAGGGTGTCGTTCCTTGCAAAATTGGCGACCGTGTTGACCAAAGGAACGGCAATGATATCCGACAAGGATCGAGGGGTTATCTGATAACCCGAGGTAAGCGGAACGGAATTATCAAATTGTTGTCCAAGTCCAACCAAATCAAAGTATCCGCTTGGCGGAGGGGTTCCGTCAATATCCGTAGTTGGCAAAATTCGTAACACAAAAGTGGTAGTCCCGTTGGATACATTAACATTGACCCCTGATGTAACAGGGTTGGTAGGCCAGTTAGAACCAACTAAAACCAAACCATTTAATCGAACCAACCTGTTCTCGGTGGACTCATCCAATGTCGTTACCACGGTAGGAGAGACCAGCGTGCGGCCAGAAGCCACACGAAGGACGGTATCGCAATTGATTTGGGTCAATCCATTGAATTGTTCTAAAACCCCGACCAGTTCAACGGAGTCGCCTTCCACCAAGGGACCGTTGGGGTTCAAGGTATCCAAACCAAAGGTGGTACCAGCCCTGCGGAACATAATGCCCCCGCTTGCATCCATTATAACAAATTGCAATCCCATGGGAGTGGTGGAACTGGTGTACTGATTAACCCCGTAAACGGTTCCTGTTAACCGAACCCTTGCGCCCAATGAATCCAATACACCATCGCTGTTGATGCCAATCACGGAGGCAATGCTGCGCAAAGGCAGGTTCAACGCATTAAATGGAGTTGACTGAACCGAAACGCCGTTGCTCCACGTGTTGCCGCTTTGGGTAAAGACTTTGAAATGGTAGGTCTGACCGTTGGTCAAACCGGTCACCGTCACCGATTGACCATTGCCAACAAAAACAGCATATCCGGTACCCACCGAAGCACCAGACCCAAAAATTGGGTTGGCGAGGATAACATTTCCTGAAGGTTGGCCTGTGACGGCTACGACATCGGCGACCACCAAGGCCTGGTCAAAACAACGGGTGGGATTGGTCCAAGTTAACGTCACAGAACCGTTGGAAGGAACGGCGGTAAAAACAGTGGCTTCAGGTACGGTGGTCAGTACAGCCACCGCATTCGAAGGAGCGCTGATGACCGTTCCAGAAACCAAACGAAGGAGATAGCCCGTGCCAGCAACCAGGGTCGATGGCCAAGTGGTTGTTATGGTTCCGCTACTACCGGTAGCCGATCCCAGCGTGGTTGGATTCGCAAAGGATCCGTTGGCATCCGATAACTGCAAATCAACCGAACCTGACAAAGTCCCTGTAGAGGTATAGGTGACCGATAATGGAACGGCTGCACCACCAATGGCGCAGACCGAGGTAGAGGCCAATGCCCCCAACGTCAACGTTGCACTTGGACCACCACCGCCACCGCCGATAGTCCCTAAAAAGGTCAAATCACGGCCTGGCGTAGAGCCTTGGTTAAGATACCAAGTGCCACCGGAGGAGGTAGCGCCCATGTTCACAATACGAAAAGTCACCGTAGTTCCCCCACCAAGATTCTGTAAATCAGCAATACCCGATAAGTCGATGGCGGATTGAGGATTTCCGGAACCCGAAGTAACCGTTCCCCATGTTATCGCCGATCCGATGTCCACAAAAGACCCCGACGTACCCACACTGTACTGCCATTGCCCGGTGGCTGGCCCGCTGCTAGAACGTCGAATCGTATAAGCCGGTATCGAGGAAAATCCAACCGTGGCTCCTGTTCCAACAGTAAACGTAATCGAAACAAAATCTCCTCTTGCAATGGTAGAATCCAAATTCGAGGCACCTAACGACGTATAGGCATCCCAGCCGTTACCTCCCCATGCATTCCCTGCCGGGCTACCGGTAGTTGCAACTCCGGCAGCCGTCAGCAGCACACCGGAACCACGGGTCCAACCGGGCGTCGAAACGGACGATGAGACGTTCTGGGCAGGCAAGGGCGAAGGTCCCCAGGCAGGGGTTGTGACATTAAGACCGGTCAATTCCCAGGTCGCCAGGGTATCTGTTCCTTGGGCTTGCAGTGGATTTTGGAAACCCAAGGCCCAAAGGCCGAGGAAGGCTAAGGTTAGAAAATGCTTTACCATGGGTAGATTTTGAAACATTGTGGGTTGATGAAGGTTGATAAAAGATGGGCAATAAACGCGTTCTATTGAAAGCCGAAAGTTAGGCTTATTCAATGTTTTTAAAGGCCCGTAAACGCTTATCAACAGCACCTTGTTGAAAAAAAGGGCTAATTGGGCCTAGGAAAGAACTCCGAATCGGCCGTTTTGGTAATCCTCAAACGCCTGCTGGATTTGGTCCTTGGAATTCATCACAAAGGGCCCATAGGCAGCAATCGGCTCGTTGAGCGGTTGGCCAATCATCCAAAGCACCTTGGTGCCGGCCAGAGCCTCCACACGTATCCTTGAAGACTCATCGTTAAGGCTTCGTTTGAAAACGACCAAGTGACCGTTCCCGACCCCTTCCAATTCCCCTACCAGGGCACCCTCCACCACCAGCGCAAGGACCGTTGCTCCACCAGGAACGCAGAGTTCCAACCTTTGATTTTGCGAATCCCCTTGATTCCAGTGAAAGAGCCAAATTGGGCTACAAACCGGTGCCGGGCCCGTCGCTAGACTTGGGTAAGCAGCTTCTGAAACGCCCTCATGGTTATTCAGACAGCTCCAGGAACCATCAGCACTTTGTCCCAGCTTGCCGGCCACCAATTCCAACGATCCTCCAGCCGTCGGCAGCATGTGGATTTGCTCCCTGTGGATGGAACAATAGGACGGTGGGTCCATTTTCCGTGATGCGGGAAGATTCACCCACAACTGAGCCATATGGAATACGCCTCCGCTAGCCGTAAAGGCTTCGGATTGGTATTCCTTGTGCAAAACACCCGAGGCAGCATGCATCCATTGCACCTCCCCCGGCCCTACGATCCCTTGGTTTCCAGCGCTATCGGCATGGGCAACTTCCCCACTGTAGACCAGGGTCACGGTTTCAAACCCCCGATGAGGATGCACATCCACCCCTTTGGGCTGATAAGAGGGCTTGATCTCCCATGGTGGATTGTAATCCAACATCAAAAAAGGGTCCGTCCGCTGCATGGGCAGTTGCTGACCCGGGAAAAGATGATAAACCGAAAACCCATCCCCAACCATGGATTTGTGACCAGGCCTGAAGACCCATTCCGTATTCAACAAAGGGTGGTCCATGCTATCGAAGAAGTAACTAATAGGAAAATATTCCGTGGTCTGAACCCCAAGCTCGTAGGGGACATGGGGGCTACCGGTGCCGCCCATTTGGTGATTCCGCTGGGATTCGAACCCAGGACCCATACATTAAAAGTGTATTGCTCTACCGGCT
>JBMTCP010000006.1:0-83073 GCA_049431025.1 Bacteroidia bacterium | reverse complement strand
CATGACCAGGTCGGCTTTGGTTCGGCAAAGTTTTGCGAGGCCCATGCTATCGTACGGTTGGACTCCAACCATTTCCAAACACCAGGCCCTGGAAGATGCCCTTCGGGGACTGCAGGGAAAGGCCTTGATTTACGTGCGGTCTCGTCGTCAAACCGAGTCCTTAGCCCGTTTTCTTCAGGAAAAAGGTCACCCTGCCCAAGCTTACCATGCTGGTTTAACTCCCGAGCAAAGGGATTTTCGGCAGCAAACCTGGATGAACCATACCCAGCCTGTGATGGTATGCACCACCGCCTTTGGAATGGGTATCGACCAACCGGATGTTCGTCTGGTTTTTCATTGGGATCCTCCCGAATCACCGGAAGCCTACTACCAAGAAGCCGGGAGAGCAGGTCGCGATGGCGGACCGGGTCGTTGCCTCTTGGCCTGGCAAGAAGAGGATTTGCAAAAGGCCCGACTACGATTGGAAGAGGCCTTTCCGCCCATCCCCAAAATTCAACGGATCTACCAGGCTCTGGGTCAATGGTGCAACCTGGCCGTGGGTGGAGGCTTGGGCCAACGTTTTGCCTTTGATCTTTCGGCTTTTTGTCTTCGCTTTGATTGGGACGCCCGTGAGGTTTACCATGCGTTGCAAATTTTGCATCGAGCCGAATTGGTCATGGCCGAAGAAGAAAGTCTAGTTCCAGCCCGAATTCGCTTCAAGGTATCGGCTGCAAAACTTTACGAACACCGAGTTCAAAATCCTACCCTGGACCCTTATATTGATTTGTTGTTACGAAAATTACCGGGCATTTTGGATCATCCGGTGCGTTTTGATGAACGAAAATTAGCCCGTGAATCCGCAACCACCACCGTGGCCATCTTGCAGGCCGTGCACCGGCTTCAAGAACAGGATGTCCTGGTGTATTATCCTCGGTCTGATCTTCAAAACCTGTGTTGGCTCAGCGAACGCCTGCCTCCCAGCCATTTTTACCTCCCACCGCAGGCCTACGATAACCTCCGCAAAGCAAGGCAACAACGCCTGGAAGCCATGTTATCCATGGTAGCCGACCAAACCACCTGTCGCAGTCGCCTATTGCTTGCCTATTTTGGCCAAACCGATTCTTCCAATTGCGGACGTTGCGATATCTGTCAGTCTACCCCCAAGGTACCTCAAGCCATGAGTTCCCTGGATTTCCAAGCATGGGTCAACGATGTGCGGCCTTATTTGAACCAACCCATCCACCCTGCAGAACTCCGAATAGCCCTTGAGGGAGCCGGCATGGTTCGAAACCCGAATGATTGGGAACGCCAAGTCCAGGCTTTGACCTGGCTGGTCCACGAGGGCCATGTTGCACGAGACCAAGACGATCGTTTGGTATGGAAAAGGCCATGAGTGCACCCCATCAACGTCCCCTCTTGGTGATGGCCACCACCAACGACCAATGGCAGGACCAACGCATGTTGCGCTGGTGCCAAACCTTACAACAAGAAGGGTGGCGCGTGCATTGGTTTGGGGTAGACCGGGGACGTCCCGTGCCCCTAATTGATCTGGAAAATGTTACCTTCCAGCGCCTTCGTTTGCCTATCCTCCAAGGTCCCTGGTTTTATGCAATTTACAATTTTCTTTTGTTATTCAAGGCCTGGAATCTGAAAGCTCGGGTGTATTTGGCGGTGGATGCCGATACCTTGCCCGCGCTGCGTTTGGTCTCTTGGCTTCGTCAAAAAATGTTATGGTGGGATGCCCACGAATGGTTCACCGAAGTTCCGGAATTGAGCGGAAGACCCGCGGTACGATGGGTTTGGAACGTTATTTTGAAGGTCTTTTTGAGAGGTAATGTCCGGTGTTTTACGGTGGGTCCTGCGCTGGCAGGTATCTTTCATCGAACCTACGGCTATCCCTTCACGGTCCTTCGTAACATGCCTGCATCGCATCACAAAGCGATTTCATTACCCCATTCCCCCCCCGTTGATGGCCCTTTTATCCTGTACCAGGGGGCCTTGAATATGGGTCGGGGCCTGGAGGTTTTGATTGATGCTGCCGCCTTGGGCCTGCCCTGCCCCCTGGTCTTGGCGGGTGGAGGTGACCTCGAAGACAAGCTACGAAACCAGGTCCAATCACGCGGGCTTCACGATAGGGTATTCTTTACAGGACCCTTGCCTCCAGGCCGGTTACGTTCTTTGACCAAACAGGCTTGGTTGGGCTTGAATTTATTGGATCACCCCAGCCTAAGCTACCGCTATTCCCTGGCTAATAAATTTTTTGATTATACAGCAGCCGGCCTACCGCAAGTGAGCATGAATTTTCCGGAATACCAAAACCTCCTGAAGGAATACCCGGTTGGCTGGACCTTGGACCATTGCAGTCCTGAGCAAGTCGTCGGACTATGTAACGAACTCTGGGATCAACCCGACCGCGTTCGAGCGGCTCGAGAAGCTTGTCCACAGGCTGCTGAGGTTTGGACCTGGGAGAACGAAAGCCGGGCTCTGGTCGAAGCGCTACGAACCCTGGTTCCCTAAGGTCCAGGCCACCAACTTTTCAGCATTCAGGGCTGGATCAAAATGCCGAAATAGGGCCTGGTGCCTTTGGGCAATCGCTGCCGGTGTCGGCGGGTTTTCCAAAGCGATGTGGATGGCTTGTAGCCAGTCCTGGTCTTGGGCAACCGGGGTCACCCAAGACTCCCAAGGAAGTCCTTCAACCGCCGAACGATCCACCAAAACATGACCCAGGCCCGTCAAGGCATGGATCATTTTGAGCCGAAGCCCTGCCCTGCCCGATGATGGAAGTACATGAACGCCTGCCGTTAAAACCAAAGTACGGAGGGTGGAATCATCCGGGGTATCCACCCAACGGAGGCCGGGGGTCTCACGAATTGCATGGAGTACTTGCTTCGAAGCCCTTGAACCTGCCAAAACCCAAGTATACCGAGGATTCTCTTTGGCCCAAGCCAAAAATTTGAAGACCGCGTTTTGATTATCCGGAATATCCAAACGCCCGTGGTACAACAAGGTCGGCTCACAACTCTGTTTTTCATCCGATTCGGGGCGATCCAAACGAACAAAGGCGGGCAGGTAAAGGGTGCGATGTCCCTCGGATCGGTACCGTTCGGTTTCCAAGGGGCAAAGACTGAATACGCCTTGAAGAGGAGACCTAAACCTGGATGCAGCAAGCGAAGCCCGTTTTTCGTCTATCCTCCATCGAAAAGATTCGATGTTATAATACCATTTTTTGAATAATTGCTTGGTTGTTTGAGCCTGCAAAGCGTAATACGTTGATTCCCGGTTATGAGCCCTTACCCAGAGGCGATGCTGCCTCAGGTGCGCAGAATCCAGGCAGGCGCTGCATTGCCAGCCTTCCAGGAGGATATCCTTGGGCCCCTGAGCCAAGACCTTGTTTAGCCTGGTCCCTTGACGGGTTGCCACGGCATGCGGTCTTAAAGTGAACCAAGCGGTGAAGGCCGCAGGACGTGGGTAATAATGCAAAGCGGCAACCCGCGAATGCCAGTCAGGCAGCTTTACCAAGCCTTGTCGCAATTGACGATGAAGCTTGGGACTAACCCAGGCGTGGACATGCAATTCAATTCCAAGATCCAGCAGGGCTCGAATTTTGAGATCCACCTCGGCCGTACCGCCGTATAGCGGAGCTACGGGCAAATCAAAAAGAACCAGCTGCAGCGCTCGTCCATCCTTCATCCAACACGGTTCTCGGTAGCGGATTCAAACAGAATATTGCCCATGTCTTCCAGTCGCCCTCCGGCACAACGCAGAACACGGGCAGGAAAACGGTCCATGGTCATGTAATCGTGGGTGGCCATCAGGAGGGCCGTCCCTCTTCGGTTAATCTCTACCAAAAGGGCCAAAACCTCTTCCGAACTATCCGGGTCCAATTGGCCGGTGGGCTCATCGGCCAAAAGCAAGCCCGGCTGATTAAGCAAGGCCCTGGCGATGGCCAAGCGTTGTTGTTCACCCCCGGATAAACGGTGAGGCATTTCTCCCCCCCGGTCTCCCAGACCCACCAAATTCAAAACCTCTTCCTTTCGTTGCCGCCGTTGAGCCATATCCCTCCAGCCGGTTGCCTCCAGCACAAAGTCCAGGTTGGCATCCACCTTGCGATCCATCAGCAACTGAAAATCCTGAAAAACCACCCCGATACGTCGCCTTAGGGCTGGTAAATCGCGACGATGCAGGTTTAAAAGGTCCTGGCCCATAATCATAGCCCGTTGACCACGAAGGGGGATCTCGCCAATCAGGGATCTAACCAGCGAGGATTTGCCTTGACCACTTTTGCCGACCAAATAAACCATTTCGCCAGCCTGGAGCGTCAGATGAACCCCTTCGAGCAAAATACGGGGGCCGTAAGCAAGGGTAATGTCCTCCAGATGAAGAACGGGTTCGCGGTCCATGGCCAGTGAATTTTGCCCTAAATTAAGGTTCTTTAACCTAGAAGCGTTTGTAAAACCTGCCCTGTTGCCTATTTTTAACGTTTTAACTCATTCAACACCTTCGCCGAAACTTCTGCTATGAACTTCCAACCTGCCAAGCTGCTGTGGGCCGTATGGGCTCTTTTTCTGGTTACCCCGCTATGGGCCCAAAAATCCGCCCCAAGCCAGGTTTCCAAATCGGTGACCGAAAGCTGTCGAAATGCGACTTTTCGAACGGTACCTGCCCTGCCCTATCGGATCGGAGATAGCATTCCATTCAGTATCGTCATCGGACTCAAAAATTTTGATTTCGACCAGAACACCCAAGTGGTGGTTACGCCCGAAGTTCATTACCGAAACAAGGTGGTGGCTTTGCAGCCTATGCGTTTCAAGGCCCTCGCCAACCGGGACCTGAACCCGGAACTTTGGGAAGACACCGTCATGGCTACTTTGGTACGCCGTGGCGATAACCTATTTGAACACTCTGTTCAGGTGCCCTACGAAGAAGGGATTGAAAACTCCACGTTGGAAGCCCGTTTTACCGTCATAGAAAACAAAACCAGCCGTGAATTGCCTTTGGTTCGGATTAGTTCCGCAGGATTTTCCAGCTTCTCAAGGTTCCTCGAGCCTACCCTGGAGCTGATGGACCTGGATTACGAAAAAGAAAAACTCTGCATTAAAGAAATTCATACCATCAATTTTCCTGCCGGAAGACACGAACTGGCTGACGCCTTGAACCAAGGTGCCGTTCAGAGCTTGTTGGCCACGCTTCAAAGCCCCCGCGAGATTCTTGAAATCAAAATTATGGGTAGTGCATCGCCCGAAGGAGAATCCGTGAGCAACGAGAATTTGGCCTTTAAGCGCATGGAGAATTTGAACAAAATGGTGGTTCGGGAATTGTTGGGTCGCAAACAAAACGCCATGGCCAGCTCTGAGGTCTTTGCCGATGGCTTTATGTCCACGCGTTGGGTTCAACAAACCTGGGATTCCATGGTACCCATGTTGTCTGGCCTCAAATCCTCTAACGGCCCCAAAATCAAAGCCGCTTTGCTAGCGGCCGAAGGCCAAGAAGCCAAAAAGAAAGCCGTGGAGAAGTTTGGTTCCGATTACCAGCGCATGGTGAACGATTGGTTCCCCGTCATGCGTTCGTGCCGCGTGGAAATTTTGAGTACCCCTTCGGATCAGAGCATCATGAACGATATCAAGACCTTTACCAAAGGTTCCACCAAAAATCAGTGGCCAGCGACCCGTATGATACAGATGGCCCTGGCTGCTGAATCCGAGCAAGTCAGTATGGCCTTGTACCGCAAAGCAGCCTCTTGGTATCCTGAAGATTACCGGGCCCACTTCAAACTGGGCATGTTGCATTACCGCAATAATCGTCTTGCTGAGGCCGAAAGTAGTTTTCAACAAGCCTGCATTCTTAATCCCAAGTCAGCCGAGTCCAAAAACAACCTGGGGGCAACGTTGAGCCAGCTCGAGCGTTTTGGGGAAGCGATGAACTATTTCAAAGCCGCCGCCGCTCAGGGACGTCCCAGCAATATCAACCGCTCCTTTGTTGCGGCCCGTTTAGGTCACTTCGAAGAAGCCCTGGCGATGATGGACCCGGAGCCAACCCATAACCGCGCTCTTTGTCAACTGGGCGCCGGACAGGCCTACGAAGCGATTGCAACCCTGCAAGCCGTTGAACCCAAGCAAGTCCTCACCGCTTACCTGACCGCTTTGGCCGCTACCCGCATCAACGATATCGCATTGGTCTGCGAACAAGTACGCGCCGCAATACAGGGGGATTTGAACATGCGGGAATGGGCCAAAAAGGAAGCGGATTTTAATCCCTACCGGACCAACGCGCAGTTTCGCGATGCTATCAAATTACCGCCGGATTCCCAGCGGGTAGGCAACGAATAACCGGGCGCATTTTGCACCCCGCCGAGGTCCTCTTCTGCTCCGTTCCCGTTGCCCCCTTGAGGGCTGAACCATCCCACCGTAGCGAACAAGTCAGTCAGGCGCTATGGGGTGAGTCGATGCATGTCCTGGGTCAAGAATCCACATGGTTTCATGTCAAGCTTAGCGTTGATGGTT
Source organism: Bacteroidia bacterium (assembly GCA_049431025.1). Taxonomy (GTDB): domain Bacteria; phylum Bacteroidota; class Bacteroidia; order UBA7662; family UBA7662; genus SYHX01. The sequence goes on along the minus strand of JBMTCP010000006.1, from coordinate 76,594 downwards.
ACCTGGGTTGGATCTCGGAACGTCAAGTTATTGCTCCAGGCGGAACAGTCCCCGAAAGTTGCCTGCAGGTCAACAGCGATTGGGCCCTTTTAAAGACCCCTGACCATGGCAAATCGTTTATACTAAGCATGGGCAGCATCCTCAGGCCGTTCCTGGGACCTCCGGGCGGCGAACTCCTCCAAGGAACCGCTGCTTTGTTGCCATCGGAAACCCAAAATCCTGCGCTGGTCCTGGAGAGGGGACTAGCTTGGCTTGGAACCCCGTACCTGTGGGGAGGTCGAAGCCGATTTGGTGTGGATTGCTCGGGCCTTGTCCAAGTTTTGTGGGGTTCCGTTGGGGTCCCATTGCCGCGGGATGCTTCTGAACAATATCAAAAAGCGCCTTTTCAATTTGAAACCGATGACCCAGCAGCTTGGCAAGTCGGCAATTTGGCCTTTTTTTCGGAGGACAGTGACCGTATCACCCACGTGGGTTTGCTGACCGGCGACGGGCACCTCTTGCATGCATCCGGCGAGGTTCGCTTGGATCCTGTAAACCCGGCAGGCATTGCTTCGCGAACCAATGGCACCTCGTTCCATCATCGCTTAGTGAGCCTAGCCGCCTACCATACGCCAAGGTCCTAAACTGCGTTTATTAAAAGTAGTTTTCTAGCCCTTGCCCCCTATTTTTGAGCCAAATTTTGACAAAATGAAAAAAATTCGATTCAGGCCCGTATTGGCCTTCATGATTTTGGGAACTTTCATGCTGGCCTCTTGTGCCCAAGAATTCAAATTGGACTCCACCGCCGTGCAGTACCAGCTTAACGAAGAGCCACTCACAGCCCATGGTAACCAAGCTCGCCTGGATGTCCAATACCAAATCGCCCCCAAAAAATTAACCAAAACCGGGGTTGCGGTCATGACCTTGATTGAAAGAAGCGGCAACCAAAGCAAGGTCATCGCAAGAGACCTTATCCAAGGCCCCAAGGTCAAGGGTCTAAACGGAAAGCAAGCAGACCCGTCCAAAGAAACTGCGGGCACCTTGACGCTCCAAGAATCGCTGGGTGAAAATCCTACAAACCGTTCGTATTCCTTGGAGGTATCCTCCTTTGGCGGTACCAAAAAGAACGTCAAGGCCGCCAAAGCGGCCATGGAATCGGGTTCGACTTCCCCCTGGCCAGCCAAAACGTACCGTTTTGAAGTAGCGTTGACCGAAGGCCCCAGCCTTTTGGCCCGTACCGCCACCTATACATCGGCTCCGCGATCCATTGCTTCAGGTTTTGTACCCGATACCATTCAGCCCTTTGAGGCAACGATCTATTTTGAGTTGAACAAATCCACCATTCGCGAAAGCGAACGCAAAAGGAAAGAGATTTTGCAATTGGTCAATTTCCTCAGCAAGACCAAAGAAATTCTCAAAATCGAAGTCAACGGCTACGCTTCCCCCGATGGTGAATTGCAGTTTAACAACGAACTGGCCAACGAGCGCGCCGGAGCCGGAGGGAAATTCGTGGTGGATGCCTTACGCTCCAGTACAGGTCTCAAGGATATTAATTACGATATCAATAACCGTAACCTGTACGTCCAGAACCAAGGAACCGAAGACTGGAAAGGCTTGCTTCAGGGAATCGAATTCGCCAGAATACCGAACAAAGAAAAAGTTGTCGAAATTATTCGTAACACTTCCTTGAGCAGTACCGAAAAACAAAGCCAATTGCGGGCCATGAACGATGCTTGGGAAATCATCACCGAGGAATACCTTCCCCCGCTGCGCCGTGCCAACATGGTTATTCAAACCAAAGTAGCCCCCAGGACCATGGAAGAACGCATGGAATTGATTCGTATTCCGTCCTCCGATATTTCCGCGGCTGAAATGCTGGCCACGGCCGAACAAGCCTCCAGTGCCACCCAGGCTGCCGATATCCTCGAAAAAACCAAACAACGTTATCCGGCCGATCACCGGGCTTATAATAATTTGGCTGTTATGGACATCCAAGCCGGCAGGCTCGAAACCGCTTCCAAGAACTTGGACGCAGCTGCCGAAGTTGCACCGGCGTCTGCCGAAGTTCTTGCCAACCAGGCCATGGTGGCCGCAGGACTTGGCGATTGGAAAAAACTTGAGTTAGTGGTCAAAAGAGCCCAAGCCAACAGCCAAAGCCTAAGCGGTTACGAAGCAGCACTTTTAATTCGCCAAGGCAAGTACCAGGATGCCCTCCAGAAACTTTCGGGTAATCCCTCGGGGTCCCTGCAGGCCTTGGCACTAATCCTCCAAAAGGATTACACCAAAGCAGCGGAATCGCTAAAAACCCAAGCATCCTCTACCGACGCAACGGTACTCTATCTGCGGGCGGTGCTAGCGGCGAGAACCCGGAACGCAACCGAACTTCAGCCAAGCGTAGAACGTTTGGTTGCGGCCTACCCTGAATTCAAGGATAAAATTGCTGTTGATCCTGAATTTGCCGCCTTGCGTCAAGAGATTTTGGCCAAGAAACCCTGATCCACATCAAGGGGCTGACGCTTCTTCTGAACCTTTGTTCCTTGCTCGGATGGCCTCGCCTATTTTGGCGGCCAAGGCAGGCCCAACGGCCTGAACCAAGTCCGAAGGTTCGGCCTGATAGACTTGTTCGGCTGAACCAAACGTTTCCAAGAGTTTCTTGAGGGTAACTTTGCCTACCCCGGGTATTCCTTGGAGCGAAGAAACCGTTTGGCTGTTGCTACGTCGACGACGATGATGGTTAAGCCCGAATCGATGCGCCTCATCCCGCATTTGCTGAAGCAAGCGCAGGGTAGGACTTTTTTTGTCCAACATCAGGGGATGGGGATCCCCCGGGCGAAACAAAGCCTCCAAGCGCTTGGCGATGCCAATTAAAGGAATGTCCTTCAAACCCAATTGAACCAAAGCTTCCCGTGCTGCGCTGAGTTGACCCTTACCGCCGTCCACCACCACCAAACCGGGTAAACCTTTGTTTTCATCCATTAAACGTGCATAACGTCGGGAGATGACCTCATGCATGCTGGCAAAATCATCAATCCCTACCGTATCTCTTTGATTGAACAAACGATAATCCCTTTTGGAAGGCCTTCCGTTTCGAAACACAACACAAGACGAAACCGTTTGGCTTCCTTGCAAATGGGAATTATCAAAACACTCGATCCATACAGGCAATTCCTTGAGCTGTAGGTCTTTTTGTACTTGCAAAAGAAGCCGGTCCGACCGCGATGCATTCTCCCTTTGTTCGGGTGTTTTCAGATTTTCCTGCAAACAAAAGAAAGCATTCTTGAGACTGAGGTCAACCAGTTTTTTGTGATCTCCGCTAAGCGGAACACGCGAGCGAACTCCCGGAAAGGGGGGGCTATCCGGCAACACATTGCATACAATATCTTGGGGCTGATGCTGGTAACGATCGGCGATTTCCAAAATCGCCTGGGCCATCAATCGTGCTGAATCCTCTTCGTCACCAAGGGCCAACTTCAATTCTAAATTATAGGATCGAACCACAGCACCATTAAGCACATGCAGGTGGTTTACAACGGCACGATCTTGATGGCGAGCCAGGGCATAGGCGTCCAAATCATGAATTTTGGTGCTGACTACCGTGGAGCGGGCCTGGTATTTTTCCAATAAATCCACCTGCTCTTTGATACGATGGGCTTCTTCAAAGGCTAATTTTTTGATGGCCTCTTGGAGTTGAAGCTTCAGGCCTTTGATGACCGAGGTCAGCTGCCCTTTTAACAAATGATGAACCGCATCGGTCATTTGGGCATATTCCGACTCGCTTTGGAGCTGGGCACAGGGGGCTTTGCAATTTCCGATTTGAAATTCCAAACAGGGGCGATACCCTGCGCCGGGTAAGCGGGACGGAGTAAGGTTCAAGGCGCAGGTCCGCAGTGGATACAATCGCCGAACCAAATCCAGGAGGGTATACATGGCCGGAGGGGAGGCGTATGGGCCGTAATACCGCGAACCATCTTTGATGACTTTGCGGGTCACCTCGAGTCGAGGAAAATGCTCGTTGCGCAAAACCAAAAACGGGTAGGTTTTATCGTCCTTGAGGCGAATATTATAGCGGGGTTGGAGTTTTTTGATCAAAACATTTTCCAAAAGCAAGGCATCGTGCTCGCTATCCACCACCGTGAATTCAATGCGATGAATCAGTCGAACCATCATCCGAATACGGTTGGGTGAACGATGCTCAACAAAATACTGACCCACCCTTTTGCGCAGGTTTTTGGCTTTACCCACATAAAGCAAGCCTTCGTGCTGATCAAAATACCGGTAAACCCCCGGGGATTCCGGAATGGAATACTCCACCTGTTTAAAGCCTTCGCTATCCATGCGTTGGGTTTGGGCTTTCGGGATGTTCGCGAGGCAAAACCTTGGACACCAGGGATCCACTCTGCAAAACCGTTTCGATAAGCGAACCGGGCTGGGCCTGTTGGATTTCCCGTAACAATTTACCATCAACTAGGGTAAGGCTAAATCCCCGTCCCAAGACCGAACGAAAATCCAAGGCTTCGGCTTTTTGGACCAACGCCTCGCATTGCTGTTCCATCAGACTTAATTTTTGGAGCAATCCTCGACGGAGGCGCTGCTCGGATTCATCAAGGCCCTGTTCCAAGCGATCCAAAAGGTCCATCAAGGACTTACCGGCACGGGATTCCATGCGGTCCAATTCGCGCAGGTATTCGGGGCCGTCAGGTGTTGCCAATTCGGCAGCAGCCGTTGGGGTAGGTGCCCGCAGATCCGCGGCGAAATCCACCAACGTAACATCCGTTTCATGACCCACGGCCGTGATGATCGGGGTTTGCATAGCAGCCACAACACGCACCAAGCTCTCGTGATTAAAACACCACAAATCCTCCATAGACCCTCCACCCCTGGCCAGAATAATCAGGCCAATGTCGGAGCGTTCGTCCAAGGCCTGCAGAGCCCTGATCAATTTTGGTACCGCCGCCTCCCCCTGAACAGGGCTGGGAGCCAAGACCACAGGCATCCCCGGAAAACGCCTTTCGACCGTCCGGTAAATATCGTGAATCACGGCACCGTCCGCTGAGCTGACCACCCCCAGGGCTTTGGCAAAGGAAGGGATGGGTTTTTTGCGCTCGCGGTCAAAAAGACCTTCGGCGTTAAGTCGATTCTTGAGTTGAACGAACAAGGTAAACAAATCCCCAACCCCCGTTGCGCGAAGGCTATAGGCTTGCACTTGCAAAGAACCCCTGGGGACGTAATGCCGGATTTCTCCGACCACCACCACCCTATCCCCCTCCGAAGGCTCCGATTCCAACAAACGGCGCTGGGCCTGGAACATGACGCAGGGTATCTGACTCATCGCGTCCTTGAGTGAAAAGTAGAGATGACCACTGCGGGCTCGTACCAAGCCCGTGATTTCTCCTTCGACCTGCAAACGCCTGAACAAAGGCTCCCCCTCCAGAACCGAGCGCAGCAATTCATTGAGTCCGGTCACCGAAAGAGGGGCATCTGATGCAGCATTCATGGCATTAAGGGCTTGCTTGGAACCAGTCCAATTCCCCTCCAAAATAGAGGCCTCTGGACTAATTTTAACGCATGAATTTAGAAGCCTCTTCCACTCCTTCCACTACCTCAACCACCCCGGACTCCCTGCATCACGTGACCGTCGTTGGTTGCGGAACCATGGGCAACGGGATTGCCCAGGTTTTTGCTACCTGCGGTTATGCGGTTGAATTGGTGGACCTCTCCGCCCCGGCCTTGGAAAAAGCCATGAACACGATAGCCCGCAATTTGGATCGGATAGTCGCCAAAGGAGGCTTGGACCAGGAAGCACGGGATGCTGCCTTGGCCCGCATCCACTGCTCAACATCGTTGGCCGAAGCCACCCAAAAAGCGGATCTGGTCGTTGAAGCAGCCACCGAAAACCGACAAATTAAACTGGAGCTCTTCCGGCAATTGGATCAGCTTTGCCCCGCACCTTGCATCCTGGCCACCAACACTTCGTCCATCTCGATTACCGATATTGCCGGCGCAACCCATCGCCCTACCCAGGTCATTGGCATGCACTTTATGAATCCGGTACCGGTGATGAAATTGGTTGAAATCATCAAGGGTTATAACACCGACCCAGCCGTGACCGCGACCGTTGTTGAACTGAGCCGTCGCCTTAACAAAATCCCGGTAGAGGCCAACGATTACCCGGGATTCGTTGCCAACCGCATCCTCATGCCTATGATCAACGAGGCCATCCACACCCTCTACGAAGGCGTGGCTGGAGTGGCCGAAATCGATACCGTCATGAAATTGGGTATGGCCCATCCGATGGGGCCCCTGCAACTTGCGGATTTTATTGGCTTGGATGTCTGTTTGGCCATTCTTCGGGTATTGCAAGACGGCTTTGGTCAAGGCAAATACGCACCCTGCCCCCTCCTGGTCAAAATGGTTTCCTCAGGAAACCTGGGTATCAAAACCGGCAAAGGCTTTTATGCCTACCAAGCGGGCTCCAAAGACCTGGTCGTCGCTCCTGAATTTCGTTAGATTCTCGATTTCACCCCATCGATGATCGCCTTCGCTTAGCCCTGAAACGGGTAAGGATACGACGTAGGTGGCAAGAGGTTTTCTTTGATGGTACGGGCCGAAACCCATCGCAACAAATTCAGGGATGAACCGGCTTTGTCGTTGGTTCCGCTGGCCCTGGCTCCGCCAAAAGGCTGTTGCCCAACCACCGCTCCGGTGGGCTTGTCGTTCAAATAAAAATTACCAGCGGCATGCCGAAGGCGGGCTGTAGCCAAATCCAAGGCGTAGCGATCGGTAGCCAATACCGCACCCGTTAGGGCATAAGGCGATGTGGTATTGCACAAGTCCAAAACCTCCTCGTACCGATCTGCGGGGTAGACATAAACGGTCAATACCGGGCCAAACAATTCTTCACACATCGTCCTGTACTTGGGGTTGGTGGTTTGAATGAGGGTAGGCTCCACAAAATACCCGCGGGACTTGTCGCAGTTACCGCCGATAACGATTTCGCAATCGGGAGACTGACGAGCCTCTTCGATTGCCGCCTGCAGTTTATCAAACGACTTCTCATCAATGACGGCGTTGATGAAGTTCCCAAAATCTTCGACACCGCCCATCTTCATATCCAAAAGATCGGCCCGCATGCGTTTCAATACCTCAGGCCATAACACATCCGGTATATAGGCCCGGGATGCGGCAGAGCATTTTTGGCCTTGGTATTCAAAGGCGCCCCGCGACAAGGCTGTGGCCACCACATCCGCAGGGGCGGAGGCATGGGCTACCACAAAATCTTTGCCACCGGTCTCTCCCACAATGCGAGGGTAGGATTTGTATAAGCTAATGTTACGGCCGATTTGTTCCCAAATCTGGTTAAAGACCCCGGAGGAACCCGTGAAGTGAATTCCCGCAAAATCAGGATGACGGAAGATAGCCTCGCCGGCCACCGGGCCCGGTACAGGTACCATATTGATAACCCCATCAGGCAATCCGGCCTCCTGAAACAAACGCATTAACCAATACGCCGAATAAACCTGGGTATTGGCCGGCTTCCATACCACGGTATTGCCCATCAAGGCCGCAGCACAAGGGAGGTTCGCCGCTATCGATGTAAAATTGAAGGGGGTCAGGGCAAAAACAAAACCCTCCAGAGGCCGGTACTCCACCCGATTCCAAGATCCCGGCAAACTTTCGGGTTGTTGGCGGTAAATCTCGGTCATGTAACGAACGTTGAACCGAAAAAAATCGATCAACTCGCATGCCGCATCGATTTCGGCTTGGTAAGGGTTTTTGCTTTGGCCCAACATGGTGGCCGCATTAATCAAATCACGGTAGGGACCGGCCAATAAATCCGCCATACGCAAGAAGACCGCCGCTCTTTGTTCCCAGGGCAAGGCTTCCCAGGCTGGTTTGGCGGCCAGGGCTGCTTCGATGGCCTCTTCAACGTGGGTCACATTGCCTTCGTGAAAGTATCCAAGGGTATGGGCATGATCGTGAGGCGGGGCCATGCGCCGTGTTTGCTTGCTGTGCACCTCTCGGCCCCCGATAAACATGGGAACCTCCAACTCCTGTTGCCGCAGGTCTTGGATGGTTTGTTTCAAAGACAAGGCCTCCGGTGATCCGGGGGCATAGGATCGAACTTTTTCGTTAACGGCGGGTGGTACCGAGAAGATTCCAAAAGACATACACGATATTTAGACCACAAAGGTACAAGCCCTCAGCCCTCAGCCCATAGCCGCCATGAACCTCGAAAGCCTACGCGATCTCTGCCTAAGCCTCCCGGACTGTACCGAGGATCTGCCTTTTGACGAAAATACCTTGGTTTTCCGGGCCCTGGGCAAAATTTTTGTACTCACCGATTTGGTGGAGTCGGACCGATTCAACGCCAAATGCGACCCGGAATGGACCCTGAGCCTTAGGGAACGCTACCCTGATGCCATCCTCCCGGGATACCACATGAACAAAAAGCATTGGAATACCGTTCGGCTGGATGCTCGGCTTCCGGAGGACTTACTGAAAGACCTGGTGCGCCATGCCCATGCCTTGGTTCACCCTGCTTGGCGTAAATCGGCTGCCAACTATATTCGGGAATGGTGAAACCCGAACCGATTACCTCCCTCAGCCTGATTGTTCCCGTTTACAACGAAGAAGCACGGGTGCAGGCTTTGTTGGAAGCCTTAAAAAACGTACGTTGGCCGGCTGAACTAACGCACGTTGAATTCCTTTTGGTGGACGACGGGTCAACGGATGGTACTTCGTCGATCCTTGAGGCATGGTGCCAAAATCATCCCCAATTCCATTGGATAAGGCAAGAAACCAACCGAGGCAAAGGGGCGGCCATCCACCGTGGACTGCGTGAGGCCGTTGGGGATGCGGTCGGTATTCAAGATGCGGACATGGAGCTCTTACCCTCGGATTGGCCGGCCATGCTTCAGGCTCTGGCTTTACCGGGCATGGGTATGGTCAACGGATCCCGTTACTTACCGGGTCTTTACCGTCCCTTGCACAGTTACCGCAGGTACATTGCGAACAAAATATTCAGTTGGCTAACATCCTTGCTCATTGATATCCGCATTACCGACATGGCCTGCGGTCACAAATTGTTACGAAGAGACCTCATCCTTAGTCTGGATTTAAGGGAAGAACGCTTTGGGGTTGAATCCGAAATACTCATCAAAAGCGCCCGCATTCGTCGCAACCATATTGTTGAAATACCGGTTCATTACTTTGCGAGACACCAGGGAGAAGGCAAAAAGTTTAGAACCCTTGATGGCCTTGGTATCCTTTTCAAGATTATTCGCTACAGCTTTGCACCCCTGCCTCCTTCGGCCCTAAAATACCGACAGCGATTCCAACGCTAAGGGCTCCAAATTTCGGCTTCGCGGTCCAAACCAAGACGAGCTCTTTCCCCATCAGGCGGCCTGGCCAGACGGTCCAAACCGGTTGGGAATTGGCTTTGCCACCAAACGGCGTTGTACCAATCCTTGCCGGTGGCATCCCAATGCAGCAAAGCGATGCGGTATTGCCAACTTTGGTGGTATTGAAGGGCCAGGGTATAACCCAAGACGTAGACCAACATCAAACCCAAGGACCATCGACGAAAGGAATCCAAGTAGCGAGGCAGGCCTTTCAACGAGCTATGCAACCATCCCATGAAGGCCTGACAAACGGCTATGCCCGCACCCACCAAGGCCGGATACCATTCGACCATGGCCCTTCCTCCCAGCGAACCCCCAAACCACCAGGACCACCACGAAGAATAAACGTAGAGGACCAGCGGCAAGAGGATGACCAGGGCCGAAGCCAAAGGGAAAGGCTCAGGGGCTGGCGAACCTGATTGGGTTCGTCGGAAAACAGCAACCAACGCCCAACACCACCCCAACATCACCCCGAGCATGATAGGGTTATACAGCAGCCAGCCTTTGCGGTAACTGAGTAAATACTCAAGAATTCGGGGATCCTTCCAAAAAAAACGTTCACCTTGGTAGGAATAAAAAATCCATTGCCCCGTAACATGGTTCCAATAAAGGGCCTGTAAAACAAGGGGCGCTATAAAAACCAAAAAAGCAGAGAACAATAGACCCGGTTGAGACGAAATCAAATTAAGCTTGCCCTTCAAGCCTGGCCATCCCCCGTACAAAAGCGGCAAAAGACCGGCCATCAACATCGTAGGCCGAATCAAAACCAACATTCCCCAGGCCAACGAAGCCCCCAAGAACCAACGGAACACCAACGTGCCGGTACCCAAGGCGCGATGAGTACACCATAACAACAAAGACATCCAAAAAAAAGAAAAACTATGCGACATGGCCGGTTCGTAAACCAAATAATTTCCCAGGTTGGTGGCCCCCACCAACAGCAACAAAGCCATGGCTACCGTCCAAGAACCCCAAAAAGCCCTCAACCATGATCGGAGTACCCAAAGACCTAAAGAGCCCCAAAAAAACCCCGCCAAGGCTACGGCAAATTGGTAGGGCCTGCTGAACCCATCGGCCGGATACCCCAACCAAGGAGCAAAGGCATGGGCTATGCCAAAAAAGGGGCTCATCATGAGCGCGACACCCATCGTGGTCTTGATGACCTTTTGGCCTTGGGGGGTCGTCTCGGGCCAATAGCGGTGCCGATGCAAATGAACATCGGATCGCCTCGCATCCCCCACAAAGGACAGGGTCAAATCGCCCTCGATCCAATAAGCCGGTAAATAAGCGTAATACGATAGGACGTCCCAGTAAATCGGTCTCAGATTGGGTTTGGCTTCATCCGATCGATCCAGTTGTAGGAACTGCAACCCCAACAAAATTTGCAACCCCACCAAGAACAGCACCGAGGGGTCGCGTTTCATCAAAACAATTTTTGTTGCTCCCCGGTTCCGTTGGAGCCGGATTTGGATTTGTTCGTTGCTTTTCGGCCTTTACTCGGAGGTGGGCCAATCTTTTCCTCGGTCCAAATATCCTTTTTGTTCTTTTCGACCATGGATTTTTCTTCGTCGGTCAACTCCTCAGCACCCCAAGGGTTGAGGAGCTCTGCCCCCAGCAAGGGCGAAGGCGTTAAGCGGTTCCCCATGGCTTTCCACCCTTTGACCTCGATAAACTGCTCCAAATCCAAAACCTTTCGGTCTTTTTTGCGGGTTGTTCCCCACTCAAAAGCAACCCGAGGGGATGGATGCTGCCATGCAAAAGCGGCTTTGGCCCCCTTGTCTTCGGAAACAAAAACAAAGCGCTTACCCTGGGTTGTGGTTTCAATCAAAAAGCGCTTGATGTACCAAGCCTTGGAGGCCGGTACATAATGGCAAACATTCAAAGGGATTTCGGGTAACCATTTGTTGAGAAGTAGCAAATCCGAGGTCTCAAAGCGGCGCTGAAGGTTGGGTTCCAACAATTCATAACAACCTTCTTCGTAAACAGCGAGTAACAAATCACCGGTATTAAAGTGGCCCAGGAAAACCCCTCGACCATCCTGGTTCAGGCGGCCTACCGGGGGATCAAACCAAAAGGGCCGACCACCTAATTCGGATTGGCCTTTTTCTTTAAAAACAACCTTTTTGATAGGATATTTCGTAACAATATTCCCCTGAGCCGATCGGTTTTTGATACTTAGCTCGGCAAAGTCAAAATCAAAGGTTTTGTTATGAGCCCGACAACCCGGATGCAATTGAATCTGAACCCTTTCGGACTCGGCGTTGGCGTGACAAGAAAGGTATTGAACTCGAGTATGAGCGGTGCCCTTGGTCAAATCGTATTCCTTATCCCGGATAATACCCCCTATTTGAAAACGTTTGACCAAACTGTGCCCCGACTCCCCGTCAGTGTAGATCATGTTATAGGCGGTTCTATCATCCTGGCGTCGGTAGATGTCTACCCACAGGATGTCTTTACCGACATAGGCCTTTTCGGATACTTTGGTCACCAGGCATTTCCCATCCCTTCGAATCACAACAATTTCATCCAGGCTGGAACATTCCCCGACGAGCTCTTCCTTTTTGAGACCGGTTCCCACAAACCCTGTAGTCCGGTTAACGTAGAGTTTTTCGCTTGCCAAAGCCACCTGGGAAGCCTGGATGGTATCAAAGGCTCGGATCTCGGTTTTTCGTTCACGGCCCTTGCCAAAGTCCTTGAGGAGTCGCTGATAAAAATCAATGGTATAGGTGGTCAGGTTAGCTAAATGATGGTCCGTTTCCTTCATTTGATCCTGCAAGGCTTTGAGTTGTTCGGTAGCCTTGAAGCTATCGTATTTACTGATCCGTTTGATTTTGATTTCGGTCAATTTGACGATATCGTCCCGGGTTATTTCCCTGCGAAAACGTTTCTTGAAAGGCTGCAAACCTTGGTCAATCGCCGCTATCACCGCCTCCCAGGTTTCGCATTCTTCAATCTTGCGGTAAATTCTCTCCTCAATGAAAATTTGTTCCAAAGACCCCGCATGCCATTGTTCCTCCAAATCCGATTTACGCAATTGAAGTTCCTGTTCCAAGAGCGCCATGGTCTGGGCGGTATTGGCCCGAAGGATATCCGAAACACCCCGAAAGGCCGGGGTTTTACCTTCAATAACACAAGCATTGGGCGATAAGGAGACCTCGCAATCTGTAAATGCGTAGAGTGCATCGATCGTTTGGTCCATCGAAACACCGGCCGGTAACTGAATTTCAATTTCCACCTTTTCGGCGGTATTATCCACCACCTTACGGATTTTGATTTTCCCGCTATCGTTCGCTTTGAGAATCGAATCGATCAGGCCGCCTGTTGTGGTTCCAAAAGGAATTTCCCGAATAACCAGGGCTTTTTTGTCGTTTTCTTCGATTCTAGCCCTGCAACGAATTTTGCCACCCCGGCTTCCATCCTGGTATTGACTAACATCCATAAAACCTCCGGTTGGAAAATCCGGGTAAAGGGTAAAGGACTGTTTACGAAGTACGCGGATGGAGGCTTCGATTAATTCAACAAAATTGTGGGGCAAAATCCGGGTCGCCAATCCAACGGCGATACCCTCCACTCCTTGGGCCAGCAGCAAAGGAAATTTGGCAGGCAAGGTCACGGGCTCCTTTTTGCGACCATCGTAGGTCATTTGCCATAGGGTGGTCCGGGGATTGAACAAAATCGTTTTGGCAAACTTGGACAAACGGGCTTCGATATAACGGGAAGCAGCCGCCGAATCTCCCGTTCGCACATCCCCCCAATTCCCTTGGGTTTCGATCAGCAGATCCTTTTGACCCAGGCCGACCAGGGCATCCCCAATGGCGGCATCCCCATGCGGATGGTATTGCATGGTCTGTCCAATAAGGTTCGCAACTTTGTTAAACCGCCCATCGTCAATGACCTCCATGGCGTGCAGAATTCGACGTTGTACCGGTTTGAGCCCATCCTCCAAAGCAGGGACTGCTCTTTCCAAAATAACATAAGACGCGTAATCCAGGAACCAATCTTCATACAATCCAGAAACCGGCTTGTGAACCGCAAGTTCGTTTTGGTTTGGGATCAAGGCGGGGGGCGTTGGGGGTGTTTTACGAGGCACCGGGAGGAGTTTGGGATGGGTGCGAAGATAAACCCGACAGCCAAGGTTGAATAAACCAACCCAACAGTGGGACGGACAAAGCACCCACCGCATTGAGCCAGAGATAGGGAGTATTCACCCCAAAATAGAGAACCAGGACCAGGGCTTCGGTGAGCAAAGCGGCCAAAAGAACGGCAGAGCCCCCTAATTTTTTGGTGAAGAAGGCGCTCAAAAAAATGCCCAGGATGGTACCATAAACCAGGGAGCCCAAAACATTCACCGCTTCAATAAGGGTGCCCAGGCGATCGGCCAAGAGTGCAAAACCCAAGGCATACAAACCCCAGGCCAATGTAAAGAGGCGACCCATACGCAAGGCCCTTGGCCCCTCCGGGGACTGCCCTGTATAGCGGGCATAAAAATCCACCGTGGTGGTGGTGGAAAGTGCACTAAGCTCCGCTGAAGTGGACGACATGGAGGCACAAAAAACCATAGAAATAAGCAAGCCCACCAAACCAACCGGTAAAAAATCCAAAACAAAGCGAATAAAAATAAAATTGGTATCCGCGACGTCCTCCTTGGTCCCCAGGCCCAGGCCTTGGCTTTGCGCCAGAACACGGATGGAATCCAAACGATGGGCACTTTGCTTAAAGGACTTACCCAAACGATCCTTGGACTCCCTTGTGTCGGCCGACTGCCAGGCCTCAGCAACCCGGCGTCGCTCAAGAACTTCGCGGTCAAAGGCAGCTTGATGGGATTCAGGTACCTGCTCAGGATACTTAAAGTTCAAAGGCGGTGTTTCAAAAACATAAAACACATACATCAAAACACCCAAACCCAGGATGAGTAATTGCATGGGTAATTTCAAGAATGCATTCCATAGCAGTCCCTGGCGACTTTGATCCAAGGATTGTCCCCCCAGATAGCGTTGGACCTGGCTTTGGTCCGTACCAAAATACGATAACATCAAAAAACCTCCTCCAATCAAACCGGTCCAAAGGCTGTATCGATCGTTCCAATCCCATCGCAGGACCAGAGCCTGGGTTTTGCCCGCCAAAGCCGAAAGTTGAAGGGCATCCGAACCGCTCCAATGTGCAGGAAGGCTTTGAAACATCCACCAACCGGCCAAGCCCATGCCCGAAAGGATGACCGACATTTGGAGCATTTGAGTCCTTGCAACAGCCCGTGACCCTCCACTCAGGGTATAGGCCAAGACGACCGTACCGGTTAATAAATTAGTCCATAACAAATCCCAATTCAAGGCTGTGCTAAGGATCAGGGCCGGGGCGTAAATGGTCAGGCCGGCAGCCAGCCCCCTTTGGGTAAGAAAAAGAAAGGCGGCCAAACGACGTACCCTACCATCAAAACGACTTTCGAGGTACTCGTAGGCGGTGTACACATTTAGCCGGTAATAAATAGGCAAGGCAACAACCGATAACAAAACCATCGCCAAGGGTAAACCCAAATAAAATTGGATAAAACCCAAACCTTCTCGGTAGGCTAAACCCGGTGCTGACAAGAAGGTAATGGCGCTGGCTTGGGTCGCCATGATACTAAGACCCACCATCCACCCGGTTTGAGAACGGGAACGCAGGTACGATTCAGCCTGGTCCTTGCGGCTCATCGACCACAAGCCGTAGGCCAAAATGAGTCCTTGGCTCCCCAAAAAAACCAACCAATCCAGGGCACTCATACCCCCAAGGCGGTCAAATAAATCAACAAACCCACAAAGGCCAACCAAAACAATCCCAAGGCGGCATACCAAACCCGCCAGTCCTGGCGATGGTGCTTCTTGGCCTCATCCATAGTCTCTGAAGCGGAGGAGGTTTTAGGGTGCATACTCGACCAAATTCTGGAGCAAACGAAATGCGCCGGGGACGCCTTGAGGACATTGACGAAACAAGGACAAGGCACAATAAATCACGGACCCGCGTCCGTAATGGCCTACCAGCAATGAGCCTTTGTGGTTCTCCTCACCACGATCGTTCATACCCAACAACGGAACCCAACGAGCATCCCATTGCTGACCAAAATACAAACCCCTTTCTTGAATCCAACCCTCAAAATCAACGGAGGTTAAACGATGAGGATGGTTAAGTAAACGATGTCCGGATTCCAAAAAGCGGACCTCGGCATTTTCTTCGGTCACCCGCGAACGACCCAGGGTCAGCGGGATTGGCGTCCATTGTTTTAACAATAAATTAGATATAGTTTGGTATTGAATCACCAAGTGTCCTCCCTTGGCAACATAATCGTTCAACAAAGGTTGAATTCGGGCCAGGTGTCGGCAGGTATTGTAAAAGCGAACCCCCAAGACGACGGTGGGGTAGGAACGGAGCATAGCCGCTGTAACCGTTGCCGGATCCAAATCATCAACGCGGTAACCCATTTGAGATAAAGCAGTTGAAACCTCATCCCCTGCTCCCTTGAAATAACCCAACGCGGCATTGGAGCGGCGCTGATTCAATCGAACTACCGTAGCTTCCGTAGCGACAACCCGCGTTTGGACCGGAATATGTTGGTATTCCAAACGCCAAACCGTAGCTACGTCATGGGAAATCCATTGCCCTTGTACCCAACGATACAAGGCAGGGGTTACCCTACCTCCTTGCCCTGCATCCCTTCCGTTTTCAATAAACACCGCATCCCAGCTGTACAAGGAATCGGCACGGGGATTCACCAACTGTGGGGGCTCCGACTTCAAGCGCCAACCGGCAGGCCAAGACGAAAATCCCCATCGCAAAGTGTCCCTGGAACTCATGGCGGAGTTTACCCCCTCCAGGCGCAAACTGACCCGTACGGTCCATTCACCCACCCCTTGGGGCACCACCAAACGTCTTGGCTCTACGCTCATCTGCCAGGCCGGAACCACCTCCAAAGGGCGATAGCGCTCCCCAAGGACCGGATCG
The DNA here is from genome assembly GCA_049431025.1 of Bacteroidia bacterium. Classification (GTDB taxonomy): domain Bacteria; phylum Bacteroidota; class Bacteroidia; order UBA7662; family UBA7662; genus SYHX01. Next base: position 60,239 of record JBMTCP010000006.1, on the reverse strand, counting down.
GTCCACTTGTAATTCAAGGGCCAGCGATACGTTGCGGACATCGTCCGTCCAGCCAACGAAAACGACCAAGTGGATTCCAGAACCAGGGCGGGTAAGGATTCCGCGCCGTGGGAGCTCCCATCCGGTACCGCATAATGGGCTGATCGAGGGCCTTCGGGCTTCCAAAAAGGCCCACTCATGGGTAAATTCTTGGGCAATGGTGTCAAGTAAGTATAGCGATGCAGGGAATCCTTCAAATTTGCCGTTCGTGAATCGGGTTGGCCCTGCCACAAGGTCTCTTCGATCCCATCCCAAACGGGTTGAACAATGCGCAGTCTCTCGGGGCGGATTTGAACACCCGAACCTTGGGACCTACGCAAAACCTGCCATTCCCAAGCCAAGGTATCCCCCGGGACCACCGCAAAACGAGAAGCTGCAGCCTCCTCCCACAACCCGCTAATTTCAGCCAAAAGGCGATGAACTTTGGCCTGACGCTCCCTGGCTAGGAGGCGAACTTCAGCACTTGCCAAAGAATCCGCTAAAATTTGTTCCAACAAAGGATTCATCGCTATCAAAGCTTCCATCCAAGCGTCGGTATTCTCGGTTTCCAGAAGGGGCAAAAAACGCTGCCACGCTTGGTACCAAGGCTTCCAAACCGGATGGTCTCCGTCGTTGCCCGCATTACGCTCCAACCCTTCCAGGGGGCTCTCCTTCGCCGAATCTCCAGCCAGCCTTTGAAAATACTCCACTTCGCTACCGCGTTGCCGCGCAGCCCCAAATCCCTGACTTTGGTGCATGGATCGGCTTTCCGCAGCGATTTCCCCGTAGGAACGACCCAAGCGGGGGTTGTAGGCCCCAACATCCAAGCGCAAGAGTCCGGTCTTGTCGTAATCCTGACGGCCGTAAAACCACCAACTGGTGTTCCATACCAGCCTTGTAGGTTGCCAAACGGTCACCCAACGTAGTTGTTCCGGAAAACGCGAACTATCCCCGGCTGCCGCAAAGGCCTCAAGAGCCAATTGGGCAGAGGCCGTATGATGACCGTGGGTGGCCGCAGGTCCCGGACTAAAACGGGTGACCAAAAGGCGGGGTTTAAAAAGGCGAATTACCCAAACCACGTCCGCCAAAACCCGTTCACGGTTCCAATGTTCCCAGGTTTCCTCGGGGTTCTTCGAAAAGCCAAAATCATTGGCCCGGGTAAAGAATTGTTCCGCCCCGTCAACACGGCGGGCGGCGAGCAATTCCTGGGTCCGTATAATCCCCAAATCGTATTCGGTATGGTCCCCAATCAAATTCTGTCCCCCATCTCCTCGAGTCAGGGACAAATAGGCCGTGCGCCACCGTTGATGGCGGGCCATAAAGGCCAAAAATCTTGTGTTCTCATCGTCCGGATGGGCCGCGATATAAAGGACGGAACCATCAAGACCCAGACCCCGGATTTCCTCCCGGATTTGATCACGCGTCCAGCCTGAGCGGTAACCAAAACCACCTTGGGCAAAGACCACACTGGATTCAAGCCATAACCAAAAACCAAGAACCAAGCACCCGAAAACCCAACGAGTATAAACCCGAAGTTTGGGGAAAAAATCGGAACGCAAGCGCAGGTCCTATTTGCGCTTTTTGCCTGCGGGTACCACGGGACCGGCTGCCTCCAACCAGGCCTTATGCTTGGTAGCAATATCTCCGGCATAACCCAGGTACCAATCCGAATTCTCGGCCTCCCCTTTGATTTTGGCCTGCTCAGCCTGTTCAGCCGCCATGCGGAATTCAGCTCTTGCGGCATGGACTTTGGCCAAGATCCAACGAGGGTAAAAATGTTCGCCGTTAAGACGTACCGCCTTTTGGGCTAATTCGAGGGCATAGGCGTTATCGTTTCCTTGATCCATGACAAAGGCAGCAGCATTGGCACAAGGATACCAATCCCCCGGACGGTCCGCAAAAAATTTCTTAACATTGGCCATGCCCAATCCCTTGGCATCCGAAGTGAGGGCAACGCTCCAGGTTTTTTGACCCCAATGCATGCGCAATCGGGACGATGAGATGCCCTCGTATTCCAGGGAAAACTGCAAGCGTTCGGCGAAGGTTGGCGCATCCTGCACCTGGACCTCGGTACGCAAGACATCCAGGCTCTCTTTGAAATTGGTCGAACCCCATTGGCCCTCGTTGCTGTTCAAGGCCAAAACCCAAGGCTTATCCGCCTTGGGGATAAGATAAAGGGCGTATTTACCGGCCTTCAGGGTTTGTCCACCAAACTGAACCTCCGTACTAAACGAAACCCAAGTCGCTGCATTGGCCCCGCTACGCCAAACTTCATCGTAAGGGACCAGGCTACCCCAAAGCGTGCGTCCATTGACACCGGGTGAACCGTAATCCACCTCCATATCGGTCACGCCCATGGTGAGGCGGGCGCCGCAGCGGGGTGATGGTTGGGGCAAGACCAATTGAGCGGTCACCGTTTGCAATCCCAAGAGGGACATCAGAAAAAATCCGATCAGGGTTTTGGTTAAATTCATCATGATTTCTTTTTTTTTCAAAACTAAGTCAAAGTAAGGCTCCTTCGGGGACTGTCAACGACTTGGCATTAATTTTAGGGGCATGAAAAATGAACTGGTCTTGGTCGAGCCCCAAATCCGACCCGGGGTTGCCCTCCTGCGCCTTAACCGGCCCAAAGAATTGAATGCCCTCAACCTCCAGTTGATGGCCGAACTCCGGGATGCCTTGAAAATGTTGGACCAGGATGATTCCGTCAAAACCATGGTCTTGACCGGTAATGACCGGGCCTTTGCGGCCGGCGCTGATATCCATCAAATGGCCGACAAAGGCGCCATGGATCTCCTGATGATTGACCAGTTCAGCACCTGGGAACAGATTCGTCGCCTCAAAAAACCCCTCATAGCCGCAGTGTCCGGTTTTGTATTGGGAGGTGGCAACGAACTGGTCATGCATTGTGACTTGGTGGTAGCCTCCGAAACCGCTCGCTTTGGTCAACCCGAAATCTTGCTGGGCATCATGCCCGGAGCCGGTGGGACCCAGCGATTAACCCGCCAAATTGGCAAGGTTCGCGCCATGGAAATGGTTTTGACCGGTCAGTCCATCTCCGCCAAGGATGCCCTGGCCTGGGGTTTGGTTAACCGGGTAGTTCCCGTTGAATGCTACCTGGATGAAGCCCTGCGTTTGGCCTCCGAAATAGCCCAAAGAGCCCCCTTGGCCCTTCGATTAGCCAAAGAATCGGTCCTAAAGTCCCAAGACAGCAGCCTGAGCGAAGGCCTGGAATTTGAACGCAAGAATTTCTATTTGCTCTTTGCCAGCAACGACCAAAAAGAAGGCATGGAAGCTTTTATGAACAAAAGACCTCCTCGATTCACTGGCTCTTAGACCCGGTCCACAAGGATGCCGCACGTCAAAATCAAAAAATACATCATCATCCAAAGGGCATAATAACCTGCTGCGCGATGCAAGGCCGGGCGGTTACCCTGTACTCCACCCAGGCTCATCCCCCGTAACATCAAATAGGCAATAGCCCACCAGGCTAAATAATTTTGGAGGGGTGCCACCAAAAGTGCACCAACCCAACCTGACCACCTCGACGCTTCCTCCCAATTCCAAAATCCCAAACGAGTGGCAGCAGGTTCAATCAAAAGGTCCATCCCCATCACCAACAACGCAGCCCCCATATCCCTCAGCCAGGGCCTAATTCCTTGAGCAGAGCCTGCGGGTATCCATCCTCGAACAGCCCAAACCAGGATGACCCAGTTCAATCCAATCAACGGAGGAACCCCTAACCAACGAGGACCCAACCAGGGTCCGTATTGGTAAGACCCAAAAACCCAGCCGGTTTGAACGCCGAGGCATTCCATAGACCACCCCAAGGCATAACAACAAAAAACTATCAGATATTCCCTGATTGTAAAAGCTTTATGATCCGACCAAGCTACCCAAAGTGCCCCCAGGCTCAGAACCGGAAAGGTCATACCCACAAAAAACGAAGCCCAAGGTGATCCGACGATACCCACAGCTCCACACCCAAAAACCAAGGGCCACCACCAACGCCATCGCCAGGCTTGATCCGGTGTTATCATTCCCCGACTCAATCTTGCTCGGATGAACGAGACCTGTTCTTCCCTTTGGATTGCTTTAAACCATCAATTAACCATCGACTGGTGATTTGGGCTGAATGCAGGCATACCGGAATTCCTCCCCCGGGGTGCACCGAACCGCCACAGAAATAAAGCCCGTGAACCCGAGGATGTTTGTTGGGATACCGGCGAAAAGCCGAGAAAACCGAATTGGAATGCGGTCCATACAAGGCACCGGCATAACTGCGCGTTGTTTTTTCAAAGGTCAACGGGGTCATCACGTGTTCATTAACAATCAGGCTTTCCAAATCCACCTGAAGCTCTGAAGACAAACGACTCAAAATCGCCGATCGGGTAATGTTACTAATCTTCTCCCAGTCTTGTTTTTGGTCGCAGGGCATATTTACCATAACAAACCAATTCTCATGGCCTTCCGGGGCGTCTTCCTTGTTCAACTTGGAACTTACGTAGAGGTAAATGGTATTTTCCTGGGGCACCTGTTTACTTCCAATGGCTTCAAATTCTTTGCGGTATTTGCGGGAAAAAAATAAATTGTGCAAATCCAATTGAGGGAATTGCCCCTTGATACCCCAATGAAAAACCATGGCCGACATTCCTAAATCACTGGTTTTCAATTTGGGTTCCAACAAATCCCTCGAAAAAAGGTATTCCTTGGCGTAAGCGATATCCACCGCAGAGACTACCCGATCAAAGGCGATGCGTTCACCATCAACTTTAACACCCAAGATTCGATGTTGAAAAACGTGAAAGCGATCCACCTTGGTCCCGAATTTTATTTCGACCCCCAATTCCTCCAGGAGTTTCTGCAGGGCATCGCGGATGGCAATCATCCCACCGCGGGGGTAATAGGCGCCCCGACCGTATTCCACATGATTAATCAAGGCCAACGTACCCGGGGCCTTGTACGGATCGGATCCGTTATAGGTCGCCACCCTCGAAAACAACTGAGCCGTTCTCTCCTTATCGAAGGCCGATCGATTGAATTCGTACAAGCTTTGGAAGGCACCCACAAAGGGTAAAGCAAAGAGCTTGAAGAAATTCGAAAGGGTCCATAAGTCCGAACGACGGTGTATAGACTTTTTCAAAAAGACCGGGGCTGTTAAATTGTACAGCCATTGAATACGCTTGAAATATTTACGGACTTTGTCGGGGTCTTCGTTGAACTTATCGTAAAGCTCCACAGCCAATTTTTCCTGATCCGCCCAAGCATCCACGAAATTGCCTTTCCCGTAATGGTAGCGGGTAATCAGATCCAACTTTTCGTAATGCAAATAATCCCGCAAATCCTTACCGCAATCCCGGAACAATTCTTCGAGGGTTTCAGGCAGCGTAAACAACGAAGGACCGCAATCAAAACGAAACCCTTCGCTGCGTCGATCGATCAATTTCCCCCCCAAATAATTGTTAGCCTCAAACAAGACCACCTGACATCCGGCGGCGGCCAAACGAGCGGCCGATGCCATGCCTGAAATTCCACCGCCAACCACCGCGACACGGGCTTGAATTTTGCGGTGCCGGTGGGACCGTCTGGAGGAATCGGAATGCGAGGCCATGGGCTTAAGGGATTCGAATTCCCGAAAATAAAAGAAATTCGGGGCTATTTATTGGACTTTACCCAAAAAAAACACCCAATCCAATTCACCCTGCGGGCCGGCTTGCTTTCGTTGCGCCGGGGTCAGGGCCTTTAGGGCTTGATCCAAAAACCTTCGATCCTCCTGAACATGCCCGGATAAGCCCAACCATGAGGGTATTTCCTTTTCCATAAGCCACCTCAAGAGACGGTAGCGAGGGTTGGAAGGTTCGGTCTGAACCGCCCTGTTCAAGTCTTCAACGGCAGCCTTGGCTCCGTTTAATTTTTGAAGTGGGCTGCTGAGGGATTGGACGGCCAAGCCCCGGTAGGCTCCACGGTAGGCCAATGGAATGTTCTCGACGCCTTGGGCACTTGACCATAAACGCTTATAATCCCTTTCGCCGAAACCGGAGGATGCGGCCTCAAAATACGAGGCCAAGGTCCAGGGACTGGGCGAAGGAGGTGCTGAGGCTACGGGAAGCTGCGAATGTCCGGCGAGGGCAAGGCTCCACGAGGCGCCTAAGGCCAGTACAACTAACTTAAACGATGTTCCAGAACCGAATAACATAAGAGTGCGGCTTTTTCGGCATTGGAAATCCGAATCCGCTCCTGTAAAATTTGTTCTGAACTGGAACGACGAATCTTGCGAAACAAATTCCGATAAAATCGATAGGCGGTTAAGACACCAATTCTTGCACCTTTGGGTAATCGCAGGATTGCATGGTAGGCACAACGAAAATCCTCTTCGATATCTTCTTCAATTTCGCGCTTGGAGCGCTCATCCAATTGCAGCCCAAGGTTGAGGTTGGGAAAATAGGTTCTGCCACGGTTCTGGTAATCATCCTTGAGATCTCGCAAGAAGTTAACCTTTTGAAAGGCGGCACCCAAGGCCCGAGCTCCCTCTTTGAGTTCGTCGTAAAGCCCTGACTTTTCGCTGCAAAAAACACGTAAACACATGAGCCCCACCACCTCAGCGGACCCGTAAATATAGGTTTCGTACGAATCGCGGGCGTAGGTTACCTGATCCAAATCCATGGCCATACTATCCAGAAAAGCATCAATTAATTCACGTTCAATTCCATATCGATGCACCGTTTGAACAAAACAATCCAAGACCGGGTTCAAGCTAATTCCCCGTTCAAGAGCCAGGTAGGTATCCCTCCTAAACTCTTCCAGCAGGGTGTTCTTATCGTAGTCATGGAAAGTATCCACAATTTCGTCGGCATAACGCACGAATCCGTAAATGGAATAAATAGGCGCTCTAAAGGAAGGCTGAAAGGCCAAGATCCCCAAAGAAAAAGAGGTGCTGTATTGACGGGTAATCAGCCTGGAGATAGCGAAATTGGTTTCGCGGTACAATTCCATCATAACGGTAATTTGTTGGTAAGCTAGGGCCTTTAGGGCTTAATGCGTCGTTGGTTCATGGATAAAAAACAAAAAGTAAGGCTTTTGGTTTGCTCAAGAGCGGATTGGATGCTCTTTCATGAGTTCCTTGGCCACCACCTGCCCCGAAATCAACGAAGGAGGCACCCCCGGACCCGGTACGGTCAATTGACCGCAGAAATACAGGTTGGAGAGGGACTTGTGCTTGAGGGATGGCTTGAGTAAGGCCGTTTGGGTTAGGGTATTGGCCAATCCATAGGCATTTCCTTTGAAGGAATGGTAATCGCTGACAAAATCACGATGAGCATACGATTTACGGTAAACCACGTGGCTACGAATCGCTTGACCGGTCAATCGTTCAAAGCGATCCATGACCAAATGATAATATTTCTCACGCATTTCATCCGTGTCTTCCAAGCCGGGAGCAAGGGGTACGAGAATAACCAAATTCTCCATACCGTCAGGTGCAACACCGGGGTCTGTCTTGGATGCCAGGGACGTGTAAAAAAGAGGTTTGGTAGGCCATTGAGGTCGGGTATAGATTTCTTCGGCATGCAAACCAAAATCCTCGTCAAAGAACAAGGTGTGATGGGTCAGGCCTTCCAAGGGTTTGGAAAGCCCTATATAAAACAATAAACTCGAAGGGGCAAGAACGCGCTTATCCCAATACGAAGCCGAATAATTTCGGTGTTGGGAAGGTAATATTTCTTGATCAAAATGTCGGTAATCGGATCCAACCACCACAGCATCAGCTGCAAATTCCTGGGTGTTGGTTAACACCGTACGGATGCGATTACCATCGGATGTTATGGATGTAACCTCTTGGTTATAATGTATTTCTACACCCAATTCCTCGGCCAACGAAACCATTCCATCGACAATTTTACCCATCCCTCCCATAGGATACCAGGTTCCCAATCCCAAATCGGCATAATTCATTAAGCTGTACAAAGCGGGGGTATTTTGAGGCGTTGCGCCCAAGAACAAAACAGGAAATTCCATCATCTGCACCAGATGAGGATGCTTGAAATGGGATCGAACATGGGAAGACATGGATTTAAAAACATCCATTCGCAACACATCCCAAATCAAACGAGGGCTAAGGAACTCCCCAAGGCTACGTCCCGGTTTAAAGACCAAATCCCTAATTCCAACTTCGTATTTGTAGGCCGCTTGTTTGAGGAAAGAACGAAGTCGTTGACCAGCCCCTTTTTCGTACGACTCAAACAGGGCCTCCAATGCATCTTGCTGAGCCGGAACCACTAAACGCTGATCGGGACCGTACACGATCGTATAGGCAGGATCCAGTCGTACCAGCTCGTAGTAATCCGAAACCTTACGACCAAAAAGTCCAAAATACTGTTCGAAGACATCGGGCATCCAATACCAGGACGGCCCCATGTCAAAACGAAAACCTTCGGCGTTCAGAACCCTGGCACGACCCCCGGGTTCGTTATTCTTTTCAAGCAACCGCACGCGGTAACCTTTGGACGCAAGCACGGTCGCCGCTGATAGTCCAGCGAAACCGGAACCGACGACCACCACTTGGGATTTGCTGGAATGGGTTGGGCTCATGAGGGTATAACAACCCTGGAGCGTGCCTTGTTTTGCGTTTTCAAAAAAGAGACCGCAACTGCGGTGACCCCACCTGCACTTAGGCTGCGTTCAACCCGTATTGGTCCCCGTATACCGAAAGCTTACGCTTGAGTACTTTGCGGGCCAGGTGTATTCTGGTTTTGACCGTACCGATGGGTATCCCAAATTGGTCGGCAATGTCTTGGTACTTGTGGCCCTTAAAATTGAGCATAAAGGCTTCGCGCAGCTCAAAAGGCAAGAGGGCTATGGCCTTGTTGAGATCATCCATGACCATTTTGGATTCGGCTTGGTTGGGAATCCGCTGGCTTGGCTGGTTGATATAGTAATCCTGATCGGTTTGATCGCTAAACGTATTGCGCTTGACCTTGCGCCGGTAATTGTTAATGAAGGTGTTCTTCATAATGGTGTACAACCATCCTTTGATGTTGGTATCTGGGGCAAATCGGTCACGATTTGAAAATGCCTTGAGGTAAGTTTCCTGCAGTAAATCGTGGGCATCCTCTTTATTTTGGGTCAAAAACAAGGCATACCCTTTAAGGGCGAGGGCGTGGGTAGCGACCTGATCGGTAAAATTGGTATCCATTTGTTTAACCTTTTTTGAAATTCGTTAAACAAACTTACGCGAAAAACCCAAAAAACAATCGTTTGTTGATTTTTTTTTGAAAAAAGTTAAACAAAATAAGAGGGAGCCGGAAGAGCCCGGAAGGCCTTTTTTACATCCCGGAGCCCATCATGGCCTCCATACTGGTCCAAGGTAGTCCGAATTTTTCTCCCAAATAACGCTGCGTCAGGTGACCTTGGTGGCAATAGACGCCTGCCCTTAGACCCTGTTCCAACCAAAGGCTGGTTTCCATCCCTCCCCTTTGTCCGGCTTCCAGGAGCACCGGGGTCATGATATTGCTCAAGGATTCCGATGCAGTCTGGGAAACCCTGGAGGTGATATTAGGCACTCCATAATGGATAACGCCATATTGCTCAAAAACAGGACGGGTATGGTTGGTCAACCTTGAGGTTTCAAAACAGCCCCCATGGTCAATACTGACATCAACGATGACCGAACCGGTTTTCATTCCTCGCACCATATCCTCGGTAACCACCATAGGTGTACGGCCGCTACGCGCCCCCATGGCCCCGACCGCTACGTCCGCCATGGCCAACTGCTCCGTCAAGAGTTTGGGGTGCAAAACAGACGTGTAGACAGGGCGACCCACGGATGCTTGGAGGCGACGCAGCCTCCGCAAAGAATTATCAAAAACCACCACTTCGCTTCCCAATCCCAAGGCCGTTCGGGTTGCCTGCTCAGCCACCGTTCCGGCCCCCAGTACCAATACTCGGGTTGGGGGCACCCCACTAACCGAGCCCAGCAATCGGCCACGACCCTGGTATTGATTGCTCATGTACTCGGAGGCAATGAGGATAGCCATGGTCCCTGCGATTTCGCTCATGGAACGAACCACCGGCAAGTAGCCGCTTCGATCCGTCATGTGTTCATAGGCGATACCGGTAATTCGCCGGTTCATCGATTCTTTGAGGTAATCCACCACCAAACCAGGTAGGTGCAAAGCGGAAAATACGACTTGACCCGAACGCAGGTAGGCCCATTCCTCGGCAGGAACCGGTCCCACTTTGACCACGACAGGGCATGCATAAATTTCCGCAGGCCCGTCGGCCAATTGTGCCCCGGCATCCGCATAATCCTGATCACTAAAAAAACTAGGCACACCGGCATCCCGCTCAACCACCACTTGATGACCGTTATGAACCAAAAGGGATACCCCCTGAGGGGTAATAGCGACTCTGTTTTCTTGAAAACCCCGCTCGCAGGGTATGCCGATGCGCAGGCCCGTATGCCGAGTTAACGTATTCACCGGCGAACGTAAGGTCTCAGGAGCGTTCATACGATAACGAATTTAAGTTCAAAGGGTATTCATCGCATCTACCGCATGCAATCGTCTGGCGAGACCCTGCTGGACGGGTTCAAGACGATACGACAAGGTATGCTCCGGAAGCCACGGACCTGCCTGTTCGGGCCATTCCAACCAAACCCAATCGGCCTCGTCCATAGCTTTTTCTGCATCCAAGGCCAGCCACTCCCCGGGGTTTCGAAGCCGGAACAGATCGGCATGGAGTATAAGTCCGCCGTCGGGTAAGCAATATTCCTGCATCAAAGCGTAAGTAGGCGAAGTTGGTAGTGGGTCTGCGCCTAATACCAGTCCCATCGCCCGAAACAAGGTCGTTTTTCCCGCCCCCATATCCCCTATCAAAGCAATGACAACCGGCTTTTGGCCTCCTCGGCGGGATGCTGCATCCTCCAGCAAGGCTTTTGCCATGGACTCTAAGTCGTTCAAGACAAAAACGCAGTCCAACATAACCCTTCAAAAAATAAACCGACCAAAGACCCGGCTAGCGGGCAAGTTCCTACCCGGCCAGAGCAGCAGCTCCGCCGACAATTTCTGTAATTTCGGTTGTGATGGCCGCCTGACGCGCACGATTGTATTGCAATCGAAGTTCCCGTAACAATTCTCCTGCGTTCTCAGTCGCCTTATCCATGGCCGTCATGCGAGCCCCATGCTCCGAGGCCTGGGTATCCAACATTGCTTTATGAAGATCAATAGCCAACGAAAAAGGCAACAAATCCCGAACAATTTCTTCCCGGCCCGGCTCGTACAAATAATCCGCCTGAGCTTCTTGGCTGGCCGAAACAGGAGTGGTCGGTTTACTCGACTCCGCTTGAAGGGGAAGCCAAGGCATAACCTTGAAGTACTGAACAACAGGATTCTTGAATTCGCTGTAAATCACCACCACTTTATCGTATTCCCCAGCCACAAAAGACCTGCTGATTTCTTCGGCCATTTCGGAGGTCGCCTGGTACCGAATCTTAAGCATAAGGTCCTTAAAACGCAAGTCCTTGGGCAGGTCCGATCGCTTAAAAAAGTCAACCCCTTTGCGTCCTACCGGAATAAGGGTAGCTTGTTGATCAGCAGGCAAGTCTTGGATAAAGCGACGGGCTGTTTTGATCAAATTGCTGTTAAAGCCCCCGCATAAACCCTTATCAGAGGTCAACAAAACAACTCCAACGCGCTTGACTTCCCGAACCTGGGTCAAAGGCATCTCGGTATCCGATCCTTCCAGACCGGCAACCAAACGACCCACAATGTTCTGCAGGCCCTCCGCATAGGGTCGAATTTGTTGAATAGCGCCTTGGGCTCTCCTCAATTTGGAGGCCGAAACCATCTTCATGGCTTTGGTAATCTGCTGGGTTGAGATAACCGAGCTGATACGTACCCTGACTTCTTTGAGATTGGCCATGCTGGGGTTGACTTAGCGGGATTAGGCTTTGTAGCGAGCGACCAATTGCTTGGCTGTAGAAGACAATACGTCGGTAAGGCTATCTTCAAATTTGCCGGCCTTGAGCGCTTCCAATACCTGGGGGTGATTAGCGCGCAGTGTTGCCAGAAAATCAGCTTCAAATTCGCGAACCTTGGCCAATGGAACCTCCATCAGGAGACCTTTGGTACCCAAATAAATAATGGCAATTTGATCCTCAACCCTGAACGGAGCATACTGAGGCTGTTTTAGGATTTCTACGTTACGCGCACCTTTGTCCAAAACCGATTTGGTAGCGGCATCCAAGTCCGAACCAAATTTGGAGAAGGCCTCCAATTCACGGTACTGGGCCTGATCCAACTTGAGGGTTCCGGCAACCTTTTTCATCGACTTAATCTGAGCATTACCTCCTACCCTGGACACCGAAATACCCACGTTGATGGCTGGACGGACACCGGAATTGAACAGATTGGATTCCAAGAAAATTTGACCGTCCGTAATCGAAATTACGTTGGTTGGAATATACGCCGATACATCCCCCGCCTGGGTTTCAATGATAGGAAGGGCGGTCAAGGAACCTCCTCCTTTGACTTTACCCTTGAGAGCCTCGGGCAGGTCATTCATTTGGGCAATAATCTCGTCGTTATAATTCAACTTACAAGCTCTTTCCAAAAGACGGGAGTGGAGGTAAAACACATCACCGGGGTAGGCCTCACGTCCGGGGGGACGACGGAGCAACAAGGAGACTTCGCGGTAAGCAACCGCCTGCTTTGAAAGGTCATCGTAAACGATCAAGGCTGGGTTCCCCAAATCCCTGAAATATTCCCCAATCGCAGCTCCGGCCATTGGCGCATAGAACTGAAGAGGCGCTGGATCCGAAGCAAAGGCCGCAACCACAATGGTGTACGGCATGGCTCCGTTTTCTTCCAGGGTTTTTACAATATTCGCCACCGTAGAAGCCTTTTGACCAACAGCAACGTAGATACAATAAACCGGCTTACCGGCCTCGAAAAATTCTTTTTGGTTGATGATCGTGTCGATCGCAATAGCCGTTTTACCGGTTTGACGGTCGCCAATAATCAATTCCCGCTGACCGCGACCTACAGGGATCATAGCGTCAATGGCTTTGATACCCGTTTGGAGGGGCTCATGAACCGGTTGACGAAAAATTACGCCCGGGGCTTTACGCTCGATCGGCATTTCAAAGGTCTCGCCCTGTAGGGGGCCTTTGCCATCGATAGGCTGACCCAGGGTATTGACCACCCGGCCCAACATCCCATGGCCCACCTTAATGGAGGCGATGAGACCGGTTCGCTTGGCGGTATCGCCTTCCTTGATGCCTTCAGAACCGCCCAACAGGACCGCCCCAACATTATCTTCTTCGAGGTTCAAAACCACCGCACGGGTTCCGTTCGCAAATTCAATTAGCTCCCCGGCCTGAACACGGGTCAAACCGTAAAGACGGGCTATCCCGTCCCCTACTTGAAGTACGGTACCGGTTTCCTCAAGTTGAGCTTGGGATTGATGGCCTGCGAGTTGTTCTCGGAGAATCGCGGAAATTTCGTCCGGCTGTAAATGTGCCATAATTTAAAATTTTTGGAGGTAGGGGTTGTCGGAAAACTGCCGACGTAACTGTTGCAAATCCTTGCGCAGGGAGGCATCGACACGCAGGTCACCGCTTTGGATCAAGTAACCACCCAACAATTCGGGATCCTCGGAATACGCAAAAACCACGCCCTCACCCAGAGCAGTGCGTAGTCGGTTTTCGAGTTCCTGTTGGTTGGCTGCGTCCAGAGTTTGTGCCGAGGTAACCCGAACACGTATAGTCCCTTGCTGACGCTCGTACAAGTCAACATACGCTGCAGCCATACCACCGCTTTCGGCTTCACGGTGTTTACGCACCACGAGTGCCAGAAAGGAAAGGGTAAGCGAATCAAAGGTGTTTCCAAACAAAGCAGCAATCACACGGTTCTTCGCATCCGCTTTGATCAAGGGGGAGCGAAACATGCGGTCCAAATCACGACTACCACGAACAGCAGCTGCCAATTCCTTCATGTTATGGTAGACCATTTCGGCCTTACCCTGCTCCGTCGCCAAGCGAAGCAGCGAAACAGCGTAGCGTTTTGCGATGCGTGGATTATTCATGCCGAATGGAAAGACTTAATCGGTTTGGTGGATTAGCGGGCTGGAATTTGAAGATCCCGAAGCTGTTCTTGAAGGTAGGCTTCCTGGGCTTCGTCTTTTTGGAGCTCCTTGCGGAGCAGCTTTTCGGCGACATCAACCGAAAGGGTCGCTACCAAATTCCGAACTTCAGTCATGGTGGCCTTACGTTCGTTTTCGATGTCCTGACGAGCCATTTCCAAGAGTCGCTTCGCTTCCTCTTCGGCCTTGGATCGAGACTCCGACAGGAGATGATCCCTGGTCTTTTTGGCTTCGCTGAGCATCTGATCTCGCTCGGCACGGGCCTGAGCCATCAATTGCTCGTTATCGGCCTGCAAACGAACCATGGCTTCGCGGGCTTCTTTGGCGGCGTCCAGGGCCTGCCTGATTTGAGCATCCCTTTCGTTCACCGAATCCAAAATAGGTTTCCACGCAAATTTGCGCAGAACCACCAAGAGGAGTAAGAACGATAGGGCAGGCCAGACCAGCAGACCCAGCTGAGGGGTTACCAAGTCCATGGAAACCTCCTTAGGCTACCAATAGAGCAACAACCACCGCAAACAAGGCAACACCCTCGATAAGGGCCGCAGCAATAATCATCGCGGTTTGAATTTTGGGGGCAGCTTCGGGCTGACGAGCAATGGCTTCGGTAGCTGAACCGCCGATGCGGCCAATACCCATACCGGCGCCCATGGCGGCGAGTCCTGCTCCAATCGCTGCGAGTCCTGTAATCGTTGTCATAACTTTAAATTTAGGTTGTTGAGGTTGGGGTTAATTGAATAAATAGTTTGGGATTCTTAATGAGCTTCGTGCTCCGGTTCGGCCGTAGCCAATCCTATAAATAAGGCACTTAGAAGGGTGAAAACATAGGCCTGTAACACAGCAACCAGCATTTCCAGGCATTCCATAAACAAAACGAAAGCCAGCGAAACTGGAGCCATAGCTAGGCTTTTAAAAATAAAAATCAAGGAAATCAAGCTGAGGATGATGATGTGGCCTGCGGTAATGTTGGCAAATAAGCGGATGGTCAAGGCGATGGGCTTGGAAAAAATCCCCACTAGTTCAACCGGAACCATAATGGGATACAGCCATAGAGGTACATGCGGCTTGAAAATATGACCCCAATAATGTTTGTTGCCGCTCCAATTGGTGATAATCATGGTGAACACCGCAAGAACCAAGGAAACCGCAATATTGCCCGTCAAATTGGCCCCTGTAGGAAGGAGTCCCAACAAATTGTTGATCCAAATAAAAAAGAAAGCGGTAAGCAAAAAAGGCATGTAGCGCTGATAACGATGCTCACCAATATTGGGCCGAGCAATATCATCGCGAATAAACAGGATGATGGGCTCCAAGAATTTCGCCAATCCACCGGGGAGCTTCTGGTCAGAACGGGTATAGGACCTGGCCATTGAACCAAACAGGAGTATCAAAATAACGATACTGAGGAGCATCGAAGCTACGTTTTTGGTAATCGAAAAATCCAGGACCGGTAATCCAGAGGCTTCCGCAATATGCCCATGTTCATCCATGAGAAAAGTAAGGCCGTGGGAAACAGGCCGAGCGTGTCCATGGTCAAATGCCGAGGACAGGAAGGTGTGCATTCGGCCTTGGCACCAAATAAGGACCGGGAGGGGTATGGCAACCGGATGCACTCCACCGTGGGCATCCGTCTTGTCGTACAAGTGCCAATCGTGGGCATCGGCAATGTGATGGAGGATGACCTTGGAAGGATCAAAAGCCTCATCGGTCGAAGAATCCGAAGGTGCGTGCCCTTGAGCGTGGGACTGCTCTGCCGGACCACTCACCGAAGCCTTGACCGGAGCACCAACGAAGAGTCCAAGCCCCAGAAGTGCCAGGAACAGAGAAAATCCGCGGACTACGGGGGAAATACACATGATGCTGGTTTCGATAAAGGGCCTTTGGGCATGATTCAAGGCCGATTTACCCTGATTTCAATGCGGGCGCAAGATAGAGACCAAGGCCCGATTTACAAAAGCCAAATCAAGGAGCATGAAGGTCAAAAAAACCAAAGCCCCCACCTTGGTGTCCAGGACCCCCAATGAACGGGCAAGCAGAATGGCTGCCAGGTTAAGCAGGAGGTGAATCCAGGGCAAAGGCATTGCCCAGGAAGGGTTGGAGGAAGCCGAACGGTACCACATTACCACCCCAAAACCATAAACCATGTTCACTAGACCCATCAAACACCAGGAACTTACCCAATGGTCAAGACGTGTTTCACCAAGGTGATCCCAGGCGCAGCACCCCAAAGCCGCTAAGCTATGTATGGCCCAAAATCGCCAAAACCAAGGCCAAAAACGGGAAAAACTTGTCAATCACCAATTTTTGAGCCGGGACCAAACCCCTGCGAAAGCCACGAATAATCCCAAGATTAAGCCCAATAAGGTACCGTAGGGTTGGTTAAACCCCCATCGAAGGTCCAGTTTGGACCCCATCCAAGCACCCAAAACCAAGGGCAGAGCCATTTGGACAGCCAATCCCCCGTACCGGGCTAATCCATCAAGCGGTTTTGGCATGGGCATCGCCTGCATAGACCGGACGCAGGGCCTGCATGGTGCAACGTCCGGAGAGCTGTGCCCCTTCCTCAACCACCAATTTGGGAGCCGAAATGTCCCCGTTTACCTGGGCAGTGGCCGATAGGAGTATGGACTCGGTGGCCTCAATGGAGCCATTGACCTTACCCAGGACATGAACATTCTGGCAACGAACAGGACCGTGAATGGAGCCCTGGGCCCCCAAAACCAGACGACCTTCGACCTTGACCTCGCCCTGGACTATGCCATCCAATCGAAGGTCACCTTTGCAGGTTAAATTGCCTTCAAGAACGGCGCCTTCGGCCAAGGCGTTCATGACCACACCGGTTGAACGGCCTAATTTGAGGGGTAATTGCATGTTCATAACCCAAAATTAAGGCTGTCTGCCGGCCTTTCGGTTCGCGAATTCCCGTTCGACCTCCAAACGCAACAGCGAATCGGCCCAACCGCTGGCATCCAAAAGACTATCCGCAGGGTAGGTTCGACCTACCGTGGGCAGGGGCAAATCTTGGTAAATTAGGGAATCTTCACCCAGCCATTCCCGCCTAAGCACCGACCACTGGCTTCGGCTGGCTTGCAGGTACTCCTCCAAGGAATCCAATCGTCGGGTTTGCTCCACCACCTGACCCTGCCATTTTCGGTTGGCAGCTCCGGGTAGGTACCCACCCAGCGGAGTGTAAAGGAGTATAGCCCCAAAAAACAACCATCCCATGACCAAAGCAGTACTTAACAGGACAAACCAATTCAGGGGCCGCAAACGAACATTGATAATGGCGTCCAATTCCCCTTCGGTACGGACGATAATTCGGTAATCCAAGCGCATTTTTCGCCAGAAACCAAGAAAACGAGGACCGAAACGAAGGAATTTCATGAGCTAGGCCGCAATTTATAACTTTACCTCCGTTATTGGAGGTTATCCGCTTTCATGCGCCATCCACATTCACCATCGTTCAAGACCCTACCATCTCTGGGTAGTTGGGTTGGCCTAGGCCTAGGGGCACTTTTCTTGGCCTTGGCTTTGAGTCCACCGGTTCAAGCCCAAAGCTGGGCCAAGCGCCAATACCAAAACATCACCGCCCATTTCAACGGCTTGTATTATGCTCGATTACGTTACGATGAAGCGATGCAGGAAATTCACCGCAACCACAAAGATGACTACGCGCAGTGGTTACCGGTTTTTGTGGAATCCCTGGATGCTTCGGTTTCTTCGGGCGCCTCGGCTTTTGAGGAGTCCATCAAAAAATGTTCCAATTTGATCCAACGCAAAGAACACAGCCGTTGGGTCGATGAGAGCTTTCTTTTGATTGGACAATGTTATTATTTGAGAAGAGATTATTTTGATGCCATTGAAACTTTTCAATACCTGATCAACCGATACAAAGGTCAGCCCAATGCCGACTTGGCCGCTGGCTGGCTCGTTCGTGCGTATACCGCTTCCGGTCAATACGGTCCTGCCCAAGGCGTTTTGGAAAGAGCCCTCGAAAACCTTAAAGCCAGTAAGCAGAGCAGGGCCATGCTGTATTTGGCGGCTGCCGAAAACCAATTGGCCCAAAAACGAGTGGTCAAAGCGGCCGAGTACCTCGAAGACGCTCTGCATTTTCCGATGCCCGCTGCTCAACGACGTCGAACACATTTTTTGTTAGGTCAGATTTATTTGCAAATCGAAAGCCGCAAGGCTCCTTTGCATTTCAAAAAAGCCCTTAGTGGACGGCCGGATCCCGAACTACGTTTTCAATGCAAAATTCAATCCGTCACCGCGTACACGGATGCCCGAAACGGATCCCGCAATGCGCGAAGAATTCTTCTTAACCTGACCAAATCCAAAAAATATTTTAGTTACCGGGATGTCCTTTACTTCGAATTGGGGTTGCTGGATAGTAAGGAAAAGAAAACCCAGGAAGCCGAAAAAAACTTTCGACTTTCTTTGGCGCATTCCCAGGAAATCAATGCTCAACGCAAAAAAACCTGGATAACACTAGGTGATATTTGCTTTGAAGAAAAACGTTACGAAGAGGCCCGGTTTTTTTTCGACAGTTTGAACAATAACCTGGAAAAGGAACATCCCCGTTTCAAAGAAATTCGGAACAAACAAGCATACCTGGGCGAAATGGTCCGCCATCTCAAAACGATCACGGTTCAAGACTCCTTATTGGAATTGGGGGCCTTACCCGAAAACAAATTAACCGCCAGGTTAACCAAAATTTTGGACGAAGAGCGCAAGCAAGCTGCCCTAGCCAAAGCCAAAGCCGAGGACTCCGCCAAAAACGCACGTTTGGCCAACAGCAACAACAATTGGGTTGACCCCCTCATGCTCCAGCGAAATATGGGTGCCGCCTCCATGGCATCTTCTGGGGGCGAATGGCATTTTTACAATACCCAACTTATTGGCAGCGATTATAATCAGTTTCTCCAAATCTGGGGAAAGCGCGAAAACACCGACCATTGGCGGCGAAGCGCCGGAGGTAAAGGCGGTCCTGAAGAAGGCACCACCAATGCGACATCATCCACCGAAAGCGAAAGCGACCCCCTTTTGGATTCACTCAATAAACTACCCCGAACGGTCGAAAATCTTATGTTGCGAATACCCCGTGATGAGGCATCCCGCAACAAATCCTTGTCGATGGTCCGTAACGCCCATTTGTCCCTTACCAAACTTTACAAAGATCGTTTGGGCGATTACCGATCCGCCTTACCCTTTGCGGAAGCCCACTTGACGCGTTTTCCTCAGACCTCTACCGAGCCCGAAATTTTGTACCATGCCTTTCGGTGTTACGAAGCCCTCAGCGATACCCAACGGCGCTTGCAATGCGCCCGAGTGCTGGATAGTTTGTATCCTGAATCACCCTTTACCGGGATGATTAACGGCAAAAGCACGGGGGTTTCCGACTCCATGCGTATGGCAGCCGAATCCCATTACCGGTATTGTTATCGGTTGTACACGTCCGGTCGGTACGACTCGGTGGTCCTAGCCTGCAAATGGGCCAAAAGCCGCTTCGCCTCCGATACCCTCATGCCCTATTTTGGTTTTTTGGAAAGTATTTCAGCAGCACGTAAGGACAGCTCTCTTTTGCAGCGTAGCTTGGAGACCTACGCTTCGGCAACCAGCCCGGTAGCCCTCGCCTCCGCTGCCCAAGGTATGCTTGATATTCTTTTTCCGGAGCAAGCCCGCAATCGCGCCACGAGCGGAACGGAGACAGAAACCGGTCGCGTCAAAGACCGTTACGAATTCAAAGGTGATTCCATTCAGCCCCATTACCTGGTGTTAAGGATGAATGCTTCTGTTTATCAGAAGAACATTGAAATCGGCGTCAAGGTCAGTCGTTTTGCCGAAAAAAACTTCCGACGTTTGGGGGTCAAAATTTCTTATCCGGTATACCGGGAAGTGGAGCAATTGGTCTTGATCAAAGAAGCCCCGGATCGTTCGACCGCCCTCCAATTTTGGAAACAGGCTCAGGCGGATCCCGAGCTTTTCAGGGATCTTGCTTTGGGCTCCTACGATTGGTTTTTTGTGGCACGGGATGATTTTAACAAATTATACAAGAACTTATCGCTCAACGATTATTTGATCCTATTCCAGCGGGAACACCAACCTTAACCTTATGCCTACGTCTTCTGAACCCGAATCCTCCCCCAAACCAAACCCCGTTTGGACTCGCCGGGTTTGGCGAATCTACGCAGCTTTGGTGGGCCTGGGTCTTACCATTCTATTGCTTACCGCCACCGGTTGGCTGGGAGAAATGCCTTCGTTCGAGGATCTCGAAAACCCCAAAAGCAACCTGGCCACCGAAATCATTTCCTCCGATGGTCAAGTCATTGGAAAATTTTATCTCCAAAACCGTTCCTACACCAAATTCCACGAGATATCCCCGCAAGTTATTCATGCTTTGTTAGCTACCGAGGATGTACGTTTTTACCAACATTCAGGAATTGATCTTCGGGCCCTGGCCAGAGCCGTCGTTTTTATGGGGCGAGAAGGGGGGGCTTCAACGATAACCCAACAATTGGCCTTGAACCTCTTCAACGGTCAACGCGCCCGCTCCAAACCTGCCCGCCTGCTCCAAAAAGTCAAGGAGTGGATTATTGCTGTTCAGCTCGAAAAACGATACACCAAACAAGAAATTCTGGCGATGTACCTTAATACCGTCGAGTTTGGTTACAATTCGTTTGGAATCAGTGCAGCTTCCAGAACGTATTTTGACAAGGATGTCCGGTCCCTGGATGTCCACGAAGCCGCCTTGTTGGTGGGCCTGCTCAAAGGAATTACGTACTACTCCCCCACCCGGCATCCGGATCGCTGCCTAAATCGTCGCAACACGGTCATTAGCCAAATGGTCAAGTACCGTTTTTTGGATAAAGAAGTTGGGGAGCGCTACCGGTCCATGCCCTTGGCCCTACGCTTAAGACCCCAATCCCATGCCGCAGGCACCGCGACCTATTTCAGGGAATACCTGCGTCAAGAGCTAAGCGAGTGGATCAAAACCCAAGTGAATCCGGAAGGGGAGCCCTACAACCTTTACCGGGATGGTCTCAAAATCTATACCACATTGGACTCCCGTATGCAGACGTATGCCGAGGAAGCGGTGCGATCCCAGATGAAAAGTTTGCAGAGCCTCTTTGACCAGCATTGGAAAGGTCGGGACCCCTGGGGTGAATTCACCGAAATCCTGGACCAAGGAATGCGAAGGTCCCAGCGTTATCTGCGTCTCAAAGACCAAGACTGGTCCGAATCCGCTATTCGACGACATTTCAATGAACCGACGGATATCCGTTTGTTTACCTGGAACGGCTTCGTGGATACCCTGATGACCCCCATGGATTCCATCCGATATGCCAAAAAATTCCTACATACCGGATTCATGGCTATGGATCCCCACAACGGACATATCAAGGCCTGGGTGGGGGGTATCGACATGGACTTTAGCCAATACGATCACGTTAATACCCAAGCCAAAAGACAAGTGGGATCGGCCTTTAAACCCTTAGTTTATACGGTGGCTGTTGACAACGGTTTTGACCCTTGCCAACCCATACCCAATCTCCCCGTCACCTTTGAATCCTTCGACAATTGGACGCCCAAGAATTACGACGGCAAAATTGGGGGCTCGATGAGCATGTTCCGAGGGCTTGCCCTATCGGTTAATAACATCGTGGCTTACCTCATGAAACAAGTAGGACCTGAGCCGGTCCTGGAACTAAGCCGCAAAATGGGGATCACATCGCCTATGCAACCTTACCCCAGCCTTTGCCTGGGTAGCTTTGACATGAGTGTTTACGAAATGGTAGGAGCCTATGCGACCTTCCCGAATCGAGGCGTTTGGACCAAACCCATGATGATTACCCGGATTACGGATCGTCAAGGCAATGTTCTGATGGAGAATTTTCCGGAGACCAAGGATGTGTTAAGCGAGGAGACGGCATTTGTTATGACCAAACTCATGCAAAAAGTGGTGGACGGGGGAACGGCATCGCGCTTGCATTACCGATACAATCTGGGGGGAGAAATCGCAGGTAAAACCGGAACCACCCAAAACAATTCGGACGGTTGGTTCATTGGTTTTCATCCCGATTTGGTAGCTGGAGCCTGGGTCGGAGCCGATGACAGGGCGGTACATTTTCGAAGCACCAGCCTGGGCGGTGGGGCCAATACCGCTTTGCCAATCTTTGGGCTGTTTATGCAAAAAGTAATGAGCGATAGCCGCCTCGGTATAAAGCCTTCCTCCTTCATATCACCCGAAGGAGGGGTGTCCATCAACATGGACTGTTCGGGCTATGCCTACGAAAAGGCCCAGGATGAAGATACCTGGGGTGATGCAGCCGACTAAGCTTCCTCGTGACCCGGACTGAGCACAACAACGCGGTTGCGCAATACTTCCACCACTCCGCCGAGCAAACGAAAGCGAACTACCGATCCATCCTGGCCTTTGAATTCAAGGGATCCAGGATTTTGAAGTGAAGCCACCAAGGGGGCGTGGTCACGAAGAACTTCGAAGGGACCATCGCTACCCGGAACTTTGACCGAAAGCACAGGACCCTCAAAAAGGACCTTCTCGGGGGTCAGTATTTGCAGTTCCAATGCCATGGTTTAGGCTTGTTCGGCCAACATTTTGCGACCCGCTTCGATGACTTCGTCGATGCTGCCTTTGAGGTTAAAAGCTGCCTCAGGGTATTGGTCAACTTCGCCGTCCAAAATCATGTTAAATCCGCGAATGGTTTCTTCGATAGGAACCAATACACCCTTGAGACCTGTGAATTGCTCGGCGACGTGGAAAGGCTGGGACAGAAAACGCTGAACACGACGAGCGCGGCCAACGACCAATTTATCTTCTTCGCTGAGTTCATCCATACCCAGAATTGCAATGATGTCCTGAAGCTCCTTGTAGCGTTGGAGAATCTGCTTAACACGCATGGCGCAGTCGTAATGGGCATCACCCAAAATATCCCTGGACAGAATTCGGGAAGTCGAATCCAAAGGATCCACCGCGGGATAAATTCCTAATTCAGCAATTTTTCGGCTCAAAACGGTGGTGGCATCCAAGTGGGCAAAGGTGGTCGCCGGTGCAGGGTCAGTCAAGTCATCCGCAGGAACGTAAACCGCTTGAACCGACGTAATAGAGCCTCTTTTGGTGGAGGTAATGCGCTCTTGCATGAGACCCATTTCGGTCGCCAAGGTAGGCTGATACCCTACGGCTGAAGGCATACGACCCAAGAGTGCCGAAACCTCGGAACCGGCCTGGGTAAAGCGGAAGATGTTATCAATAAAGAAAAGGATATCCCTTCCGGTCGCATCCTTTTCATCCCCATCGCGCAGGTGCTCCGCCAAGGTCAAACCCGATAGAGCAACCCGTGCACGTGCTCCGGGTGGTTCGTTCATTTGACCAAAGACCAAAGAAATCCTGGACTCCTCTAATTCGTTGTAATCCACTTTGTCAAGGGCCCATTTACCTTCTTCCATCTCATGGCGAAAAGTCTCCCCGTATTTCAAAACCCCGGATTCGATCATTTCGCGCATCAAGTCATTTCCTTCACGGGTACGCTCACCAACTCCAGCAAAAACCGACATTCCATCGTAACCCTTGGCAATGTTATTGATCAACTCCATGATCAAAACCGTTTTGCCAACACCGGCACCACCGAATAGACCAATTTTTCCACCCTTCACGTAGGGTTCAATCAGGTCGATGACTTTGATTCCGGTAAACAAGACCTCGGTGGACGTGCTAAGATCCTCAAAAGCTGGCGCCTTGCGGTGAATCGGAAGGCCAGCGCCGTTTTCTTTCATGGGGCGGAGCCCGTCAATGGCTTCACCGACTACGTTGAAGAGACGGCCTTTGATTTGGTTCCCGGTGGGCATTTGGATTGGTTTGCCTGTATCGGTAACCGGCATGCCACGCACTAAACCTTCGGTTCCGTCCATGGCGATCGTGCGGACCGAATCTTCGCCCAAATGCTGCTGGCATTCCAACACAACACGCTGACCACCAGGGCGGTCGATGTAAAGGGCATTGAACAATTCAGGGAGCGGGGTGCCGCTTTCGAAGGCCACATCAATGACCGGGCCGATAATTTGGGCGATTTTGCCGGTAGAACTCATGGGATAAAGGGGTATAAGTGGGCGCAAAGGTAGTTGAAAATCCCGCTAATTAAAAAGCCACACCCCCCGACCGCCTCGGAGCGTATTTTTGCGCCCTCATGAATAGGCTTTTTCAATATATTTCAAACAACCGTTCAACGATTTGGACCATTTTTTGGGGATTCTTCGTCCAAATTTTAGGTCTTTGGGCCCTTGCCAGCCCTGCTGTGGCCCAAAATTGGGGAGTTCAAGGGCGAGTTCTTCTCAAAAACCAGAACAAAGGGCTGGAATTTGCGTCGGTAGCTCTTCTCAAGGCCTCCGATTCGGCCCTTGTGACCGGTTCATTGACCCGCAGTGGGGGGTATTTTGGATTGGACAAGGTTCAACCCGGTCGTTACCTCCTGGAAGTACGTTTTTTGGGCTGCATACCCCTCTACCGAAACGTCCAAGTTATTCCATCGGTACCCCTAACCGAAGTAGGAAATCTTTACCTGGAGGAAGACATCACCAAGCTTCAAACGGTTGAAATCACCGATTCCAGGCAAACCACGGTTTTGGGTATAGACCGCAAGGTGTATACCGTCGACAAAGACCTGACCAGTCGAGGTGCATCGGCCTTGGAGGTTATGCGTAATCTACCCGGGGTGACCACCGATGCCGACGGGACGATCCGGCTTCGCAATGCCATCCCCCAGATTTTTGTGGACGGGAGGCCCAGTGTTTTGACCCTTGAGCAAATTCCTGCTGAACAAATTGAGCGCATTGAGGTGATGACCAACCCTTCGGTTCGTTTTGATGCCAACACCACCGGAGGTTTGTTGAATGTGGTGCTCAAGCGGGCCACGAGTCCCGGTTACCAGGGCTCCGCGAATGCCGGCATCGGGACAGGAAACCGCTGGAATACGGGCTTGAACCTCAACCTCAAAGAGGGGGCATCGGCCTGGTCCCTTTCCTACAATTTCAGCGATTTTTACAACCCGCTCAGCAACAGAACCCTCCGCCAAAATCTTCGCGATGGGCAAGCGACCGAAACCTTTTCCCAAATCTCGGACGGCATGTTAGGACGTCGTTTCCAAATGGGGCGTTTGGCCTGGGACTATACCCTTAACCAAAGAACCACACTGACCGCATCGTTCAATTTGGGGGATGGTCGTTTCCGCAATTACGACGATCAGCCCTATACCTGGACTTCGTCAGGCATGAACAACAGCAGCATTACGGTGGTGGATGGCCGGCAAACCAACCAACAACAAAATTTTTGGCGCTACGGCTCCCTGCAGTTTTTGTTGCGCAGAACAACCGCAAAACCTGGCGAAGAATGGAGCGTGGATATCAACCTCAACCGATCCGCCAACGGTACGACCGCCGATTTGAACAACCAAGCTGACAGCGTCCTGTTGAATAAATTATTTAGCCGCCTTCAAGAAAACCGGGGTTCAGGGCAAAACCGGGTTTATACCGCTCAATACGACCATACCCGTCCCGTAGAAAACGGCAAATGGGAATGGGGTCTGCGAAGCAATGTCCGCAACAACAGCTCGGAGTTAACCGTTCGTCTTGGTCTCAACGGAGCGGTACCTGCCATGGACTCGAACTTGAGCAATGCCTTTGAAATCCGCGATATCATCAACGCCGCTTACCTTAACCGTCAACTTCGTTGGGGAAATTGGGGACTGCAAGCCGGTTTACGTATCGAACAAACCCACTTTGAAGTCAACTTGCCCTGGTTGGGTGATTCCAGTTTTGCGTACCGCTACCCCAACCGCGGTCAACAATGGGGAAATGCCCTTTTTCCTGCTATTTATCTTAGCCACAAAAGTGGAATGCACGAATGGCAGGTGAACCTTTCTCGCAAAATTGGTCGTCCCGGTTTTTTTCAAGTCTTACCGTTTATTCTTTTTGCCGATGCTCAGGGTTACCGGATTGGAAATCCCGCCTTGGCCCCGGAGTTCTTTCATTTGGCCGAAATCAATCACCAATACACCAACGGAACCACCAGCCTAACCTCGTCTCTGTTTGGACGTTATACCACCCAGGTCATTACCGAATTTGTAAGTCGCTTACCTCAGGATAGCAATTTATTAGTCAATTCCTACCTTAACGGGGATCGGTTATGGTCCACCGGTTGGGAGGAAAGTTTTCGTTGGAATCCCAACAAGGTCTGGACCCTAACCTCCAACGTCAATGTTTTTTATACCGACGTCACGGCCGGTTCCTTGATGAAAAATGAAAGCCGGGGTGGTTGGAGTTGGACAGCCAAAAGTCAATTGGCCTACCGTCCTAGCCAAGCCTGGTCCATCCAATGGAACGGCGAATACGACGCACCCCGAATTTTACCGCAGGGAAGGACCTATCCCGCCTACGGTATGGACTTCTCAGCATCCTGGAATCCGAACAAATCATGGACCTTCATCCTGCTCTTGTCGGATATCGCTAACACAAGACGATTTGGTAACACCGTGCAGACCGAAACCTTGTTTCAGGAATTCATTCGACGTCGGGAAGTGCGTTTCCTTCGATTCACCCTTACCTACCGATTTGGCAATTCAGATGCTTCCCTCTTCCAAAAAATGCGCAGGGGTGGGCCTCCTTCCGGGGGTGGCGGAGATATGGGCTTTTGAGGCCCAAGGTTTACCTTTGGCTCATTCCCAACCCCCATTGGTATGAATTTCCTTGATGTAGAACGAGCAGACCGGGAAGATTCCCTGTCCCCCTTTCGTTCCGAATTTGCTTTTCCACCTGGCCCCGGAGGCCAACCCTGGGTTTACCTCTGCGGCAATTCTTTGGGATTGATGCCTTTGGCTGTTCCTGCCGCGGTACAGCTTGAATTGGATTCCTGGGCTCGCTACGGAGTCGAAGGGCATTTTGAGGGCCCAAACCCGTGGATGCCTTATCACCGACGACTGACCGCCCCCCTTGCCCGTGTTCTAGGCGCTTTGGACTCCGAGGTGGTTTGTGCGCATACCTTGACCGTCAACCTGCATCTGCTCCTGGCTGGGTTTTACAAGCCCCAAAGTCAACGAAATCAAATACTAATCGAAGCTGGTGCATTTCCCTCGGATCAATACGCGGTGGATAGCCAACTCAAACACCACGGTGTGGACCAGCAACAGGCTTTGATCGAAGTGAATACCTTGGTTGACCGTGACCTCGATCCAACCTTGCCCCTTTTGGAGGCCATTCAAAAGGCCGGAGACCGATTGGCCATTGTCCTCGTTGGCGCGGTTCAGTATTACAGCGGCGCCTATTACAATATCCAGGCGATTGTTCGCGAAGCCCATAAGGTCGGTGCATTGGTCGGCTTGGATTTGGCTCATGCAGCGGGTAATGTGCCCCTCAACCTGCACGATGATGGGGTGGATTTTGCCTGTTGGTGTTCTTACAAGTATTTAAATTCCGGTCCCGGAGGGCCTGGGGGGCTTTTCGTGCATAGCCGACATCACGAACGTCAAGACTTGGGTCGCCTGGAAGGTTGGTGGGGCCACGATGAAAATCAACGTTTCACCATGCCCAGGCACTTTGTTCCTGCACCAGGCGCTGAAGCTTGGCAACTCAGCAATGCTCAGGTTTTGGCCATGGCCCCTCATGCCGTTGCCCTTGAGATCCATACAAGGGCTGGAATGGATCAACTTCGCTCCAAATCCTTGCGCCTAACTCAATTGTTAGAACAAATTCTACAAGATTTTTTGTCCAAAAATCCTGAACTCAACGGCCGTATCCTTACCCCATCCTTGCCTGAACGACGGGGTTGTCAACTCTCGCTCAACCTACAGAACCGAGGCCAAGAAGTCTATGAACACCTGCACAAGCACGGTGTCCTGGCCGACTGGCGTAATCCGGACACCATCCGTATGGCACCCGTACCGCTCTACAATTCCTTTGCTGACCTTCAACGTTTTCATACCGTTTTACAAACCTTTCATTGATGTTTCAACGCTACCAACACTTCCATTTGGGCTCCTTGTTCGTCCTGCTGCTGGGGTGGACGAATGTCCATGCACAGATCCAACGATTTACCGTCAGCGGCTTTGTCCGCGATGCAGCAAACGGTGAAATGCTGGCAGGGGCGAGTCTTTGGTTACCGGAAATCCAAAGCGGAACATCGACCAACGCCTATGGATTTTATTCCATGACCTTACCTAAGGGTAGCTACGCCTTGCAGGTGAGTTATGTGGGTTTTCAAACACGAAGCCTTCGTCTGGATGTGGATAGCAACCGCAAGTTCAATTTTGAAATGGAACCCCTCAAGGATCTCCAAGAAATTGAGGTCCTGGATGATCGAATTAGTCGGCAAGCGAGGGAAGTTCAAATGAGCAAAATTGAATTGACGCCTCAACAGATTCAACAAATTCCCATGCTCTTTGGCGAAAAGGATTTGCTCAAGACCTTTCAACTTATGCCCGGTGTCCAAAAAGGCAACGAAGGCAGCTCCGGAATTTATGTCCGTGGTGGAGGCCCCGACCAAAATCTTATTCTTTTGGACGAGGCAACTGTCTATAATGCTTCCCATCTTTTTGGCTTTTTTTCGGTTTTTAACGGTAATGCCATCAAAAACGCCCAGTTAACCAAAGGTGGATTTCCGGCCCGGTATGGCGGTCGTTTATCCAGTGTTTTGGATATCAGCATGAAGGACGGTAACAACCGGGATTGGTGCACGGAAGGAAGTATTGGAAATATTTCAGCGAATGTTACGGTGGAAGGACCACTCATCAAAAACAAAGCCTCGATGCTCGTTTCGGGCCGCCGTACCTACCTGGATTTGTTAACGGCCCCCTTGCTTTTGAGCAGCGCCGAAGGATTAGGGGGCTATTTTTTTCAGGATTTCAACGCCAAATTCAACTACCAATTGGACGACCGTAACCGCATATACCTCAGCGGTTATTTGGGTCAGGATAAATTTTATGCTACCTCTTTCGGTTCCAACCCCCTCGAAAGAACCACCGCCTCCCTGGGTTGGGGCAACAAAACCGGAACCCTGCGTTGGAACCACCAGGCCAATAGCAGAACATTTATTAACAGCAGCTTAATTCTCAGCGATTACACCTTCTTGATTCAACTCAAATCCAACGAAGGCAACGAAGTATTTGATTTAAAGTATAATTCCACGATACGAGACGTAGGCGTCAAAGTGGATTTGGATTGGCTACCTATTCCGGAACATAAGATCAAAGCCGGCTTCCAAAGCACACGGCATACGTTTATTCCCACGGCTTTTGTTCTCAAAAATTCTTCTGCCCCTGATTTTAATTTTGATCGGGTCGCCAGGGAATATTCGTTGGAAAGCGGGCTTTATGTCGAAGACGAATGGAGTCTAGGCGATCGATGGCTCCTGCATCCCGGTCTACGAATTTCAACGTTTGCGGCAGAAACCAAAACCTATGCCCGCCCGGAACCACGGCTGGCCGCACGGTATCTCTTGGGTACCAACCAATCGCTTAAGGTAGCGTATACCGAAATGAACCAATACCTGCATCTCCTGTCCAATTCGGGGACCGGACTTCCAACCGATTTGTGGGTACCGGCCAACGACAAAGTAGGACCGCAATTCTCAAGGCAAGCTGCCCTGGGTTATTCCTTGGATAGACCCCGTAAGTCCTGGAGTTTTTCGACGGAAGCTTACTACAAAACCACCCAAGGAAATATTGCTTACCGCCCCGGTGCCAGTTTCCTTTTGATCGACCCGGAAGAAATTTTTAACGAAAGTGGAATTCCCAAAGTTCAGTGGGAAGAGCAGGTCGTCAGCGGTTCCATGGTTTCCTATGGTCTTGAAATCCTTCTTCAAAAGCACCGTGGGCTTTGGAACGGGTGGCTGGGTTATACCTGGAGCAAAACCGACCTGCGTTTTGAAGAACTGAACGGGGGTTTACCATTCCCCGCTCGATACGATAGAAGGCACGATATCAGTTGGGTTAACTTTTTTGACCTACGCCCCCCAAAACCGGGTCGAAAAGGCATTAAGGGTTCGGCGGTCTTTGTTTACGGAACCGGCAATGCGGTCACCCTTCCACAGGGAACATTTAATGCCCCCATCCTGGGGATACCAGGTTTTGAAAATAACAACAATATTTTCTTCGGTCCTGGTTGGAATTCAACCGACTACCAAACCCAAAATAATTTTCGTCTGCGGAGTTATCAGCGCGTTGACCTTAGTCTCCAATTCACCCGAAAAACCCGTTGCGGCGAAAGGGTAACTGAATATTCGGCCTATAATCTGCTGAGCCGCGCGAATCCCTGGTTCGTTCAAGTCGAAAGCGATGGGGCGAGCGGCCGCAATCGCTTGGTCCAATATTCGTTGTTTGCCTTTGTCATTCCTTCCATTTCCTGGCGTTTCAAATTTTGTCAATGTTCCTGATGTTTACGTTTCAAGTACCCCGTTGCATCGCCTTGGTTTTACGACCTGGGTTATTGATCATGGTTTTGTTTCTTGGGTCATGCCGACCACAGTTTCTGGACACCGTGGATTTGGAGCTACCCTCCAAATTGGTGGTCGGTTGCAATCTGATTTTGGAAGCTAATCCAAGCCTCCAAAATGACAGCCTATTTCTAAAACTAAACCAGTCAGCACCCCTCTTTGGGCTGCCTGCAAATTCCGATTCAGGATTGGCAGGCGCGACAATTCGCTTGATTCGCCAAAGACCCGGTACGAATCCGACTCCTGAAGATACCCTGAACGCCTTTGGTTTTGAAGAACTTCGAAGTCTCTATGGCGCAAGGATTCGCCTAGGCAACGGCACATCTTTTGTTCAAGAAGGGTATTCCTACCAACTATCGGTTCGAAGTGCCGACGGGCGTTCGGTTGCCTCTTCCACCAAAGTCCCCGTTTGGAGAGTTTCGGATACGACCATGCAAGTTCTGGTCCAAGCTTCACCCAGTACCTGGACCCGTTCGGTGCAGATTCGGGTTCAATGGAGAGACCTGAACGGATCGACTAGCTCGGATGACCCGGCCTATTACCGCGTCAACTATCGCATCACAGGAAACCCCTGGTATCAAGAAGACTATTGGTTGAACCATCACATGGGTTGGCATCCCAACCAACTCGTTAACGCCGGCACCGCAGTCAACGGCCTTTACACCTGGCAGGATCGGGTGGATTTGAGCATGATGCCCGGTGACACCTTGCCTTCGAACAGTCGTATGGAAGTTGCGATCCAACGGATCAGTCCTGAACTCTACCGTTACCTTCGAGGGGTTGGGCAACAAGACGCCCAGGATGGCAATCCATTTAGTGAACCTGCGGTCATCCCTTCCAATATCACCAACGGTCTGGGTTGTTTTGGTTCCAGCGTCCAAATCCGTATGTCCAAACCACTGCTCTGGTAAAGTGTTGGTATTCCATAACCTATTTCCTTGAAACGATGCCGTCCGTAATTCATCTCCTGGGTGCAGGCCCTGTTGGCTGCCTGGCCGCCATTCTACTCCGTCAACGAGGCTTTGAAACGGTGATATACGAAAGGCGTCCCGATAGCCGACGAGCGGGAGCCTACGGAGGTCGTTCCATTAATTTAGCCCTTAGTGATCGGGGCTTCACGGCACTCGCTGCGGCCGGCCTTGCTGATGAAATTCGTCAAGTCGGTTTACCCATGCCCGGTCGAATTGTTCATGATTTACAAGGTCAAACCCAATTTCAACCTTACGGTCAGGAGGGTCAGGCTATTTATTCTATTTCCCGTTCGGGGCTGAATTACAAGTTGATGGATCTGGCGGAACAAAATGGCGTGACCTTGCATTTTGAATCCCGGTGCCTGGACGTTGACCCCCAATCCCGCACCATGGTTGTGGAGCAGAACGGAAAAACTAACAACCACCCTTTTGAGGTCCTTTTGGGAACCGACGGTGCCTTTTCGGCCCTACGCTATTCCTTACAGAAAACGGATCGCTTCGAATACAGCCAATCGTACCTCCCCCACGGCTACAAGGAATTGCATATTCCACCGACGGCCTCCGGTGATTTTGCCATGGACCCTGATGGTTTGCATATCTGGCCCCGTGGTCAGTTCATGATGATCGCCCTACCCAATCCGGACCGCAGTTTTACATGCACGCTTTTTTATCCCTACGAGGCTGACCCTGCCCGCGGAGTAGCGCAAGGACTCAACGATCTACAAAACGATGAACAGGTACGCCAACTCTGGGAAACCTACTTTGCAGACACGATTCCGTTGATGCCCACCTTAATGGAAGATTTTCGGAACAACCCCAATTCCTCGCTTATTACAGTTCGCTGTGCTCCATGGAATCTGGGAACGACGTGTTTGCTGGGGGATGCGGCGCATGCCATAGTCCCCTTTTATGGTCAAGGCCTCAACGCCGGTTTTGAGGATGTTCGAATGTTTATGAGCTTTGTTGATCAGCACAAGTTGACCACCCAAAGTTCCCTTGACGATTGGACTTCAACGCTGGCCGCCTTTGGGCATCTTCGCAAAACCGATGGTGATGCGATTGCCCAATTGGCCTTGGATAACTTCGTGGAAATGAGGGACAAAGTCGCTGACCCTCGGTTTGTCTTCCAAAAGAAATTAGAAGCGAGACTTCATCGTATGCACCCTGACCGCTGGATTCCTTTGTACAGCCAGGTTACGTTTGAACCCCAGACCCCCTATCACGTAGCCTACCAAAACGGTCGGCTTCAGCAACAATTCATGGACCGTATTTTGGATCGAATACCCCCCGAAAAACATAACGACGATCCTTGGATTGACGCGTTGTTATCCGAAGAAATCCAAAATTTATGAGAAGGCCTTCCGTCCAAAGTGTCCATAATTTGGGAGCCTTGTTTGGATTCAGGGCCTTTGCTTTTGTTGTTATGGCATTAGGAGCCGCGCCCATGTTTTTTATGCGCTCCGATTCAACCCTGCTATACGGAGCCCTGGTTGGTTCCTTCCTGTTCATTATACTAGCCTGGAATCTGGTAAAGCCCGGTTATACCGCGGTTGAAATTGCCGCTTCCCAAATATTAATTTCCACCGACAAAGACGACGATAAACCTTTCTATCTCACCTTACCCACCGCAGACTTGGCCTACTTTGAACTCCGCTCCCGCTCCGGTGGCTTAAGGCACGACCTTTGGCTGTTCAGGCAAACCCCCCAAGGTCTAATGCGCAGCAAAACCATCCGGCTCAGTCTCTACACACCGGCCAAGGTAGACGCGGTGCGTCGGATGCTTGAGGCCGTCCTTGTAAGTCATGGTCGTTCGACCGAAAACCACCCTCTGGGTCAATCCGGTAACAAAGCATAGAGGACGGGCCTGGAAGGTGCTGCATCCAATGCCCAGCGTGGAACCATGAGGTTCAGGGCGTAAGGTCCATCCTGAATCTCATCCCCGGCAAACATCAGTTCTGTGATGGTGGCGTTTCTGCGGCATCGACCTTCGGGAAACCAAAAACCACGATGAGCCAGCAACAATCCACCGTCCTGCTCCGGATCGACCGAAGGCAAATCGGTCAACAAATGCTGAACTCCACCAAGGGCCAGCCATTCCAAGGCGACCGGTTCAAACGCCGGTGGATTTTGGCCCGTGTAATTGCGTGTTCGTGGGTCCGGTAGGTCCTGTAGACTGCGCACCACCAAAGCCGTAGGTAAGCGCTTCCCCCACTTGCCCAAGGCCTGCTCTAAATCCTGGCGAGCTACCCAAAATTGTCCGGGTTGTTCCGGTCGGGTCAAGCGCGCTGGTACCGTGATGAGCAAAGCATCAAACCAAAATGTAGTCAACGCCTGATCCAAGGTCAGGCAGGATCCCGGTCCGCAATTCTGAGCATAATCATCCGATGCCGATGCACCGATATGCCCTGCACACTCGGTATGCGTTCCGTTTCCATGGGGGTTGACCTGCACACCCACGACATTGCAAGCCCCACCCTGAGCCACATCCCCCACAAAAGTTCCAGCCCTAAAAACCTCGAATCGCGGAGGGTCAATTCCAAAAGCCTGGGGATTGGCCGCACCATCGTTCAGAGGAATCGCCAAATCCCAAAATTTTCCAAAGTCAATCCGCTTTGCGTCAAAAAAACCGGGATGCGATTGGGTCTCCATAGCTAATTAGTTAATCGTTAGGGTCATCAAACAAGGAAGATGCAATATAGTCGGCCATACCCCGACCCGAAATACTCAAACGCAGGCTTGTGGCATTCACGGTATTTCCCTCATCGACAAACCAAGCCGGTTCCAAGGTGGAACATCGCTTTTGAACCCGTAAACGGGCCTCTTTCCCAAAAGTCTTTTCCAACAAGGTCCAGGGTAATCCATCATCCAACCGCAGTCTGATCATTACGAATTCATTCAATTTTTCGGTAAAACCCAAAACCTCCTCCGTTTGATCCAACCTGCCCTCCTCCACACCTTGGCAATAACGAACATTATGGTTCACATTCCAACGACGAATACGATCCCCATCGTACGAATGGGCGGATGGCCCCAACCCGAGGTATGCCTCTCCACTCCAATACCGGCTGTTGTGGATAGCCTCAGAACCTGATCGAGCAAAATTGGAAATTTCATACGCACGGTACCCGTGAACAGTGGCCTCCTGATAAAGGTTCTCCATCAATTCCAAAACCCTCTCATCATCCGGCATGCGAACCGTGCCCTTTTGGACCTGGTTATTCAAAGCCGTTCGAGGCTCTTGCGTTAATTGGTAGGCCGAAAAATGCCCGGGTTCAAATTCCAAAATAGCATTCAAATCCC
Source organism: Bacteroidia bacterium (assembly GCA_049431025.1). Lineage (GTDB taxonomy): Bacteria > Bacteroidota > Bacteroidia > UBA7662 > UBA7662 > SYHX01. Next base: position 25,319 of record JBMTCP010000006.1, on the reverse strand, counting down.
GGGTCAAATCTTGAATACCTTGGCGGGGATATCCATAGATCAAATCAGCGGTCCAATCACCACTCCAATATTCTTTAATCTGTTGCATTGCCGACAAGGCTTGGGCCGCGTTATGGGCCCGGTTCATGCTCAACAAAAAATCATCGTTGACCGATTGCACCCCCAAACTAATTCGTGTAACTCCCAACTTGCTCCACATCGCCAGGGCTGATGGCGAAACATCTTCGGGATTAGCTTCCAAAGTAAATTCCAAGAGTTTACTGGTATCAAATTGCCCTGCTAAACCGTTCAACAACAAAACCATGGACTCCTCGCTCAAAAGCGAAGGCGTTCCTCCCCCCCAATACATGGTTTCCAAGGCCTGAGGGTACGAATAATTCAGAGATTTCCGTCTCAGCTCCGCCTCCCGAAAGATCGAACGCAGTACCCGTTCTGTAAAGGATAAGTTGGTACTAAAATGAAAACCGCAATAATGGCAAGCCTTCCTGCAAAAGGGGATATGGACATAGAGGGATCGCATACTGAACCCGATTATCGTTTGACCTCCAACAAAAAACCCCACACATCCAAGATGGCGGGGTTTAGAGGATCGTTCATGGACTGAACGATGAGCGACGTCTTAATAATCCCAAAGGCTTTGTTCAAAATTGAAAATCTTTTGTTTGATACGCTCGGATTCCATCAAGAAATCTTCGGGATTGTTGGCGTAATCTTCAATTCGCAGATCCTTGACGTTGGGTTCTTTGTAGATGTAGGAAGAAAAGAAACGACGCAAAAACAAATCATCGTAAGAAATCTTAGCTGACTCGTTCTTCATGTTAAATACCTCTGCTTTGGCCAAGATGGGACGAATGGCCGGGAAATAAACCCAGAACATTGGAATTTCACCAACAACCAATCCATCGGATTTGAGGTTTTGAACCGGAGCAATGGCGACGATACGAACAACCATGGAGGCGGTTTTGCGATCAAAAACCCATTCTTCTTTGAGACGGAATTTGACCACATCGTTTGGGTTGAATTCGACCTTCTCAACCCGGCGCTCCAAGGCAAAAGTCACCGGATTGCTGACGGTAATGGTATCGTACTTTTCGAGGGCGCCCAAAATTTCAGCGCCTTGCATTTTGTTCTCTTCGTTGATTTCATCCGAACGATACAAATAGCCGTTCAATTCACCCCTTTTGAGAGCATTCATCAAAACATCGATGAGCATGCTCTTGGGATGCGTCATGGGCATGTTGAGCTTCTGACTAAGATCAATGACCCGAAAGATGGTCCAGCTGAACATGACATCCTGCTCCTGGATTTCAGGGAGTGGAATAGGCTCCTTGGCAATCGCGGGGTTCAGGGTTCGCTTAAAGGCACCGTCAACCACTTCCACCCGATCTTGAGCCCCGGCAGCGAGGACCAAAAAAGTAAGGGAAACCAAGGATAAGACTAATTTCTTCATAACATTAATTGATGGAGTATACGGCGGGAGGAAGCTTACGGGTAATTCGGTCTGGGCCAACAACTTTGACTTCGTCAAAGATGAATCGATCCCCGGCTTTGGAATTACGAATTACTTGTTGAAGTTTGGCGTTATAAATCGCCCCGGTATTCGCGAAAGGCTCAACGTCTTTTCGTGCCGCGAAATAAAGCATCCGGAAGCTTATAACATCAAAACGCATATCAAAGTCAAAATCTTTGAGTGTCGCGATCATACCGCCTTGGGCTTTGAACTGCGATACGGAAACGGATCCGGGAGGCAAACCACCAATGGTTGCTTGGGGATCGGGCACCGCCTTGACACGGAATAGGGTTGAACCGAGCATCTGGGAACCTTTGCCGTCAAGAGATTTACCACGCACATCCACGTTCACATTCATACCGGGTGAATTCACCCTTACGATGTATTTTCCTTTGCTACCGGTAATCGTACCACCACCCGATATGGAAGGAATCAAATTCTCAGGGGTCACCCCAGGTGCAGATATCGAAACCGGGTTATCAACGCCCACATAAAGAACGTTCATTTTGTCGGGAGACACAACGGCTGCAGGTCGGGCAACCATGTAGGAGCTGCTAAAAGGATAACGTGTGAGTTCACCCGTTGAAGGGCTAACAACATTAATGAAGCCACCCCATTTCTTTTCGCCCTCGGAGGTTGCACGGATTTTGAGTTTGCCCATACCGTTCTCCACCGGTACAGCCGTCCCACCTTCCAAACGAATATCCAAATCCTGACGGCTATCGTAGGCCACCAACATGATATCGGCCTCGTAGTCCTGACCGGTTAAGACGTAACTTGAACGCGCCACAATCTTGGCCTCTACCTTGTCAAATTTGTACGAAGAAGCGTCGATTTGACTTAGAAGATAGGAAATGATTTCCGTTTCGGTATTCCGAATATCACTCTCGTATTTGGACAGCAAAGTGATAACACCGGATAGAGGCATTTCTCCAAAATTGGATTGAAGCCAATTCTTACGAACCCCTGCCCCTTGCGGATCTTTGGCCTCATCCAGATACAACTTCACTTTCTTGCGTTCGGAAGACGGGATCATTTTGAGAACGGTAGCCCGGTAATCGTTGATTAATTTTTTGAATTGTAAGCCCTTAGGACTCTTCCCTTCGGGACTCACCAAAACCTGACTACTGATATCAATGTTACCATCGTCCACAACTCGTCGAGCTCCACCCTCTTCCTTGAAATCCTCATCGTCAACCTTGTTGTTTTTGTTACCACCCATATCAATCATTTGTTCCTTGGTTTCGCGAACAAACTTGAGCAATTCCTGGGTTTTCTTGCGTACAATTTGGGCTTTATCAAAATTAGCCTTGGCCTTACCCGGCTCCTTTTCCATCCGGTCGTCAAACGCCTTGTATAAGGCATCGTTCTTTTGACCCACCGATTGCGAAGTCTCCTCCAAGCTTTTGTTGATCATCGCGAAGGCCTTCAAAATCTCAGCGGACACGTTCAGGGCAAGCATCGCGGTCAACACGAGATACATCATGTTGATCATTCGTTGCCTTGGGGACAATTTAGTACCGGCCATTGCTCAATATTTCAGTATAATCGAAAGGGGTGGGGTGATAAGAATTAATAGCGGTTGGACATGGCGTTGAGCATATTGCCGTAAACCGAGTTAAGGGCAGCGATATTTCGGTTGAGGCGAGACATCTCATGCTGGTAACGCTCGGCATCTTCCTGAATAGTCTTGAGGCTATCCATCATCTTACCAACACCACCAAAGTGTTCGTTGGCTGATTTGAGTGCCATGGCCGTATTCTTCATTTCGGTATCGTACATGGTATTAAACGCCCCGATGTTCTCGACCAATTTCCGCATTTCGGAACGATAGGCCCGGCTGTCTTCGCTAATTTGAGCCAGCTCGGCCAAAGATTCGGCGGTAACGCGCACTTCGTTTTGATAGGATTGGTTAGCACTAACCAAATATTCGTTCAATTTCTGCATTTCCTCCTGGTAAACCCGGGTTTGTTCACCCATACCGGACATCCCGTTCAATGCACCCGATGCGGTATGCGCATGTTCTGCCATCTGGCCCATGGACTGGGTAGCTTCTCGGACTTTGTTAGCAAATTCTCCCGTGCTTAGGCTGGCGCTGTTCATCTGCCCCATTTGCTGAACATTGTGGTTCAGGTTTTGGAAGCTTTTACCCAAATTTTCCAAAACATCTTTACTCAAATTGGCCTCCCGCATCATAGCATTCAGGGTAGCAGGCGGTGCCTTGGCTTCTCCACCGGCCAACTCAGGATAAACCAGGGACCAATCGATATCCTCCGCAGGAGGCTCAAATCCTGAAACGAAGAAAATTAAGGCCTCGGTTCCCAAACCCAGGGTCAGGAAAAAGTCAGCACCGGGTAAGTGACGAATTTTGAACAGAGCACCGATGATGACGATAGAGGCACCCCAACCGTACAGGTAATTCAGCGTGATTTTACCTTTTTTGGACTGCAAATACTCCGCAATTTCTTCTTGTTTAAAAGAAAACTTCATGATTTTTTTGAATTTAAAAGATTAACGAATGTCCCTGATGTCCCTACCGGTAAAGTCCATAACACAACGGAAACCAATGGTAGAACGAGCGGAATCCTGAAACTCGTAAGCACGGGTTCCGTTCATCAGATAATAACCAACATCTTTCCAGCTACCGCCACGAACTACTTTGCGCTTGAGCACCTGGGGATCGCTGTCTTTCGCGTCGTATCGATAATCAGGATTTAGATCTCCCACAAAACTGGAGGCCGATTCGTGAAAAGTGGATGCGGTCCATTCGGCCACATTACCTGCCATGTTAAAGAGGCCAAAATCATTGGGATTGAACGTGTACGTTTTGGCGGTGTAGGTAACCCCATCATCGACGTAATTTCCACGACCCGGCTTAAAATTGGCGAGCAAGCATCCACGGTTGTTCCTAAGGGATGGGCCACCCCATGGGTAGGGAGCTGCCATGCGACCACCGCGGGCTGCATATTCCCATTCTACTTCGGAAGGCAAACGGAAGGGAAATTGCAAAACCAACTTACGGGACTGACGGTATGAAGCCAGGAGGCGTGTTCTCCAATCACAAAAGGCGTTCGCCTGGTTCCAATTGACCCCAACCACCGGGTAATCGTAATAAGCCGGGTGGCTGAAGTACAACTGCGTCTGGGGTTCATTGTAGGCGTAGGCCATGTCCTTGGTCCAAACCAGAGTGTCCGGATAAATATTGATGGACTTGGCTTCAACAAATTCATTGCGGTTCCGGTTGGACTGGCTGGCAGCGGCAGCGGTGTAGTTATACTTCTTGTAATTGTAAACAAAACGTGCCGTGTTCCACTCTTGACGACCAAAAACACGCTGGTTCTCCGGTAAAAACAAATCTTCCAACTCTTCAACGACAGCAGGATCCTTCCAGTTAATCCGGGCTTTCCAGTTGATGTATTCGTTACCGTCCTCGTCTTCGATAGTGTTTCCAAGTACCGTATGCGCAATCGAATCCCTAACCCAATTCACGAACTGACGGTATTCGGCATTCGAGATTTCGGCATCGTCCATATAAAAGGGACGCATCGTCACATTCTTGAGGGGGTTGTTCAGGTTGAAAAGCAAATCCTGATCACCCTGACCGTACAAAAAGGTCCCCTGTTTGATATAAACCATGCCGTAAGGCGTCGTCTCCAACCAAGGCCCCCGGTCTCTGGCTCCAATCAGGTCACCGGTATTCCCGCTACCGCAGGAGGTCAACAGGGTGCTTACCCCCAGAAGTAGTACCCATAAAACAGGGCGAAAACAGCAAGCGGACACCGACGAAGTAGTAGGTCTAGGCATGTTCATGGTTTGGAAACGCTAAAATTAGCAAGAATTAACAGTAAAAAATCGAATTTTAGAAGTAACGCGGGGTTAAAATTCGCCTTTGGGGCTTGGGGGGCAGTTTGAGGGTGAAATCATAGCCCAGGAAGGCTTCATGCGATCCGTTGGTGAGGGTACCCAAATCACCGAGGTGCTGAGAAAAGGAATAACCAAAGCGAACACCATTGCGCATTCGATAGCCAAACATCCCCACTACTCCATCGTTCTGAGAATACCCCCCTCCCAACCAAAGTCGGGTACCCACCGACAGCATCAGGTTATAATCCAATTGCTGTACGGAGTTGTTGGTTTTGAACAAAACCGAAGGCGTCAATCGGAAATACTTTCCCAAGGGAATTTGATACCCTGCCGAAGCAAAAAGATTGCGGGCATAGGTTAGGGTTGAACCGGTGGTATTGAATTGCAGAGCTGGTTCATTCAAATGATTGGCCGCCAGATTCAGGAACCATTTCTTGGAATAAAACTGTATGCCAGCACCCAAATCAAAGGTCGTAGCCTGGACATTGCTAGCCACCAGCAAGGGATCGTTGGGATTCTCCGGTCGGAATTTGGTGCCATCCAAGGAGGTTTGTAGCATACCACCGTAGACGCCCAAACCTATGCTGAAGGTTCTTAGGGGAATCCGCAAGGCATAATTTAGCCGGACATTGGTGGATTTATTAAAGTATTCTTCGTCCTGAACAACCAACAGGCCCAGGCCACCCCTCAAAAACTCAACCGGCGCATGAATGCTGAAGCAAGTGGTCCGAGGCGAGGCATTTTCGGGGATATTAACCCACTGATAACGGCTGGCGACCATCGTACTAATCGCATCTCGTGAACCGGTTACCCCAGGGTTGTAAAAAAAGTCATTGAACATGTATTGGTTCCACTTGGGCTCCTGCTGGGCAGAAACTGTAGAGGTCCACAACAAAAGCATGAACAAGGCAGCAACTCGACGGAGACTAAGGCGGCTAACCATGGGATAATTGCCGAAGAAACAACAGAAACGGGAAATTCCCAACTATTTATGGGCTTTTTTGATACTGGCTTCCAAAGCCATGACCAAAGACGGAAACTCAGGACTTGGCGCAGCGATGTCCAACCGAAGACCATTCTCCAGAACAGCTGCATGGGTTTGCAGGCCCAAAGCAGCAATTTTAGTGGTTCCCTGAACAAAATCCGGGAAATTCTCAAAGAGCGACTTGATACCCATCGGGCTAAAAAAGCATAGGACGTCGTACTTGATATCCGCCAAATCGCTTAAATCGCTGGCAACGGTCCGAAACATCACCGATTTGGTCACCTTGAGGCCCTGTTTTTGGGCTTCGTCGGTAAACGTATCCTGCAGAATATCGGAACAAGGCATCAAATAGGTATCCTCCTTGTGCTTGAGCATCTGTGGGAGGAGATCTTCCAATTTGCCCTTCCCAAAGGAAATTTTTCGCTTCCGCAACTGGGTGTATTTCTGCAAATACAAACCAACTGCCTCAGAGATACAGTAGTATCGGGTCTCGGGATGAATTTCGCAACGCATTTCCTCGCATAGTCTGAAATAATGATCAATGGCATTACGGCTATTGAAGACGATACTTGAAAAATCCGAGATGACCAGCCGGTTCTTACGAAAATCTTTGGCGGGAACCCCGACCACCTCAATAAACGGCCTAAAATCAACTTTGACGTTGAATTTAGTTGCCAAATCGGCCAAAGGTGATCGTTCGCCGGGCTCAGGCTTCTGCTGGGAAACTAGGATGCTCTTGATTTTGCCTTTGGGAGTAGGAGTTTCAGCCATGCAGGATATAATGGGCAATGAGGGTGAGGGGTAAAATTTCGAAGGTGCAAATATAAAAAATCAATAAAAGAAGGCGGTCAGCACCAAACTCGGATGCAATTCTCCCTTGCCGGAACCAACGAAAGACCAAGGTCACGAGGATCAAGGCCCCAAAACCCAGGTTGACACCCTTCTTCAGGGGGTTATCCCCAAAACCCAAAACCAAAGCCCAAAGCAAAACCCAGGGCAGCCAAATATGGCTCAAAAGCCTGGTCCATAGGCGTGTAGCCTGCACCATTTCCTGCCACTCCACGGCCCAACCCAGCAGTCCCAGCCAAACATTCAAGAGCCAACCTGCCAAAACCAAGCCCAGCATCCAAAGGATGGGCGCCCATTCCTTTTGGAGGAACGTCAACCCTCCAATATCTGGAACCGGTGGCCTACCCGCCAAGTTGGTCAAAACCAAAGCGCCTCCAAGGGCCAAAATCCCTCCCCAGCCCCAGCGGTACCAACCATGGTATGGATGCTTGGAGCGCACATTTTGCATGAATATCCGGTAATTGACCAATTGCTGAAGTCTGGAAGGGTAATACGAGGGATCCCTCGCCACCAAAGCGGCCAGAATCAGCCACAAAATCCACCAAAACGCAAAATACCAGGAACTGGCGGAGGTGGCAGGAGCCTCAACACCCTCCAAACCGGAAATAGCAAGGAACAACTGCACCAACACACCGCAAAATTACCTTTGAAAGGTGAAGGGAACGCAACGACTTATGGTTTATCGGGCCTCGGCAGGTTCCGGGAAAACCCACCGCTTGGTAACGACCTACCTCCGCTTGGTTCTGGCCTCATCCGATCCCCTAAGCCTTCGTCAGACTTTGGCGATAACATTTACCCAGAAAGCTGCCCACGAGATGAAGGAACGCATCCTCGATCAGCTCAAAAAAATGGGTGACGAGGACCCCCTCATCGCCTTTAGCGAGGACAGCATTCGCCTGGAATTGCTAAAGGATTTGCAATTGGAGGAGGAAGAATTGCGTCAACGCTCTCGTCAGCTCCACCGTACGATGCTCCATCGTTACAGTGATGCAGCGATAGGAACGATCGATTCGTTTATCACCCAAATGGCCAGACCCTTTTACCGGGAGCTTCGCAGTGGACAGGATTTTGAAATTGAGCTGGACCGGGACGTGCTGATTGAAAAAGCCATGGAGCCATTTTTGGCCCAAGTTGGTCAGGCCGACCATGCGGTGGCAACCCTGCTCATGCAGTTTTCTCAGCACCTTAACAGGGACGAAAAAAGCTGGAATATTCGAAATCTCCTAATTAAATACGCGGCTTTTTTGTTTCAGGACCGGGCCTATCCCTACTTGGAAATCCTCCAAAAGATTAGTCCATCCGACTACGCCGCCTATTACGACCGCCTCCAGGAAATACTTCAAATCGCCTACCAGGAACAAAGCGAAGGTGCCACACGATTCATGGAAGAACTGGCAGAGGCCGGAATAAGCGAAGACCAACTTCATTACGGAACCAAGGGCCTAATGCACCATCTCCGCAAACTTCAGCAAAACGAAAGCCATACCCTCCACAAAAAGGTAGACGAAGCTTTGCGAGACGAGAACCGCTTATTGAAATCCGGCAAACATCCTACGACACTACAACCTTGGGTAGATCAATTAATCCTATTTATTCAAGAACAAAAAAATAGCGCCAAAGACAAGGCCTTAATGCAAGGAATTTTGGATATGCGTTACGCGACCACCTTGCTGGGAACAATGTATCAACACTTTACCGATTACAGTCGTTCGCAGGTCAAAATGCCGTTGAATTTCCTCTACTTTCAATTGGCGGATTTGGTCCAACATACCCATCCGGAATACCTCTGTGATCGGGTTGGCCATCGTTACATCAACATGCTATTGGACGAATTTCAAGACACCAGCCTCCTGCAATGGCAATGTTTGGAGCCCTTGATGGACAATGGTTTGGCTTCCGGAGGAACCGCGATGGTGGTTGGTGACGTGAAACAATCCATCTACCGTTGGCGGAACGGTGATGCCCGACTTCTGGCCTCCCTCCCTGCCAAACGCTGGGACCAATCACCCACCCAACTTTGGCTCGAACTCTACCAGGGCATACCGCTTCAGACCAATTACCGGTCATGCAATAATGTCCTCTACTTTAACAATGTTTTTTTTGATTGGTGCCTTCAACAATATGGAGAATTCTTGGCGGATACCTACCAGGAAGTAAAACAAGATCAACCCGATCAAAAACCAAGCCTTCCACCCTGGGAAGGTCGAACCCGGGTTTTCAATTTTGACCCAACCCTTCCGGAACGAAGTTTGGAATCCAATAGAATAGACCTGTGTTATCGACTCATTCAAGAATACAAGGACTCGGGAATACCCGCTTCCGAAATCGCTATCCTGGTACGCACGAACCGTACCGGATCCGCTTTGGCCCAAGGTCTTATCCAAAGAGGGCAAGCCGTTATCTCCCCCGATAATTTGCTTTTGGGTCTGAACCCTAAAGTCCGCTTGTTGGTACATACGTGGTTTCACCTCCATTCACCCCAAGATTCAGTTTATGCGGAAGCCCTACTCCGCGATTTGGATCCGGAGGCCTACCTTCATCATTTAGGTCGAGGTGCTAGCCAAGTGCTTATGGAGAAATTTACCAATTTGCATCCTCCGACCCTGCTCCAACTTCCGCTTTCTGCTCAAATGCAAGCCTTGGCGGTAGCCATGGGAGCAACATCAGAACCAGGGCCTTTTGTCCAGCGACTTTTGGACGAATGGAACACCCAATGCGCCAAAGGACCCCGCCAAAAAGACCTTGAAGACTGGTGGAGAACGCGAGGTAACCAAATAAAAATCCAATGGGCCGGTAGCGAAGAAGCTGTTCAATTAATGACCGTTCATAGTGCCAAAGGCCTACAATTCAAGGTGGTACTGGTCGCTGAAATGGACCGCAAAAAGAAAAGACCCGTTATCGCGCAACAATGGATTAACCATGTACCGTCCGAACGGTGGGGGATTCAAGAAACACTCCCCCCCGGCCTTGTACCCGTTCATCTCGTGTCAAACTCCGCCCTCAAAAATGCCCCCGAAGACTATTCGAAGCTTGCCGATAGTGAAGAGCAATTGAACGATTTGGATTATATCAATGTGCTCTACGTCGCCTTAACACGAGCCAAAACAAATTTGGAAATTCTAACCGAAATTCCACGAACCCAAAAAGAATCCACCGTCATTAGCATGGGTCAGTTATGGGGAAAGTTCCTCCAAACCCCATCCATGAACCTATCGTATTGGACGCATAAAGAAAGGGATACCCAGTGGCCGGGGGAACCCGAAACCTGGAGCCTCGTTCCGACATTGTCCTCCTCCAAAAAACCCATATCAGCTGCTCAACCAGTTCAAGGTCATTATGTTACCGAAGTTGCAGCTTTTCCCAAACCCATGGTAAGCCTGGCCGGCAACATGCGCTGGCCCAATCCGGCGAGCGAAGCCATCGAAGATGGTATTTTGTTGCATCGCTTGATGGCGCAAATACAAACCCTTGACACGGCCGAAAAAACCTTGGCCGAATGGGGCCAAGACCAAAGCATTCCTTTGGAACAGCGCCAAAAGTTAGAAGGCTGGGCCAGAACCTTAATCCAAAAACCCGAATTACAAGTTTTTTACGAGGGCAAGTATACCGTCCTCAGGGAACATCCCTTGCTGCTCACCGACGGTAGCACCCTCAAACCAGACCTTATCCTCTTGAATCCTCAAGGTCAATCGCAGGTTGTGGATTTTAAAACAGGGAAAGTCCGTTCGGAACACCAAACCCAAGTGGATCGCTATGTCGAGGTCCTTCAACAAGCCGGATACCCGTGCACCGGGAGCCTCGTTTATGTGGAAGGTTGAATCCTACTAACGCTCCAATGGCGGCTCTATGCCCATGTTATGGAATAGAAAGGCCCACTTATCGGCCGCCTCGTCCAAGATCATGGACGTTGGCTTGCCTGCACCGTGACCCGCCTTGACGTCAATGCGAATCAAGACCGGTGAAGGTCCGGCTTGTTTGCTTTGGAGTTCGGCAATGAACTTGTAGGAATGGGCAGGAACAACCCGGTCATCGTGGTCGGCGGTGGTCACCATCGTGGCTGGGTAGGACACCTTGGTCTTGACATTATGAACGGGCGAATATCCCCGCAAATAACGAAACATGGCTTCGGAATCATCGGAGCGTCCGTAATCGTAGGCCCATCCTGCACCGGCTGTAAACGTGTGGTAACGAAGCATATCCAGAACACCTACCGCCGGAAAACACACTTTGAATAAATCGGGGCGCTGGGTTAAGCATGCCCCCACCAAGAGTCCACCGTTGGAACCGCCGGCTATGGCCAAGCGCTCGGGCTGGGTATAGCCCTTGTCGATGAGCCACTCGGCCGCTGCGATAAAGTCGTCAAAAACATTTTGTTTTTGCATCTTGGTGCCCGCATCGTGCCAACGATCCCCGTACTCTCCTCCTCCCCTGAGGTTGGCAACGGCGTAAATCCCGCCCTGTTCCATAAAAAACAGGTTAGAAACTGAAAAAGAAGGGGTCAAACTGATGTTAAAACCACCATACCCGTAAAGGAGAACAGGATTTTCGCCGTTGGGCACCACATCCCTGCGATGGGTCAAAATCATGGGCACTTTGGTGCCGTCCTTGGATTCGTAGAAGACTTGGGTGCTTACAAATTGATCCGGTTCAAAATCCACCTTGCTTTGTTTGTAAACGCTGGAAGTACCCTCCCGCAAATCCAAGCGATAAATAACCGGAGGACTGGTGTACGAAGCAAAAGAATAGTAAGCGATTTTTTCGGAACGCTTTCCTCCAAAACCCGAGGCGGAACCCAAGCCAGGCAATTGGATTTCCCTCACCATACCCCCGGTCAATTTGTATTGGAACACTTTACTCACCGCATCCTGCAAATAGTTGGCAAAGAAAAATCCACCAACGGCGCTAACCGTCAGGGGAGCTTCTGTTTCGGAAATAACATCTTGCCAATTCCTGGGTTCAGCGGATTGGAGTCGAGTCCATACCAATCGGCGGTTAGGAGCTTTCAGGTTGGTCAAAAGGTAAACGGTATCCCCTTCGGTATGCACCACATCCGTTTCGTTTTCGAGACCCTGGATGATGGGCAAAATCGGGGAATTCTTGGTCCTCAAATCTTTGTAATACAGCTCATTTCCATAAGTAGCTTGGGCTGCTGAAATGAAGAGGTAACGACCATCTTCGCTAACCACAGCGCCCACGTAACGGTAAGGCCTGGCCTCTCCCCCAAATACAAGTTCGTCGGCCTTTTGGGGTTGGTCAAGGCGATGGTAATACAATTTATGGAATTGGGTTTTGCCGGACAAGGCCGAGCCCTGAAGGGGCTTATCGTAACTGGAATAAAAAAAACCTTCCTCGCCTTTCCAGGCCAAGGAACTAAACTTGACATCCATCAAAGTGTCGCCGATTTGCTTGCGGGTTTTGGTGTTCAATACCACGACCTTTCGCCAATCGGATCCACCCTCACTGATTTGGAAAGCACAATGCGAACCATCTTTGGAAAACTGAATTCCAGCCAACGAAGAGGTACCGTCTTTGGAAAATTGATTAGGGTCCAAAAAAACTTCGCTAAGACCGGGCTTGGAACTGAGTTCGCGGTACAAAACCGATTGATTTTGCAATCCGTTGTTTTTATAAAAATAGGTGTAATCGCCTTCCTGAAATGGGGCGGAATATTTCTCGTAATTCCAAAGACCCTCCAGGCGTTTGCGGATTTTGTCGCGGAACGAAATTTGTTTTAGATAACCAAAGGTCAATTCGTTTTGACGACGGACCCAATCGGCAGTTTCTTCGGAGCGATCGTCTTCCAGCCAACGGTACGGGTCTTCAACCACTTCCCCGAAATAGGTGTCTATTTGGTCAACCTTGCGGGTATCGGGATAGTTCAGGGGTTGGGCCTGCGTTGACGTCATGAAGCCCCAAAGAACCCCAACAAAAACCAAAGCAGCAAGCCGGGTCCTTTGGCTTGAGAAAGAAATCGAAAAACGAACGTGCATAGGGTAAGAATTTTACCCAAAGATAGGCTCAAGGGTTCTTCGTCTTCCTGTTCCAGAAGCGGCGAGGGAACAGCCAAAGGCCGTAGGATTCGGAAGGTTTGGCGTTGAGGCTGGCATGATGAGCCCTGTGCGCCCTGATCATGGCCTGCAAATACGGTCCATCAAAGGGCTTGGGAAGCGTCCAACGACGATGAACCCAGGCGTCGTGCAGAACGAAGTAAAAAATTCCGTATAGGCAGACCCCCAATCCGGCCCCCAAACGCCAAGGCTGCCATGGCTCCAACCCACCCAGGAGTAAATAAACCCCCAAACCTCCAAAAACCAGGGAAAACAGATCGTTCCATTCCAATCCATGCCCTGAGGGGCGATGGTGGGTACGGTGTATAAACCACAAGGGTCCATGCATCAGGTATTTATGAATAGCCCATCCCAGGAATTCCATACCCCCAAAGCCCAAGGCGACGCCTAAAATGAGTTTCCAAAACATGGTTCCAACGAAACCTAAATAAGCATGCTCATTAGACCGCCACCGACATTCCTTCGGCGAAAGCGACGATGCGGTTAATCAACTCCTTAAAATCTTTGATCAAAACCAAAGGCCTTTTCCATTCAACCTGACCCTCTGCCAAAACGGCCAAAGGACCGGTTACCAAGTGGATGCAACGTGGAAAATCTTGTTTGACCCGAGCCAGATAGTCAGGTACCGAATCCTGAGCCAGGGAGGAGGTCATCGAAAACAGGGTAAAATCAGGGCGGTATTGCTGATCGATGACAAACAAATCCGGGTAAGGCACATTCGCACCGATATAGGCCACCTCTTGCCCCCTTGCCTTGAGGATATAGCATGCAAAAAGCAAGCCCAATTCATGGAACTCACCTTCGGGAAGGTAGAGAAGGTAGCGCCTGGCTGTTCCTAATGGGGGTCCCTGGATTTTTGGTAAGGCTTGTTCGGCAAGACGATCGATAGCGACCACGAGCTTTTGACGAATAATATTGGTAATAAAATGCTCATGGGCGGGGTTTATGGAGCCGGTTTGCCACAAAATCCCGATTCGCCGAAAAAAAGGGAATATCAATTCCATCATGGCCTCCTCGACCCCGTATTGATCAAAAGCCCTGGTCAACAGCCTCAAAAAGGCCGGCTCATCCAGGCTTATCATGGCCAGGGTCAGGGCTTCCAATCGTTCGTCCAAAGGCAAGGGGCCCAATTCTTGATGCAAAACCGCCTGGTGCAGTTCCGCCGTATCCAACTTGGCTAATTGAGAAATCTTGGCCCCTTGACGCATTAAGGCCGATACCCCTAGCAATTTACGAAGGTCATCTTGGTCGTAATAACGTATTTTGGTAGGGCTTCTTTTGGGCTCCACCAAACCATAACGGGTTTCCCACATCCTCAGGGTCGCTGCACGAATACCAGTCAAGGCTTCAATGTCTTTGATCGAAAAACGGTCCATCTTGATTGGAGCAACACCAAGGAACAAAAATTGTTTACACCTAGGCAAACCCGAATTCAAATCCTTTGGGGTAATATTGCAAGTCAAATTCGCTTTATGAACCTCCAAAACATCTTCAAACTCGTTCTTCTGGGTCTGATTGTTTGGCTTACCTACGAAACGGTCGAAACCATTGCCAAGCCTTTACGATTCGAAAAGGAAAGGAATCGGCGCTATGCAGCAGTTATTGAGCGACTCAAGCAAATCCGCACAGCCCAGGTTACCTACCGCGAAAACAATGGCGAATTTGCCGACACCTGGGAAAAATTACTGGAATACACCAAAACCGGGAAAATGAAAATCACCAAGGTGATTGGTAACCCGGATGACTCGGCGGATATCCGGCGGGGTATTCGTTACGAAACCATCCTGATTTCGGTCGCTGACTCGTTATTCAAAGATTATCCCATCGATTCACTTCCCTATGTACCCTATGCCGATACCGCTCGTTTTATTCTGAGAGCCGGGAAGGTTAAGAAAAGTAATCTTGAGCTAAATGTTTTTGAGGTGGAGGACTCCGCACCCTTTGATACCCGCAAGGTTTTGCGGGTTGGGTCCATGGTGGACGCCAACCTAAGCGGAAACTGGGAATAGCAATTTTTTGGGAAATAACCCTGAGCTAACCCCCTTGCTGGGACTCGGAGATGCCTTGTATCTCGGCCCTGATGGTCCCGCCCTTGATTTACCGGACCCTGGGCTCCTTCTGCCCGAATCCTTAAGGGCTTATCGTCCAGATGAGCGGAATGCCCGCTTGGTTTACCGGGATAAAGGAGATCTTGAATCATCCGAAGCCTATCTGCAAGCCTTAAAGCAAAAGCACCTATCCTGGGATTTTTGGGCAGCTGAATTTCCTCGCAGTACCTGGTTGCCTCTGGGTTTGATCGCCGAATGGGGTTTGGGTCCCGCTAACTGGGGCATGATTTTGGAACCTGCGACTATTCATGGGCTTATCCCCCTGATGGAATCGGTTTGCGGCCCCTTGGAAGATGAAGTTCTTGGGTGGCAGACGTGGCCAGGCTTTCAAGCTGTGCAAGTCTATGCTGTTCCCCGTTGTTGGGCCAAGGAAGTGGTGAACCATCCCGAACGGGGCGCCTTGCTGAGTAGTTCGGTGCTCTGGACCGTCTATTGGCAACACCAACTTCGACCGGCTTCAAGCCCAACTCGTTGCATCGCCATGGTTCCGGGGGTTAGGGACGTCTCCATTTGGGTTTTGGATGCCCATACCTTGCACCATCACGGCCGCTATTTGGTGAGTAATCCCTTGGATACCTGGTACCAAATCCTTCGTTTGCAGGAAGCTTACCGGGCTAACGTACTTCACCAGGTCGGCCCCGGCCCCGATGATCCCAATACCCGAGCGGCTTTGGATCATGCTTTTGAACATATCATCCCTCTTCCAACCCAAGGTTCATCTCTTCGGAAAGCAAGCCTCCTGGCTATGGCGGAAGGTCTGCGACTATGGCAAGCCGCTTGCGAATGAAACCGGCACAAGCAAGAAATTCACCGCACAGCCGGCATGGAAAAGAGGTGTGGAAGGTGCGTCCAACCACCTCCAAGGCCTTGATGGGATTAATGAACCACCTCAGCACGCGATTGAGCTGGGATCAAACCTCGGTTCTGGATCTCTTTGCTGGGACAGGATCGCTGGGACAGGCCTGTTTGGAACGCGGTGCCCGTCATTTGACGGCGGTGGATTTTCATCCTGAAGCCATTCGTCACCTGCATAGCCTTGAAAAACGCTATGGACCGGGAAGGAGTCGGGTTATTTCCCTGGATCTGTTTCGAAACATCCAGATTCCACTACCTCTTACCCTACTGGGCGGGCAGCCCTTTGATCTAATCCTGGCTGACCCTCCTTACGGCGACCCTCGTCAGGAGGGTCTCGTTGAACGTATCATTGAAGGTGGGCTTCTGGCCTCGGGTGGTTTGCTGGTTATCGAACACGCGCTTACGTATCGACGATTTAGTCTGAGCCATAGTGCGACCCATGAGTTAACCTACGGTCTCACGCGTTTTTGTATTTTTGAACGTTAACCACCAACAGACCCGCCCCCATGAGCCTGCGCACCGCCTTGTTTCCCGGTTCCTTCGATCCGATAACCCTGGGGCATTTGGACCTCATTCAACGGTCTCTTCAACATTTTGACCGTATGGTCGTCGGTATGGGTCATAACAGCGAAAAAAGGTATCTATTTGATTTGGAAACGCGTTTACGCTGGATCCAAGAACTTTTGACCGGTGATAGCCGGATTCAGGTTTTGACCTACGAGGACCTTACGGCCCGGTTTTGCCAAGAAATTGGAGCTTCATTCATTGTCAGAGGCTTAAGAAATACCCAGGATTTTGAAAATGAAAAGAGCATAGCTCAACTCAACCGGGACCTCTACGGCGTGGAAACCTTCTTTTTGGTCTGTGATCCCGGATTACAGGCGGTTTCTTCTTCGGTCGTTCGGGATATCGTTCGGCATGGAGGTAACCCTGCTCCTTTGGTCCCGGCCGTGGTAGCGCGTGGTATTTCGGCGCTCAGGACGGATCAAATTCTGTAAATTTCATCGCTTCAGCCTCTTCGTAGAGTGCGCGAATGGAAGGGAAGGTCATCGGTAACGCGGTGGCTTGCACCTCATCCTTACCCATCCATCGAACTTCCACGATACCCTCCTCGACCTGTGGAACGGGTCGTTCATTGCCTGGCATGGGGCAGGTCATCTTGAACCAGGAACTACGCTTCCAGGCAACATGGCCTTTAAAAAGATACAAATGATTGGTTTCAAGATTGTTATGATCATCTCTGGGAATCAGATTGACCAGGCCGCATTCTTCCCGACATTCCCGAAGTGCTGTTTCCAAAATGGACTCCCCAGGTTCCGCTTTGCCTTTGGGTAAATCCCAACGTCCGTGTCTCAAGATCCATAACATTTTGTTTTCGCTAAAAATCAGCCCCCCACCGGCATCCAATACCAAACAACGTTGCATGAGGGCAGCCCACATCGTGGGTGGATCTTCAACCGCTCGTTCTTGAAGTGCCGCTGGTCCAGGGTTATGTTCCGTTTCAGGCGCGGTTAAGGGATTTACCCTCAATTTTTCTTGTACCTCCTCCCAGAGTTCGTCCAAGCTCAAGGCAGGTTCATTAGACCGGGGTGCGCGGAGCCTGTAAGGGACATCCTGGCAAAAAAACAAGTATTTTTGGGACATGGATACGAAAGAAACGGCTTTGGCTATTGCGAAGATATTGTTGGAAACCAAAGCAGTTCAAATATCACCCAACCAACCGTACCGTTGGGCCTCCGGATGGCTTTCTCCCATCTACTGCGATAACCGGGTTACCTTATCGTACCCTTCCTATCGAACTTTCATTCGTCAACAACTGGCCCATAGGATCAACTCAGAATGGGGCCGTTGCGACCTAATCACGGGTGTAGCCACGGCTGGCATTCCGCAAGGTGTTTTGGTGGCCGAGCAATTGGGCCTTCCCTTTGCCTATGTTCGAGCCAAGGCCAAAGATCACGGCACCAAGAGTCTTGTAGAGGGCCGGGTCGAACCAGGCTCTCGAACCGTTTTGATTGAGGACCTGATCTCTACCGGTTCCAGTTCCTTGCAGGCAGCAGAAACGCTTCGCCAGGCCGGTGTGGAAGTTTTGGGCGTACTCAGTGTTTTTACATACGGCTTTCCCGTAGCATCCCGTCGATTTGAGGAGGCTGGTTTTCGATTATTGAGCCTGTGTTCCTACCCTGAACTCCTGGAGTCAGCTGTAGAAAACTTTTACCTCTCCGCCGAGGAATTGAATTCTCTGAATGCATGGAGAAATCAACCGGAAACCTGGGAGCCCGAATCTGCAAATTCCTGAGGAATGGCGTTGCTTGGAACCTTATTCAAACGCACGCTCCAGGCAAGTAAAGCCCTACAGTTTAATATTTTAAGTCCACGACTTCAGCAAAAACTGGTCCTGGCACGTCTCCTGCGTAAAGCCCGTAACACAGATATCGGTCGCTATTACGGTTTCTCTTCCATTTTGGACTCCGGCCACATGCTGGATGAGTTTAGCCGACGCGTGCCCATTCACGATTACAATGCCATTAACGAACGTTGGTGGAAGCGGTATCACGAGGGCAAATCCAACATCACCTGGCCAGGCAAAATCAAGTACTTTGCCCTAAGCAGCGGAACCTCCGAAGCCGCCAGCAAGTACATTCCTGTTTCGGGCGATATGATCAAGTCCATGCGCCGGACTTCCATAAAACAAATGTTGGTATTGTCCCGTTTTAACTTTCCCAGCGAGCTTTTCGAAAAAGGTATTTTGGTCCTGGGTGGTTCGGCCAGCCTAAACCATTCGGGGCATTATTATTATGGTGACCTCAGCGGCATCAATACCTCCAAGATTCCCCTGTGGTTTACCCCTTTTTTCAAGCCGGGTGATCGGATAGCACGGATCAAAGATTGGGAGCAAAAAATCCATGAAATCACCCTTCAAGCCAAAAATTGGGATATTTGGGTGGTCACCGGGATACCATCCTGGATGCAATTGCTGTTCGAACGAATCGTTCTTCATTACGGGGTAAAGTCCATCCACGAAATCTGGCCAAATCTTCAGGTTTTTGCCTTCGGTGGCGTAGCCATCGACCCCTACCTACCGGCCTTTAAGCGCCTGTGCGCACGGCCCCTTTCTTACATCGAAACGTATTTGGCTTCCGAAGGATTCCTGGCTTACGATACGCGGATAACGCCGGAACGCAAAGGCATGCGGCTAAGTCTTAACAACGGAATCTATTTCGAATTCATTCCTTTTGACGATATACATTTTGATGAAGATGGTCATGTACGGCCGGAAGCAAAGGCCATTCCCCTTGACCAAGTTCAAGCGCATCAAGATTATGCCCTCCTCATTTCCACCTGTTCCGGTGCGTGGCGCTATTTAATTGGTGATACCATTCGCTTTGAGGATCTAGCCCATTTGGAAATCCGTATCACAGGAAGAATCAAGCATTTTTTGAGTCTATGCGGCGAGCACCTCTCCATGGAAAATATCAACGAGGCCTTACTCAAACTAGCTCAGGATGAGGCTCTTCAATTGGGGGAATGTGCCGTGATGGGCTTGTCAGGCGAAGCCGGCTACGGGCATCGTTGGTATCTTTCCGTAGCTGCAAACCAAGTGGATTCGGTCCGCCAAAGGCAAATCGACTTGCTCACCAAATTGGATAACATTCTTTGCACGCTCAACGATGATTACGAAGTAGAGCGCCGTCATGCATTGTCCCGAATGGAAATGGTCATCCTTCCCGAGGAGGTCCCTCTACGTTGGATGAACACCCTCAACAAAATGGGAGGACAGCATAAATTCCCTCGGGTACTCAAGGGAAAATACGCTGATTCGTGGCTTGACTTTGTGAAAGAGACCCCGCCAAGCAGTTTGCCCCTTAAGCGGATTCGTTAACCAAGGTTTCAACCTGCAAGCGGGCATTGCGCAGGTATTCCCTGCACCATTGCAGGTCCTCCATAGCCTGACGATAGGCCTCCATGGCCTGGTCCGGGTCTTGGGTGGATCTTTCCATCTGTTCCACCTTTTGTTTGGCCCTTAAGAATCGCTCCGAAAATGTCCCGGGATGAATAGGAGTCGCTTGGGGGTCGGAATGCTTGGTGCTTGAACGGGGCATGGGGCTCATTTGAACCTTAAATTTAGGCGAAGATTGATTTAAACCCATCGAACCTTGGCATATTGGCTGCTCAAATCAGAACCTGAAACCTATGCATGGGATGATTTATGCCGTGAGCGGGAGGGAACCTGGGATGGCGTCCGCAATCACCAAGCCAAACTTAACCTAAAGTCCATGCGACCCGGTGATCAAGCCCTGTTTTACCATAGCGTGTCCCAAAAAGCGGTGGTTGGGATTATGGAAATCCACTCCAAAGCCTTTGACGACCCGACGGCCGAACCCGGCCAACCGTGGGTAGCCGTCAAGGTGCGCCCTATTCGGCCCCTAAAGCGTCCCGTTACCCTGCATGAAATCAAAAGCGACCCCCAATTTGAAGGTTTAGCTCTGCTGACGCATACCCGCTTATCGGTCATTCCCTTGAGCAAGGCGCATTTTGATGCTATCTTAGCACGCGCTCAGCGGCCCGCCCCATAAGATGACCCCAGGACGCCAAAATCTCCTTGATCCCGTGCAGTTGAGCCTGATGTTGGATCGACTCAGTCAGGAATTAATTGAACGCCATGATCGATTTGAAAACAGCGTTCTTATTGGGCTTCAACCGCGTGGCACCTTGTTGGCCCGCCGAATTCACCGAATCCTGGAAGCCAAAACAGGCCATCTGGTACCCTTGGGTCTTCTGGATGTGACCTTTCACCGGGATGATTTTCGCCGTCGCGAAGGTCCACTGCTTCCTTCGGATACCCGAATTGATTTTTCGATCGAAGGCAAAGCCGTGATTTTAATCGACGATGTTTTGTTCACAGGAAGAACCCTGAGGTCGGGTTTGGACGCCCTTCTGGATTTTGGAAGACCCGCCAGGGTCGAACTTATGGTTCTTTTGCACCGCCTTTACAGCCAAGAATTCCCAATACGGCCGGATTATTTTGGTCGTAAAGTCAATACCCTGCCCAACCAACGCATCCACGTTGAATGGATGGAAGAATCGGAGCGGGATTTTGTTTGGATCGAAACCTTTGCACCTTCAGCAACACCCCCGGCCGGATGAAAACAGGGACCCTCAGCACAAGGCACTTGATGGCCATCAAAGACCTGAACGAAGCAGATCTGGAACTGATTCTTCAAACGGCCGATCAATTTCTGGAAGTCCTTTACCGTCCGGTCCGCAAAGTACCCTCCCTTCGGGATTTGACGATCGCCAACCTCTTTTTTGAAAATTCGACCCGTACCCGCCTGTCATTTGAACTGGCCGAAAAACGGCTGTCTGCCGATGTGGTCAATTTTTCGGGAAGCGGAAGTTCGCTGGCCAAAGGTGAAACCCTGAGCGATACGGTTCGTAATATTCTGGCCATGAAAATCGATATGTTGGTGGTGCGGCATGCGCATGCCGGCACTTGCCAATACCTGGCCGATCGGGTGGATGCACGGATTATCAATGCCGGGGATGGCGCCCACGAACACCCCACCCAGGCGCTCTTGGATGCCTACACCATTCGGCAAAAGTTGGGACGCATTCGCGGGGTCAAAGTGCTGATGGTTGGGGACGTATTGCACTCGCGCGTTGCCATGTCCAACCTGTATTGTTTGCAAAAATTAGGTGCTGAAGTCCGTGTTACGGGACCCGCCACCCTCTTGCCCCCGCATCTGGAAGATATGGGCTTCCCGGTTATGCATCGCTTGGATGAAGCCCTGGAATGGTGCGACGTGGCCAATGTGCTTCGAATCCAACACGAAAGGCAGGCCATTCGTTACCTCCCTTCCTTGAGAGAATACGCCTTGTACTTTGGAATAAACCGCGAACGACTCCAAAAACTTTCGCATCCTTTGGTCATTATGCACCCGGGGCCTATCAACCGTGGTGTTGAATTGCAATCCGATGTTGCGGATGGTCCTCACTCGGTCATCTTGCAACAGGTCGAGAACGGTGTCGCCGTACGCATGGCGGTTTTGTACCTCTTGGCCGATCAAATTCGCAACCCTATTTCTTAATTTATGAAAGGCATTGTTTTGGCCGGGGGATCCGGCACACGTTTGCATCCACTGACCTTAGCGACCAGCAAGCAATTGATGCCGGTTTACGATAAGCCCATGGTTTATTACCCGATTTCGGTCCTGATGATGGCGGGTATCCGTGAAATCCTTATCATTTCTACGCCCCAGGACCTGCCTTCGTTTGAACGCTTGTTGGGGGACGGTTCACGCATCGGTTGTCGTTTTGAATATTGTGTTCAGGAGGTACCCAACGGATTGGCCCAGGCCTTTGTCTTGGGTGCCGATTTTATTGGACCTAACAAGTCCGCCTTGGTTTTGGGTGATAACATTTTTTACGGTTCTGGCTTAAGCCGTATGTTAGCTTCCCATGCCAATCCCGAGGGTGGCGTAGTTTTTGCCTACCATGTCAACGACCCCGAACGTTACGGGGTGGTGGAATTTGATCAAGAGGGCAAAGCCCTGAGCATCGAAGAAAAACCAGCCAAACCCAAATCCAATTACGCCGTCCCTGGTCTGTATTTCTACGACGAAGACGTTGTCGAAATTGCACGGAACCTGCAACCATCCGCTCGGGGCGAATACGAAATCACGGATATCAACCGGCACTACCTGGCCCAGGGGCGCCTCAAGGTTCAGGTGCTTGACCGGGGAACGGCTTGGCTGGATACCGGGACCTTTGCTTCGCTTATGCAAGCCGGACAATTCGTTCAGGTCATCGAAGAACGACAAGGTCTCAAAATCGGTTGCATCGAGGAAATTGCCTGGCGCATGGGCTTTATCGATGACGCAGGCCTTCAAGCGGTTGCTCAACCTTTGGTGAAATCGGGATACGGTCAATACCTCTTGAATTTGTTGAAACGATAACCATGCCCAAAATCCTTGTTACCGGTAGCACCGGGTATATTGGTTCGCATACCGTGGTGGCCTTGCTTCAAGCCGGTTACGAGGTTGTCGGGGTCGATAATTACAGTCGTTCCAGACCAAGCATCGCGAACCGCATCCGAGAAATTTCCGCTCAGGATTACCATCAATACCAAGCGGATCTTACCGTCTCCGAGGATCTCCAGCGCATCATGGCCCAAGAAAAGGACATTGAATGTGTTATACATTTTGCGGCCTACAAGGCGGTGGGCGAATCCACCCAGCATCCGTTGATGTATTTTCAGAACAACCTGGTGGGGCAGGTTAATTTGATGCAAGCCTGTCAGGATTACGGGATTCATGGTTTTGTATTTTCCTCCAGTTGCACGGTCTACGGTAATCCGGAAAAAATCCCGGTGACCGAAGAATCCCCGTTGCTCGAAACCGAATCCCCTTACGGCCGTACCAAAGCGGTCGGCGAAGCCCTCTTGCGGGATTGGGTTCAATCCGGCAAAAGTTCCGGAACTCCCCAACAGCGTGTTGTTGCCCTTCGTTACTTTAATCCGGTTGGGGCGCACCCCTCCGCCCGCATAGGGGAATGCACTGTGGGAGTCCCCGATAATTTGTTACCGTACATCACCCAGACCGCCCGTGGGCTGCGGGGTCAGTTAACGGTTTTTGGTAATGATTACCCAACCCGGGATGGAACCTGCCTTAGGGATTATATCCATGTCTGCGATATCGCCCAGGCCCATGTTGATGCGGTTCGCTACCTTCAAAAACCCACATCAGCACCTCTTCCCTGGTCGGTCTTTAACCTGGGTACCGGCGTGGGCCAAACGGTCTTGGAAATGATACAAGCCTTTGAATCGGTCAACGGCCTGCAACTGCCTTGGACCTTTGGTCCCCGGCGACCCGGTGATGTGGTTGCCGTGTATGCCAACAACACCAAAGCCGTTCAAGAACTGGGATGGAAGATTCGTTACAGCCTTGAAGATATGATGCAAACGGCCTGGGCTTGGGAACAAAGTCAAGCTAACGATCCCGTACAATAATTTGTTCTAATTAATCCTATCCTATGATACAAGATCGTCGAATTGCAGAACTTATTCAAGCGGAAGAAGATCGGCAACGGAGTGGTTTGGAATTGATCGCTTCCGAGAATTACGTTTCCACCCAGGTAATGGAGGCTGCCGGTTCAATTCTGACCAATAAGTATGCAGAAGGACTTCCGGGAAAACGATACTACGGGGGATGCGAGGTGGTGGATCAAATCGAACAAATCGCTATTGATCGATTAATCGAACTGTTTGGGGCCTCGTGGGCCAATGTCCAACCCCATTCCGGGGCCCAGGCCAATGCTGCTGTCATGTTGGCGGTACTCCAACCCGGTGACTCCATTTTGGGTTTTGACCTTAGCCACGGTGGGCATTTGACCCACGGTTCACCGGTGAATTATTCGGGCAAATTGTACCAAGCCCATTTTTATGGGGTGGAACAAGAAACCGGGCTGATTGATTGGGATCAAGTGGCTCTCAAAGCCCAAAAAGTCCAACCCAAGCTCATCATCTGCGGGGCTTCGGCCTACCCAAGGGATTGGGATTACGCCCGCCTGAGGCAAATTGCCGATTCGGTAGGTGCCTTGCTCATGGCGGATATATCACACCCGTCGGGACTGATTGCTGCCGGTCTCTTGAATCATCCTTTTCCTCATTGCCACATCGTCACTTCCACCACCCACAAAACCCTACGAGGACCCCGAGGCGGTATCATCCTGATGGGACAAGACATGCCCAACCCCTGGGATTTGCGTAACCCCAAAGGTGAATTGCGCTCGCTGTCATCTTTGCTGGATTCAGGGGTTTTTCCCGGTACCCAAGGTGGGCCTTTGGAGCATATTATCGCGGCCAAAGCCTTGGCTTTTGGGGAGGCCTTGCAACCTTCTTTTCGAGATTATGCCAAACAGGTTCGCCAAAATGCTGCGGCCTTGGCTTCGGCAATGGTTGAAAGAGGTTACCAATTGATTTCCGGAGGCACCGAGAATCACCTTATGCTGATCGATCTTCGTAACAAATCATGCACGGGAAAACAAGCCGAGTCGGCGCTTGGCTTGGCGCATATCACCATCAA
>JBMTCP010000005.1:0-99423 GCA_049431025.1 Bacteroidia bacterium | reverse complement strand
CGGGAGTGGTAAACCCCAACCTCAACCCCAACATAGGCCGCTAGCCGTTGTACCAACTGATGGGTCAGAGCAATTTCGGGCAAGAGATACAAGACCTGGTCCCCTCGTTCCAGAACGGATCGCATCAGATCCAAATAAACAAGGGTCTTACCGCTACCTGTAACCCCGTACAAAAGAATGTTATGGCCCTGATCGATAGCCTGCCTGGCTTTTTGGGAAGCGATTACCTGGGCAGGATTAAGGTTGAACGGTTGTTGAAGCCCGGACCGAAGGCGAACCCGAGGAACCCGGCGGGTACTACGCACGACCCAACCCCGGTCCACCAGAGCCTTTAAAACCGTGACAGGGGTTTTTGAAATTTGAAGTTTATGCAGCACGTCCTGAAGAGGTACAGGTTCTTGGCCGCGGGCAAGCGCCATCATAGCCATAACAAATTCTTGTTGGCGCTGTGAACGGGCCAAACCTTGGAGCACTTGGGAACCTTCGGCCAACCAACGAGGACCCGGAGCCACCATGGGCTCGCTTTTGGGGCGGTAAACTTTGGCAAAGGATTCCGACGTGCTAATTAGGCCAGCGACCGTCAACTCCTGGATATAGGGTACCGGGTTATGCGGCTCCATCCAGCGACTCACCGCCTCCATGTTCAGACCCGGGCCCTGGCGCAACCTTTCCCATAGCTGACGGGAGAGCGGATGTAAATCCGGCCCCGTTTCCTCCAATTCATCCTCGTTGAGCTCCATGGCCACCAAAACACTTTCGCTTCCAACCCGCATCAGGGCCGGCAAAGCCATACCCATCAATGTCCCCGCGGAACAGAGATAATAACGCTGCATCCAGGTCCATAGGGCATGGCCGTGCTTACCCCAAACGGGACTGGGATCCAAAAGTTCCAAAACCTCTTTGACCGGATAGGAACGTTTCTGGTTATGAACTTCCATAACGAGTCCCACGTACTGTTTTCGCTTTCCAAACGTCACCCTCACCCGACAACCCACCAGCTCCTTTGGGGGTTGATTTTCCACGATCCAGGATGCAGGCATCGCATAGGTGTACAAACCATCCACCCCCAACGGCACGGCAACTTCCAAATACCAACCGGAATCTTGGTCCACTCTACAAATCTAACGTAACAGACTAGGACAAGGGCTGTATTTTAGGGGTTCTTCGCTGTCATGAATCTCCTAGCCCATCACCGTCGCCAACGCCTTCAAGCCTTGGCCCTGGATTTGGGTTTCCTGGATTGCAAAGTGGCGCAGGCCCGACGCCTGGATGAGGAAAGTCAGCGCCTGGAGACCTGGCTTCAGCAAGGAAACCATGGCGAAATGAGCTATATGGAGAGGCATTTTGAAGAAAGGCTGGACCCCCGGCGCTTGCTGGCCGGTTGCCGGTCCGTTGTGGTCTTGCTGCACAATTATTACCAAGAGATTCCCTCAACGCCTTCACCCAAAATAGCGAGGTACGCCCAAGGGGAAGATTACCATCGAGTCCTCAAGGACAAAATGCGGGTCTTGGTCCAAAGAATGAAGGAAGAATTCGGCGATTTTAATGTTCGGATATTTACCGATTCTGCGCCCATCCTCGAAAAATCCTGGGCTGCTTTGGCCGGAGCGGGATGGGTAGGGAAGAATACGAATTTGTTACAAAAACAAAGCGGGAGTTATTTTTTTCTGGCCGAAATACTCTGTGACTTGGAATTCACCTACGATCATCCGGTCAAAGACCATTGCGGGGACTGCAACCGCTGTGTGGAAGCCTGTCCCACCGGGGCCTTGGAACCCTACCGGATGGATGCCCGCCGTTGCTTATCGTATTTGACCATCGAACTCCGCAACCAAATACCTGAAACCTTTGAAGGCCAGAGCGAAGGCTGGGCCTTCGGTTGTGATATCTGTCAAGAGGTCTGCCCCTGGAACCGGTTTTCGGCTCCGCATAAAGAGCCTCGCTTTGATTCACTTCAAAATCCATTTCCGACCGCCGAGGAGTGGCTCAGCATGAGCGAAGAAAATTTCACGACCCTGTTCCGGCATAGCCCCATTGCACGGGCAGGACTCCAAAACATGCAACGCAATGTGCGCTTTGTGTTGGGAATTAGCCCACCCTAAGGTCGGTCCAAAATTTTTGGAGGCTATCCAAAAAAGGCTGCAAAGCCTTCACATCCGCTTCACCAAAATCATCGAGCTCCTGGCTGTCCAGATCCAAAACACCAACCACCAGTCCGCCATGCCATAGGGGCATTACCAATTCAGAACGGCTAAGGCTGCTACACGCAATATGCCCGGGGAATGCGTCCACGTCGGGGACGATGACAGGCTCTTTTTGCACAAAACTAGCCCCACAAACCCCTCGTCCAATGGCAATTCGGGTGCAGGCAACCGGGCCCTGAAAAGGACCAAGAACCAAGGTCTGGTCGGATTCCCGGAACACATAAAATCCGGTCCACCAAAGCCCCAAACCCTGGTGAAGTAAAGCCAGGAGGTTAGCGGCGTTGGCCAGCCATCCGGCTGCAGGATCTTTCAGGGCCTCCCAGTCACGCCATAGGTCGGCATAGCGCTGCGATCGCTCTTGAGGCCGTTTGCCATCGTAGGGTAGGTCATGAGCCATGGCGCGGGGCTAATGAATTCTACCGGTCCGGGAACGGAAACGGAGCATGACCTCGGCTTCGTAAACCAAATATTCCTCCCAACGCTTACGCACCTTCTCTTTGGGGAAATAGGCTTCGGCCAAATCCATAAAGAGTCGGTAATGACCTGCTTCACTGACCATAAAGGCATGGTAAAACTTGCGAAGATCCTGATCAGAACAATGCAAGGACAGGAGGCGAAACCGCTCGCAGGAGCGGGCTTCGATGAGCGCGCAACAAAGTAATTTTTCGAGGAGGCGTTCTTTGCGGTCGAGGCCTCTGGGCTGGAAAGCTAACAAGGCAACAACATATTCATCGCTACGCTGAGGTCCGAGGGCAATGTTACGACGATCCATTTCCTCGACGACGGTACGAAAATGACCCCATTCTTCGGTAACAACAGGAGCCAATTCTCGAACCAGCCGGGGATAATCGGGGTATTGAACCACCAGCGAAATGCAGGAAGAAGCGGCCTTCTGCTCACAAAAAGCATGGTCCACCAAGATTTCCTCGATGGATTTCTCTGCAACTTCGGCCCAGCGGGGATCGGTGGGCAGTTTGAGGCCCAGCACGGATTTAGGCCATATGGGCGTTCAACATGGCCACCAAGTTCTGCTTGGGAACCACACCCACTTGCTTTTCTACAACCTCGCCATTCTTGAAGACCAATAGGGTGGGAATACTGCGGATACCGTAACGGGTGGCCACTTCGGGGTTGCTATCCACATCGAGCTTTCCAACCACAGCCTTGCCTTCCATTTCGCGGGAAATTTCTTCGACAACTGGGCCTACCATGCGGCAGGGACCACACCATTCAGCCCAAAAGTCAACCAATACAGGCTGGGACGATTGAAGGACTTTTTCTTGAAAATTGGAATCGGTGATTTCGAGGGCCATAAGATAAAAATTTAGAGTTGATTTGTTTTAATCAAAAACCGAGCCAAAGTTACGCTCAAGCCAAGGCATAGCCCACTTCCAGGCGTTTCAGTTCCTCAAAAAGTCCGGAATCCGGAGCCACTTTGAGATGCTCTGATCGCATTCCGACCGCCCGCTGGTCCTCAGGAACCCACAATTCTACCTTGACGGCCAATTTACCGGGATAGGCTCGCAATGTTTGTCCCAGACTTTGATTGAAGGCCGGAGCCAATTGGGATAGTTGCAGACGAATCGTCAGGCACTTGAACCTTTTGTCGGCGAGTTCGGACAAAAGTTCCAAATTGGAAAAGCGAAAAAAGCCGGCCTGTTGTCCGTCCTTGCCCTGAAAGTATTCCCACCGACCCGAAATCAAGAGCGCGGTTCCGGTTTCAACCAAGTGCTTGAACTTCATGGCCTGATCGCCACGCAGACGGAATTTGCGCGTGCTTTCTTTGTCTTCGACCGCAAAGGCCAGAACCTCCTGGTTCTTGGAATCCCTGAAATACTGAACATCCGTTACCATGACCGCCATTTGCAAATCCTGCTCCGGCCTCTCGTCCAAGTGCACCAAGGGACTGAGGCCCAAATGCTGAATTTCCAAGGCATAACTATCCAAGGGATGGGCGGTGATGTACAATCCCACGACTTCTTTCTCCTTGCGCAATACCTCCAGGGTTGGCCACGGTTCCATGGGCTTGATTTCGGGTTCGTTGATGTCAACCATGCCCGCCGCCCCAAACAAGGAAGTTTGGGATTGCATGGATAATTCCCTGAATTGCTGTCCAAAGCGCATAGCCTTTTCCAAGAGGTTGCTTCCCCCACCCGCTTCGGAATCCAGCAACAACCGTCGATTACCGTTAATACTTTGGAGACGATCCAAAGCCCCAGCCAAAGCCAAGGCCTCGAGTGTTTTTTTGTTGGCTTGCCGCAAATCTATCCGCTTGCAAAAATCAAAGAGGCTGGTATATACTCCTCCTAATCGCCGCTGCTCTACCATGGTCTCCACGGCGCCTTCGCCTACCCCTTTGATAGCGCCCAGGCCGAATCGAATTTGACCTTCGGCATTCACCGAAAATCGAAAGGAGGACTCGTTGACGTCAGGCCCAAGAACCTGAAGACCCATTCTTCGGCATTCTTCCAGAAAAAAGGCAACCTTGGTGATATCCGACATATGGTTGGACAAGACCGCCGCCATAAATTGGGCCGGATAATGGGCTTTGAGGTAGGCGGTTCGAAAAGCCACCACAGCATAGCAGGTGGAATGGGATTTGTTAAAAGCGTATTCGGCAAAGGCCTCCCAATCCTTCCAAACTTTGGAAGCTATCCCTTCATCGTGGCCTCTCTCCTTGCAACCTTCCAAAAACTGAGGCTTAAGCTTGGCCAACTTTTCGGGAATTTTTTTACCCATGGCTTTGCGTAATTCATCGGCCTTGCCCTTTGAAAAACCGGCTAGCTTTTGGCTGAGCAACATAACCTGCTCCTGGTAAACGGTGATACCGTAGGTTTCGCCTAACAAATCCTTCATATCCTCCAAATCGTACAGGATGGCTTCCTTGCCGTGCTTACGGTTGATAAAATTCGGAATATAGGCGAGGGGACCTGGTCGATACAGGGCATTCATCGCAATGAGGTCCTCAAATTTGTCTGGCTTGAGTTCCTTCAGGTATTTTTGCATCCCAGGGGATTCGTACTGAAAAATACCAACCGTTTCACCCCTCTGAAAAAGGGCGTACGTCAGCGGATCATCCAGGGGAAATTCCTCCGGGGGGAGAAAATCAGGTTGGATCGCCCGAACTAATTCCACCGCGTCGTTGATAATGGTCAGGGTATTCAAGCCCAGGAAGTCCATCTTGAGAAGCCCTGCGGCTTCGGCCACTTCGTTATCAAACTGGGTTACCAAGGCGATTTGAGCATCCGGGGTGTTTTTGACCGGCACATAGTCCGTCAAATCCCCGGGGGTAATCACAACACCGCAGGCGTGGGTTCCGGAATTTTTGAATGAGCCTTCCAGCAGCGCTGATTGCTCCAAAACCCGGGCTTCCCGTCCGCCTTTGCGCAGAATATCCACCAACAAACGGGCTTTACGCTGGTCATCTGCACTTAATTGGTCCAAATGCCTGAGCCCCTGCTCGGGCTGAAGCAATAGTTTGCGCAGGGGCGATTTTTTGTAGTAATCGGCCCGGTTCAAATCTTCGGGAAAAAGTTTGGCGAGGGCATCGGTTTCCAGAGGCTGCAGGCCCATAACACGACCTATACTACGTATAGCCGATTTGGCGGCCATGCTGTGGTAGGTTGCGATTTGCGCAACTTGATTCCTGCCGTATTTTTCCATAACATAGCGCATGACCTTTTCGCGACCTCGGTCATCAAAGTCGATGTCGATATCGGGCATACTTACCCGGTCGGGGTTCAGGAACCGCTCAAAAAGTAAATCGTAACGTATGGGATCCACATCGGTAATACCGGTGCAATAGGCAACCACCGAACCTGCCGCCGAACCCCTGCCCGGTCCAACCGTAACGCCCATGGATCGTGCTGCAGAGGTAAAATCCTGCACAATCAAAAAATAACCGGGGTAACCGGTATGGGCAATCGTTTGCAATTCAAAGTCAATGCGCTCTTGCAGCTCAGGACTTACCGTTCCGTAGCGCCTAAGCGCCCCCTGGGTGGTCAGGTGACGGAGATAGTCGTTTTCGTCCTTGAAACCCTGGGGAATTTCAAAGCGAGGGAGCAAAACATCGCGCTGCAAGGTGTACGACTCCATGGAATCCGCCAAGGCCAAGGTTTGGGCCAACCATTCGGGACGGAAATTCGTTTTTTGGTGAGCCTCGGAAGGATCCAATAGATGATAACCCTGACCCCGCATCCCAAATCGATAACCCCTTCCCTGGCCTATCGGGGTATCTTTGTACTCCAAAGGAACGACACAGAGGTAGGTATCATGTAAATCGGCGTCTTCTCGACGATTGTAATACGTATTGTTAGTAACAATGATTGGTATTTGGTATTGAGCAGACCACTTCAGGTATTGTTCGCGAACAAATTCCTCCTCTTCCAAACCATGATCCTGGACTTCCAGGTAAAAATCATCCCCAAAAGCTTGTTTCCAGGCCAAAAGGGCCTCTTCAGCCTGGGCAACCCCGTGGTTGAGCAGCAGCCAAGGAATTTCGGCATCCAGGGAGCCGGAGGTCGCTACCAGGCCTTCGCGATGCGCAAAAACCAATTCACGGCTAACCCTGGGTACATAGTAGTAACCTTCGGTGTACGATAGGGAACCCAGTTTCACCAAATTTTGGTAACCTACAAGGTTACGAGCAAGCAGCAATTGGGGTGTTCCGTTATCCTTGTGGCTGTGGTCAAGATGGTCTTTGCAAACTTGTAAATCCAAACCCAAAATGGGTTTAATCCCCTTGGCATGGGCGTATTGAAAAAACAGGAAAGCCCCGTAAAGCGTGGAGTGGTCGGTCAAAGCTACAGCGCCACTCCCGGTTGCTACGGCATGATCCACCAAATCGTAAACCGTACTACAGCCCGGGATACCCAGGGAAAACTGGGAATGGCAATGCAAATGCACAAAACGGGATACCGGTGGGATCTCCCCTTGGTTAAGATTGCTGCCCTGATGACCCGAAGAGGTAGCCTTGGAGGTCAAGATCTGTTCTGCTGAGGGCGGAGTTTCCTTGGCCCGAGTCGGCGATGGCGGCGTCCATACGAGCGGATCCTCCAAGCTCTTCCGAAGGCCTTGGTAAGCATCCGGAGTCAACCCCAAATGAGTGGCTAATACCACTTGTTTTTGGATGAGACCCAAAACGCAATGCACCGTTGCAGCCACATCCGCGGCGGCATCGTGGGCTTCTTCGAAGGTGGTCCCAAACAATTTGGTGTATAACTCGGTAAGTGTGGGCCACTTGAATTGACCACCCCTACCGCCGGGCAATGCACAGAATGCCGTCGATAAGTCTTTGGTATCGAGGACATACCTTCCCTCAAAAGCATCATCCCTCCCGGTCCGGTACCATTCGGCCCGTAGGATCATTAAGTCAAATTCAATGTTATGACCTGCGACTACTTTAGCCTTTTTCAAATCCGCCTCAAAAAAATCCAAAACGGATTCCAAAGGCTGGCCTTCTTTTTGCGCTCTTTCGGTGGTTATGCGATGAACCTTGGCCGCATTGTAAGGGATTTCAAAACCATCCGGATAAATCACCCAACATTGGGTAGAGACAGAACGACCTTGGTCATCCAACAATTGCCAACCAATCTGAACCGCTCGGGGCCAATTGGCTGAATCGCTGGCCGGGGCTTTGTAATTACGGGGTAGCCCAGTAGTTTCCGTATCAAAAACCAGAATCATACCAAGGTGATCGATGGGTTCAACTCCAGATGACGAGGCTCCAAACCCCGAACAACGCGGGCATAAACTCCCAATGGCAAGTAGCGACCATGGCGATCCATCAAAGCCGTTTCACCGCATTCCATTTCGGTCGCTTGGTACCAACGGGCCAGCAAGGCGCGAAGGATCAACGGTGATAGGCCCAACGAATAGGCATTCACCAACAAGGCATGCTTTTGGGGCACCAGGATACGACGAACCTCTTCCATTAATTCCTGCAATTGATCCTCCAACTTCCAACGCTCCCCCGAACTTCCCAAACCGTAGGCCGGGGGATCCATCAAAACAGCATCGTAAACATGCCCTCTTTTGATTTCCCTTTGAACAAATTTGCGGGCATCTTCAACCACCCAATGCAATCCATCCAAACCCGATAATTCGGCATTCCTACGGGCCCAATCCACCACTTGACGAACCGAATCCAGGTGATAAACTTGAGCCCCAGCTGCGGAGGCGGCCAGGCTTGCACCGCCGGTATAGGCAAAAAGATTCAATACTTTCGGTTTGCCATTCCACGAACGGAGGACTTTGGCGATAAATTCCCAGTTATCCGCCTGTTCAGGAAATAAACCAACATGCTTAAAGGCGGTCATGGCCAATTGAAATCGCAACTTTAAGGAAGGACTACGGTAATTCACGTTCCAACGATCGCCACTATTCCCATGTACAGAACCCACCCATTGACCTTGACGACCACCGGCCGCCTCGAAACGCCAATGGGTTGCTTTTCGTAACACAGCTTGAGTTTCGACCGGAGCCCAAAGGGCCTGGGGTTCCGGCCTCTGCAGAACACGATCCCCGAATTTTTCCCATTTGAGCCCGTTACCGCTATCGAGTAAAGCGTATTCGGACCAGTGACTGGGGTACCTTAAAGGCAAAACGGCAGGAGGGGTCTCCAGCATTACCCTTCGGTTTTCTCCGGACGCATTTGGGGAAAAAGAAGGACCTCCTGTATACTGGAAGCGTTGGTCATGATCATGGCCAGCCGATCAATGCCGATACCGATTCCCGCCGTTGGGGGCATTCCAAATTCCAGGGCTCGCAAAAAATCCTCATCCAGGACCATGGCCTCCGGATCTCCTCTTTTGCCCATTTCCAATTGGGCCTCAAAACGCGCGCGCTGATCCAATGGATCGTTCAGCTCCGAAAACGCATTCGCGATTTCTTTGCTATTGCAAATAAGTTCAAAGCGTTCAACCAGGCCGGGTCTATCCCGATGGGACTTGGCCAACGGTGACATTTCGACCGGGTAATCCATCACAAAAGTGGGTTGGATTAACGTGGGCTCAACCAATTCCCCAAAAAGCGTATCCAGCAACTTGGCCCTACCCATGGAGGGATCCGTTTCCAATTTGAACTGATGAGCGAGATCGCGAAGAGCGGCTTCATCCATTTCATCGACCCTAACCCCTGCTTTTTCGGAAATGGCATCGTAAAGGGTTACCCGTCTAAAGGGTGCTTTGAAATCAATCGAATGTTCGCCTACCGGAAGAACCGTGGTTCCGTGCAAGGTTATGGCTAGTTCCTCCAATAATTTTTCGGTCTGGGACATCATCCACTGATAATCTTCAAAGGCCACATAGAGCTCCAACATGGTGAACTCCGGGTTATGAAAACGACTCATCCCTTCGTTGCGAAAATCGCGGGCAAATTCGTAAACGCCTTCCAAGCCACCCACAATCAAACGCTTCAGGTAAAGCTCATTAGCAATCCTGAGGTACAAAGGCATATCCAAGGTATTGTGATGGGTCTTGAAAGGCCTGGCCAAGGCACCACCGTACAATGGTTGAAGTACGGGGGTCTCTACTTCGAGGTAACCTTGACGGTTAAAAAACTGACGCATGGTTTCAATCATGCGAGACCGTAACACAAAAATATTTCGGACATCGGGATTGACCACCAAATCCACGTACCGCATCCGGTACCGTTGTTCGGGGTCGGTAAAGCCATCGTAAACCCGACCTTCCTCATCGCGCTTGACCACGGGCAGGGGACGCAAGGCTTTGGACAAAAAAACAAAGTCCACCACGTGAAGCGTAATCTCTCCCACCTGCGTTCTGAAAACATAGCCTTTGACTCCGACCCAATCCCCGATATCGCAATGCTTTTTGAAGACCTCGTTGTAGGTGTCTTTGTTATCGCCTGGACAGATTTCGTCGCGGCTGATGTACAATTGGAGTCGTCCGCTGGCGTCCTGCAATTCGGCAAAAGAAGCTTTGCCCATGATACGTCGGCTCATCAATCGACCGGCTAGTGAAACCTCTTTCCAGGACCCGGCTTCCTCATCCTTAAATTCGTTTAGGACCTGAGCAGTCCGGTGGGTTCGGGGAAAAGAAGCCGAGGGATAGGGTTCAATGCCCAGGCCCCGAAGGGATTCCAGAGAGGCTCGACGCAAAAGTTCTTGTTCGCTCAGAGATTGGTTCATACGTAATGTCAATAATGCAGGGATGAATGGCCGCAGAAATCAGCGGCAAAACCCACGCAAAATAAGCAGTTACCCGGCCTTTTGGGTCCTGAAAAATCGAGCGGCTGCGCCTTGATTTTGCGAAATCCAGCGAAAACCCATTGCAACTCGGGCCTTACCATCCGGAGCCCTCAAAGGACGTTGGGCAGGGCTTAGGTTTTCCCGACCCGAGCCCCTGTGGAGGTCTGCCGTTAGGGCCTTGGGGAGTTTGAGGCTGCTGGCATCCATTTCAAAGAGCAAACTATCGGGTAAATCGGGAACTGCACCTGGATTTGGGGATAAAGGGTTCTTGTAGAAATACTGCATCTGAACCGTCCCCAAACTGCGGCGGGTTATTTCGGCCTGGAGAATGCGGGCGCTTTGGGGTTGAACCCAAAGGCGAATGAGTTGCCAATCCTGGTCGGTTCCTGTAGGTAGCAGGGATAGCAAGACCGCCGATTGACGACCCACCGCCTCGTTACCCATGAGCATGCTCCGATACTTCTGGGGTTGTCGCAGGAACTCAAAGAGCTCCATGGGATTTTGGCGGGGAAGCAAGGCCAACCGGGTACTTTGTAAATGAAAACGATCGGGGGCCAGGTAATGCATGGTCGCTGAGAGGGGTCTGATCTTGACCCGGGGAACATCGGCCAATACATGGACCTCGGCAGACAAATCCTGGATGAGGGCACTCCGCTGAACCAAGCGTTCAAGCAGGCCTTCGGCACTAAGGTTGGTCGGTGTTGGCGTTGAGGCCGAGCGCTGAGCCATCAAAGGGGTGCTGTAGAGCCAAATGCTCCAAATAAACCATCCAAAACCTGGAAGAAAGCGAAATCCGAACATGCGATGAAATTTAGGTTAGGATGTCTTTGCGTTCAAAAGTCCAAAGGCCAACCCCAATCAAAACCACCCAATGGGCTGCCAAAAGCAGCATGGAAAAGAGGATATCCCCCCACGGAATCGGATCCAAAAACAAGGAACGCCAAGCCGCCATATGGGTGGTAAACAAAAACGGTCGAATATGATCAAAAAGCGCAACATCCAAGGTTCCAATCAAGGTAAAGACCATGATGGTGGCCATAGTCCCGACGATGGGTCCTATGGAATTATCCGCAAAACACGAAAAAGTAACCGACAAGCAGGCCACGGTGTACAAAGCAGCAAAAGCCACTCCAAAGGCTTGAAAAAACCGGGGCAAAACCTCGGCAGCGGGTAAAATCTGCAGACCTTCGTTGCTGAGTACCGCCAAGTCCCCTATCCCAAATATCCAGGGTGAAACCAGGACCGCCATCAGCCCTAACCATAACAAAAGAACCAGCGTATAAACGGCGGCGGCCCCGTATTTGCTGAGCAACAATCCTCTGCGGGACAAAGGCCTGGTTAACAAATTGCGCAGGGTACCCATGGCGGCTTCCCCCGAAACCAAATCGCCGGTAACCAAGGCAACCAGCAAGGGTAGATGGACCACCAGCATTTGCAAAATGATAAAGCCGACCAGGTAGCCGTTTAACATATTGCCTTCCACTGTAAGGCTTTGCTGAAGCGATGAAGTTACAAATTCGATATACGAACGACCATCCAAAGCCAAGGCCAACAGAATGACCGCCACCAACAAGGTGATGGCGAGAAATCCCAGGTAGGACCGGGGTTTGGCCAAAATTTTGACGCTTTCGTTACGCAGGGCTGTCCACCACATTAGGCTTGATGGGGGGTTTGTTGCAATAATTTTCGGTAATAATCCTCGAGTTTTTGGCGGGATTCGACGGCATAAACCTCAAAACCGTTTTGGGTTAAGAACTGAACCAACGAAGGCACTTCTTCCCGGCCCAAAGCCATGGTCAATTCCCCGCTCTCGTTCAAACGACCACCCCCTGCCCACGGACCGGCATTCAGCAAGGCCAATGCCTCGTCGGGTCGGCCGACCGTAAGACGAATTTGCCTTTCACTTTGGGATAACAATACTTGCGCCGATCCCTGTACCACGCAACGACCTTTGTCGATCACCACCAGGTCCGTAGCCACCGCTTCAACTTCGGCCAGATGGTGGGACGAAAGCAAAACGGTTTTGCCCTGCACCTGGTGTAAATTTTGGATCATTTCACGCATATCCACCAAGCCCTGCGGATCCAAACCCGTGCCGGGTTCATCCAGGACCACCAAATCCGGGTCATGCAAGAGGCACTGTGCCAAACCCAACCTTTGACGCATACCGTGGGAAAACGAAGATACTTTATCGTTTTCTCGTCCACGTAGCCCCACAAAGTCCATCAATGCTTCGGAACGTTTTTTGGGGTTGGAAACCCCGGAGGCCCTGGCCAACAATTCCAGGTTTTGTAAAGCGCTGAGGTATTTATAAAAATCCGGTTTTTCGATAAGGCAACCAACCCTGCTTAGAATTTGCCGACGATGGGTACGGTAGGAAAGACCAAACAAAAAAAGTTCCCCGCCGCTGGGTCGAATCAAGTCCACAAGCATCCGCATGGTGGTACTTTTTCCGGCGCCGTTGGGGCCCAAAAACCCCATAACACCGCCCGCTTGAAGTGTAAAGGAAAGACCATCGACGGCCCGAAAGGAACCGTAGTCCTTAACCAAATCCACCGCCTTGACGACGTCTGCTGATCGGTTAATCACGGGGTTTCTCCTCCAACAATTCCCGGTACAAGGCTTCGTAGATGGGCAAAATACGATCCAGGTTATACGCCGAGGCCCGCACGATGGCTGCCTTTCGGTATTGCTCTAACCGCTGTGGATTGGATAAGAGTTCAACGGCTTGAGCAATGCCCTGCTCCTGGCCGTTTTCGGAAACCAAAATCCCGCATTGACCATCTTCCACCAATTCGGGTAAACCCCCGGCATCGCTGGACATCACCGGTACCCCACAGGCCAAGGCTTCCAAAGCCGCCAAACCAAAACTCTCGGTCTCGGAGGGGAGAAGCAATAAATCGGAAACCCCCAACAAACTCTCCACCGGATCTTGTCGACCAATAAAATGTACACGACCACTAAGCCCAAGCTCGCGGACCGCCTGTTCTGCCCTGGGCAATTCAGGTCCGTCTCCCACCATTAACAAGGAGGCCGGTACATCTTGGGCAATGCGATGAAACCAATCCACGACCCGGTCTATTCTTTTAACCCTCCTGAAATTGGAGATGTGAATCAAAAGACGATGCCCTTCGGGACAAAAGCGCTCCCGAAGACCAGGGCGTTGGGATGGGGTGAAGCGCTTAAGATCCACGAAGTTGGGAACTGTTACGACTTTTTTGCGGCAGTCAAAATAGCGATGGGTTTCATCCCGAAGAAAATCAGATACCGCCGTGGCCGCATCGGATTGCTGTATGGCAAAACTGACAACCGGGGCATAATTGGGGTCCTTACCCACCAGGGTGATATCGGTTCCGTGCAGCGTGGTCATCACCTTGACCCGAATGCCTTGACCCGCCAAAATCTCTCGTGCCAAATGAGCAGCTGTGGCATGAGGAATAGCGTAATGAACATGCAAAAGATCCAGTTTTTGCTCCCGAACCACCTCCACCAATTTGCCCGTTAGGGCCAGAACATAAGGTGAATGTTCAAAAAGCGGGTAATGGACCATGCTCACCTCATGAAAATAGAGGTTCTCCCTAAAAACATCGAGTCGGGCCGGCAGCGAATTGGAAACAAAATGCACCGCATGGCCCCGGTCCGCCAGGGCTTTGCCTAATTCGGTGGCTACAACGCCACTACCCCCGTAGGTGGGGTAACAGACCATTCCAATGCGCATGGGTTGATTCATAAGGCAACGACTACCATAGGACAATTTTAAACGCAAAAGGTTCACGGATTCGTTAAGGAATCCCGCATGGAGCGTTGGACCTCACGGTAAAATAAATCCCACAAATCGGTGCGCAAATTGGATCGAGCCAAGCGATTGGGTTCGGCGTTGGGGTGAATGCGATTGGACAAAAAAACCAGAATCAATCCGGTTTCGGGATCCGCCCAAACATAGGTGCCGGTAAAACCGCTGTGTCCAAAACTCCGAGGCGCTGCTGCCTGGGTTGAACCCGTCAAGGGCTTATCCCATAGCAAGCCACGACGATTTCCGGTGTTATAGGGGCTGGTAAATCGACTCACGGTCGCGGGATCGACCCGTGCCGAGCCGGGGAAATATCCGGTAATCAGGGGCATCATAACCCTGGCCACATCCGATGCGGTCCCGAATAGACCGGCATGGGGAGCCACCCCGCCCATGAGTTCCGCCATGGGGTCATGCACCCGGCCATGAACCAAGCTCTTCCGCCAAATGGTATCGTATTCGGTGGGGGCAATTCGCCAAAGGTCCATGGTAGTTGTTGGTTGAAACCGTAAGCGGGTTGCCCCGCAGGGTTCATACCAGGCCTTGGCCAAAAAACTTCGGTAATCCTGACCGTACCTAGAACGGTATTCGTTTTGAAGCCATTGCTCAAACCATAACAAACCCAAATCGCTGTAACGATACGTTCCTTCTTGGTCCATAGGCAATGCCAGTATTCGCTTTTGGAGTGAATCCCTCAAGACGATGGGATTACCCTGGGCCATGGACCATCGTTGCGCTAAGGCTTGGTTCTGACCCAAGAGGGTTTGAAAGGGTATATGGGAGGCAAGGCCGGTTTGATGGGTTAACAAGGATGACAATTTTCGTTCACCCAAAGGGTGGTTTTTCAGTTCAGGCAAGAGTTGACCTAGCGGCGTTTGGAGCGGAAGTGGACGACGGCTGTGCAGGTGCATGGCTGCCAAACCCGTGGACAAAACCTTGGTAAGGGAAGCCAAATCATAAACATGGCCCATATCCACCAGAACATCACCCGAGGTATCCGTATGGCCATAAGCCTTGGCCCAAAGAATTTGTTCTCCCTGGGCCACCAACAACTGCGCACCCGGAAAGGCCCCTTGGAGCCTGGCGGCCTCCACCATTGAATCGGCTTTGGAAAGGCAACGTGCCGATAGGACCGCGTTTCCTTTCTTGTTTTCATTCCCAAGACGGGGCTGCCAGCGCAAGACCTGGTCCCGTCCATCTCTTTGAAGGGAATCGGAATCGTTACCATCCCCAACACGAGCCGGTATGGGACTGGGCAGGTGACCCGGAGCATCCGCCACCCCAAACAAAACATGCAAAGCAGCCGTGTAGGCATCTGGACGGTCCTCAAAGACGCAAAGCACCGGTTCCTTGACCTGCATGCGCGTCAGGGCCAATGGATTTCCAAACAAAAGGTGCACCATTCGCACACCACGTCCTCTGGCCATGGATAGAAGCGCATTCCACCGTGCCAAACGACTGCTATCCATGCCCAAATTGTTGGACCATCGCTGGCTGGGCAGATGCCAAGCCACCACCCATTCCGGATAGGTGGCGAGCAAAGAATCCAGGGAACCCTTGCCCGAAGGCACCCCGACCAAGGTTGGTTCTTTGGAGGATTTCCAAGGCCAATGGATATAATCGGCTTGGGCATAAACCCCAAAACTCTGGTAGGCCTCAATCGCTCGATCTCCCCCCAAAGCCAGGTAAAGACGCTTGGTTTCAGGCTTGAGAACAGGCAAAGGAGCGCTGCTGGTCGATAAAACCGTTATGGCTTTGTTGTAACAATGCTTTTGTATAAATGACGGATTTTCTTGAACCGATTTCTCGGCAGAAATTTTTGACTTCTGGATTACATACCGGTATTTAGCTGAAAGAATACGGCGTACTTTTTGGTCCAATTCGGCCTCGGTCCAATCCCCGTTGTTTAAAGCCTTTTCGATTCGCTGCACAGCCTTGGGAACATCCGTAACATAAAGCAAAACATCGTTACCGGCCTGCAAAGCCTTCCATTCCAATTCACCGGAAGGGTAACACTCGCTAGCCCCTTTCATGTTCAAGGCATCGCTAAAAATAACACCGCCGTATCCCCATTCCCGCCTAAGCAAGCCCTCAAGGGCATTCGGATTAAGACTGACCGGCAAGCCCAATCCGCCGTCCAAGGCCTGCACCATCACATGCGCCGACATCATGGAGGGCAAATTTCTTAAACCCCAAAAGGTCTTCAGTTCGGTGCTATCCAAACGACTACGTTCTTTGTTCAGGACAGGCAAATCGTGATGCGAATCCAAATCCGTATCCCCATGTCCCGGAAAATGTTTGGCGCAGGACATGATACCGGCCTTCTCCAAACCACGGGCATAGGCTTTAGCCAAAGCCAAGACTTCGTCGGCCTGAGATCCAAAGGATCGAAAGCCAATCACCGGATTAAAAGGATTGCTGTTAACGTCCGCTACCGGACCAAAACTGATATGCATCCCCAATTCCCTTAATTCCTTGCCCATAGCTTCCGCCAATGCCTCGACCAGCAAGGTATCACGGCATGCGCCCATGGTCATGGCATAAGGAAAACGGGAGCGATCGTCCAAACGCATGGCGGCTCCCCATTCGGCATCCATGGCCATCCAAAGTGGAACGGGGCGCTCTGACGTGTACAATTGGCGCAAACGCCCCAGGTTTGGGGTCTTACCCTTCATCCAAATCAGTCCCCCCACCTCGTAATCCTGCAACCAACGGAGCACCTGGGCATCAGCCGTATCCGCCAAGGCAAAAACCGGAACCATCATCAGTTGTCCAATTTTTTGACGGATACTCATTCGACTCAGTTTTTCCTCTACCCACACCCCGCTTTCGTTACCATTTGGTTCAGGTAAGTCCGTCCCCTTGTTCGTTCCCGTAGCATACCCTAACGTGCCCGTTACCCCCCAAACCACGAGCAAAACCAAATACTTCCACCAGTTGATGGGTAATCTCTTTCGTGTAAACTCCATGGGTGGTAAATTTAGTGCGATATGGAACTCGTCTTTCTCCCCTTTTTTTTGGCGATTGTATTCGGGGGTATAGGCCGATTGATTCATGTAGGCAATGCCGCCACATGGCTCAACGGTTACAATACCCTATCCGCCGAAGAACAGGCCGCCTTTGATTTATCGGGTTACCTGAAATTGCAAAGGCATTTTTTTGATGGTTTGGCCTTAGGGCTGTTGCTATGGGGTTTGGTCGGTGGCTTGGTTTACAGCGAATTGATCTCCATTTCCGAGCCCACGGAAGACCTGTTCCGACGGTGGTCAGCCCCCGTCACCTTGTATTGGACCATGGGAGGACTCGCATGGTTTACCTGGACCTATCGTAAACGCATACCCACACCTCCAGGCCTGCGTTGGGTAGCTCCGGGCGTCCTGTTGGGGGCTTTGATCCTGGTTTCGGTTTTGATGTGGGCAGGGGACCGACCTTCCGAATTATCGCTGAACCAAGAAGGCCTGCACATCAGCGGTATGTACAGCACCGATATACCCTGGGAATCCATTCAATCCATCGATACCGTAGCCGCCCTACCTCCCCTATGGATGAAGATCAACGGATTTGCCGATGGTTATTCGGCCAAAGGTTATTTCAAAACCAAATCCAGAACCAAAGTCAAAGTCTTTGTACAGCACAACGAGAAACCCATCCTGCGCATTCTCCGAAAACCAGGGACCGGAACAGGAAACCAAACCTGCCCCATCTATTATTCCCACCGAGCCGTCTGGCATTACGAAGAGATCCTCAGGACCAGGCCGGCCTTAGCCCCTAAACCCTAGACCACCAAACGCCAAATCAATTTACCCAAAATGGTACCACGGGTCGGTACCCAGGACCCCTTGCTTGTGCTGTAGATTTGGTTGATAATCAAGAAAAAATCTTTGCCAACCGACGGAATCATCTGCAACCGGAAATTAAAATTGAGCTCTTCTTGGGCCGAATTCCATTGGCCCAATAGTGAGCCAAAAACCTGAGGATTAATGGCATACATGATCCGGGTTCCTACGAGGTTGGTTTCCAACGACCCCATAGGCAATTGAATGCGGTTGTATTCGTAGCGAAGATTGATACCCACAAAGCGGTTGCTGCGCCAAAGGACTTCGGTTTGGGTTTGGACCGACTTGCCGTCGTAAAACTGCCCCCAAGCCCAACGGCTATCCAAGGCCAATTTGCGCCCCCTGAAAGTCCTCAGCCGGGCCGTGGATTGACGCCACCAATACATACCTTCAGGGATTACAAGGGATGGTGATAACACAAAAGGAACACGAAGGCCTTCCGCCACAACCCCGTGGTTCAGGTTCAAGGTCTCCCCGCTTTTGGTATCCAGACCCAAGAATTGTACCGAATAATTGAAGGACTGTATCGAACCATCATCATCGTATTGGGTATGGGTCAACTGCACCGGTCTAAAATCGTACTGGCGAACCCAATGCTTTGCCTTCCTGGGCCGGGGTCTGTAACCCATATCCACAAATTGTTCGCGAAAACCTCTGCGTAACATTAGACCAACTTCGGGCTCAAAAGCATCGGGGCCGCGCTGTGCAGAAGCAAATACGGTCCAACGATCGTTGGGATAATGCACAAAAAACCGGTAGGCCGTTGCCTTGGGACTCCAACCCTGATCGGTGGCGTAGGTATTCAAAACAGCCCCGCCCACTTCAAGATTTTTGTTACCCCATAATTGGGAGGTGCTGTATCGCCCGTTGATTCCATTGGTGCTGTGCCAACGTTCGCCGGTTAGGCGATTGGTGGTCATTGCACCTATAACACTCTGATTACCTACATCTTGCCTCCATGAAGCCGTGGTATAATTGGTCGAGGATTGGTTATCGGTTGCTTTGGTTTGGATACTCATAAAACCCAGCGTCCTATCGTCCTCTTTGCCCAATAATCGAGCTCCGGCAAGGATGGGAACGGCCTCTCTTTGGTCATCCAAACCGATGCGACGGGTATAAAAAGGAATAATACGGTTACCCCCAAAGCCAAAATTAAAATAATCATCGCCTTCCAAAAAAAACTCCCTCAATTCTGGAAAAAATAAGGGGAAACGGGTCAGGTTAATTTGTTGCTGATCGGACTCCACCTGGGCAAAATCCGTATTGAGCGTCAGGTTGAGGCGGTAGGTAGGGTTCAATAAATAATTGATATCACCACCCCAATTTCCTACCGGTCGTCGTTGGTCCGGCTTGAATTCACCTCCACCCAAGGCGTAAGGTTTAATTTCCACCATCTGCTTTTGGGAAAGCTGACGT
Source organism: Bacteroidia bacterium (assembly GCA_049431025.1). Taxonomy (GTDB): domain Bacteria; phylum Bacteroidota; class Bacteroidia; order UBA7662; family UBA7662; genus SYHX01. The sequence continues at coordinate 79,968 of JBMTCP010000005.1, read as the reverse complement.
AATCCGCGCAATGCCCCGGCCAAGTTCATTTGTTCAATGCGATGATCCCTTGCCCAACCCTGCCAACGAACCTGTTCCCTCTTGTGGCGGATATTACGCTCAAAATTGATGCCCCATTCCTGCTCTTCGACCCCTACCCGGTACTTGAATGTATAAAAGGGAATAACAAATTCCGCAAACCAACCCTCCTCGTTGACGGTCGTCCTGACGTCCCATACCCCGTTCCAAAACGCATTGGATGAAGCCCCGTTATTAAAGATTTGCAAATCCGCCCTGGCTCCCACCGGATTGGTAACCAGCATAATCCCGTTACGACGATCACGGTAAGGATCCACCACCACGATAAAGTTATCGTCCAGGGTATAATCAAAATCCCTACGCATCTCACGTGCAATCAAAGCTTTAGGATTTTGGTCGTAACACCAAACAGCCACATACAAATGCTGTTCATCGTAGGCCACGGCCACCTCGGTCCGCTCGGAGGATGGCAGCCCCAACTGCAATTCACGTTGGGTAAAACGGGTAATCCGGGGAATGTTCTGCCATAGAGGGTCGTCCAAACGACCATCCATAACCGGTGCTAGGTTAGCCCTGACGGCGAGGCATTCGTTGCTGACATCCGATGCCAAGAGAGGTGCCTGGGCCAAGGCGCCCAACGCTACGAAGGACACCGCTACGAAGGCCAAAAATATTCTCACCCTAAAAAACAGCTTCCGCAATGCGCTTGGTAGCTTGACTCTTGCCCATGGTATAAAAGTGAAGAACCGGAACACCCGCCTCCTTGAGTTCACGGCATTGGGCGATGGCCCATTCGATCCCAATCTGCTTTACGGCCTGATCGTTAGGTGCCTGCTCCACGGCGTCAGCCAAGGCTTCGGGAATATCAATATGAAAAACCTTAGGCAAGAGGGTTATTTGCTTGAGCGAGGCCAAAGGCTTTATCCCTGGAATGATTGGAATATCGATGCCCTCCTTGCGGCAGGTTGCCACAAAATCAAAATAAGCCTTGTTATCAAAAAACATTTGGGTGGTGATAAAGGTGGCCCCTGCCTTGACCTTTTGTTTGAGCCAGCGAATATCGGCTTTGAGGTTGGGGGCATCGTGGTGCTTTTCGGGGTAGCCGGCGACCCCTATGCAAAAATCAGTGGCTGTGGCGTTCACCAATTCATCATCCATGTACCGCCCTTGATTCATACGGACCACCTGCTGCAACAATTCCAGTGCGTTTTGGTTACCGTCCGGCTGGGGCACAAAACTGGTTTCGTGTTTGAGGTTATCACCTCTCAAAACAAGGACATTATCGATACCCAAAAAATGCAGGTCAATCAAAGCGTTTTCGGTTTCTTCTTTGCTAAATCCCCCGCAGATCAGGTGTGGAACGGCATCGACCTTGAAACGATTCATGATGGCGGCGCAGATAGCCACGGTTCCCGGACGTTTGCGGGTCGTAATCCGCCGAAAAGTGCCGTCCGATAAGGGTTTGAGTAAAAATTCTTCCCTGTGGTACGTGACATCAATGAAAGGGGGCTTGAACTCCATTAACGGAGCGATGCCGTTGTAAATCTCATGAATATCCTGGCCTTTGAGAGGAGGCAGAATTTCGAACGAAAAAAGGGTGCGGCCGTTGGCCGCTTGAATATGGTCAGTAATTTTCATAACATTATTTAGACATCCAATAAAACGGGGGATAACCAGCGTTTGGCCTCTTCCAAGTCCATCCCGCGCCGAAGTGCGTAATCTTCCAATTGATCGGCAGCAATCTTGCCTACCCCAAAATACTTAGCCTGTGGATGAGCCAGATAGAATCCTGAAACAGCAGCTGCCGGGGTCATAGCCAAACTCTCGGTTAACTGCATTCCCAGCCTCTCCTCTACCCCCAACATTTTCCAAATCGTTGGCTTATCCAGGTGATCAGGACAGGCAGGGTACCCTGGAGCCGGCCGAATGCCCTGGTACTTTTCGGCAATCAAATCGGTATTGCTGTATTGTTCCATGGGAGCGTATCCCCAATCATCTTGCCTTATTTGGGCGTGCAAGGCCTCCGCCAAGGCTTCGGCCAAGCGATCGGCGAGGGCCTTGACCAAAATAGCCGAAAAATCATCGTGGTCTTTTTGATGGTTCTGGGCCAATTCTTCGGCCCCAAAAATTCCCACTGCAAAGGCCCCGGCCCAGTCCTTAAGCCCACTTTCCCGGGGTGCCACAAAATCCGTCAAACAAAAGTTGGGGAGATCTCCCGCCTTGGCGTTCTGTTGTCGTAACATCGGAAATTCCCAACGATCGTCCAAGACCAAACGATCGTCCTGCGTGGCATATGCCGGAAATAAGCCCCATACGGCTTTGGCTGTCAGTGACTTGTTCGATATCAGTTCATTCAGCATCTTTTGGGCGTCCTCGAACAATTTGGTAGCGGCTTCGCCCACCACCTCATCCTGGAGCAAATCCGGGTAACGACCATGCAATTCCCATGCCTGAAAAAACGGGGTCCAATCGATAAAATCGACCAAATCCTCCAAAGGCCATGCCAATTCGTGTTGGACCCCCAATCGATGGGGAATTGCCGGTTGGTAATTCGTCCAATTCCCTTTCCATGCCCTGGCTCTGGCTTGTTCCAAAGTCAGCATGTTTTTGGCGGCTGCACGATTCAGGTATCCTTCCCGCATGGTGTCTTGCTCCTGGCGGTTTCGCGCGGCAAAAGCGGAACGCTGTTCGGGACTGAGCAAAGTCGACACCACCGGTACCGAACGGCTGGCATCCAGAACATGCACCACGGTTCCCCCATAAACCGGTGCGATTTTGACCGCGGTATGGGCTTTGGAAGTGGTCGCCCCTCCAATAAGCAAGGGAATACGCAGACCCCTTCGCTCCATTTCTCTGGCTACCCCCACCATTTCATCCAACGAGGGGGTAATCAGGCCAGAAAGCCCAATAATATCCACGTTTTGCTGAACAGCGGCATCCAAAATCCGGTCGGTGGGCACCATAACACCCAAATCCACCACCTCGTAATTGTTGCATTGCAAAACAACGCCCACGATGTTCTTGCCAATGTCGTGCACATCGCCTTTGACCGTGGCCATCAGAATACGACCCTTGTTGGAGGCCTCCCCCGATTCACCAGCCGCGGCTGCTCGTTCCTTTTCGGCTTCTAAATAAGGCAAAAGTACAGCAACGGCTTTTTTCATAACACGCGCACTTTTGACTACCTGGGGCAAGAACATTTTGCCTTCTCCGAACAAATCTCCTACCACATTCATTCCGTCCATAAGTGGCCCTTCAATTAAATGGAGCGGTTTCTCAAATTCCAAACGGGCCTCTTCCACATCCTCGACGATGTACTCGTCCAAACCTTTGACCAAGGCGTAGGTAAGTCGTTCTCGGACAGGCTTTTCCCGCCAGGACAAATCCTTGGCCTGGCCTTGCTTGGCCTGCGTTCCCTTGTAGGATTCGGCCAGGGTGACCAAGCGCTCCGTCGAATCGGGACGTCGATTCAGTAACACATCTTCAACATGTTCCAAGAGGACAGGGTCTATTTGGTCGTAAACTTCAATTTGTCCGGCATTAACAATGCCCATATCCAATCCTGCCCGAATCGCATGGTACAAAAAAGCGGAATGCATAGCCTCGCGGACCTTATCATTCCCCCTGAACGAAAAAGATATATTGGAAACCCCTCCGCTCACCTTGGCCAATGGAAGATTCGCTTTGATCCAAGCCGTGGCTTGGATGAAATCCACCGCATAATTCTGGTGTTCTTCAATACCTGTCGCGACCGTCAAAATATTCGGGTCAAAGACAATATCCTGGGCGGGAAAACCGACCACTTGGGTTAGTAAATCGTAAGCTCGTTGGCAGATGGCGATGCGCCTTTCCAGGGAATCGGCCTGGCCCTGTTCGTCGAAGGCCATAACCACCGCTGCTGCGCCGTAGGAACGAATGATGCGGGCATGGTCCAAAAAAACAGCCTCCCCTTCCTTGAGCGAAATGGAATTGACCACCGCTTTGCCTTGAACACAAGCCAACCCGGCTTCCAAAACCTCCCAGCGGGACGAATCAATCATGACCGGTACCCGGGCAATATCCGGCTCGGCTGCAATGAGGTTCAAAAAACGAACCATGGCCGCAACCGAATCTATCATACCCTCGTCAAAGTTGACATCGATCATTTGAGCCCCGTTTTCGACCTGCTGACGGGCGACCTCCACCGCTTCTTCGAAGCGGTCCTCGCGAATCAAACGAGCAAAGGCCCTGGAACCGGTAACATTGGTTCTCTCACCGATATTGACAAAATTGGTATCCTCCCGAACGACCAAAGGCTCCAAGCCGGACAAACTCAATCGCTGCTGCAAGGCAGGCAAGGGGCGTGGCGTAAACCGTGACGCCTCCTGGGCAATAGCCCGGATATGCTCGGGTCCGGTTCCACAACAACCGCCCACGATATTGACCAAGGACTCTTGCAGGAATTCTCGAATTTGTAAACGCATCGTTTCCGCGTCTTCGTCGTAGGCCCCAAAGGCATTGGGCAAGCCGGCATTGGGATGGGCTGAAACCCCAAAATGGGAGCAAGCGGAAAGGGCCTGCAAATGAGGCCGCATTTGCCTGGCACCCAACGCGCAATTCAAACCAATGCTCAAAAGGGGTAAATGCGACAACGAATAAAAAAAGGCTTCCACCGTTTGCCCCGACAAGGTCCTGCCGCTATTGTCTGTGATGGTTCCACTCACCATAATCGGTAAGGGTTCCTGATCGCGGTCTCTGAAATAATGATCGATCGCGTACAGCGCAGCCTTGGCATTGAGGGTATCAAAAATGGTTTCCACCAAGAGGATATCTACGCCCCCATCCACCAAGCCGCGAATCTGCTCGGTATAGGCTTCGACCAATTCCTTGAAATACACCGAACGGAAGCCGGGGTTGTTGACATCCGGACTAATGCTTGCGGTCTTGTTCGTAGGCCCGATTGCTCCGGCCACAAAACGAGGTTTATGGGGATTTAAGGCCGTTACCAAATCGGCCTGCTCTTTGGCCAAACGAGCCGAAGCAACATTCAATTCATAACTCAATTCTTCCATGCCATAATCGGCCATGGAAATTCTTTGGGCATTGAACGTATTGGTTTCCAGGATATCGGCCCCTGCCTCCAAATAATCGCGGTGGATTTGGGCAATGATATCCGGACGTGTCAGACTAAGCAATTCGTTGTTACCCTGTACATCCCGGGGCCAGTCCGCAAAGCGTTGGCCGCGATAATCCGCCTCGGTCAGTTTGCGTAACTGAATTTGAGTGCCCATGGCTCCATCCAAAACCAGTATTCGCTGGGCAAGTGCGTCTCTTAAATTTTTTTGCATAAAAAAAGCCAAACTTTCGTGTGGCTTATCCGCAGGATGCGGGCTGCAGTGGTCATCGTCACCTGTTTGGACGATCACTCCTGCTTATCGGCTGCTTCAAGTTGTTGTCTGAAGCAACGGATTTGGCACCGGACCAATCGACAGCAGCCTGTCGCTTGCGGTTGCCAGGACATCGTAGGGCCGTTCCCTCCGTCCTTCTGGATAAGCTGCTGCAAAGATACGCTTAATCGTGTTGGAAAAAGTCCCTCATTCGGTCAAAAAAGGAGGATTTTCCGGAATCATCGGCGTTGGTGGGTTTGAAATTTTCGGAGGTCCCCAGTTTTTCGAGGGTTTCCTTTTCTTCCTTGGAAAGCTTCGTGGGCACAAAAACATTCACAAAAATGATGAGATCACCACGACCGTACGTGTTGACCGCCGGCAGGCCCTTGCCCTTGAGTCGAAGCAATTTGCCGGGTTGGGTCCCCGGCTCCAAGCGAATCCGGGCCCGTCCATCCAAGGTAGGCACCTCAATTTGATCCCCGATTGCAGCTTGGACTACCGATACCGGCAGATCGTAGAGGACGTGATTCCCGTCCCTTTTGAAATGGGGATGCGGTTCTTCCTCGACCAAGACAATCAAATCCCCGGGCTGTCCCCCGTTACGTCCCGCGTTACCCTTACCGGAAACGCTCAATTGCATTCCCTCGGCAACACCTGCCGGAATTTGAACGGAAATGACTTCTTCCTTGCGTTGCAAACCATCAGGGTCCACACCGGGTGGACGACGATCAACCATCTGCCCGCTGCCTTCGCAGTGGGGACAAGTGCTGGCTGTACGCATTTGGCCCAAAATAGTGTTGGTGAGCCGCTGAATCTGTCCGCTCCCACTGCATGTAGCGCAGGCTTTGTAGGTCACCCCTTCGGCCGGAACCGCCTTGGTGACTTTGACTTTTTTCTCGACCCCTTTGGCAATTTCTTCCAGGGTCAACTTAACCCGTATTCGCAAATTAGCCCCCCGGTTAGCGCGACGACCTCCACGACCTCCACCGCCAAAAAATCCCTCGAAGGGCGAACCTTCGCTAAAGACATCGCCAAATTGAGAGAATATATCCTCCATCGAAAAGCCCCCTCCGCCCCCACCCATACCTGGGTCAACTCCTTGATGACCAAAGCGATCATACCGTGCTCGCTTGTCCGAATTGCTCAGAACTTCGTAGGCTTCGGCCGCCTCCTTGAATTTTTCTTCGGCCTTGGCATCCCCGGGGTTCTTGTCCGGGTGGAATTGAAGGGCCGCTTTGCGGTAGGCTTTTTTGATTTCGTCCTCACCGGCCTGACGGCCTACTCCCAACACTTCGTAATAGTCACGCTTGGCCATAACACCGGATTAAATTAATGGGAAAATTTTAAACACCAACAATCACTTTCGAAAAACGCAGAACCTGCTCGTTGAGCATATAGCCTTTCTCGACTTCGGCTACTACTTTGTTAACCTGATCCGGACTATTGGCCGGCATGCGGGATATCGCCTCGTGCTTTTCGACATCGAATTCGGCTCCTACGGAATCCATGGGCGTAAGGCCTTTTTGGTTCAAAAGATTTTTGAATTTTTGGTAGACCAAATCAACCCCTTCGCGGATTGCAACGACGTCGGAAGACTGCCCCATAATTTCCAGGCCCCGCTCAAAATCGTCCAATACCGGTAGCAATTCCACAATGAGATCTTTACCGGCGTTACGAAACAGCTCCATGCGCTCGCGCGCCATTCTCCTTTTGTAGGTTTCAAATTCCGAAAGCAGATACAGGTATTTCTGTTTGGATTCCTCCAGTTCTGCTTCGAGTGGACGGGTTGCTTGCTCCTGAGCCGGTGATTCAGCGGCGGCGCTTGGACCCTCAACGGGGGGCTCGTTCATCAATTCTTGTTCAAAATCTTGGTTATCAGACATTTAATTCTTTTTTAATGGGGTAGAGCTTGTCCTAAGCGAACGCAAATATCCTGCCAAGCTCGCATACCCGGCTTTTTGAGGGATTTTTGTGCCAATATGTCAGCAAAACAGGCTACCTCCCATCCCCTTCACGTTCCTTTTCAGGTCATTGTTGCGTATCATTGACCTTCCAAAAAACCCCTTCATGGCCTCCAATCGCCCACTAATACGTCAAATCCACCTCTTGTCGTGCCTGTGCCTCAGTTTGCTCACCTCCACCTTTTTCCCGGGGATTGCTGCAGACCATACCCACGACCCCTTGGAGATTCGTTTAGCTTCTCCCCAGCCGTACCATGCGGACCGGCAAGCCACTTACAGGGCTAAGGCTGCATGGCAGAATTTTTTCCGACGGCACCCCCAATGGAATGTTCTTTTTGACGAGCATACCGGTCAACCGCACCGCCTTTTTGGACCTGCCATAGCCATACCCGGATGGTCCACCTCTGTGAACCCCCAATCATCTGCGGAAACCGGGGCATGTCTCTCCTTTTTGGAAAAGGAATTGGAGGGTTTTGGTATTCCACTTCAAGAATTAAGAAACGGGCCTGCCTACTCCTCCGCTAAATACCGTTACCGTTGGATGGAGCAATGGCACCGAGGCATGAAGGTCATCGGCGGGCGTATCGGTTTCAAAATGAGCCCCGAGGGCGGTTTGGTTTGGTTAGCCTCCGAATTGCATCCCCGTATTCAATTCAACGAAGGCCGCCTCATCACCCCTGAACAAGCGCAGCTACGAGCCCTTGAATCCCTTCCGGCGGGATCGGCAGCGACCATTGAACCCGACCTCCAAATCCTACCGATCCCCGGCAAAGATGCCGGTTCCATGTTCTACCACCGGGTTTATACCCTAACCGTCGAAGGGCAGCGCCCAGGTTCCCGTCCCTATCGCTACCTCTGCCATGTGGATGCAGTCAGCGGTAAAATTCTGATGCGCCAAGATCAAATCGTTGAATTTGCCCATGGCCCCGGTTCCAACGGGAATCTGACCATGGTTGGTCGGGTGTATCCCAAACATCCTTTTGCACCCCTGGATTCAGCCCGGCCCCTTCCCCATCTCAAATTCACGGTTAACGGTAATACCTACTACACTTCGGCCAGCGGATCCTACGATTTGGGTTTGCCTAATTTACCGGTTACCGGAACCTTTCCGCTTGAAGGCCGCTTTTCTAAGGTCGTTCAAGGAAACAACGGAACCACATCGCCCACCTTCAGTCTTTTGATTGATGCAGCCCGGGATACCGTACAGTACTTTGGTCGGGGAACGTCGACCAGTTTATGGAACCAGGTACCTCACCTCAGCGCCTACTACCATACGAACCGGGTTCACGATTACATGAAGAGTTATCTTCCCAATTTTACCGCCCTGGACATCCCGCTTACCACCAAGGTGGAGAGAACCGATGGGAATTGCAACGCTTTTTTTAACGGGAACAGCATTAATTTCTATACCCAGGCCGCCGGCTGCAATACGCTCGCCAACGTCGCGGATGTTGTGTACCACGAATACGGTCACGCCATCACCAATTATTTCTACAATGCCCTGGGCACTCCCTTTCGAAACGGCGCTGTAGGCGAAGGGTATTCCGATGTTTACGCCATCACCTTGACCGATACCCCGGTTTTGGGTGTAGGTTTTAACATCACCAACCCCAACCTGATTGTTCGTCGATACGATATCAACCCCAAAATCTATCCCCAGAATCTTGTCGGTCAAGTACATGCCGATGGTGAAATCATTTGCGGGGCATGGTGGAGAACCGCCAGAAACATGAACAGCAATGCAGGCATGATGGCCATATTCAGTGAGTCCTTGTACGGTTTGGCCAATGGCCCCAACGGAAGCGAAGGGGTGGTTTATACCGATATCCTCATTGATGCCTTGCAGGCTGACGATAACGATAACAATTTATCCAACGGGACTCCGAACATGACCGCCATTCTGCAGGCTTTTGCCTTTCACGGCATACGCATGTTGGCCAACGTAAGTTTTCAATACAACCCTCTACCGGATGTGCCGGCTTTGACGCCTTCGCCCATTAGCTTGACCTTGAACATAACCCCACCGTTCAACAGCCTGGTCAGCGGAGCTCGCCTAATTTACCGTCTCAACAACAACCCCCTAAGCAGTTGCGATACGGTGGTCTTGACCCAAGGTACAGGGGGCAATTATACCGGCACGATTCCCGGTCAACCCCGAGGCACGATTGTCCGCTATTATGTTGGGCTTACCGATCTAACCGGTGTTTCCGGGGGTTCTTATCCTCCGTTTTCCGACTTAAGTTCCAACCCGGGGCTGTGGTTTAATTTTTTGGTTGGCTTTCAAAATCTTACCAACCTGGATTTAGAAAACCCCGCCCAGGACAGTGCCTGGTTGATCGGCTGGTCCACCGATAACGCAACCACCGGTCGTTGGGAATTGGGGGTTCCCATTCCTTCCTATTCCACCCCGGGAAATCCGGCCACCATCGTGCAAACCGGAAGCAATGCTACGCCAGGCGGAACCCGCTGTGCCTTTACGGGCAATGCCTTCCCTGGTGATGACCCCGATACCGAAGATGTTGATGGAGGACGAACAACTTTGCGGACCCCCAACATGGATTTGAGCAACATGACCGATCCCGTTTTGGCTTACCATCGTTGGTTTACCAACGATACCGGGGACAATCCGGGTTCGGATTTTTGGGAGGTCTACATTAACAACGGAACGACCACCTGGAAATTGGTTGAACGTACCAACCGCAGCGATCGCCAATGGCGCCGAAATGTCTTCAGAGTCAGCGATTACGTAACTCCCAATGCCACCGTCCAACTTCGATTTATTGCCAACGACCAGGCTCCAGCCAGTACGGTCGAAGCGGCTGTGGATCGTATTCAAAGTTTTGTTATGGCATTCGGCGCCGGAGCTACTTCGACTACGTTGGCCAAGCCAACCATCTTCCCTAACCCATTCCGCAATCAATTGGTGTTGGAACACTATTCATCCAGCGAGGGAGACTTTGCTTTGGAATTGACCACTGCGGATGGCCGAATCGCCCTCCGTCATCCTTTGCAAACTTCTGCTGGACCCAATCGCTGGGAAATCGATACCCCCGAATTACCCGCAGGCCTTTATTACGCGAGGTTCGTAGACAACAACGGAAGTTCGTCGGTCGTCAAACTGGTCAAAAAGCCTTAAATAACGTTCATGAAGGTATCCTACCGATGGTTATGCCGGTATTTTGATTTGGAACCGGATTCCAACCAGGTTCCGACGCCCTCCAGGGTGGCGTCTGCGCTGACCTCACTGGGCCTGGAAGTTGAAGATGAAGAGATCATAGGTCGGAGTCCTGAACAGCTCCATGGTTTATTGGTGGGCAAGGTGGTGGATTGTGTGCCGCATCCCGGAGCTGACCGATTACGCTTGACCCGGGTCGATGTGGGGTCTGATACACTTTTGAACATCGTATGCGGAGCTCCCAATGTCCAAACAGGACTAACCGTTGCCGTGGCCCCTGTTGGTTCTACGCTGTATCCGCTCAAGGGCGAACCCATCACCATTCGCCAGGCCAAAATTCGGGGTGAACTAAGTCAGGGTATGCTATGTGCGGAAGATGAACTGGGGCTGGGACCTGATCACGATGGGTTGTTGATTCTGAACGAAACGGCCAAGGCTGGAACCCCGTTGATTGACGTTCTGTCCGAACCCATGGATTGGATATGGACCCTGGGCATTACACCAAACCGCATGGACGCCCTCAGTCATTACGGAGTGACCCGTGATTTGGGCGCTGCTTTGGGGTTACCAGTCCTACCCTTGGCTTGCCTTTGTCGCGAAAATTCGCCCATTGACCCCGAGGGTCAACCGATCAAAGCGCATCACAAAGCCCAAGCTCGCTACAAACCCATGACCTTGGCGGTTCAGAACAGCCAGGATTGCCCGCGGCTTGCTGGTTTGGCCCTGGAAGGGGTCCGTGTAGGGCCATCACCGCTTTGGCTTCAAAAAGCTTTGCTTTCCTTGGGCCATAAACCCATCAACAACGTGGTCGATATCACCAACTGGGTTCAATTCGAACTGGGCCAACCGCTCCACGCCTACGATCGCTCCTTTTTGGAAGGCGACCGCCTTGGCGTGCGCAGGGCTAAGCCAGGAGAAAAAATTCGATTGCTTGACCAAAAAGACTATACCCTGAACGCTCAGCATTTGGTGATCGAAGACGGGGTCAAAGCCGTTGGTCTCGCGGGTGTTATGGGCGGCGCAGGCGATTCAATTCACCCCGATACCACCGATATTTACCTGGAATGCGCCTGCTTTGATCCCCCCGTGATCCGTGCCTCGGCCCGTTCGCTGGGCATTCGCAGCGAAGCATCGTACCGATTTGAACGAGGAACTGATCCTAATCTGGTTCCTTTGGCTTTGGAACGGGCGGCTGCCCTAATTTTGGATAGTGCTGGAGGAGAAATTTCCCATGGCATGCAACAATGGATCGGAGTCAACCTGACGACGGAGGCGATACCGCTTAGTTCCCGCCAGATTCAAAAGGTCGCCGGCTGCGCTATCCCCGAAGAGGAAACCGTTCGCATCCTCAAGGCCTTGGATTTTGAAGTCGAAGTCCTAGCCGATTCCTGGTTGGTAACCCCACCCTATTACCGCAGAGATGTCCGAAGGGAGGTCGATATGATCGAAGAAGTCTTGCGGGTCTACGGTTACGATCGCATACCTATTCCGGATCAACACCGTTACCGCAACCCTTACCCTGTCCCATCCGCACAGCCGGCAACCCAAGAAAAAATCGCCCAATGGCTCAGCGCGCGTGGTTTCAACGAATTTGTTGGTCTTTCTTTGGTCTCTACGGCCGAATTTCAAGCCATCGAGCCGGACCTGACTCGGGGGGTTCGGGTATTGGGCCCCGTCAACGAGCAAATTCCGCTTATGCGTCCCTCCCTCCTTCTGAGTGGGCTCAAGCATTTGGCCTATAACCTCAATCGCCGTCAGAACGATGTTCAATGTTATGAGTTCGGCAGGATCTACACCTTAAGTGGCGAGGGTCAACCGGCAACAGAACAAGAACACCTTGCCATCCTGGTCACCGGGCAGCAACATCCCGAAACCTGGTACCGGCCCAGTACACCGGTTGACGCAGCCTACCTTCAAGGTCATGTCCAGGATTTGTGGGCCTATATGGGATGCCCGGAAGGTTCAGACCTGCCTAAGGTCCAACCCGTCGCTGACCACCTCTTGGAATTGTTTGGGATTCGACAGCCGGTTTTTGCCTGCCTCATTCCATGGACAGCCTGGGTACCCCAACAAGGTGCCCCATCCCCCGTCTACCGGGAAATCCCTCGTTTCCCATCCGTTCGCCGAGATTTGGCCTTGGTGGTACCATCCCATGTTTCGTACAAGGCCTTGGAGGATTTGGCGCGCCAAAACGGGGGGGCCTTTTTGGAATCCATTCATCTTTTTGACCGCTACCAAGGTCAGGGCCTACCGCCCAACCATGTCTCGTATGCGATAGCCCTGATTTTTAGGAATTCCGAACAAACCCTGACCGACCAAGAGGTCGAGGGGACAATTCAAAAAATGGTGGTTAACTTTGAGGAGTCTTTAGGGGCCCGATTGCGTCGTTAGGATGAAAACCGGAGAATTGTTGTCCAAACTGGAGGGCCTGCGCAGGCAGGCTGAATTTGCCGAGAACCGATTGGAACGGATTCTCGCCGAAAATTCAGAGCTTCAGTCCAAGAACAAAAAACTGGAAGCCACCCTTCGAACCCAAAAAACCGAATTGGATGCGCTCAAGGAAACACTCAAATCCTTGCAGTTGCAACGAGCATTGACCGGGAACGAACAAACCCGCCATCAGGCCAAACTAAAGATCAATCAATTCATACGAGAAATAGACCTATGCCTAGCCCAGCTGCAGGAATAGCCTAATCCTCAAGAACCTTATGCAACCCAGCGAAATCCAAATCCAGATAGGAAACCGAACCTACCCCCTCCAGGCCCCGGCCGAGGAACTGGAACGATTACGCCAAGCGGAATCCTTACTCAACGAACGTCTTACCCAGTACAAAAACCAGCATCCGGGAGCGGATCGCTTTGATTTATTGGGCATGACCGCCTACTTTTTGGCTCACAGCTTACTTCAAGCCCAAGAAAATCCGGTCCCTGTGGGGCAGGACGAGGGACGTATGGACGAAAGCACTGGTCTAGCCTTAAGTGAGCAACTTGAAGAGCTGGAATCCACCCTAAACCGGATGTTGCAAACACGGGGTTCTTCGAAGGACAAGGCTGTTTGAACAGTTGGGCGTAAAACAAACGCCCCATGAACCTCTACCTCATCCTTAGTATCCTGCTCGCCGGCGCCGCCGGGTTGGGCCTTGGTAAACTTGTCTTTGCCGTCAAAGCCGGCCGCGAAAAAGAAGAAGCCGAAAAAGAAGCCAAGCGTATCCTTGTCGAAGCCGAATCCAAAGCCGAGTCGATTCGTAAAGAAAAAGAGCTGCAAGCCAAAGAACGCTTCATTCAACTCAAATCCGAACACGAATCCGAGGTCCAGCGGAAGAATCAGTCCATGCAGGCGCGTGAACAAAGCCTACTGACCAAAGAACAGCAGCACAAACAGAAGGAGCAAAGCCTTAACCAAAAGCTGGAACAAACATCCCGCAAGGAAAACGAGTTGGATCAAAAGAAACAACAGCTCGACCGTTTAAGCCAAAACCTGGAGCAACAAGAGCAAGAATTGTCCAAAGCGCATTTAAGGACTGTACAAGCCCTCGAAAAGGTCGCTAACCTGAGCGCCGATCAGGCCCGTCACCAGCTTATGGAATCGTTGATGGACGAGGCCAGGAGTCGCGCATCGGCTTCGATCAAGGATATCGTGGACGAAGCCAAACTCAATGCCCACAAGCAAGCCAAAAAAGTGGTCATTGAAACCATTCAACGCAGTGCAACCGAGCATTCCATCGAAAATTCAATTTCGGTCTTTCAAATCAAAAACGACGAAATCAAAGGCCAAATTATCGGTCGTGAAGGACGCAATATCCGGGCCTTGGAAGCCGCGACCGGCGTAGAATTTTTGGTGGACGATACCCCGGAGGCTATTATTTTGTCTTGTTTTGATCCACTGCGCCGCGAAATTGCTCGATTGGCGCTGCACAAGCTGGTTAGCGATGGACGAATCCACCCGGCACGGATCGAAGAGGTTGTCGCCAAAACCAAAAAACAAATCGAAGACGAGATTGTCGAAATCGGGGAAAGAACCTGCATCGACCTGGGCATCCACGGTTTGCATGCTGACCTGGTAAGGCTAGTCGGCAAAATGAGGTACCGTTCTTCCTATGGTCAGAATCTGTTACAACACAGCCGCGAAGTGGCCAATTTATGCGCAACCATGGCATCTGAATTGGGACTTAACCCCAAGCTGGCTAAGCGCGCCGGTCTGCTCCATGATATAGGTAAAGTACCGGATGATCAGCCTGAATTACCGCACGCCTTGTTGGGGATGCAATTGGCCGAGAAGTGCAAAGAACACCCTATTATTTGCAATGCCATCGGCGCCCACCACGATGAAATCGAAATGACCGATCCGATTTCGGCTATCGTTCAAGCCTGCGATGCCATTTCGGGATCGCGACCCGGTGCACGCCGCGAAGTGGTTGAGGGCTATATCAAGCGCCTCAAGGAATTGGAAAACATGGCCCAGTCCTTCAAAGGGGTCGAAAAAGCTTTTGCCATTCAGGCCGGTCGTGAATTGCGGGTTGTGGTCGAAGCCGACAAAATATCGGACGAACAATCCGAATTGATGTCGGTAGAACTATCCCAAAGAATTCAAAACGAAATGCAATATCCTGGCCAGATCAAGGTAACCGTCATCCGGGAGAAGCGGGCTGTCGCTTACGCCAAGTGAGTTCCGTAGGTTAGCCAACCTTCGGGACCCTGTATTTGGAGACCACCGGGGCCATCCACAACCCTCCCCACAACGGTAGATTCTAAGCCCCAGTGCTTTCCCCATTGCAGAGCAATTTCAGCAAGCTCCATGGGTAAGTAGACTTCCAATCGGTGACCCATATTGAATACACGGTACATCTCTTGCCAGGTCGTTCCACTTTGACGCTGGATTAATTCAAACAAGGGAGGAACCGGAAGCAGGTTATCCTTGATGACCGTTGCATGACCCACAAAATGCATCACCTTGGTCTGTCCTCCACCGCTACAATGAATCATCCCGTGGATCCGTTCCACACCCAGATCCACCAGCATGGATTGAATCAACGGGGCATAGGTACGCGTTGGCGATAGAAACCAACGCCCAAAATCAAGGCCTTCCATCAGGGGGTCCGCAGGCAAAGTCAATTCGCGAGCCAAGAGTGTATTCAAATCTTCGGTCAGGGATAAACGACCGCTGTAACACAAATCTTTGGGTATCCGGGTATCCATGGTCTCGGGGTATTTGTCCCTGTAAATCCCATCCAAAAGGTCATGCCTGGCCGAAGTAAGTCCGTTGGATCCTATCCCTGAATTTGGTGTCTTTTCGTAGGCGCAGACCCCATAAGAAGCAAAGCCAACCACCGCATCGCCGACGGAAATTCTGTTATTGGCGATCACCCCTTTGCGTGGCATTCGCGCAGTCATGGTCGAATCCACCACCACCGTTTGAATCAAGTCACCCAAATCCGCCGTTTCACCCCCACCGGATACAACCTTAACCCCCCAACGATCCAATTCCGCCAGATACTCCTCGGTGCCTTGAATCAAAGCCGTAAGAACCTCTCCGGGAATACGGTGTTTGTTACGACCCAGCGTAGAGGACAACAAAAAAGGACCGGTCGCTCCGGCGCAACACAAATCATCCAGGTTCATCACCACCGAATCCCGGGCAATACCCTTCCAAACTTCGGTGTCCCCTGTTTCTCTCCAATACAAGTAAGCCAAGGCCGACTTGGTTCCGGCACCATCGGCATGAATCAAGTTACAATACTCAGCATCGCCGCCCAAAACATCCGGAAGGACCTTGCAAAAAGCAGAGGGAAATAATCCCTTGTCCAATCCCGAGATGGCGCGATGAACATCCTCTTTGGACGCGCTGGCACCTCTGGCCCCGTAGCGTGATCCCCCTTCCTCTACCCCAATCATGGCCTGGTGGCGGGGCGAACCGGACGAGGCTTCTCGGAGATGGCCGTGTAAATGGACTCCTCGGTCTTTTCGGTTTCTTCGCCGGTAACCCGACGGTACTTAACAATCACCCGGTCCAAATCAATGGAGGTGATGCTAAACGTGGTACGACGGTTAACCTGGTGTTCCAGTTCCGTACAGCGGACTTTGTCTTTGCATCGATTCAGCAAGCGAGATTCTCCGTAACCGACGGCCTTTAGGCGCGTGCTGTCAATGCCCTGGGAACGCAGGTAATCCACCACCGATTGCGCACGGCGTTGGGACAATTTGCGGTTATACCCCTCTGAACCCCGCGAATCGGTATGGGAGTTAATGGCAATGGAAATATTGGGGGATTTGTTAAGAAAACGAACCAGGGAATCCAAGGCGACCATGGAAACCGGACGTAATCGCGAGCTGTCGTAATCGTATAGAATGTCTGTCAAAATAAATTCCTCGGTAGGCACCAGCTTCATCGGCAAATCAATCACCCAATCCATGTCATCCTGGGTTTGGTAGGTGTCAAACGACGTATCGGTAGGATAATACAATAAACGCTGAGCAGGTCCTGCATGAATTCCTGTCGGAATTTTGTGACGCGACACCGTGGCCTCCAGAACATAACGTACATCTTCACGGATTTTGAAAGTGTAGGTTCCAGTAGAATCGGTTTCGGTTTCGAAATAAGTGCTGTCCTCCAACAGCAATCGAACGATGGCGCCGGGCAAGGGGCGCTGGGTGGTATCGTCAATTACCTTTCCTTTGAGACTAAGACGATAGGGAATAAAGTTCCACAGGTAGATGTCATCGCTTCCACGACCATCCAAACGGCTAGAAACTAAAAAACCATTGCGCAGTTTGGGGTTTGCCGTAAAACCAAAATCATCCGCCCCTGAATTGATGGGGTTCTTCATGTTTTGGGCTTGCTCCCAATCCGAACCGCCTCCACTGCTTCGGAAAATATCCAAACCTCCCATTCCGGGGTGTCCATCCGATGCAAAGAACAACACGGTATCCGATGCATGGATGAACGGAAACATTTCATCCCTCTCGGTATTGATGGTAGCACCCAGATTGACCGGCTCTTCCCAGGTATCGTCTTGGGTACGGTTCATAAACCAGATATCCCTACCCCCATAACCGCCCTCAGCATTGTTAGCAACAAAATACAATTTGTCGTCGTTCACCGAAATCGAAGGATGGCCCACATCGACGGTATCCGCGAATATGCTGATGGGTTCCGGTTCGGACCAGCCGGTGATTTCACGGTTGGTTTTGAAAATGCGGCAAACCCCTTTCTTGGCATTACAGCGGGTAAAGTACATGGTATTTCCGTCAGCAGACAAACTTGGGGTGCCCTCGTTTCCGGTGGTATTAATCAGACCCGGTACCGGACGCAGTTTACTCCATTTGCCCTGCCCGTCCACATAACTTTCGAACAAATCGCTGAAATCTTCGCCCAGCCTGCCGTACAATTTGGTACCCATGGCTTCGGGGCGGGTGGAACTAAGCAAGATCGCGTTGGTCTTCATCGGTGCGATTCCAAATTCCGAGTTCTTGGTATTGAAGCGCTTGATATTCTCAACGGAGTAACGACCCGGCTTTTCGAGCCATGTTTGGGCTAAGCGACAGGATTCTATGAGCCACTTGATGTAAGGTTCTTCAGGTACCAACCTTAGATAGGATTCGTATTGATCAATAGCTTCGGGATAGCGCTCCAATGCTCTTAGAATCGTACCGTATTGGATGTAAATGGACTCGTTGGAAAATCCCATCTTAATGGCCTTGGCGTACCAAGGGTCTGCATTCTTGATCTCGTTGGCCATACGGTAACATTCGCCAATCAAAAACGGAATTTCTTTGTCTTTTTTGTCAAAACGAAGGGCGTTTTTGTAATGCTCAATCGCAAAGTAATAATTTTCGGCCTTGTAGGCTCGGTCGCCTTCCAGGCGTGCTTCGTTAACGACCTTTTTGGCAGAACCTAAGGTATCGGCTTCGTCTGCTAATTTCTGAAGAAAACCAGGGGCTCTTTTGGTTTTGTCCGTGCTTGAGCTTTTGGGTTTGGGGGCATCTTGGGCCACCAACGGTTGGCGTGCACCCAGCAAAAAGCCTAGGGCCGCAGCAAGCACGAGGGTTCCAAATCGTTTCATGTCTATGTGGGCAGGGGTCAACGAACAAGGGCCATACAGCCCAAAAATCAAGGCAATTTCAGTTTCTTCTTGGCGGTTTCCAGCAAATTATCCGCGTCTTTGGTATACAAAAAATTTCCGCTGCTGGTATCAAAAATGTAATCGTAATTCCCCTCCTTGGCGATGGCCTTGATGGCTTCCTCGGCTTTTTGGATGACGGGGCCCAGCAAATCCTCTTTGCGTTTGGCGATATCCTGTTGAGCCCGTTGTTGGAAGTTATCGATATTGGATTGGAGGTCTTGAATTTCTTTGGTCTTATACTCCCTCAACGACTCGCTCCATTCTTTGCTCTTGGACTGAAAATCTGCGTATTTGATTTTGAGCTCGCTCAACATGGCCTGAACCTGGGTTTCCATTCCTTCGGCAAAACGCTTAAGGCTGTCCTCCGCTTTTTTGGTTTCGGGCATGAGGGATACCAGTTCGCCTGAATTGATATGACCCAAGCGAGGGGACTGGGCGTGAGCCTGCTGCCCAACGAGGGTAGTCAAGACAAATACAAGGCCGAGGAATGCAAGGCGCAACGGAGATAAAAGAAGGATCTTCATGGTTCTCTGGGGGATTGTTGGGTTTGGATTTAAGGCTTCGATGGTTTCCCGGTGGCTGGAGCTGGTGGCTGGGTCGCTTTGGGAGGTGTTTTTGAGGTGGAATTGGGTTTAGGCTGGGCTTTGGCCTGGGTACTTTTGCGGACAACGCCCATAGCAGCCAAAATTTCATTGCTTTTGTCTAGCTTGGGGCTGACAAACAGCAGCTGATTTCCGGCGGCTCTGTCAAATATAAGGTCGTAGCTTTTATCACGAGCATATTTCTGGACTGCGGCATAGATTTTGTCCTGCAAAGGCCGAATGAGGTCCTGCTGTTTTTTGAAGAGGGTACCCTCCTCCCCGAATTGCTCCTTTTGCCAGGCCAAAAGCCTATCCTCGCGGGCTTTGATTTCGTCCATTCGCTCCCGCTGCATGCTTTCGGTGAGCAAAGGGCTTTCGGCTTTGAGGGTTCGATACAAACGATCGATTTCCTGACGCATTTCATCGGCCTCTGCATTCCAGCGCTCCACCTGCACTTTGAGCTCACTTTGAGCAGCGGAATACTCGCTCATCTGAGCCAGCATGTATTCGGTATCCACATAAACATACCGCTGTGCCAAGGCTGTTTCATGAACAGTGATTTGGAATAACAGGGCCAAACCGAACCCTAAAACCGCTCGCTTCATCCTTTTAGAACGATTGACCAATGGAAATATGCACATTCCCCTTATGAACCTCTCCGGCACCGGGAACAGGATCAAAACCATAACCCCAATCCACCCCAAGCAGACCGAACATCGGCAAGAAAACCCTAACCCCTACCCCCGCCGAGCGATAATTCAGGAAGGGATCAAATTCCCTGGCCTTGCGAAACGAATTCCCTGCTTCCAAAAAAGTGGTGGCATAAATCGTTGCGCTAGGATTTAGTGACAAGGGGTAACGGAATTCCATGGTGTACTTTTGGAAAGCTGTCGCCCCCAAAAGCTGGCTGGTTTGCGCATCGCGTGGAGTTAACGAATTGTTTTGATAGCCCCGTAGGCCAATCAACTCCCGGTCATCCAAGGCAAATCCCATAATCCCATCCCCCCCCACATAAAATCGACCAAAAGGAACTTCGCCGGTTATGGAGGAATAGTTCCCTAACCAACCGTACTGAACCCGACTCATCAAAACCAAATTGCCAACCAATTTGGTGTACTGCTGAAAATCAAAACGCCACTTATGATACTCTACCCACTTGTAGCGCTCCTGGGCCGTCGCGTTGGGCTTGATGGTGCGGCCCAGTAACGAATAGGGCGGGGCTATTTGGGCAACCAAAGAGAGATTGGTCCCCGATCGAGGAAAAATGGGTTGGTCAACGCTGTTCCTGGATAAGGTCTCCTTAATGAAGAAATTATTGGAAACGCCATCCGGCAAAAAAGCGGTGTTTTGATTATTCACCAAGACAAATTGCTGAAAGTTGAGGCTATGAACGGCCGTAAAAAAGTCATCCGGTTTCTTGAGCCTCTGTCCAAAACTGACGCTGGTGCCTTTGATGGTGATGGATTGACGCAAAGGATTGGTCCTGGGCAAGCCGTTGGGCACCTGTATGGATACATAGCCACTCACGGTAAATGAATTGGGTTTTTTGCCGCCCAACCAAGGCTCGGTAAAGGATAAATTGTAGGACGAAAAAAAACGTCCGTTGGACTGGGCCCTAATGCTCACTCTTTGCCCATCGCCACCCGGTACCGGGGTCCAGGCCTTGGGGTTGAACATTTTGCGAGTCGAAAAATTATTCAATACCAAGCCTAACGAACCAACCACCTGACCGGCACCCCATCCACCCGATAATTCGACCTGGTCGTTGGAGCGTTCCGTGACTTTGTATTCAATGTCCACCGTGCCATCTTGGGGGTTGGGGGTCGGGACTACGCCCAATTGCTCCGGATCAAAATACCCCAATTGACTCAATTCACGGGTCGTTCGCATCACATCACTTCTCGAAAATTTTTGACCGGGACGAGTCCGCAATTCGCGAATGATCACATGGTCTGATGTTTTGTCGTTGCCTTTGACCGTGACACGACGAACGGTGGCCTGTGCTCCCTCGACAACCCGAACGATTAAATCAACACTATCTCCTTCAACGCGGTTTTCGTGGGAACTAACTTGAAAGAACAAATAGCCATCATCCATATACAACGATGAAATATCCCTTCCCGAAGGATCCATTTGCAGTTTGGATTCTATTAATTCTTTGTTATAGAGATCCCCGACTTTAACGCCCAAGAGCCCCAACAATAAGCTATCGCTGTGCACCGAATTGCCCTCGATTTCCAATCGTCGTATATAATAAGGCCTTCCCTCGTAAAGTTCAACTTTAATTCCCATTTGTCCGTTACCCATGGAATAAACCGAGTCCTTTAGTATTCGGGCATCGCGGTAACCCATACGCTGATAGCGACGAACCAACTTCGCTTTTTGCTCCTCAAATTTCTCGGGATCCCACTTGCCGTTTCGAAATGGATTCCATCGTACCCTGGGTCTTGCGGTTTTAAGGATACCGGACAAATCACGATGGTCCAAGGCCGAGTTTCCACTCAAATCCAATTGCTCTACCCGCACTTTCACGCCGGGCTCTACCGTAACCATGAGGGTTGATGCGTTAATCTGATTGGTATCGGGTACAGCTTTCATGCTGACTTGTACCTCCAGGTATCCCTTGTCGGTATAATACTTTCGAACTACCCGACGAATATTACCCTTGACTTCGTCGGTCAAGATTTTGCCTTTGAAGGTTTTGAGTGACTCGGTCATTTCTTCGGCCTTGGCCTTGGAAACCTTGCGGTTAAAAACCACCTTGGAAAGTCTGGGTTTTTCTTCCAGGACCAAGCAAAGAAAAATCCGGTCGTCCACGACGGAATCTACACGGATTTGAACATCCCCGAAGAGGCCCTGTTTCCAAAGATTACGAACCGCCTTAGCGCCTTCTTCACCCATCAGGGTAAATCGCTGACCCTGCCTCAGACCGGCTATCATCATGAGTAGGTCTTGATCGGTATGCCGTAAGCCCTCCACCCGAACTTGAGCAATGGTATAACTTCGGACAATGTCCGATGCCGATAAACCAATCCCCTGATTAGGTGCCTGCGCTTCGAGGTTAATTGACCCCCACAACAAACAAAGCACGAGACAAGCCGCACGGCTTGCCAAAAACCCTAATGTTCTCATCCAATAGCGGTGGTGGTTTGGGCCGATGTTTTGCCGAAACGGCGTTCTCTTTGCTGGTAAACCTTGAGAGCCTCCAGAAAATCTGCCTTGCGGAAATCCGGCCAGCAGGTTTCGGTAAAATAAAGCTCGGTATAGGCTGATTGCCACAACAAAAAATTGGATAAGCGCTGTTCGCCGCTGGTCCTGATCATCAAATCCGGATCCGGCATACCAAACGTATGCAGATGCCGGGTCAAGGTCGATTCATCAATTTGGTTGGGGTCCAGGTCCTTGGCTTGTATGGCTCGAGCAATGTGTTGCATGGCCGATAAAATTTCGGATCGAGCACTGTAGGAAATGGCCAAATTAAGTTGCATGCGATCGTTGCTGGCCGTTAAACTTTCGGTCCGGGCTAATTGTTCCCGGCAGCTTGTGGGCAAGCGTTCGAGGTCGCCGAATGAATGCAGTGCAATTTTGTTTTTCATTAAGGTATCCAATTCCGATTGCACGGTTTCAACCAATAACTGCATCAGGGCCTCAACCTCAGCGACAGGGCGGGACCAATTTTCGGTTGAAAATGTGTAAAGCGTCAAATACTTAACGCCCAATTCGGCACATATTTCACAGGTCTCGCGAACCGCTTGAACAGCATAACGATGGCCGTAAATCCTGTCCTGACCTCGTTGCTGAGCCCAGCGACCGTTGCCGTCCATGATGATGGCCACATGGGCTGGTATACGCTGGGGGTCTATCTGCTCCACCTGTCCGCTCATCCCGTCTTTTATTTGATTCGACAGCGTCGAGAAGGAATATGGTAATGGTAATAAACCATCAAAGACCCGTAAGCATCGTTGTAGGCATTGACTCCACGCTGACTTCCCGCTTCCCGTAGGTTCAAACCCTTTTCCCAACTGCGATCGGACATATCAGCGGCTACCGAGTTTCGGTATAATCGGAGATAGGAAGGATCGATATAGGATCCCGAAATATCATCCAGGTAGTCCGTCCCGGTAAAGCAATAGGTCCACTCGATTCCTAGGCCATGATTGCCTTTGAAATTGCGGCGAAAACCCAAACTAACCGGAAAAATCCAGGTATTCAAGGTGTAACGCTCAGCATCCAGTCCCAGGTTATCCAAACCCGCCTTATCGCCCAGCCCTTGACCTTCGGTACCCAAAGGCTGGAGTGCAACCAACGTTCCCTTATGCCTGGCCATGGGGTCAAAAAAGAACCGACCCAAACCCAAACCCAAATAAGGCGCACTACGCCGTTTAAGAGAACCGGGTACATAAGGCCAAAAATTAAATTCGACGCTAAGACGAGCTTCCACCACCGATGATGTAAAACTGAGGTTACGCTGAACCTGCTTGGGGTCTCCGCTCAAAGAATCTGCGGCAGATACTTGACCTTGGCCCAAAACCAATTTGACACCCCAATGCGGCGAAAAATTGTATTTGCCATGAAGAGTCCCGTAGGCACCTGGCTTAAGACCGGAAAGCGGAACACGGATATCTCCCCTGTAGGTGGTCACGCCTCCACCAAGGCCCAGATCAACCCATTGGGCAGAAACTGGAAATGCAAATAATACTATAAGCAGTAGAAAGGTCCCTGCTTTACCTGATAAACGGCCAGCGCCCGCGTGCATTGTTAAGGTGTTGGGCAATTGTAGGGGTAAATAACCCGGGATAAACTCAGACCAACAAACAGGAAGGCGTCGTTACGACCGTTGCTGTTACCCCTTGCGGAACCCAAAGCGTTGGGTTTGAGCCAGGGGTGCAATTGCCGGGTGCGATCCACAAACTCGGAAGCCTGCGACCCGTGCACCGACCCGATAACGGCCGGGTTGGCATACTGTCCGGAAACATCGTCCAGGTAATCGGTAAAGAGAATACGGTACCCCGCTTCTGCTGACAAACGTGTGTATTTGTCCAAAGTCCACCGAACACCAAAACCCAAGGGAATGCCCAACTGGGTCGAACGGTATTCCCGTGTATTGTAAAAATTGGAAAGGCCCTGACCCTCGGTCGTCAAATCCTTGAGTTTGATCCAACCAATTGAATCCACGGCCGAGCGGCCTTCCGGTTCAAAATGATATACGTTAAAGCCGCCAAAGACATAAAAATTAGCCCTTCGAACACTGCTGTTGATCATAAACTCACCGAACTTGTATTCCAAAACCACACTGAACTCGGTAAGGCGGGAACGAAAGGAAAGGTTTCGAAGATTAACCCCATCTCTGACCGCCGTGACGGTTTGACTAAAGGAATCCACCCGAAAATACTCCCCCACCAAACGATTGTATTTGGCACCGCTGGGGTCGTTGTAGGCTTGGTTGGCCAGGTCCCGAAGTTCAGGGCTGTTATCAGAACCTGCCAGGGTCGCAAAATTCACATCCGCCCTGATGCTAAGACCCTTGGTCAAATGCCGACGAAAATGGGCGCCAATACCACCTCTTGTACTGTAAATAAAATTGTTGAGGTGGGCCAAATCACCCACGTAGGTTGTGGAGTACAGGTTGGCCCCAAATTCCCGAAGCTGCGCCGAACTCCTGTTCGGCAACAGACTCAAACCCAAAATAGCCCCAAACAAGACCTTGGCAAGCAAGGGTTTTCGGGAAATACAATACCAGTCGTTCATACCAAACTAATTAGCCAAAAGGCGAAAATACCTCATAAAAAGCAGAAATTAACCCCTGGGGTCCAGGCCCCACAAGAGTTTGGTTTTGAGGTTATCGAGATGAGAGAACCCCTTGAATCGGGCTAACCGCAACGGCTTGGGTGCTGATTGGAGGCGCAATATCCCTGAACCAGGCCAATCAAGGACTTTACCGTCCACCATAAGTTGGGCCGGACCCCAAGAAATTTCGGATTCTGCCTGCAGAGTGATCTGGACATTTTGGTCCACAACCACCGGGCGGATTCCTAATTGATGGCCGGCTACCGGGGTGATGGTCCACACTTTACTGGAGGGAAGAACAATTGGACCTCCACAGCTCATGGAATAGGCCGTTGACCCCGTAGGTGTGGCGACCAAAAGTCCATCGGCCTGGTAGCTGTTGAGTAATTCGCCGTCCAAATGGCAAGCAATTCGCATCAAGCTTGCTCCCATACGGTGCAAGGCCACTTCGTTAAGGGCAAAGGCCGTTCCTGTGCCTTCGTTGTTCAGTGGGTATTGGCACTCCAGAAGGCTTCGCTCTTCCAAAACCAATTCACCTTTTTGAATGGCATCCAAGGCCCGCTGAATATCCTCCATGCCGCCGGCACTGCTCAAAAAACCTAAGCGCCCGAAATGAAACCCAAAAATTGGCAGGTTCGCTGCAACCGCCCAAGGAACCGTATCCAACATCGTTCCATCTCCACCCAAGACCAAAATCAGGGACTCTCCAACTGAATTGGAAGGGTTCTTTTGCAACGCATAGGTTTCCAAATCGTCCTGATCAAAAAAAATCGGAGATGAGTTTTCCAATTCCTGACGAACCCAAGGCTCCAATGAAGTATGCCATCGAAGGGTTAAATCCCGACTCCTAGCAGCATCATGCAAAGCTCTTAGCCCGGATAATTTTTTTTGAATGGATGGCCTGGCGTAAACCAAGAGTTGAGTCGTCATGGTTGCGATTTTTTGCTCATTCGATTTGAGGTTTTTTAGGGATTAATTTAAGAGCGTTTCCTCCACAAAAATCCGAAGCCAATCGCTTGAATATTCCGTTGTAATCGACTCAGGATGAAATTGATATCCCCATAAAGGTCGTGTTTTGTGGCGCATGGCTTGAAGACTTCCGTCATCCTGGGCCAAAGCCATCCACTGAAAATCAAGGGGAGGCTTATCCAAAATCAAGGAATGGTAACGCATTACCCGCCTTTCGAGAAATTTATTGTATGTTTTATTTTGTTGTAACAAATTCAACAAATTTTCTTCACATTGAAGAATGCTTTGTTTCCCGTGAACAGGCGCCTTGGCATGAACAAGCTTAGCGCCATGGTAAATGCCCAAAGCTTGATGACCTAAACATATTCCTAACATCGGTCTGGTATCGGAATAACATTCAATAAAATCCATTAAGTTTCCCGCATTCTGTGGTATTCCGGGCCCGGGACCCAATATCGCAGCGTCCCAGGACCATTTTTCCCAATCCTTCCGACCTTGGTGATGGTCCAAAACCCGGCAATCGTAACCCCCTTGGAGTACCCATGCCTGAAGGTTGTACGTGAAACTATCCCGGTTATCCAACAAAAGAAAACGGTACATGCGGTCCCTAGGGTAAAAAAGCCAAAAAACCACGACCAAAAGCCAAGCAAAAAGGTCCTGAATAAGGCCACATGCTTAAAAACCAAGAAGCTCCTCCCTCAAATCCGGCAATCCAGGTCGCGACAACCGCCCAGATCACCAAAAATTGTCCCAACTGTAAAATTGCCCCCATCAACCGATACGGCGTTTCCATACCAATTGTTTGGGCCATCCAGTTAGTCGCTTTTGTTAGGGCCCAAATCCCCACACGAACGGCCACAAAGATCAAAAGGACCGCCATGGCCTTACCACTGCCCTGAAGCAAGGCGTGAGGTACTATTTTCTCCAAAAACGCAGTTCCTCCCGAAAAGAGGGCATAAACCAAGGCCAGAGCGAGCCCAAGTCCCACCCATTCGAGTACAACACCAACCAAACCGCGTTGGTACCCCTTCCAGAGCGTATAGGCACCGTAAGCTCCCAGTAAGATTTCCGGCCAATTCATGGGGTAAAAATCCGATAAAATTGCCAACGAACAGACATTTTAAGTAACTTACGGTATGTTGTTTCGGTTTTTACTCCTTCTGGTAGTTTTTGGCAACCCTCAACAAGGCAAGGATACGCCCCTGGTACAAATCGGAACCGCGTCGGTCTACGCCAAATGGTTTGATGGTCAACGAACCAGTTCCGGCCAAATTCATCGAAGCCATTTGCTTAGTGCGGCACACAAAACACTTTCCCCCGGAACGCGTGTCCGTGTAACCCATCTAAAAAACGGCTGTTCCATCGAAGTGACCATTAACGACCGACTTCCCCAAAAATCTCCCCATTTAATTGATTTATCCCCCAAAGCGGCTGCCCAAATCGAAATACCTACTCGAGGCATAGGTCGTGTGCGTATTGAAGAAATTCGACCTTAAGGAAGACCCACTTCCTCTCCACACCCACTTCCCTCCAGACCCGGAATATACCCTTCGGAGTTTTGTTCCTTGATACCCGTTTCGTCCTCCTCTGAATTGGACTGGTGCTTCCCATCGTGTCCCTTGATGATTTGAAGCATGGGTTGGCCGGCCGCTATCCATGCACTCAGCCACCAATTGGCAACGTGCGTCACGGATGCCGATAATTGTTTTCCCATCAAACCATCCAGGCATTGATGGTAACACTGAACAAAACGAATAGACTCCTGCCGAACCAAACGGGTACCCCGACGAAAAGGAGCATACTGTTCATGCAACGGAATTTCCAATCGGCAACGGCATTCGCAGTCAAAAACTTGATTTAAATGAGAATAAGCGTTTTTCATGATCGACAAAAGATGCTGCTCCGGTCGTTGAATCGGTACAGCTCTCTCCAAAGTAAACCGCATAGTATCCCCGAAATACTCCGGAATCCGACTCTCCAGCAAGGCATGCAAGCCGTGTTGTCCAGTCATTTGACCATTGTAATTGGAGCATAAATGAAGAGGAACATGCGCATCGGAAAGGTAATGACCTAAATCCGCAGCCGTACGCAAGATCAATCCGGTATTCCCCTGTTCGAATGCCCAAACCAAACGGCGAAAAACGCGGATTGTATGCCAAGGAAGAATCCCTCGACTTCGAAGTATATTCTCTGTATAACATTGAACTGCAGAATCCCAATGCATGGGCCAAAGCCATCGATCGTAATCCTCCCATCGATCGACATCCATAAAATGACATGGAGCTTCCAAAGGGTCCCAAGCCCTGCGTTGATCGGCGAAAACCGCCCTTTCTTTGAGGTAAAGTCGATGGTATTCAAAAAACTCACGCAGTGGTGATGGCAACGCATAGACAGCGGATTCGTTAATGTAACGATGGGCAACAAATCCCCAAGCCTTTGCATGGGATTCGCGGATCAAACCAAACGATAAAACCCATACCCCCACCACAACAAGAAGCGTACTTGTGAATTTTCCCGGCATTCAAAGGCAAAAATCCTTTGGCCGCTGAGCTCTACCCGGTTACAAGCGCTTATAGACGGGTATTGGGGATCCGCTACGAATCGATCATCAAGCGATTAATCCGCTTGAGCGGGCCTGGACAATGGGATTGGTGACAGGCTACACAACGAGCTACCAACGCGTTAAAATTCGCCGTTGTTGGCTGGTTTCGGACCTGTTGATGGGCTACGTGGTAGGCCTTGGCTGCAGCAAAAAAATCTTGGGTAAGGACCGACGTATCGGTGGGGCGCTGCGCTTCAAACGGCATTGCCGCCCAGGATGGAGGTGCATCCGAATTTAAGGAATCCCGAAGAATCCAAGCCCGCATCGTTTCGGCCTGATCGGCCATTGCCCGCATAGCGGCTGCCATAGGGGATGCTTTGGGCTGCTCCAGACCCGGACTGCAAACAGAATCTTTCGAGGCCGTATCCGTTGAACTTTGGGATTCCGTCGTGGGGCTTTGGCAAGCCCCTATCATCAGCCCCAAAACGAGACCAAGTCCTGTACGAAGCACGTTTATTTTTTGAGGCGTACGCCGCTGGCTTCAAAAACCAATTCGATTTCTGGTTCGGTGATGGCAGCGATTTCGTCAGCCGTTTTCCCACCATCTTCGGCATAGTGACGCAAGGCCTCCACGCTGGTTGTGTCGTACGTGGCGACGCCCTGCATAATTACTCGGGCTCCTGCAGACTCCAAAGGAACAAAAAAGGCGTAGTCCTTAAAGCCGACCCTGAGGGTTTTACCGTTACCCATAGCAAGCTTCATCCAACAACCTTTCTTTTGGCAGCATTCCTCGATGGTCCCTGACAATTTTAATTCGGTCATGGTTTGACCCTTCATACGCTCCGGTAATTCCGAAACATCAACAGCGCCATCCACCGTAATTGAGTCCCCAAAATAGGCCCATTCTGCATCTTGATTAGCCTGGGGGCTTTGACAGGAAGCCAAAAACAGAACGCCGCCCCAACAAAAGGTCAACATGGCGATTAATGGTTGATGAAGGGGTTTTCTCATGGATTTGGAGTTTATAGGCACAAAATTAGGGATTTTGAATGTTTTTTCGTAAATTTGCGGTTCTCAAAATCAAAAAACATGGCCAATCACGCTTCTGCGATCAAAAGAATTCGTCAAACTGCTGTCCGCCGTTTGCGCAATCGCTATCAGCTTAAGACCACCAAAACCATGATCAAAAGGCTCAAAAGTCTTTCTGTTGCTGAAGAAGCCCGCCAAATGCTGCCTT
Organism: Bacteroidia bacterium; assembly: GCA_049431025.1. Taxonomy (GTDB): domain Bacteria; phylum Bacteroidota; class Bacteroidia; order UBA7662; family UBA7662; genus SYHX01. The sequence goes on along the minus strand of JBMTCP010000005.1, from coordinate 50,212 downwards.
CGGTGGTTTCTAGAATCGACAAATTAGCCAAGAAACATATAATCCACGCCAACAAAGCCGCCCGCCAAAAATCACAATTGGCACGCCAGGTTGCTGGAATGGCAGCCTAAGCCCATCTGGCACTTCTAGCCGTTGGCTAAACGTTTAGACCCGGCTCCGAGAGGAGTCGGGTCTTTTTTTTGCAGGTCATGGACTTATGCCCTCCCTCAACCACCCAACCCCTCATTCGTGATCTTCCACGCCATTCCAGACCGCGAGAACGGCTTATCCACCAGGGTAGGGCCAGTCTGGATGACCGGGAATTGTTGGCTATTCTTTTGGGCACCGGTCATGGCAAAGAATCGGCCCTGGTCCTTGCCGGCAAGGTTTTGGAACAATGCCGCTATCATTTGGGACACCTGGGCCAAATCCATGTGCGGCAATTAGCCCAGATACCAGGCATTGGCCCTGCCAAAGCGGTTAAAATCCATGCCGCTTTGGAATTGGGGCAACGTTGTTTGGAATGCAAAACCCAAGATCAACCGCAAATACGAGGCTCAGCGGATGTGTTCAACCAGTGCAAAACCATGTTCCTCAACAAAACCCATGAAATTTTTGCCATCGCTCTATTAAACCAGGCGAACCGGGTATTGGGCGTTGAACAAATCAGTGAAGGGGGAATCAATTTTACGGCGGCGGATCCGAGAATCATCTTGCGCTTGGTTTTGGATTATCGAGCATGTGGTTTAATACTTATGCACAACCACCCCTCTGGTCAATTGCAGCCCAGCGATGCGGACCGTACCCTGACGTCCAAAGTGGAATCTGCCGCCCGTTTGCTGGACGTTCGTGTTTTGGACCACTTAATTTTTGCGCAGCACCGCTATTTTAGTTTCGCGGATGCAGGACTTCTGACCGGTGCATCCCACGGCGGATAGCCTTAATTTTGTCTTAACCCCAATTACCCATGTCGATTATTTCTGCCCCAGGTCTCCCCAAATTAACAGCCAAATTCTACCCTGCCTTCGCGAAGTTATGCTTCGTTGCCATGTGGGTTCTACTCAGTGCGCGCCCAGGCCATGCCCAAATCGTCCTAACAACACCCGATACCATTGCGGCCTCTGGGAACGCCAGTCAGTTTGAAATTGTCGGGTATGGAGGAGTGGTAAATCAAGGTTCAAGTGCCGTGAATTTGCGTTGGCTCCGGGTCGGTAGTCAATTGCCAACGGGATGGTCTCATACGATTTGCGATTTGAATTCCTGCTACCCACCCTTTGTTGATAGTGCTGATTTTACCCTAAACGCCCGCGATACTTCCAACCTGGACGGACATTTTTATCCCAACGGCCAAGCGGGTGCGGGCTATCAGCGAATTCGTTTGAGTGTCCTTCCCGCCAATACCCCCTTGATGGTTGTCACGTTTATTGCCAGCACCGCAACCTCTACGACACAAACCTTATTTTCGGCTCCCAACCAGGCAGCTTGGAAATTAGCTGGTAAGGAATTAATCCTGGCCATCGAGGAAGGAATAAGTCAAAATATGTTACGAATTATGGATCAAAGCGGTAAAGTGTGTTACCAAACTCCGATAACGGATTCAGTTAAGCGGATTAGCTTGGACACTTGGCCTAGCGGAGTTTATACGGCCGTTTTGGAACGCGCGATGGGGTCGGAACATTACCGATTCGTCCTCAGTCGTTAGTCGTACGACGAGCAACAACCCATCCCACTTCAACAACCGAGGGAAGGGGATCAAGTCGCATATTCTGCCTAATCCTAAACGTATACAATCCTTTACGCTTGAAGTGTAGGCTATCCTGAACGAGGGTAGTCACGGAATATAGGTCACCCAAGGCGCTTTGCCCCAGCCAACGGCCTTCCTGGTCGGTCAATGGGATATCGTTTTTCCAAACCAAGGAATCCCCATCGGGTCCCGATACCTCGCACAGGGTATGCACGTTGCGGTAGGGGTAATCCCCTTCATGACGAATATGCAAGCCCAATTGAAAGGGGTTCAACGAATCTTGGTTGTCGTATCGAAAAACAACGGAATTTCTTTGCTCCCAACCTTGAGGAGGCAGGAGAACCTGAGCCTCAAATTCTGAGGAAGGCGAACAGGATACACAAAGTGCGACGACCAGGCCGCTCAATAGCAAACTCGTCTGACGCACCAAGGGGAAATGAGGCGTCATCAAGGGGTTGAAGGTTTGGGTGCTGGGCCCGGACCCTTGGAATTTGGTCGTTTTTTCTTGCGGTTTTTGTTCTTGGGACGATCAAACCGGTTTAATCCGCCGCCGACGTTGACTTCGTAATCGGGCTCTGCTTCGGCAATTTTTTCTTCGACCGGTGCAAAGGCACTTAGTGACTCGGGTATAGTACCCTTTTGGATGAGGTCCAATAATTCACGAACCTGGTCCACGTGCAGGGCAACGGTTGGATTATCGGTACCCCCGGCTTCTTTGCGACGCAATTGGAACCACATAGTCTTTTTGAAGATGTCGGTTTTGATGCAGTCAAAGGGACCTGCTTTGGTTTGCAAAAAACGTACGCCTTTGGGAATATCCTTGATGGCATCCAAGTAGGTATCCAATTCGTAGTTGAGGCAACACTTCAATCGTCCACATTGGCCGGACAATTTGACCTGGTTGATGGAAAGCTGCTGGTAACGCGCTGCCGTAGATGTTACGGGCTTGAATTCTGTTAACCAGGTACTGCAGCATAATTCACGCCCGCAGACCCCCAATCCACCCAACCGAGCGGCTTCTTGCCTGGCATTAATCTGGCGCATCTCAACACGTGCACTCAGATTTTCGGCCAATTTGCGAACCAATTCCCGAAAATCAATCCTTTGTTCTGCCGTATAGTACAAATAAATCTTGGAGGCATCAGCCTGGTACTCGGCATCAGTAACCTTCATGTTGAGACGCATCATCTCGACGATACCACGAGCTTTACCCAAAACCTCCATTTCCTTGGCACGGAGACCATGCAATCGATCCCGTTCCGACTCGTTGGCTTTGCGAAAAATTTTGCGCACTTCGCTGTCGCTTGTACTCTGCTTCCGCTTTCGCATTTGCAAGCGAACCAATTCACCCTTGAGGGTGACCTGACCCATATCGTAGCCATTTTTGGCCTCAACCACTACCCATTCGTTGGGGTACAGGGATGCCTTGGAGGCGTTGACAAAAAATTCCTTGCGGTTAGCTTTGAAACGGACCTCAACCCATTCGGGTTCAGTCATCGTCTGTGGTTCCGCAGGCAAATCTGAGAGCCAATCGAAGGCATTAAAGCGATTGCAGCCACCGCTGGCACAATGCCCCTTGCTTCCGCACCCTGCGGGAGAGCAAGAACCTCCACTGCAATTACCGCATCCCATATTTTTACTGTTAAGGCGAAGATACGGCCAAAACAAGGCCGCAAAAACGGAACTAAACCTTGAACAAGGGGGCTGAGTTTTGCGGAAGCGGTCTGTGCGTGCTGGCCTTGACTTGCCGTTTCCGTTCGGCCATTAAAGCTTCCTGCAAATCAAAAAAGAGATTATGCATGACGAGTCGCTGATGACCGTTCCGCTCCAAACGGTAAGCGGCCGTTTCGAGTGCTTCTTGCATGGCGCTGAGGCTATGCGCCGAAATAAAAGGCGAAAATTTGCTAATAAATTCGGATTCTTCGGTGGACCACCCGGTGTTTTGATTTTGGAGATAGCGGTAGAGGTAACCTTGCCGTAACAACAAGAGTCCGTAATCCATCAGGCCTTTGAGGGTTTCGCGTCCACTATCCCCTGCTTCGTTGACCCATCGTTGAACCTCGATAGATTTGGAGCTGTAGGCCAACCGCAACAAGTCCATGAAGCGCCGCCCGTGTTCGTAGGGCTCCTCGTTTACCCCCTGCAAAGCCTTGTGCAAATTGCCTTCGGCCTGCGTCGACAAGTCGGACGCTCGTTCGGGGGGACATCCGGTTTCAATCAAATAGTTGCGTATGGAACCGGGGTCCAGCGGTGGTACGCGCAGAGTTCGAGTCCTGGACAAAACGGTGGGTAAGATTTGTTCCGGTTGGGCGCTTACAAGCAAAAACACGGTACGTTCAGGAGGCTCTTCCAATAATTTCAGTAAAAGGTTACCGGCCTCCCCGAGGTATTCGGCCAACCAAAGCAGAACCACTTTGTAGCGGCCTTCAAAGGCCGACAAACCCAATTTGGAAAGTATGCTGTAACATTCGTTTCTGGAAATATTCGCCTGCTTTTGATCCGCCTGCATCGCATCCCTCCAATCGCTGAATTCCATATGCGGGTTTTGCATAAACGTCTGACGGAATTCACGCATCCATTGCTCGGAACCGGGCTTATCCCCTTCCCCCGGTCGGGCAATCACCGGAAAAACCCAGTGTAAATCCGGATGGATGAGTTTGTCCACTTTCCGACAAGATGCGCATTCCCCGCAAGAATCATCCTCCCCGGGTTGGTGGCACATCAGCCATTGAGCATAGGCCAGAGCCAAGGGCAGTTTGCCGGAACCCGGAGGGCCGGTCAAAAGCTGGGCATGAGGTATCCGACCGCTGCGCCATCCCTGCCTTAGGAGGGCTTTGACCCCTTCTTGTCCGGGTACTTCGGCCAATTTCATACTCAAAGTTAAGATTTAGGCACTACCTTTCACCTTAGCCCATGAAGCTGATTCTGCTCCGTCATGCCAAAGCCCAAAAGGCTACCTGGGAAATCCGTGACGATCAACGTCCACTTCAAAAACGTGGATATGCCCAAGTCGCCGGCCTGGCGGAACATCTCCCCAACCCGATGTCCCTGGATAGGAGCAGACCTTGGGTGGTTTGGTGCAGCCCTGCCCTAAGAACACGTCAAACCCTCGAGGGATGGCACCAGCACGGTCAGGTCCAAAGCCGATGGGAGCATTTCCCTACCCCCCAGTATCCCGACTGGCTGTACCTCGCCGATGCCAACCGCTTGGAATCGGAGAGACAAGGGCTCAACGACTCTATCAACCTTTTGGTCGTTGGTCATAACAACGGACTAAGTGAATGGGCAAACGACTTGTTGGGCTATGATTATCCCCTCTTGCGCACCTGTCAATTGTTAGTCCTTCAAAAGCGCCGTGAGGAAGAATCCGGGCTTCTGTGGCGGGTGGAACAATCCTGGGTTCCGGATTTGGAAATTTGGTAATGTATGGTTTGATGGTGTTACGGACCGTTCAAAAATCCCTCCTAATAATTATGGTTGTTGCGTGCTTTAACGGCCCGTCTCCTTCAAGTATGGCCTTTGGTGCAGCCTCTTCCCAAACCGTCCTTGATACCAGCTTAACGTCTATTCCTCCTCGTATAGACTCCGCAAAGTTTGGTCTAGCCACTTGGTTGGACATGTTGCAGAAATCCCCGGTACTGCCATCCCCGGTAATGGGGCGATCGCCGGAAACCGGTTTTCTGGTGGGATTGGGTCTCTTCTTTGGCCCAAGGCCAAACCAAGAGGCCAACGGAGGTCGGGGGTCCCAGTGGGGCCTTGCCGGAGCCTATACCGCCAAAAAACAATGGATCTTTAGTCATTCAGGGAATTTCTCTACCCCCAAGGACCGCTCTTTGTGGCAATGGAACCTGGGTTATCGCCGATTCTGGGATCGTTTTTATGGAACAGGTCCTGGAATTAATCCACAGCAATGGTCCTCTTACCGTTTTCAGACTGCAAACCTTCAAATGGCTTACAGCCAACGGTTCGGTAGGAGCCGGCATTTTGCGGGTCCTGTTTTGCGCTACAATACCATGCATCGGGTTCAATGGGATCAGGTCTTGGCTGATAGTTTGGTTTCTTCGATTCCGGGCTATTGGGGTCACCAAACCCTAGGCCTGGGCGGGCGATGGATCTACGATACCCGAAACCAAGTCATCAACGCCCGCAACGGCACATACTTGGAAAGTTCATTTCGCTGGCATACCTCCATGGCTCAGGTTCTTACCCCCGAAGCAAGGGCCTGGAAGGAACGATATCCCGTTCCGATGGATACGGCTTTCAACCCTTCGTATTGGTTTTGGAGTCTGGATTGCCGAGGTTACCAACCCTTGGCTTTTCCCCAAAAACTTGATGCGATTTGGGCTTGGCGAGTGGTTCTTCAATCGGCAGGAACCGGAGTTTCTTTTCGGGAAATGCCGGCACTTGGTGGAGATAATTTGTTACGGGGGCATTTTAGGGGGGCATACCGAGACCGGCATTTGTGGGCCGTTGAAAACGAATGGCGGGTACTGTTTGGTTCCTCCTTTGGTTGGAACCTCTATAACGGCTGGGGTATGGTTGGGCCAAGCTGGACTTCCATGCCTCATCAGCAAGTTCGCATGGCCTACGGCACAGGAATACGTTGGACCCCCAATGCCCGTGCCCGTACCTTGCTCCGTATCGATTGGGCCAGGACCACCGATGGCCAAAACGGATTTTACTTTGAAGTCAACGAAGCCTTTTGAACTCCAACGAATGATTTACGAAATTGATGGCGTTTTGGTCACCGAAGACCTAATGCGTGAGCCCTTTGCCTGTTCCATTTTGCATTGCAAAGGAGCCTGTTGCGAAGAAGGCGATCTGGGCGCTCCTTTGGAGGAGTCCGAATTATCCTTGATTCAGCAAGATCTGGACCAATTCAAAGCGTATTTGCCAAGCGAAGCCGTTCAGGTTATCGAAGAACAAGGCTTTTACGAAAGGGCTCCGGACGGGGAAGCCGTAACCCAAACCTTGAACGGCCGTGCCTGTGTTTTTGCCAATCGTGATGCCCAAGGGCATTGGCAATGCGGTATAGAACAAGCTTGGAAAGACGGAAAAACAACCTTTCGAAAACCCCTATCCTGCCACCTCTACCCCATCCGAGTAAGTAAGCTAAGGGGAGGCGGTGAGGCGCTCAACTACGACCGTTGGGACATCTGCAACCCAGCATGCGATGCCCGAAATCATCGAGGACTACCCATGTACAAATTCCTGCGGGGTGCCCTGGAACGGAAGTACGGAGCCGCGTGGTACCAACAACTGGACGACTTGGCCTCAGTCCTTCCAGAGCAAGGTTAGGTTACCCTTGAAATTGTAGGTTTTGCCGTCGGCGCCGGTAAAGCGTAATTCGTAGATGTAAGTGTCCTGCAAGGCTTTTTCGGCCGACTCATCCTGAGTTTCGCCAACATAACCTTTCCATCCCAAATCAACATTGCGGGTCTCCAAAATCACCTTACCCCAACGGCTCATGATTTTGAAATAATAGAGGCTATCCCCGGCAATACGGTAATTAAACGAAGGCTTGAATTCCCCATTACCCGATGTGGAACCACCCAGAACGGCGGTAGGGAAAAAAGCCCGGGGCTCTTGGCGAATCGTGATTTTGTTAGAAATCGCGCGGCCATTGAACTCCCATTGGTTGTCTTTTTCTACGGCAACGATGTAGTAGTCAAACAAGCCGTCGGAACTGGGAATATTGTCCACAGGATCCCCGTATTCGTGAAAAGGTTTCCATGGCGGTAAAGCACCTGGCTCCTTAAGGGGAAGTCCGAAAAATGGCGTTGTACTACCGCTGGCATTGCGATAAACGATGAAGCTATCCACTATACCGTTGAAGGATAACAACGAATCAAAGGAATTCCATTTGAGGAGATTCAAGTAATTAGCTCGGTCACCGGGCACCAAAAACAAACATGTGAAATCCTGCGATGTATCCGATAACAGATAACAACCATCGTAAACTATGACCCGATAGGTGTATTGGACCTTGTCCGGGTTTCGGGCCGACGTATCGTTGTAGAGGTACGAACGGTACGTCCCGACCGCACCATTCAAAAAGGCAGGATTGCCCAAGGTATCGATCAGTCGGAACGAGGCCGAAGGACCATCCTTACGCAAAAGTTCCAACTTACCGATGGAAGCGTTTTCAGGAATATTGAAACGAACCCAAACGGAATTGAAGGAAATGGAATCAACCGAGGCGGATTCGATGTACGAATAATCAGGCTCAGGAATATCGTACAAGGCGGTATCCAGATTGGAATGCGAGCGGAATCCGCGGGCATTGCAAGCAACCACCAGGTAACGGTAAATATTACCCAAGGACAATGTTGGATCAATATCCGAATACGAAGAACCCAAAACAGTATCCCGTAACACATAGCCTTGTCCTGGATCTTGCCGGTAAACCAAATAATAAAGGAGATCATCCCATCCTTCGTACTCCCTCCAGCCTAACAAGATTCGGTTGAGGCAGGGTTCAGCAACCGCCTCAACATTCACGACTCGGTGAGGTGTTGAACCACCGCCTACATTCAGACAGGTATCGACAGAACTTAACAATATGGCCTGGAAATTGGGGTCCGAAGCGCTCAAACCCACGTTACCCTGGTAGAAGGAATCCAATTCCAGGGTCGCCGGATTTCGGTTGGGTACGGTTAACAAGGGAGGCTGTCCCGGTGCAATGGGCGAAAAACGAAACTCCACAAAATCCCTCAGGGTATCCACATCAGGATACCAGGCAATTTGAACCTGGTCTCCCAATCCCGTCGTATCCACCGAAACGTATTTAAGTCGCATACTATCCGGCAAAATATATTTGGCCAAAATCCAACGACTCCAATAAATCATCCCAGGAATACCGGTACCGTTATCGTAAACACCCAATCGGTAATGCAAGCTATCGTTGCAAAACAGGAATGGAAGCGTAGTATCGATACGAGGCCCCTCAACGATTTTAACGGAATCCCAGGTTGCTAACGCAGGATAACGACGCTGCATATAAGAGGAATCCGTCAAAAACTGGGTATTCGCAATCCCCATGGTATCCCAAACCAAAATGCCCCGCATATTGGCTTTGTCGTTGGTATGATTTCCTCCAAAAGTTTTGATAACGACACTCTCGTCGTAACGAAGGTTGATATCACAACCGCTGGTTGTCCAAATTTTGTAGTAATAATCCTGGGCATCCAAACGCAAATTGGGGTCATTGTCCTCGAAGAAATCCGCAAAAGGATCGGTTAAACTTCCCACCAGAACCCAGGGTCCCGTAGGCAAAATGCTTCGGAAAATTTGGTAAGAATTAAAGGAGGTTAAACGGCGGTTTACGGATTTGGCCTTGAGCTGAGCTGGAGTTAAACCACGGGCATCCAAAGCGTTGTTCAGGCTGTCCAATGGATCGATGGTGGTGGTATCAATTCGATTTCGGAAATATAAGCGTACCCTGTCGTTTTGGTCACCAACCGAAACGCCAAAAAAGGTAGGAGCCGGTAAGATGGGAAGATTCCTTAGGCGAACGCTAAAAATCCGTGCCTGTTTGCCCAACAAAGGAGGCGTATAATCCCCGGCCGTGACCAAAAATGGAAAAATCCGGGCATTATTATAACATTGGTTAACAAATACGGAATCGCATCGGGAAATCCAACCCAAACGGAGTAGAGTCGAATTGATCTGGGCATACCCGTAACCCGTAAAAAGGTTATTGCTCAAAATCTGAGGGGTAGGCACGTCGGTTCGTCCGGGCAAAAAAGGCAATGCCGAAGCTGTTGAACAAACTCCGGGGCGAGGAGTCCCGCTACCCGAAGCAGCCGTAGCATCCAAAAACGGACTATGAATTCCTATGCTGAGGTAATTATCGGTGCCCGGTGGCAAGCCAAAGGGCACATCATCCCCGGCCAAAAAAGACTGGGATAGGGTATCTTCGACGTAATACTCCCTAAAAAACCGAGAGTTGGGCGTAAAATATGGAGGCTTTTGATTTTCCAAGAAAGGTGGAAATTGGTTGCCGGTAGGCCGGGTAATCACTTCGGCAACAAACTCACGGTAAACCTCCGAAAGCAATGAATTGCACCGCCAACTTCTCACCGTGATTCCCCAATGGTAACGGGTAGGGGACAAATTATTTAAGCGCAAAGGCTTAAAACTAAATTCCCCGTTGAGGGGATTAAGGTTAAACAAACCAGCGGGTGAAGTAGCGGTATTGAAGGCAATCCCGGTATTATAAACCGGAAAGGAAACCAAATTGGTATCGTAAATAGGCCCACCCAAATGGTAGGATACCGAATCGTAAAAATTGGCCTCAACGGCCATATTGGCAACCGTAACACTATCCGAAACAAAATTGTTGGGATTGGCAATGAACAAGGGGTTGGGGTCGTTAAAAAAAGATGGGCTGGCATCGCAGATATATTGAGGACGGAGTCCTCCATAACCAAACATTTTCACAGCAAGTCTAGCGGTGGGCCCTACAGCTCCGACCACCATATTGTCCGCAGGTTCTGTAGGGAACAAGGCCCTGGAAGGCAACCCGCCATTTACTCCCCCAACTACAGCCAAACCCTCAGAAACGTGAGGCACAAAAAATACATAACCGGTCGCAGGAACAGGAACCGTATCCAAGAGAACGTCCCCGACAAAGACCATGCGCCATACATCCTTGATGATGGAACCGCTACTTTGGCAGGAGGCCAAAGGCATGGGAGTTGTACGTGGTGCTGAAGAATCCGCGATGCTGTAGCTCTGACCGGCATCAAAACGAAGCCAACCCCTAAAAACGGGAACAGAACCCGGTACAGTCGAACGCTCAAACAGGGCCAAGGAGTCCTTGAAGGGGTTCACCCCCGGACACGTCACATAGACCCCAGCTTTGAATCGGAAAACTCCTGAAGCGCCCAGGCATTCGTAAGTCAAGTCGCCCCCACGAAAAGTAGGTTGAGCCAACAAGGGCTGAGACTTTAGAACTCCGAAGAGAACGGTTAAGCAAATTCCAAAAAATAAAAGAAAAGGGGCACGCATTTTCATAAGCCTTAGGGTATCGAATTAGTCTTTTTGGCGCAAAACCATAATGGTTGAATTAAAGGAATAGGTTTTCTCATCACGACCGGTATACAAAACCCTGTAAACGTAAGTTCCCTGCTCGACCGGATCCCCATTCAAATTCGTTCCGTCCCAAGCCTTGAAGAAATCCTGGGTTTCAAATTGCAGCTGACCCCAGCGGTTGAAAACTTCCAACTTGAATTCTTTGCGGGTATCGATAAAAATACCGGAAGGCAAAAACGACCCGTTGCCTCCTGCCGAGCCCGGAACAAAAGCCGTCGGCATGAAAAGACGTGGTGGGTGGGTTACCGATATGATATTGGAATACAATTCCTCCTGAAAAAAGTCATCACGGTTCGGATTGCGTTCGCGTGCTGTCAGGTAATACTGGAACCTTGCCAAGGCATTTGGCGATGGATCTTGGGGAACGGTATCCACATAATTACGAACCACCGGACTCGGCAATTGCCATACCGGAACAAAAGCACGGGTTCGTCCTGTAGCCATATCGTCCCTATTCACCCAATAAAACTCCAAATTTTGAGGCCAGGAATTTTCAAAACTCCATTCCAGAGCGGTAGCTGATTTGGGATAGGTAAACTTGTCAACATCTCCGGTCAACAAAAGATTCGTAAAGACATCGGAGGTGTCAATGGGCACATCACAAAGGTCCACCACAACCATACGGTAGGTGTACAATTCACGATCCGGTTTGGCTGAGGAATCGGTGTAATTGATGGTTGGCACTCCGGTGGCAAAATCCATATCGGCCACCCTAAACGTGTCGAGCGTCACAAAATCCCGGCCTGCAATTTGGCGCTGAAGCAAGAAATAACCCACAATATCAATCGGATTAAAAATATATTTCAAGCTGAGCAAGCCCGTTGTGGTATCCACGGATACCCTACGGATATGGTTATAAGCCACCAAGGGATTGTAAACGGTATCGCATCCTGGATTGGAGGTCGCGGTCATACCATCTTGATGAACCGCCTCTATTAAATAACAATAAAAATTACCGGTAGGCAAAGGGGTTCGATCCAAATAGCGGTTAAGACTATCGAAAGGCGCAGGGGCTACCGAGTCGATCAGCACATAGCCCGGATTAGCAATGTCGCTGCGGTAAATTCGATAACGCTGCAGTTTGGGATACCACTTGTAGTAGTTGTTCCAGGTAAGGTTCATTCCCCGATCGCGACTACAATAGATGTATTCTGCGTAATTGTAAATGGTGTTATGGTAATTGGAGGTATCGAAGGTCCCCAGTGTCAATCGACAAGAATCTTCTCCGGCGACCGTAAGCCAAACAGGTCCTGCATTGGGGTCACAATCCGGGTAATAATACAAGGTATAGGCCGTGTCAAAGTACCCCCAAGACTGAGCAACAGAATCCGCAAGAAGGGTCGATGAATCCAATACATGGTAAACGTTGTATCCACCCAGGGCTCCTGATGGCCCAGGCTTCCAATTCATAGATATCCCTAACTGACCGGTTCCGTTAGGAAGGGTATCCACCGATACTCTTAGCAACTCAACGGGCGCAATTTGGTTGGATTGCTTGAGCGAAATATTGGGCGTAGTGCTCCAATAGACAATGCCGTTGGTATCCGGCAAACCAGCGCGGAATGAAATAGTATCCCGACAAGGTATTCCGGTGATTTCCGAATAAACATAGCGTGCATTTCCTACGGCATTAAACGTATCAACATTTAACCAATTCCCTACTCCACTTGAGGTAGCTTGCTTTTGAATGTAATACCTGGGTAAACAATGTTGAGGAATATAGGGATTGCGGGTGCTCATAGAATCCCATGTAAACGTACTGGTAACATTAGCTGAATTGAACAACAATTCGCCGCGGATTACTTTGAGGCTATCCGAAATAAACTCCACCGAATCGCAACGGGAAACAACCCCTACGCGGTACATGTAATCAAATGCCGCCAAATCCAATGAAGGCGAGGCGTCAACCATTTTGCTGGAATCCAAAGCGGACAACGAATCCACCCGTATCCAGGGACTCGCCGCCAAGCCCGTTACCCTATCCAAGGCTTTGCGGTACAAGCGGTATTGTTTGAAGGAATAAATACGACGGGAAACCGATTTATTGCGCTGAAAGGTGCTATTCTGATCGCTGTAATTGCGAATATCCAAGGAATCGATGGTCACGGTATCGATAATAGCTCCGGGCCTGCCGAATGGATTTTGCCAATAAACTGTCACCGAATCGTTGGTCGGAGCAACGGAAACACCGCGAATACGAGCCGGCGGTAAAGGCGGAACATTGATTAATTTGAAGGTATACACCCTTGCATCCCGGCCTTCTACCGGACAATTGTTATCAAAGGCATTAATTTGAAATTTGTTGCTGGAAAGCAAGACCCCGCAATTGGCAACACCCCGAGGCAGGTTGGAACAGGCCGTAGGCCAAACAATTTTGACCCCGCTCTGAACAGTTCCCGTAAAACCAAAACCGGCCGGGGTTCCATTGCCGTAAGGCAAAATAGTGGCTTGCCATTGGGGCGGGTTGGGCGGTAAGGTCGTGTCGTTGATTCGCTGCAAGCGGGCGCAGGGCGGTTGTACGCAGTTGTTATAGCCAGGAAAATTCGTAGCCAATTGACTACCCCGAACAAACACACTCACCGACTGTTGAACAGGAACCCAGGTACTGGGGTTATTGGGATTTCCTAGCAGAGATGGAAAGGCGTCTTCGGCGTTCACAAAACTCTCGATGGTATCCCCGGCATAATAGGTGCCCTCAAAACTGGGATCGCCGTTGGGCAGCGTAAATGGAGCCCTGATGAAGGGAGGTCTTTGGGTAAAAATCCCGTTAAGGGGTCCGTTGGGGTTGAATACCGGCGGGGATGTTGGGGCGTTGGGGATAACCTTGAGGTTAAAATCCCGGTAAACTTCCGAAATCAATTGGTTGCATCGAAATGAACTCACCTTGATTACCATCACAAAGGTTCCCTGGGTGGTGGGTTGATAGACAATTTCCCCGGTTGTTAGGTTGATGGGAATGTTGGCAGGGCTAATAAACGGGGGTTGCATCAAACCCGGAATAGGGTTGCTAACACTGTAAGGGGGAGAATAGGGATATGGCGAGGTCACCGAAGTCCCCAAGGGCAGGTCGATACCAAAACGCGTACTGTCCAAGTCCGGGTCAAAGGCCAACGACTGCATGAAAATCGTGTCCACCGGGTTAAGCACGGCAAAAGAGGTAGGATCAGTTGCAAATTCCGGGGAATTATCGCATAACTGGGCAGGGGATAACAAAATATTGGTATTGGGATCCCTATAGGGGAACATTTTGATCATCAGCGTTTGTGATCCGTTGTCGGCCGTGCTGTTGTCGATGGAGGGTCGGCAACAGGGAATACCGTTACCGGCCTGGGTCGTGTTGAACGTGTAACCTGCGGGCGGTGCAGGTCCCAGTGCGCTCAAATCGACAATTCCACGAAATATATAGCGGGCCACAGAACCCTGGTTTTGGTTGGAAGCCGAATTGGGCGGATTGCACGAAAGGTAAGTGCTTCCGGGGCAACGGGGCGATATGTCATCGGGTGAACCCGGGATGATGGGTAGGTTGGTGGTGCCGTGCGGTCCTTGAAGGGCAAGAGCCGTTTGGGTCCAAGGAATTCCGTTACAATCCCGGTAAACCTTGATGGTAAATTCAAAAAGGCCGTTCCCCAAACAACGGTACGTGATTTCACCACCCAAAATATGGGAGGCCTTAACCGAGCCCATTGGCCAAACGCTGGCAATGGCCCAGAGAGCCAAGCCAAGGACTAAACGCCGAATCGCTATCATAGGTATCATTTTGGACATCGCGGTAGAATGAACGGAAAGGGAGGTTAATTCAAAGAATACAAAACAAGTTCAACGGGTTAAATTACAGCCAAAAGCGGTTTTTTAGGGCCCTTTGGTTGATTTAATCTGGATTTTAGGCTAGTCCAAATCGCCCCAACCTGGAATATTTGGATAGGCTGGCTGATTAGGGTCGCTGCTCCAACGGAATCAACCCTGCCCAATCAGCATATTCCACATAGCGCAGTGCAGTTTGATGCATGGAAAGCCTCTGCTCCAAGGTAACCTCCTTGACCGGGCGTGCAGGGACCCCGGCATACAACATGCCGGCCTTGCAGTGCATGTTTTCGAGGATAACCGCACCGGCGGCCACAATACATCCGCATTCGACCACCGCGTGGTCCATGACAATAGCCCCCATCCCAATCAAAACCTCATCTTCAATGATGCAACCGTGCACCACGGCCCGGTGACCAATACTTACCCTTGATCCCACCGTGGTGGATGCTTTTTGGTACGTGCAGTGCAGGATGGCTCCATCCTGTATATTGGTTTGGTCCCCTATTCGAATGGCGTTAACATCTCCCCTTAAGACGGCATGATACCAAACCGTGCATTCATTCCCCAGGATGAGATCCCCCGTTAGGGTGGCGTTGGGTGCCACGCGGCATCCTTGACCCCATCGAGGCCATACCCCCAAAACCGGTGTGATGACTGGACCTGAGGGGTGGGCTTCTTCGGCGTTGTTATCTAGATTCATGGCGAACTTGGTTGCCGAAAAATAAGCTATGGATCAACCCGAATTTCCATCCACTCCCACGGAAGGGAATCCCTTACCCCAATACAGCAGGGCGATGTTGGCGTTACGGAATGGCCAAGACAGACCAGAAATTTGGGTGGCCTTTGAGGGCAAAATCTATGACCTGAGTCTAAGCAGGTTATGGAAAAACGGGCGTCACTATGAACATTGGGCCGGCCAAGACCTCACCGAGGAATTGAAGGACAGCCCCCACGGACGAAGGGTTTTTGAAGAACGGGAGGCGATTGCCCTCCTCGTTTAGGGGTTGGTAACCTAGAGCGTTGAAACGAAGACGGACTTAGCCGGCCACCAAGGCTTCCATGTCGGCATCCACCAAGATGCGACCACAATGCTCGCAAACCGTGATCTTTTTGCGGAGGCGTATGTCCATTTGCACTTGCGGGGGAATGTGGTTAAAACATCCACCGCAGGCATCTCGCTGAACACTGACCACAGCCAATCCGTTGCGGGCATTGCCCCGGATACGCTGGTAGGCCCCCAGCAAGCGGGCTTCAATTTTCTTGGAAGCCTTTTCGGCTTCTTTGAGGAGTTGCTTCTCTTCTTCTTCGGTTTCGGCCACGATACCATCCAGTTCATGGCGCTTTTTGTCCAAGTCGGTCCTTCTCTCCCCCAATTGCTCGGTCAAAGTCAGGATTTCGGTACTCCGCAATTCTTTTTGGGCCGATAATTCTTTGATTTTCTTCTCGGCAATTTGAATTTCCAGGGACTGGATTTCAATTTCTTTGCTCAAGGCATCAAATTCGCGGCTGTTACGAATGCCTTTGAGTTGCTCCTCGTATTTGCCCTTGTGAATTTGAGCTTCTTTGAGTCCGGCCTCTTTTTCGGCGATCAAGCGCTTGATTTGAGCCAATTCTTCGTGTTGACGCTCCAGGCGGGTTTCCATACCGGCAACTTCATCCTCCAAATCACGAACCTCCATGGGCAATTCACCCCGATAGGTACGCAGTCTATCGATATCCGATTCGATTTGCTGCAATTTGAAGAGCGATACCAGCTTGATTTCGACGCTATGATCCATAATTAGAGAAAATAGGGGTTGGTTTAGCCCTCAGGTCAGGTAATCGGTCGGGTTTTGGGACGTCCTGGCGTTGAGGACCGCAAAGGTACGAAAAAAGGGGGCTATTCGCTGATGTATCCGTTCACAGCCTGGAATTTCTGTTTCGGCATGTCCGGCCTCTACCAGTACAAGGGCTCCCTCGGCCTCCAAAAAATGATGATGCTTGAATTCAGAGCTCAGGAAAAGCTCGGCTCCAGCCGCTTTGGCCAGGGGCCACATGGAAGCACCAGCACCTCCACACAAGGCCATACGGCGAATTCTAGGGTCTTTTTGGGGGGCATTGCCCGGCTTGCTGTAACGAATCGGGCTGCCGAGCACCGCTTTGATTCGCTGAAGGGCGGCTTCCAAGGGCATCGCCTCTTCCCATTCGCCAACCAAGCCCATGCCAAAGCCGCTAACTTTTTGCTCCAAGCTATACAGTTGGTAAGCAACTTCCTGGTAAGGATGCGCCTCGATCATAGCTTGGAGGACGGTATCGGTTTTCCATGCCTCAAAAACAAATTCCAATCGCCATTCCTCCACCTCTTCGCGCTGACCCACTTTACCCAAATACGGCTGAGAGCCGTCCAATGGCTTGAACGTTCCTTTGCCCAAAACACCAAAACTGGCTTCGCCGTAATTTCCCAGGGATCCGGCTCCTGCTCGGAACATGGCCTCCCTGAACGGCTCCGTGTGAGCTACAGGAATATAGACCACCAACTGCTTGAGTACCCCCTTCATGGGATCCAAAACCGAGATGTTTTGAAGCCCCAAGCGGTCAGCCAAGGCCCCGTTCACCACCTCAGGCAAGGCATCGGCGTTGGTATGAGCGGCGTAAACCGAAATTCCCGCCTCCAAGACCCTTTGAACTAAACGCTCAACCCTTCCCCGATTACTCAATTGGGTCAAGGGATCAAACAACAAAGGGTGATGGGTCACCAACAAATTGCAATTCCTTTCGATTGCTTCGGCCACAAGGAGTTCGCTGACGTCCAAGCCAACCAGGATCCCCGTCAGTTCCCTGGCAGGATCCCCGCATTGAAACCCGCAACGATCGTAGGATTGCTGCAGACCTGGCGGAAAAATCTGGTCCAATACCCGGACCGCTTCCTCAATTAACATAGCCTCAAGTGCCCATAGGTTGCTGCACTAAAGGTAATGTACTTTTGTCAAGACGTGATGAAACTAAGCGATAGCATCCTGGAGGCGACCTGGTTCAAAATCTTGGCTTGGCCTTTGTCCTGGATTTACGGATTCGTAACGTGGCTCAGAAACATAGCCTATGACCAGGGCTGGTTGCGTTCCACCTTGCCTTCGGTTCCAGTGTTGTGCATCGGCAACTTGAATGCAGGAGGATCAGGCAAAACCCCCCATACCGAAATGGTTGCGGCCTACCTTCACGAAGCCTTGGGAAGTATCGCTCTGTTATCTCGGGGTTACGGCCGCAAGACTCGAGGATTTCACCTTGCCAAGGAGGGTGATAACCCGGGAACTTTGGGTGATGAAGCGTATATGCTTTATGCCAAATTGCCTTTCATTCCGTTAGCGGTTTGTGAGGATCGTTTGGAAGGTCTGCGTCAATTGCATGCCCTATACCCTGATCTCCGGGCCGTGGTCATGGATGATGGCTATCAGCATCGTCGCCTTCGCCCGCACCTAAGTCTTGTGTTAAGTGATTACCGGAAACCCTTCTTTGAGGATTACCTTTTGCCTTACGGCACCTTAAGGGAACCCTGGAAAGGCTACCGCCGTGCAGATATTGTTATTTTTACCAAATGCCCCCCTACTCTTCGACTTTACGATCGAAAATACTATAGCGGTAAAATCGCTGGTTTAAATCCTGAGAAAATTCTATACTCAACCGTTGAACACCTGGAACCGGTTTATATGGAGCCTTTTGAGGAAAAGCCCTTGGATAAGAAGGGGCATTACCTCTTGGTGACGGGTATTGCCAATCCGGATTTGTTAGGGAATCATTTGAACAACCAAGGGCTGATTTATCACCATTTGTGTTACGAAGACCATGTTCTTTATACTCCTGAACGGTTGGACGAAATCTTAACCGCCTATAGGGGACTGCACGGGAATGAACGCGCCTTACTTACCACCGAAAAAGACTTCGTCAAGCTGGCGCCCTACCGGGATTTCTTTGTCCAACACGCCATGCCTGTGGCGTATATACCGATTCAAATTGAATTCCCTGAGCGCGATCGACGGCTCTTGGTGCAACACCTGAACACATTTGTTCAACAATGCAAGAATCGTTATTAGGTCTAACGCGCTCCCTGTGGTGCGCTTGCTTAAGCCTGATTGGCGTATTGGGGCAATTGATCCCGTCCGGAGCCCAGTCCCTGGTAACCGTTGATGATTACAAAGCTCTGTGTCTGGACACCGCCCGTCTGCGCTCGGTATGGATGAATCCCGATACCCTGGACCATGACTCCCTAAACCTGGTTCCACGTATGATATTCAGCAGGGATGTCCATCTTCAGACCCCACTGCATTGCGGGGGCGATGGGTATCCGAGCTTACCAGTCCGGTGGACACCCCCTTCGGGTCAGGAACGTTGGTGGGGCTATTGGTCCGGCTCCGAGGACGCCAACAGGTTGATGCGCATCCCCATGAATGGCCAGCCATTAACCCGGCTTTCGTTTGGGGCAGGTGGTAACAATTTACAAACCTTAGGATTGGAACATCATCAACGTTTGGGACCCAGCCTTCGGGCTGGTGTACGATTTCGATCACTGACCCATGACGGTTTTTTGCAACGATCCGGCGGAAAGATTCGTTCCACCGAACTCTACGGGGGAGGTAGCCTAGCTCCAGGTAAACATTTTGTTTGGTTGGAAGGTCGGATATGGGGCTCCGCCTGGAACGAAAACGGAGGACGGACCCTGGTGAATACACCGCCCGCCAGGGGGTACAATCCCCTCAATCTGGGCATTCAATTAGGGAATGCGAATTCGGATAACGGCATGACCCAATGGAGTTTGTACAACGAATTTCAACAAAGCTCCCGCTGGCGCGTCTTTCATCGATTGTCTACGCAGATGCACCGTTGGACCTTTGCCGATCAGAATGTTTTCCAGAATTTGGGGTATTATTCATTGTATCCTGGTCTTCGCGATCGTACCATAGCAGCTGACAGCAGCTCTTTGCGGGATTGGACCCAAAAAATGGGGGCGATTCGATCCTCTAACCGAGGCACCCTTGAATTGGGTTTGGCATGGTCGCTTTGGAACTATTACAGCGGCAAACAGCAAGAAACCATTACGGCCGAGGACCCCTTGAACATGGAACGCCAGGACCAGGGCTGGACCTTACAAGCCAACTGGGCTGGACCCCAGGGTCATAAACTCCGCCTGGAACAAGGTCTTTACCATAGTTTCCTGGGTTTGGCATCGCGGGTAGATTGGGAATGGGCGACCCTCCATCCCGTTCCCGGTAAACCGACAAGGACCTTGGTATCGGCTTGGATTGAACCCCCTACCTTCCGCCAACAGCTATTCATTACCAATGCCCTCACCTTGAATTTACCTCGCCTGACTTCGGCCCGTGGTTGGAATTTTGAGTCCACCTGGGCAAGCTCTTGGCGAGGTGATCACCGCTGGACCTTTGGCGGCGGAATGGTTTGGGGTTATATCGGATTGAACCACGAAACCGATCTTCGTTTGCAACGCAATCCGGGATTGGTTAACCACCTGCGCTTGGACCTGCGGGGCCGTTGGATGAATTCACGCACCCAACAAGGATGGGTATGGAAATACCATCATTTGGGCCAGTGGAGCAGTGATCCAGGCGTTATCGCGGTACCCTTGTGGTCGGTCGATGATTGGTTCTATTACCAACGCAAAACCAGTGGAGGCTGGTCTTGGGTGGCCGGTACGGCCCTGCGTTGGATGAGTCGGTTTAATGGCCCGGGATACCGACCCGAATTGGGCTTGTGGACCTTGAGCACTCCCGGGGATCAGGGTCGGGTTGGGGGTTACCCTTGGGCTGATTTATGGGCAGGAATCCAGGTTCGACAAACCCTGATTTACCTGCGTTGGGAACATGCCAACCTGGGCTGGCCTGCCGGCGTAGGTCAATGGGTACCCGGTTATACCTTGGGAGATCGCCGTTTAAGGCTGGGTATCGATTGGAAGTTTTGGGATTAGGGCTCCAGGCCCAAACCAATACCCCTAAGTTTTTTGTTTCTTTTTGCGGGCAGCCGGGAACAAAATATTGTTAAGAATAAGCCTATAGCCCGGAGAATTGGGGTACATACTCAATTCGGTCGGAGGTTCACCGACCAAATGCTGGTAATCTTCGGGGTCATGTCCTCCATAAAAGGTCCAGGTTCCTTTGCCAAAATTTCCGTGGATATAGCGGGCCTCGTTGAGTACTTTGGACTCCCCCATCACCAGAACTTCGGGTTTTATCAAGTCCTTGTTGAACGCCGTGGTTTGCCCCATAAAGCCCTTGATAATTCGGGTATGGTTCTGACAAAGCATGGTCGGAACAACATCCCATTTGGCAGAAAAATCAAATAACGTAAAAAAATCTTCATTCTCCGGAACCATTCCCCGTGTTGTGGTCACATCAATATCCGAAAACTCGTATTCCAAGGGATTATTGGTCAGGGTAAAACCCTCGAAAGCAAAACAAGCATCGTCGTTGAGCTTGTTCTGGGCCTGGGGGTCAGCCGGGTCGCCATCGTACATGGATTCACAAATATCCACCCCCAATGCCGCAAGGGCAATGTCGTAGGAGTCTGTCGCAGAACACATGGCAAACAAAAAGCCACCGCCTGCCACAAATTCCCGAATACGTTGAGCTACGGCTGATTTGAGTGCAGAAACCTTGGCAAAGCCTCGGCTTTGGGCTAAACGCTCGGCTTCGGCAACCTCAGCTTGGTACCAAGCTGCGTTGCGGTAGGCGAAGTAAAAGCGTCCGTACTGACCGGTAAAGTCTTCGTGGTGCAGGTGCAACCAATCGTACATAGGCAATTGGCCATCCAAAACCTGGGGGTCATAAACTTTATCGTAAGGGATTTCGGCATAGGTCAAGGCCATGGTTACGGCATCGTCCCATGGCTGTTTGGTAGGAGGGGTATACACTGCTATGCGAGGGGCTTTTTCCAATTTGACAACTTCCATGTTGACGGCAGGGTCGGCCAATTCCTCCATCAATGCGGCATACGTATTCTCCGCAAGAATTTCGTAGGACACACCACGGAGCCGGCATTCCGCTTCCAAAGCCTGGACCTGGGGCATGACAAAACTTCCACCCCGGTAATTAAGAAGCCATTGGGATTCCATTCCCCGACTAATGGACCAATAGGTGATACCGTAGGCCTTGAGATGGTCCCGTTGGTTTTGGTCCATGGGTATTAGTAAGCGGGCAGCTTGGGCGGGTAGGCCGGTTAATACCAGCAAAAGAAGAGTTAAATTAAAATATCGCCCATTCATAATCGGATGTTTCCTTATTTACCCTCCCCTCGAAGAATAATGAGAAAGGTATAGATTAAAATTTTGAAATCCACCAAAAGGGATCGGTTTTCGACATAGACCAAATCGTATTGTAAGCGTTGGATCATTTGATCCACATTTTCGGCATATCCGTAACGAACCTGTCCCCAGGAAGTTAACCCGGGCTTTATGCGTAACAAATGACGATAATGGGGGGCGCGTTGGACAATTTGGTCAATGTAAAATTTACGCTCAGGCCGTGGCCCTACAAGGGACATATCCCCAATCAGAACATTCCAGAACTGGGGCAATTCATCCAATCGCCATTTGCGCATGACCTTGCCCCAGGAGGTAATTCTGGGGTCATCTACCGATGAAAGTTGGGGGCCGTCTTTTTCGGCGTATTCCCTCATGGAACGAAATTTGAAAATCCAAAATCGACGTCCCTTGAGTCCTATTCGCTCTTGCCGGTACAGTAAGGGCCCGGGGGAATCCAGGCGAACCCGTACCATGCAATAGAGCATGATGGGCGAGAGTAGCAACAACGCTATTAGCGCTATAATTTTATCCATGATAATTTTGAGCGCTGTTTGCCATGCCGGCATTACCTCCGGACGCACTTCGATAAGAACGGCTCCAAGGATTTGTTGCATCTTGACTTTACCCAATAACAAATCATACATGGATGGAACCATTTTGAGGATAACCGGCTCACTGCGCAGTGCCTGAAGTACGCCTGTCAGGTACTCGCGATCATCGGGCTCCGCCGCCAACAAGACTTCTTCGACCTCCAGCCGTTGAACCAGGTCAGGTAAAGAGTCCGCTCCCCCCAAAGAGGGTAACGCGGGTAAATTGGGAAAGTTTGTTGAAACCAGCTGGTCTTTACGATACCCGTTAAGGAATACAAAACCCAGAATATCGTTGGCCTTGGGGGCAACAGGGTTTTGATACAATTCTTCGTAAAGTTGAAGGGCCGCAGGTCCTGAACCAACCAACAAGGTTTTGAAACGAATTTGGCCCGAACGAAGACGATACGATAATCGGGTGAGTAGCAAAAGGCGAACCGGCAAGCCCAGACCCAAATGCCAACCCAAAAATATCATAACAATTTGCAAAGAATCATCGTCGTTCGGCGGGTTTTGGTCCAGTAAAACAGCGAAAAACAAAATAACCGTACCCATCATAACGGCCAGGAGGTAACGGCCGGTTTCGTTTAACCGGGATTTGCGGTAGATATCCTGGTAAGAACCGGCTAAGGCATAAACCAAGACCCAAAACCACGGAAGGGTCAAAAGGCCCGTAATCCCCTGCAATCCCGACTCTAGGCTAAGCGACCAGGAGTTTCCATTCAAGTTCGCTTGCCTTTGACCAAAAAACAAAAGCCAGGCCAAGCCTACAGCAAACCAATCCCCCATCACCAAGCCCAACGTGTCCCAGCGCCTCCGGTTCATTGAAGTAACTTGAGGTTATCAATCCAAACACGTCCGACGCCGGTCGAAGTACCCGTAAACACCGGCCGTAACATCACACGGTAGCGGGCTCCGTTGACCACACCCAAGTAAGGTGAAAAATTTATGTATTGTTTGGACCACTTCGTGCTGGGTGCCAGCTCGACGATCCACAACGGGTCGCTGATATCCGAACCCAATTGACTTTGCAATCCAACCTGCAAGGGTACCTGGTTTCGGTAATTGATTTCCAGGAAGCAAGGCTTACCCGCGGTCAAGGAAAATTGATCAATACTTTCGGCCACGAGGTAAGGCGCACGGCTATCTACCCCCAAATGCAAGGAGGATAACCCTTCAAATACCGAATCAGCTTGAGTTTCCCTAAGCAATACAGTATCCGAACCGCTGCGGGCCCGCAAACCAAAACCCAAATTCTCAAAATCCTCCAACCAAACATACCGAACCGTACTGCGGTAGGTTGTCCGGGGTCTGAGGGTATCCGTTCTACCTCGGTAAAGACTAATCACCGTATCCCAGGGCATAAAAAAAGGATAAGCCGCCCGGGTTGCCGAAATGCCGTTAAGCAAAATGCCGGCGTTGAACTGCAGACGCAAAGTCCCCTCCCGCAACAATGGGATGGTTGCCGGCAAAGGATAGGCTCCTTGTAAATCCCCATCGATGTACAACCACACATCGCTAACCCGAGCCGAGAGGGTGCCTTGGGCTTGGGGAGATCCAACGACCTGAAACGAGTCGATATGCAAATACGCGGGAACCCCTTGATCCTTGGTGTACCAGCCACAACCTGTAAGCAAAAGCAGGCTACAGAACCCCACCAAGCCGCTCAGTTTACGCATTGGCAATTTTTTCGAGAATCATGTGAGCCACACGGAGCGCGTGATAACCTTCCTCTATGCTAACGGCCTCCTTGGTGTTCTGTTGTATGCTATGCCCAAAAGCCTGAAGTTCATCACGAATAGCGTTACCTGACGGGGGCTCTCTGCGGTCTACCGAAAGGTATCGAGGCGGATTATCAGGACCGAGCCCAATTTCAATCCAGGAATTTCCTTCTCCGGGTTGGTCCTGCATTTCGATCCGCTCAAGCTTTTTGTCCAGGAAGTCCAGAGACCAATAGGCGTTGTTCTGGAAAATGCGCATCTTGCGCATGGTCTTGAGGCTAATGCGGCTGGCGGTTAAATTGGCTACGGTACCGTTATGAAATTCCAAGCGCGCGTTGGCGATATCGGGGGTAGATGAAACCACCGAAACCCCACTGGCTTTGACCTCCTTGACCTCGGAACGAACCATCGCCAAGACCAGATCGATATCGTGAATCATCAAATCCAGAACAATGGATACATCGGTGCCCCGCGGGTTGTAGGAGGCCAAACGATGAGCTTCAATGAAGCGAGGTGCCAATCCCAACGAAGCAGCTTGGGTAAACACGGGGTTAAATCGCTCAACGTGACCGACCTGTGCTTTGACCCCAGCCTCTCGGGCCATGTTAAGCATTTCGAGGGCCTGGCTTGGGTTGCCTGCCAAAGGTTTTTCGATAAATAAATGCTTGAGTCTGCGCAGGGCCATCATCGCCAAGTCGTAATGCGACAAGGTGGGGGCCACGATATCCACGGCGTCAACCTGGTCCATGAGCAATTCAGGCTGCTCAAAACCTTGAACCCCAAAGACCTCAACGGCCTTGGCCAAGGCGACAGGGTCCGGGTCGTAAACCCCGACCACCTCAAAGACGTCAGGCAATTCCTGCAAGCACTTAAGATGGATTTTGCCGAGATGCCCCGCTCCCAGAAGGGCAATGCGTACGGGTTGGGACATGGTAGATTCCGTTGACATGATTACGACAAACTTAAAGCCTGTACCCTTTAAATTTATGCCTCCATGCCTGCACTCACCGCTCTTTCCTTACAGGATACCCCCCGACACCAGGGCCTGCGAAGGCAACTCATCCAAGAACTCCAAACCAAAGGCATCAGCGATCCAAAGGTGCTCCAAGCCATGGGTGAGGTTCCGCGGCATTTTTTTCTGGATCATGCCCTTAGTGAAATGGCCTATCAAGACAAAGCCATGCCCATAGGGGAAGGTCAAACCATATCGCAGCCCTATACCGTTGCGTTTCAGACCAGCCTGCTTCAGGTTCAAGCCCATCTCAAAATACTTGAGGTAGGTACCGGCTCAGGGTACCAGGCTGCCGTTTTGGACCGCATGGGGGCCAGGGTTTTTAGTATAGAAACCTTGAAGCCCCTGCACAAACCTACGCAATCGTTGTTAAAACACTTGAAATGTCGGGCCAAGCTCTTTGTGGGTGATGGTAGCCTAGGCCTACCATCCTTCGCCCCCTTTGATCGAATCCTGGTGACCGCTGCATCACCCGGTATTCCGGTTGCGCTGCGCCAACAACTCAAGGTGGGAGGGCATTTGGTTATTCCGGTTGGATCCCTTGAGGAACAAACCATGCTCAAAATCACCCGAATTGCTGAGGAAGAATACCAGGAACAGGCCTTTCCCGGGTTTCGTTTTGTGCCGCTAACCGGTGTGGCGGGTTGGTCCAAACCGCTTTAGTCTCCGACTTCCCTTTGCTGATCCCGGTCCAGGTCCTTTTCCTTGAGAGCCTGCCGTTTATCATGGGCTTTACGGCCTCGGGCCAAACCCAGCTCAAGCTTGGCCCAGCCCCTTTCGCTAAAAAACAAACGAAGCGGAATAAGAGCCAGGCCTTTTTCGGTAATTCGATGATGAATCTTGCGGAGTTCGGTTTTGTTGAGCAACAGAACGCGATCTCGCCAGGGCTCATGGTTCAGGTAAGAAGCCTGAGCATAGGCTGCTATATGCATTTTGCGCACCAACAATTGTGAACCGTCAAAGACCGCATAGGAATCTCCTAAACCGGCCTTACCCTCGCGTAAACTTTTGATTTCGGAGCCGGTCAATACCATTCCGGCTTCAAAACGCAACAAGATTTCATAATCATGCTGGGCTTTGCGGTTAATAATTTCCGGTGTTACGGATTTGGCCTTGGAAGAATTTTTCATAAGCCGGCTCGCAGGCGGTCAAAGCGTTCATAAAGCTTGGACTTATCCATAACTTTTTGGGTGCAGGTACCCGATGCCAGCAAACGCGCACCCGCCAAGGCCTGCCATGTACAATGGACTTCGTTGCCCTGAACCGCAGTCAGGGTAGCCACCACGTCCACCCGTTCACCCAAGAAGGCCGGAGCTTGGTGTTCGATGGTCAGGCCGTTGCCGATGCCTTCTTCGTGGTCTTCACGCATTTGCAATACAAATTGACGACAGGCCCACTCGGCTTCCCGTGCCATGGCAAAGGTCGAGCAAACCGGATGAACTTCCACCCCACCAAAAGCAGCAATATCCCCACCCCCCACCACAAACGTGGTTTTCAATTGGGTTCCTTCCCTTAGTAACCTAAGCATGGTTCAATACGCGTGCTGGCTTGCATAGGACCAGCAAGGGCCTGACCTGTTCCTGGGTCAATTGAATTCGCTCTTTTTCGACCAGGTCCAGAATCCAAGGCTTTTCCGCCTGATCCCCTTTTTGATGAACTCGAAAGGTCTGGCCAAAAAGAAAACCCATAGCATTTAATTCCCGTAACAAATTTAAATCGCGATGGGCTATGCCTGCAAAGACCAAGGCGCCGGCATGGCCTGGTTCGAAGGTATCCAGCAGAACTCTTTCAACACCGACCATGGTTCCATCCACCCGGGGTATGGGATTGCCGTGTGGATCCATCGGAGGTGTACCCAAAAAATCCGAAAGCTTATCGATCAAAAGAATTGAACGAACATGTTCCAGTTCTTCGGCTAATTCGTGAATTTGGTCTTTGCCCAGGCCAAGGCTATGATCCAAAAAAAATTCCCAAAGACGGTGTCGACGCACCACATGGGTGGCCAGTCGATGTCCGTACGCGGTTAGCAAAGCACCCTGGTAGGGCTGGTAATCCACCAAACCTCGTTCGGATAATTTGACCAACATGCTGGTCACCGAGGAAGGTTTGGTACGCATGGACATGGCCAGCGTATTGGTGTTCACCGGATAGGCCTCTTGACCATCCGGAAGGCCACCGTAATCAAAGCCCGATAAACGAAAAATGGCTTTGAGGTAATTCTCGGTGGAACGTGTTTGCTTGAGCATAGCCAAAGATAAATTTGGGATTCCTTATGGTATCCGCCACATCCTTGTTTTCTCGACTTGTTTTCCTGCGATGGCTATTGCTCATCCTGGTTTTAGGATGCCTCTGGGGGCCATTTTCATGGCCAGTTTTGGCTCAAGCTAATTTACCGACCCCGCTTCGTTGGGGGGACCCTGCCCCAACGCTTCGCTTGCAAGAGCTTGACCAAAGGCCTCGAACAAGCAATCCGCTGCGGCGTTCAACCCAAAAACAGCTTCTTGTCCTTGTTTTTGGCGATGTAACCTGCCCTGCTTACCACCTTTATTTGGGGCGAATCTTGAAATTAAAGCCGCAAGTAGCTGCTCTCAACGGGGATTGGCTCTGGGTCTATCCGCATTCCCTGGATTCCACCGTGTTGCCTTACCCAGTAGCCAAGGTTTACCGGGATTGGGCAGGACAGAGCCTAAGGGCTTACGGTGTTCAGCGGTTGCCCACGGTCGTCCTTCTCCAAAAAGAACCGAAATCCCTAGCCTATGGCCCATGGTTTTCACGCCTAAAACGTCGCCCGCTCTGGACCGTTCGCTATGTGGGCGCTGTGGACCAAGACCCGGAAGGTCGTTCAACGGGTGTGCGCCAAGATCTGGAGGAAGCCCTACGCGATTTGGTTCACAGCCCTTATGTTCGCATCCCGTCAACCCGAACCCACGGTTGCCCTTTGCCTGTACAGCCTCTACCCTAAAGCCCCCCAACACATGCTTTTCTTCCGTGGTTTTCGAATCCTGGTTTTGGTAGCCCTGGTACTTTCGGGCTTTGGATCGGTCCCAACAGCTTTGGCCCAAACCGACACGCTTTTTTGGTTTGCTGCACCGGAGGCCAGTTCGGGTTTGGGGGAAGTTCCGGTTACTATCCACCTTTCTGCTGGTCCAAACGGGGCCCAAGTCACCTTGGACCAACCCGCCAATCCCGTTGGTTTCCCTCCCATTAGCCTGACCGTTGCGCCCAATACGGTTTTAATCCATGATTTAACCTCCCGCCTGGCCCAACTGGAAAACCTTCCGGCCAACGCCATCTTAAATCTAGGACTTCGGATTCGGTCCAATCAACCGGTTGGTGTCCTTTACGAAATTCGATCGCCACAAAACGCGGCTTCCTTTACCCTCAAAGGCAAAACCGCTTTGGGACGACGTTTTTTCATTGGGGGTCAGGCTTCGTTGGCTGCATGGGTCAACGATCCGGTTCTGGTTCCTGCCGCCCGGAGTCGTTTTGATATCGTTGCAACCCAGGACAGCACCCTGATATCCGTAACCCCACGCAACGATTTGGTGGGGCACAGCGCCAACCAGACCTTTCAACGACTTTTGATGAGGGGACAAACCTTTTCGGGGGTCGCGGTAGGAACGGGAGGTTTGAACAAAGTCAGCGGCTCCCTTGTAGTAAGCGACAAGCCGATTGCCATTACGTATTCGGACGATGCGGTCCAAGATTTGGCTCAGTATGGTCTCTGTCGGGATATGATTGGAGACCAATTGGTACCGGTGCAATCGGTCGGTACCGAATATGTTGTGGGTAAAGGAATTCTGAGCAGCCAAGCAGGACTTGCCCTACCCGATCGGTATTACGTCACCTCCACCGATACGGGTACCATCCTTCGCATCAACGGATTACCCATTTATACCTTCACATCGGCCGGGGAAACGTATCCGCTCACCGTGAACAATCCATCGGAAGTAATCCAGACCACCAAGCCTGTCTATGTATTTCATGTTACGGGAATGGGATGCGAGGTGGGCGGAGCCCTTTTGCCACGAATTCAATGCACAGGATCAAGGCAGGCGCGTTTCTATCGCCATCCCGGTGATTCCCTGTATCTTTTGGCCGTGGTGCAGAATGGCGGGCAGGGTCTTTTTACAGTCAATGGACTGGCCACCGTTTTGAGCGCAGCGGACTTTGCCCCCCTCCCCGGAAGCCCCTATTGGGTGGCTCGCAAAAATATTGGGCCTTGGGTCCCCTCCAGCGGCACGGTTACCCTCCAAAACAGCCAGTACACGTTTCATGCCGGATTGTTATCCGGTTCATCCGATGTAGATGCCCAAACCTCCAACGCGATACGCTACGCCTATTTCTCGGACTATGGCTTGAGCGACAACCGGGATATCTACGATACGTTGTGCCAAGGTCAGGTGCGTTTCATCGGGAACCGACGCTTTGATAGCACCGGCATTTACCTGGTGAGCTACAGTTCCACCACCCTTTGCGATTCCACGGTGACCCTCTACTTGACAGTGTATCCCAAAGACACGTCCAACCTGGTTCCCGTCCCTGTTCAGGCCTGCGGTTCTTTTCGGATTAATGGCCGTAACATAACCCTTTCGGGCACCTACACCGACAGCCTGCGTAACCGTTGGGGTTGCGATAGCTTTAGCGTTATTCAACTAACCGTGAACCCGCTTTACAACCAAAGTTTGCAACGAAGCGTCTGCGATAGCTTTTATTTTGATGGCCGATGGATACGACAATCGGGAAATTTTGTAGATACCCTTCTCAGTATCCACGGTTGCGATAGCATCGTCCGACTCCAACTGACGATTGGCAGCAGCTATTCAGCTAGCGAGGATGTCCGCCACTGCGGATCCTACCGTTGGCGGGGACAGACCTACCCCAATTCAGGGACTTACACCCGCCTTATTCCCGGACCGGGCGGTTGCGATTCTTTACTTGAGTTGAGACTCGTAGTTCTCGATGTACCTGATGCTCAGCTCCCCGGTCCTTTGGATCACTGTTTGGACGATGGGCCGGTTCGACTGGAATTGGGCCAACCCGCTGGGGGACGCTATGTGGGCGATGCTGTTACCGGTAACCTTTTTGCACCATCCCTCAAAAGGGATTACGAAGTTCGTTATATTGTTACCAACCAAGATGGATGCAGTGATACGGCTTTGTTACGAATCCGTGTCCACGACGAATGCAATGCCTATTTGCATCTACCCAATGCCTTTGCCCCGGAAGACCCCAACAATCCGGTCAACCGGACTTTTGGAATGGTCTCTTACAATATCACCGAGGTTTTGGTGCGGATTTATGATCGTTATGGCCAGGTGGTCTTTGAGTCCGATGACCTCAACTTTGGGTGGGATGGAACCCATCAAGGGCAGGCACTACCGGCCGGTACCTTTGTCTATCGTTTGGAATACACTGAGGCTTCGCGTCAAAAAGGACAGCGCTACGGTTTACTCCATTTGATCCGGTAAGGCTCGTAGCGATTAAGGCCGATTTTTCTCCGCAAAAAGCACCGCATCCCTCAACCTCAGCGACATCGCTGTTTGCAATTCACCCATCATACCTGAGACAGGGGCAAATTCACGCCTTCCGTTCAATAACCTTTCCATATCCCTGCGCTCCTGACGTTCGGTGAATACCTTATCCGATGGATCCACCCTGTTCCGATCGGTCCAAACGCCGGCATACAAACGGCTTTTGTCTCCTTCGTAGGTAACATAGCGCAGTTCGTCCCCGGTCTCAACCTGAAAAACATCCGAAAAATAAACCTGTTCGTTGGTAGCATTGACCATTTGGCATTGGACTTTCATACGGATGACACTACGACCGGTCCATTCGGTGTACTCCACTTTTTTGTACCGGGTCTCGGTCTGTTTTTGTTGGTTGGTGGGATTAACCACCTCCACCGTATAGCCTTCCCAACCCCTACGTACTTCGGATCGAAGATCGGGAGGTATTATTTGAAGTTCCAACACCTTGCCTCCCAGAACCGTATTGGCTCCCAAGGAACGGGCGGTTTCCAGAATGACTTTGTTGCCGCCGTAGAGAAGATTAGCCTGTTGTTGCAAGGCGTTGTTAATAGCAATTTCGTCCACCAGTTGTATAAAACGATTACGCTCCATGGTCAATGCCGACCGCAAAAACGTATGCGGCGTTAACATAAAGGCAAAGCCGGTGCTGCCATCAAAAGGCAATATGGCAATTTTCATCATTAATTGCTGCTCGCAGGCGATCATCATGGAATCCAAATTCCTGAAACCGGGCAATACATTCTCAGCGTCTTTGAAGCGCTGATGAGCCGCACGAAAACGCTGACGATCAAACATGGCCATTCCATCCTCGTAAATCGGAATGACCCGTGCAACCCGCTCCATTTGGGCGGCGTCCTTGTAATTGGGATCAACCCGCTTCATATCCGCCAAAATCGCCTGAGCCTCGGTGAATTGACCTTGATCCATTAAACGGGCAGCCTGGTTATAAGCTCCCTCAAGGTAGGCGGCTTTGTCCGCCTCGTAATCGGCACGGTACCGACTAGGGAAATCCAAATCAACACGCATAGCCTCCAAATCACGGTAAAAGCGATCGGCCTTGACAAACGCAAAAACAGCATCGTTCAATTGACGGTCCCGGTGCAAGCGATCAAACTTGAGCAACATGGCATCCAAATGCTGTTGTCCGGCGCGTTTGAGGCCGGTACGCGCTTCGATAAGGGTAGGCTTGGAGCGAAGTGCCCGCATGTATTGCAACGATGCTTCTTCGTACAAACCTGCGGCAGCCAATTCGTCGCCCTTGGAGGTCCATTTGCGGGGCGAACTGCATCCCCAAACGCCCACCAAGAGCACCAAGCAACTTACCACGAACGCCAAGCCTCGCTTGGGTTGCACCATGAAATTTAGCCTTCGCATCGAATCCGGTTTTTGTTCTGGGCCGGTACCTCCAAAATTAGGGGTTTTCTACAAAAATCCGTTGGTAAAAGAACAGACTCATCCCCACACCCACGGAGATTCCGGAATCGGCCAAATTGAAAACGGGCCGAAAAAAAACAAAATAATCCCCACCCCAAAAAGGCAACCAATCCGGTAAAAATCCCTGAAAAAGAGGGAAATAAAGCATATCCACCACCCTACCGTACATCCAATCCTCGTAACCAAATAGTCGTCCATAAAAGAGTGAATCCACAATATTGCCACAGGCACCCGCCCAAATTAAAGCCAATGCAACCGTTCCTCCGGTACGGGTCATACCCTTTTGGATAAGGTTCCAGAAATAGACCCCTAATCCGGCAACCGCCAATAGCCGAAACGAGGTTAATAAAAATTTTCCTGTCCGACCTCCCCATTCCAAACCAAAAGCCATTCCGTTGTTTTCGATAAAAAACAACTGAAAATAGGGACCCAAAACCTGTATGGACTCACCGGGAAACATTTGAGTCCTTACCCAAAGTTTGGATGCTTGATCCAAAACCAAGAGCCCCAAGGCGATACGTATCGCCAAATTGATAGGCTTCAACCTATTGCTTTAATTTGGCTTCCATCGAAAGGGTCGCGTGCGGTACCGCCATAAGCCGTTCTTTCTGGATCAACTTACCCGTTTCGCGGCATATCCCATAGGTCTTGTTTTCGATACGAATCAAGGCATTTTCGAGATGGTCTATAAATTTTCGTTGACGAGAAGCCTGCTGGGAATGCTGCTCTTTTTCGAGGGTCAAGGAGCCTTCCTCCAAAGTCACGTAAGAATTGGACGTATCGTCGGTACCGTTTTCGTTAGTATGCATGAGTTGTTCCTGGTGGTAACGGAACTCAGCCCGGGCTGTTTCGAGTTTCTCAACGATAATCTTGCGGAATTCCTGCAGTTCTTCGTCGCTGTAACGGGTTTTGTTGGAGCTGTTCATGGTTGAGCGTATGAATAATCGGGTAAAAAATGGGATGAAAAAAATTAAAGTTTGAAAATAAAAGGGCCTAGGCCCAAAAGGTTGAAATTAGCTCGGTTTGTTTTCCACTTTTTCAACAAAAACCCTGATTTCCAGACCCTCAAGGTCCAGAAGTTCGGAATCTTCCCGGCCGGAAAGTCCCCTGCGAATCTCGGTGGCCAAGACCTCGTTGGCCAGAGTGGAACCGTGCTGTTCAAGCAAGTCCCTGACCGCCGGTAAATCTTCGATCACCAAACGTATACGGTCGGTCAACTCGTAACCCCTGTCCTTACGAATTTTTTGGACACGGTTCACGAATTCGCGGGCATGACCTTCCATAACCAAAGCAGGGGTCAGTTGGGTATCCAAAGCAACGGTTAGGGTGCCCTCGGATGCGGTGAGCCATCCGGGAATATCGAGGGTTATAACTTCCAAATCCTGGATTTCTAAAACACATTGTACATCTTCAACCATCAACTCCATCAATCCGTTGTTAAGAAAATCATCCACCTGTTGAGGCGAAATCTTTTCGAGGACCGTGCCCAGCTTCTGAATCACGCTGGGGTAACGCGGTCCCAATCGTCGGAATTGGGGCCGCAACTGACGCTTGATCTGCAATTCTCCGCTACCGGTCCATACGATATCCTTGATATTGACTTCACTGCGGATCAAATCCAGCATCGTATCCAGGTGCTTGGTATCCAAATGTGGAGGAGGGACCAAGCCTAGTCGCTGCAAAGGTTGACGCACCCTAATTCCTGACTTTTTACGAAGGGACAAGGCCAGAGAACAAACCTCTTGGGCCCACTGCATCCTTTGTTCCAACGCCGAATCCACAAGACTTTCGTTTGACTGAGGCATGCGGTCCAAATGCACCGAGGAAGGGAAAACCGGTGCCTGGTTGCCCCTCAAATCACGGTACAATCGATCCGCGTAGAAAGGTGCCAGTGGGGCCATTAAGCGAGAAATCGTAAGAAGGCACTCGTGCAATGTCGCGAAGGCATTCCACTTGTCTTGGCTGGGTCCGTCTTTCCAAAAGCGACGACGGCACAAGCGTACATACCAGTTGCTCAGGTGTTCGTCGGTAAATTCCTGAATCGCACGCGCAGCACGGGTTGGCTCCATGGCCTGATAAGCGTCCACGGCCTCCTTGATCAAGGAATTCAGGCGAGACAAAATCCAACGATCCATTTCGTTAAGGTCTCGACCATCAACCTTGGCCATCGAATCCGGGTCGTACGGATCAAAACCATCCAGGTTGGCGTAAAGTGCCCAGAACTGATACGTATTGTATAAGGTTCCAAAAAACTTACGTTGCACCTCTTCCACCCCTTTGGGGTCAAATTTGAGGTTATCCCAAGGCGGAGCGTTGACCACCATGTACCAACGGAGGGCATCGGCGCCGTACCGGTTGAGCATGAGGTAAGGATCAATGGTATTGCCCAGGCGCTTGGACATTTTGTTGCCGTCTTTGTCCAAAACCAACCCGTTGCTCATCACGGAACGAAAAGCTACGCTGTCAAAAAGCATCACCGCCAAGGCATGCAGGGTAAAAAACCAACCACGGGTTTGGTCTACCCCCTCGGCGATAAAATCCGCAGGAAACGAAGGAGGCCTACCGGCGGCAAGCTCCCCATTCTCTCCATTCACCCATGGGTAATGATTTTGCGCGTACGGCATGGCCCCGGAGTCAAACCAAACATCGATGAGATCCGGCTCACGGTACATGGGACGTCCCGATGGCGAGACCAAAATAATTCTATCCACCTCCGGACGATGAAGGTCATTGATTCGATCCGGATTGGCGAAGCCTGCGGCTTTGGCCTGGTCCATGGCGGCCTGGAGCTCGGCCATGGAACCGATGCAACGGGTTTCTTGCCCATCCTCGGTACGCCATAACGGTAAGGGGGTTCCCCAAAAACGGGACCTGGACAAATTCCAATCCACTAAATTTTCGAGCCAATGCCCAAAGCGTCCGCTGCCGGTACTTTCGGGCTTCCACTGTATCGTTCGGTTCAGCTCTATCATCCGTTCTTTGACGGCGGTGGTCCGGACAAACCAGGAATCCAGGGGATAATACAAAATTGGTTTGTCGGTCCGCCAGCAATGCGGGTAGCTGTGTTCGTACTTCTCGATGCGAAAAGCCTGACCGGCCCGCTTGAGCTTGAGGGCAATCAAATCATCGGCACTAAGAAGCTTGCGAAGGTCCGGAATCAACGGCGACAGGCTTTCCTGTTGAACTGCAAGCCAACGAACTTTTTCTTCTTCGGTCAGGAAGGCTTCCTTGACCGGATAAGCGGTGAGGGGAAATTCATCATCCTGCACTTCGGGGGTAAAGCGTCCTGCACGATCCACCAAGGTCAGATGACCCAGTCCATGAACACGTCCGGCCCGAAAATCATCCGCTCCAAAACTGGGAGCCAAGTGTACCAAACCGGTTCCATCCTGGGTACTTACAAAATCAGCAACCACGATACGGTAAGGATCCCCCTCCTCGGGTCGTGCGTAAGGCAAGAGCGGTTCGTAGCGCCAATCTTGCATCTTGGCTCCTTGGATTTGGCCCCAAACCTGGAGGGGACCTTTGTCCGAATAGGCCGTTAGGCGATCCAAGGCCAACAAAAACCCTTGTTCCTCTTGGGTATAGGGGTTGAGACCGCTTACCAAAGCGTAAGGAATGTCCTGACCAACGGCCAAGCCGGTGTTCGAAGGCAAAGTCCAAGGGGTGGTGGTCCAGGCCAAGGCATAAACCTTTAAATTCTTGGCAAGCCAAGCCGTTCGTCCGGCATCCCCTTCGTCAAAGTTCACCTGTTGGGACAATTGCGTCGAGGTATCCGGGGTCAATCGAAACTGGGCCACCATCGAAAGGTCCTTAACCTGTCGGTAGGTCCCAGGCTGATTCAATTCGTGGGAACTCAATCCGGTGCCGGCCGCAGGGCTGTAGGGCTGAATGGTATACCCTTTGTACAAAAGGTCTTTTTGGTAAAGCTTTTGGAGCAAAAACCAAACCGACTCAATGTAATCGTTATGGTACGTGACGTAGGGACTATCCAAGTCAATCCAATACCCCATTAAACGGGTTAACTCTTCCCATTTTCCAGTGTATTGCAAAACATCCTCCCGGCAATGTCGATTAAAGTCTTCGATTGAAATGGTTGAACCGATATCTTCCCTGCGGATACCCAGCTTTTTTTCGACCTGCAACTCGACCGGTAACCCATGGGTATCCCAACCGCTCTTGCGCTCGACTCGGTAACCCTGCATGGTCCAAAAACGGCAGAGGTAATCCTTCATGGTTCGGGCCAACACGTGATGGATGCCCGGAATTCCGTTCGCCGAAGGAGGGCCTTCGTAAAAGACCTTAACCGGGCGTTCGTCCGCGGTCAGGCTTTGTTCAAAAACCTTGTTTTCTTCCCAAAATTGGGTGATTTCCTGCTGAAAAGCCGTCCAATCGGCCTTGGCGTATTCCCGGTACCTCTTCATAACCAAGGCGCAAAAATAGGGATATTCCGCTCGTGTCCGTTAGGGATGTGGAGGGGAAGAAGGTCGCTTCCAACGATCCATCCACAAAATCAGGGTGGGCAAGAGCACCAGGTTAGCCACCATAGCCAAAAGCAGGGTAACCGCCGACATCATTCCCAAGGCTTGGGTACCTCCAAAGTCCGAAAATGTAAAAACCACAAAACCACAAAACAAAATAATCGAGGTATAAATCATTGAGCCCCCGGTCTCCAGGGTACAAACCCGCAAATGTTCCAGGGTGCTGCGGTTATGTCGCTTAACTTCTTGGAAGTACCGCGCCAGATAATGTATGCAATCGTCCACCGCAATCCCCAAAACAATGCTAAAAATCAAGACCGTACTCGGCTTGATGGAAACACCTAACCAACCCATCATCCCAGCCGTAAAAAGCAGAGGGAGACTATTGGGCAATAAAGCAAAAATTACCGCTTTCCAGGAGCGGTAGGTGATGCCCATCATCAGAGCTATGAGCAGAACAGCCAACAAAATCGACCCGGCCAATGAGCGAATAAGGTATTGGTTTCCTCGCAGGAACATTAAGGCATTGCCTGTAAAAAAGACTTTTTGATCCCTCCCTTTCATCAAGGAATCCACACCCAATTGGAGTGAATGTAGGACCCGATGCAAGGAATCGGTTCCAACATCGGCCATGTTGTACGAAATACGCAAATAGCGCTTGGAGGAATCCATTAAACGAAGGCTCAAACCCTCCCCTTCGTTTCCGTCGCGGCTTCGTAACAAATAAGGCAAGACAAAGGCTCTTTCCTGGGCGTTGGGCAGTTGATAATGCGCCGAGGAACCGCCAAAGTACGCTTGGTTGGCTGTTTTGACCAATTCGACCATCGAGATGGGTGGACCAAAAAGGGGTTGCTCTTTGAGCAGGCCTTGAATTTGGTCGGCTTTTTGCAACAGGGCCGGAGATTGTGCGCCGTTGGGCCTTCCGGCATCCAATACCAGGTCCAAAGGCATGACCCCACCAAAATGTTTTTCGAGAAAGCGAAGATCCCCGAAGACCCGGTCATTCCGGGGTAAGTCGTCCACAACGTATGAATTGGTTTGTAATTGAAGAATACCCGTTATCGCCACCACCAAGAGGGCCAGGGCCGATAAGACCACTGCTTTGCGCCGGTATTCAATCCATCGAGCCAAGCGTTCCAACCAACGCCGTATTCTTTGGTTCTCGAGGTGTCGAATTTGTTTGAAACCCGGGTCCGGCAACAGACTGAGAATGGCGGGAATAACCACCAAACTCAATACAAACATGACCATCACCGATACCCCCGTAACAAACCCGAAATCACGCAGAATAACACTTTCTGTTAGATAAAAAACAAAAAAACCAACCGATGTGGAAGCATTGGTTATCAAGGTTGCGACACCGATCCTTTCGATGATACGGGTAAGGGCTTTGATTTTGTTTCCGTGCTTACGGTATTCATGGTGGTATTTGTTAACCAAATAGACGCCATTGGGAACCCCTATCACCACCATAAGCGCCGGTATAAGCCCGGAAATCAGGGTAATACTGTAACCCATGATTCCCATGATTCCCATCGCCCAGATGATACCGATACCGACCAAGGTCAACGATAACAAAACCGTTTGAAAGGAACGGAAAAACAAAAAAAGGACCAGCCCCGTAACCACCACCGAGGCCAACAAAAACCAAATCAACTCGTCTTTGATACGGGTGGCCATAACGGTTCGGATATAAGGCAAACCGGAGAGGTAGACTTGGTTACCCGAAGAAATCGCGTAGGCCGAGGTGTGTTGTTCGACCGCTTTGATGACGTCAATTCGTTGGGAATTATCCAATACAGCCGGATCCAGCGAGACCGCCATCAGGGCTGTGGAGGTTTCGGCATTAACCAGTAGTTTTTCGTAGGAATTTTCGAAGCGATCACCTTGGGCAACCCAACCGTTGGGGCCCAGTCGCTGCACGTATTCAAAGGCTTTCAAACTATCGTTACGAACCAAAACAGGAAGATCCGCCACGGTGAGGGCACTGCTGATGCCGGGGATTTTGCGGATGGATAAAGCGAGTTCGGACCATAACCGGGCAAAGGCCGGATCAGCAACCGAAGGCGCGGAGGTTCCGACAACCATAACATTCCCGTCCACGCCAAAGCGCTCGCAAAATTCCTGGTACGTTTGGTAAGCCGAATCGGATTCCGGAATCAAGCGATTGCCTTGGTAAGACATTTTGACCTTGGTCGCTTGCCAGCCCATCCATGTGGTCAATGCCAGGACCACGGTCAGTAGGGCCATGCGCTGACGCAGGATAAAACGAGCAATACCAAACCAGACCATGAAGGGATTATTGGGATTTGCGAAATTGATTGGTCAAGGAGGTGGTCGAGTGGCCCGGCAGTAGGTCTACCAAATGAACGCGGCCTCCAGCAGCCCGTACCGTTTCGGCTCCTACTACGGTATCCTCGGTATAATCGCCTCCTTTGACCAAAACATCGGGGACCAAACGACGAATTAAGTCCCCTGGATCGTCTTGGCCAAAAAGTATCACCGCATCCACCCAAACCAGTGCCGCCAAAACCAAAGCGCGGGCATTCTCATCCTGCACCGGGCGAGTAGGGCCCTTGAGCCGTCGAACCGAAGCATCGTTGTTAACGGCCACCACCAAGCGGTCACCTTGGGCCGCCGCTTCGCTCAGGACCCGCAGGTGACCTGGATGCAGTAGATCAAAACAACCGTTGGTCAGGACCCAGCGCAGGTCTTGGGCTTTCCAATTTTGAACTAGGGCCTCCAGGTTATGTGGCTCTGCAAAGACGGGGGCTGTAGGTTGTTGCATCCGATGACCAGGGTTACGATGCGACCTCCTGGTGATCGCGGTACATACTCATCAAAAAATAACTTAAACCGCCAACGACCACTACCAAAATGGTTTGGGCCAAATGGCTAAGGGTTGCAAAAGCAAGGGCGGTCGTAGTGCTCATAGCCAAACCGGGAATTCTTCCCAAGGTCCAAACAATAGCCGCATGATAGGCCCCCATACCACCTTGGACCGGCATCACAAACCCAAAGGCACCGGCAACCAACAAAAGCAGCGCATCCGATGCGCCCAAACTTTCTGCCCCTGGGAAGGCAAAAAAACAGAAATACGTCATCAGGTAATACCCCAACCAAATCAAGAAGGTATATACCCCCAACAAAAACGGTGAGGGAATGCGACGAAGAGCAGCCATGCCCTGAGCCATATCCGCCAAGGTCTGACGAACTTTGGCCGGCATCGGCACCAGGCGACCCAAGGTCCGCCAAAGGACCAAAATCGTTCCTAAGCCCAACCCAATTGCCAGGATGAAGCTCAAAGAAAAACCGGATCCAAAATTTGTTGTAACAAAGGACCAAACTGGATCAAGTAACATTTCCTGATAACCCAGCAAAACACCCAAAGCAAGGACCAGTAAAACCCCCAAATCCATAAGCCTTTCAACCACTACCGTCCCAATCAAAGCGCTAAGGCCCAACGGAGTTTTGCGGGCCAGAAGGAGGCAACGTGTCAATTCCCCCAACCGAGGAAGGGCCAAATTGGCCAGGTAACCCGACATGACCGCATAAAAAGCTTGGAGTGCCGAAGGTCGATGACCCAAGGGTTCGGCCAGTAGAGACCAGCGCAGTCCCCTGAACCAATGACTCAATAAACCGCAAAGTAAAGCCGCACCAATCCAGCCCCAGCGAGTTTGGGCTAGGGCCGAGGTAAACTCCGAAAGATCGATTTTACGAAAAACCAAATAAAGAATAACAATACCCGCTGTCAACGAAAGGACGGCGCCCCAAGGTTGACGACGGGTCGTCTGCGCTTCTACCGGGTTCATCCGGTTATCAATCGGTTGTTATCATCCGGAAAGACCGTTAGCGGATGGTGTTGGGCGGCTTCCTCCGGGGTATAAAAACCGTACCCAATGACGATAACCAAATCGCCAACCTGGGCTTTGCGAGCCGCTGGACCGTTGAGGCAAATAATACCGGTATCGGGCTCACCTTCGATAACGTAAGTTTCCAGCCTTTCACCGTTGTTGATGTTGACGACCTGAACCCGCTCATAGGCCATGAGCCCGGCGGCATCCATTAGGCGCTTGTCTATGGTTATGCTACCGATATAATGCAGCTCGGCTTGGGTAACCTTGACACGGTGCAATTTGGATTTGACCATCTGTATCCACATAGGCGGGCTTTTTGGGGGGTGGGTTGCTAAAAGCGCCCAAATCTACGGAGCAAGCAGCTCATTATCGATTAAACGTACCGAACCGAGCCAACCGGCAAAGAGGGCGCGCGGCAGGCCGCCAGCGGCGGGACCGGCCCAAGGGGCCAGGGTCCCGTCCCGGACCAGGCTGAGGTATTCGGGGCGGAGGCCTTCCTGCTCCAGGCGATGCAGGCCCTCCTCCACCAAGGCAGCAAGAGCCAGCGGTGAACCCGCCGATGCCGCTGCTCCCGCCGATGCCGCTGCTCCCGTAGACAAAGAGGCGGTCAGGGCCTCTTTCATCCAACGCCAGGTCCGGGCAATGCCGCGCGCCCTTTTCAATTCCTCCTCAGAAAGCAAAAGATTCCGAGAACTAAGGGCCAGACCCTCCCCATCCCGAACGGTAGGCAGGCAATGCAAAACCGGACTCTTTCCGCTCGGACTCTTTCCGCAACGCAATGCCAGCAAACGCTCCACCACCAGGCATTGCTGATAATCCTTGAGGCCCATGTAGAGATCGGAACAAGGCAATAAATCCAGCAAACGCCCCACAATCTGGGCAACACCCTGAAAATGCCCTGGTCGCCAAGCCCCTTCCAAGACCGTATCCAAACCCGCCAAATCGTAAACCGGTGGCTCCCAACCCTTCCCCACCATTTCTTCGACCTCCGGCATCCAAACCATATTCACCCCGGCCTCTTCCAAAATGGCCAAATCCTCCTTTTCCCGCCTGGGGTAGTGTTCCAAGTCTTCGGAACGATTAAACTGCAGGGGATTCACAAAAACACTGCAAACCACCGCATCGCATTCCTCAACCGCCTTCAAGATGAGCGCCTTATGACCCTCATGCAATGCCCCCATGGTGGGGACCAGGCCAAGGGAAGGGCCCAGCTGTTGGAGGGCCTCCAGGGCCGGTCCCAAACGGTCCAATGTCCGTACAATCTCCATGCTTGCTAAAGATAGGTTAACATCAAGAGGTCAAATTTTGCAATTTTCGGGTTATTCTCTATATTTTTGCAGTATAATAATTTGTAGAGCACCCCGATGAGCGCCAAACCCCGCATTTTGTTCGTTTCCCACGAAATGAACCCCTACCTCCAGATTAGCGAAATTGCCCAAGCCGCCCTTCAGCTACCCAAAAGCATGCAGGAAAGAGGCATGGAGATCCGGGTCCTCATGCCCCGCTACGGCAGCATCAACGAAAGGAAGCACCGTCTCCACGAGGTGGTCCGCCTTTCGGGTATCAATATCGTGATTGGTGAAACGGATAACCCCCTCATTATCAAGGTAGCCTCCTTACCGCAGGCCCGCATGCAGGTTTATTTTCTGGACAACGAAGATTTTTTTCATCGCAAGCATGGTATCCGGGATGACAAAGGCAAATTCTTTGCCGATAACCACGAGCGCATGATTTTCTTTAACAAAGGGGTCATGGAAACCATAGTCAAACTGGGTTGGGCCCCCGATATCATCCACTGCAACGGGTGGATGACCTCCCTGATTCCCTTGTACCTCAAGCGTTATTACCGCCATAGCGCCGTTTTTGGGCAAACCCGCCTGGTTTACTCGGTTCACCCGACCCAATTCAAAGAAAAATTGGGCAAAGACCTCCAGGCCAAAGCCCGCATTGAAATGGTGAGCGAAGAGGATTTAGCCTGCCTTGCTCCTTTGGACGAAAACAGCCTTCACCAACTGGCCATTCGCCATGCCGATGCCGTAACCTACGCCGAATCCCTGGGGGATACCCATCCCCATACCGATCCTGCCGTACCGCATGCGGTATTCAACAGCCAAAACCTGGTTGACG
The DNA here is from genome assembly GCA_049431025.1 of Bacteroidia bacterium. Taxonomy (GTDB): domain Bacteria; phylum Bacteroidota; class Bacteroidia; order UBA7662; family UBA7662; genus SYHX01. The sequence goes on along the minus strand of JBMTCP010000005.1, from coordinate 7,554 downwards.
TCCACCAGGAATTGTACCAATCCCTCCTGCAAACCGTTAGCGAGACCGTCGGTTCATGAAGAACCGCCGCCTTGCCGGCCGGATTTTGACCCTGGCCCTGGCCCTGCTTGCGGGGTACACCCTGCCTTCCTGCAACCAGGAAGGCACCTTGGGGCTGGACTTGCTTCCAGACAAAGACCTTTACCCCACGCTCACCGACAGCATAACCCTGGTAGGTAGCACCGTCCCCGAGGACTCCCTCCAAAGCCAGTTGCCGGGGTCATTTCTTTTGGGCGAGCTTAACAACCCCGCTTTTGGGAAGGCCCGTGCCTCCTTTGCCTTTCAAATCCTCCCCGGTAGCGAGAATATTCGTTTGGGCGATCTCGATTCCACCCTCACCCTGGACTCTTTGGTTTTCTCCATGAGCCTGGCCGGCTACCAAGGCGATACCAATACCAGCCTCAAGTTGCGGGTTCATCGCTTGGCAGGCACCGTATCCCCCAACCGAACCTATTATACCCGGGACCCGGTTAGGACTTACGGTGAACCCTTGGGCGAAAGCATCTACCGCTACCGAAGCGGTGCCGTGGAACCCATAAACGAGCCGGTTGGTCAAAATCTGGATTCCATCATCAAATACAGCGGCATCCTGCGTTTTCGCTTGGACCAATCCCCTGATGGTTTGGCCTTGGCCCAAAGCCTCCTGGCCGGCAGAGACAGCGTCGAATACAAAGATGCGGCATCCTTTGTTCGCTTTATGAATGGGCTTTGGGTCGAAGCCCAAACCGACCCCCAGCAATTGCGCAACGGTCCCGGGCTATTGCTGCAAAGCAGTCCAGTCGCCACCCGCACCGGGCTTTACCTCTACTACAAGAGCGGTAGCCAGCGACGTCGCCTGGATTTGATGTTACGAACCGTCTCCGGTAGCAGAAATCACTTTGAATTTGACATCCAGAACTCCGAGGTTCAAAACGCCTTGGGGCGTAACAGCGGCACCGACACTGCTCTGGAATTCACCTATATACAATCCGGATCCGGGGTCAAAACCCGGCTTAGCTCGGATTCCCTCTACCATGCCCTAAGACGACAACTGGGGGCAGGGGACAGTAGCAGCCTACCGGTCTCATCCGGCTGGGTAATCCACAAAGCGGTCTTGGAATTGGTTACGCCGGACAGCGGAGGTTTTTTGGGGGTTGCCCCACCCAACCAATTGTTTTTGGTACCCCTGGACAGCCAAGGTCGTAACATGGCTTCCTTAATGCCCGATCTCTTTGAATCCTATTACGACGGCAACCTTCGCAACGGACGTTACCGCTTTGGTATCACCCGATACATTCAACAATTGTTGGCAGAGGGGCCCCGCGGTCAAGACCTGGCCGTCATTCCCGTCAACCCGGTGGGCAATTTGGCGATGGTCCGTCTGAGGGTTCGACCCCGGTTGAGGGTAACCTATACCCGCATTCCTTAGCCTATCTTTGGGCGTCCTTTGGGACTAAACCCCTAACCTTCAATCCTCTTCCTATGTGTGGAATCGTAGCCTATATGGGCGATCGCCAAGCGGCGCCCCTGCTAATCAAAGGCCTCAAAAGGCTGGAATACCGGGGCTACGACAGCGCCGGAATCGCCATCATGAACGGCGAACAAGAAATCACCGCCTACAAAAAGGCTGGTAAAGTTGCCGACCTCGAAAACACCATCGGCGAAGGGGATACCCAGGGCCATTTGGGCATTGGGCATACCCGTTGGGCAACGCACGGTGAACCCAACGATCGCAATGCTCACCCGCATTTTGGACACAACGGTTTGCTGGCCCTGGTCCACAACGGAATTATCGAAAATTACCAAACCATCAAGACCCAGTTGCAGAACAAAGGTCATCGCTTCCTTTCGGATACCGACACCGAGGTCTTAACGCATTTGATTGAGTACATTTATACCGAGCAGCAGGTCAGCTTTGAGGAAGCGGTTCGCTTGGCCCTCAACGAAGTGCACGGTGCTTACGCCATTGTGGTTCTTTCCAAAAAAGACAAGGACACCCTTGTGGCTGCCCGCAAAGGTAGTCCACTTGTGGTTGGTGTTGGGAACAACGAATTTTTCCTGGCTTCGGATGCATCGCCGATTATCGAACATACCAAAAGTGTGGTGTACCTCAACGACGGGGAAATGGCCTGTATTCGCGATCGTAAACTCAGCATCCAAACCATTCACAACGAACAAAAAGATATCAAAATCCACGAGCTGGAAATGGAATTGGAAGCCATCGAAAAAGGTGGTTTTGAACATTTTATGCTCAAAGAAATTTGGGAACAGCCCCGCTCCATCGCCGATTCAATGCGCGGACGTATTCGCAGCGATATTGGCAAAATTCAAATGGGAGGATTGCAGGAATACCAGTTCAAACTGGTCAACGCCCGACGCATTCTTATCATTGGTTGCGGTACCTCCTGGCATGCCGGTTTGATTGGGGAATACCTCTTTGAGGAATTTGCCCGTACCCCGGTGGAAGTGGAATACGCTTCGGAATTTCGCTACAGGGATCCGGTAATTTATCCCGAAGACGTGGTTATTGCGATTTCGCAGTCCGGTGAAACCGCAGATACCCTGGCCGCTATTGAAATGGCCAAAGAAAAAGGAGCCACCATCCTGGGGGTCTGTAATGTTATCGGTTCTTCCATTGCCCGGGCTACCCACGCCGGAGCCTATACCCATGCAGGGCCCGAAATAGGCGTGGCCTCCACCAAAGCCTTTACGGCCCAGGTGACGGTTTTGGCCCAGATGGCCTTGTGGACCGGATACCGCAAAGGGGCGATTTCCAGGACCCAATTGCAGAACAATTTAATTGAACTGGAAAGCATACCCCCCTTGGTGGAGAAGATACTCCAAACCGAGGCCCACATCAGGGATATCGCTGCCAAATTTTGCGATGCCCGAAATTTCTTGTATTTGGGAAGAGGGTACCAATTCCCCGTTGCCCTGGAAGGCGCGCTCAAGCTCAAAGAAATTAGCTATATCCATGCCGAGGGGTACCCGGCTGCCGAAATGAAACACGGACCCATTGCCCTCATTGACGAAGAAATGCCTGTGGTGTTTATCGCCACCCAAAATGCCCAGTACGAAAAGGTGATTTCCAATATGCAGGAGGTCAAATCCCGCAAAGGGGTCATCATCGCGTTGGTGACCGAAGGGGATGTCCAGGCGGCAGATGTAGCCGACTATGTGATCGAAGTACCTCCTGTTCAAGAGGCCTTTGCTCCGCTTCTGACCAGTATTCCGCTTCAGTTGTTGGCTTACCACATCGCAATTCTCCGTGGTTGCAACGTAGATCAACCCCGCAATCTGGCCAAGTCCGTTACGGTGGAGTAGTGCCGAACGTACAGTTTCTGGTGCCCCTGTTTTTTCATGGACTTGAAACACTTTTGGTGATTTAACTCCTCGCTTCAAAACAGCATTTTCTGCTCGCAAAATTTCCCCCACGCTTCGCAGCACGGGAAGGCGGAAATTCACTCGCACCCGATGCAGTTTTTGCGCTTGGTCGTAATTCACCAAAATGTCCTTGACCACCCCATTTACAAGGTGCCTCTTTTTCTGTGGGGTTAAATTATGGGTGGTGGTAAATTCTGTGGCAAATTGGTCTATCCAGTCAAAAATATTCAGTAAAATTTTGCCATTAAAAAAATTTGATTTAATTAGGCTATGATGAAGGTGGTTTTACATATTATACGAGAGTAAGCAGTTCTATCCAAGTTGAAGGAACCTCTCTGAAAACACAGAAAGAAATTGGTATAAACCTGGCAAACCAACTCAATATGGACTTCGAAGTCCATAACGAAGGTGGGCGAAGCAGTGCCAATGACGATCTAAGAAATAGACCAGTGATGCTGGAATTACTTAGGTTAATGGATAAGGGAAAGGTTAAACACTTGTTCGTGTATAATACAGATAGATTGAGTAGGAACCATTGGCGTATATCATGGTGCCGTTACCGTGCATTTTGCCATTTCACCAGGTACCGGTATACCGGGATATTTCGCCCTCCCACAGCATAGTACCTATACCTAATATACAATCACCTGAAATACATTGTGCAGAAAGATTGGCAGCACTCATCCACACCAGCATGCAGCCTATCAACAACCGAAACATGCAGACAAAGCTACATAAATTATGCCGTTATGGTTTTGCCAATCTGTTAAAGAAATATTCTCCCAGCAGGGCCATGGGAATGTAGGCCAGCATGAGGTCTGTGGCCATAAACCACCCCGGTGCCGGTATCATAAAGCACGCCATTATGCCTCCAATGAGAAATATAATGCCAATGATCAGGGCATATTTCCGGGTTTCCTTGGGTTTAAGCCAGCTTACCAGTATGGCACCGGAAAGCGTTCCCAGCGCATGGGCCAGGAATGGAAATAAGAAATGTAGTGGGGTGAGCAGGGGTAGCGCTTTTTCAAATCCTGCGGGGGTTGATAAATCGTGACCGGCCGGCGCGGGAATCACCTGACCGCCAATCCAAATAATGCTCATATTGAATATGCTGCCTACAAACAGGGCGGCCATAACGCGGGATAAGTTGAGGAGGAATTTCATTAATCGAATATTTTAAGGCGAATATAAAAAAGGGATTTTGCAGATCATGCCAGCAACTTACCATTGTCATTATGAGTAACGTGTCTGATTGAAGCGTGACCAATGTTACAATTGTTTCCAAAAGCGAATGGTAATTTTGAATCAATAATTTATAAAAACATGGAAACAACCATTCAGACTATGCCAAGAATTGGCGACAATACACCGGATTTCGAAGCTGTTACCACCAAAGGTAAAATGTAATTTTCAGAATTTGCGAGGGACAAGTGGATTGTTTTATTCTCTCACCCTGCTGATTTTACTCCCGTTTGCACGACGGAGATGTCGGGATTTGCCATGGAGCAACCCAAATTTGATGCGCTCAACACAGCGTTGCTAGGATTGAGTATAGACAGCATACATTCACACCTGGCCTGGGTAAATAATGTGAGGGAAAAAACGGGAGTGTATTTTGATTTTCCGATCATTGCAGACATTGACATGAAGGTGAGTAAGCTGTATGGCATGCTACAGCCCAATGAAAGTGAAACAGCCGCTTGGAAATGATAGGTATTTTTTTGGAATTCTAATATCATTTTCGTTTTTGTCAATACTCTGATATTGAATGTTCCACTTGCTGAAATACCGCCAAATCCCATAATCTTTGTTCTTGATTTAAGTACCGGCGAAGGGGGACCCAAATATCCCCACCGCAAGTTCGATCCATAACAAAACAAAAATCAACAGGACCAGAGCAACCATTCCCCAACGCATCTTGTGTTGGCGCCAGCGGTGCATGACTGTTTCGAGGATTAATCCTCCACAAAAAACCAAAAAACCTGCTATCAGGTAATCGAAACCTGACCAGTTCACCTCATCGGGTTGCAGACGTTCTGCAACGGCAACAAACAGGAGGAGGGAGGTCGTGATGACCAGGGTACGGTAGGGGATTTTCAAAATAAACCGTTGATTTGACCTTGAGCGTCCAAGTGAATATCGTAGGCTGCGGGGACTTTGGGCAAACCGGGCATACGCATCATTTCACCGGCGATGGGAACGATAAAGCCGGCACCGGCGCTGATTTGGACTTCCTGGATACGAAACGTATAATCGCGCGGTGCGCCGAGGAGTTCGGGATTATCGGAAATGGATTTTTGGGTTTTGGCCATGCAGACCAGTAAATCTCGGCCAAGATGCTTTTCAAAATAGGCCAATTGATCAGAGGCCAGGGGACTGAGAACAACCTCCGAGGCGCCGTAATAGCGGGTTGCCAGGGTATGAATTTTGTCCAGTAGAGGCGCCGAGGTTTCATAAAGGAAACGTGGGGGGGGTGGAGGGCCCTGGAGGCGGTGCATGACGGCGTGGGCCAGGTCTTCTGCTCCTTGGCCACCCAGGGCCCAGGCGTCGCAGACGACGGCGTCCACGCCCCACCCCCGGCATTCCTCCTGCACGATACGAATTTCTTCGTCGGTATCGGTGCCGAACCGGTTGATGGCCACCAAAGGAACCAGCCCAAAATGACCCGCATTTGTAACGTGTTGGCGAAGGTTGGCCAGCCCTAACCTCAAAGCCCCGGTATCGGGTTCCTTCAATTGCTTCAAAGACTGCCCACCATGGTACCGCAATGCCCGCAGAGTGGCCACCAAAACCAAGGCATCGGGAAAAATACCCCCTTGACGGCATTTGATATCCAAGAATTTTTCGCCACCCAAATCAAACCCAAAGCCCGCTTCGGTCACCGTAACATCGCTGTGATGGAGAGCGGTATAGGTCGCTAACAAGGAATTGGTCCCTTGGGCAATGTTGGCAAAAGGCCCCCCGTGCATGATCACCGGATTGCCTTCTAGGCTTTGAACCAGGTTGGGCTGGAGGGCATCGCGAAGCAAAGCCGCCAAAGCCCCTGTTCCCCCCAAATGCCCGGCCAAAACCGGCCCTTCGGTCCCCCGTCCCAACACAATTCGATCCAGGCGAGCCTGCAAATCCGCCGCATCTTTGGAGAGACAAAGGATAGCCATCAACTCGGAGGCCGCCGTGATATCAAAACCACTTTCGCGGGGGACACCGTTGGCTTTGCCGCCCAAACCCAAAGTCACCTTGCGCAAGGCTCGATCATTCAGGTCGATGACCCTGCGAAAAAGCACCGAACGGGGATCCAGCCCGCCTGGTGCCGTTCCAAAGTGCAAAGCATTGTCCAACAAAGCCGCCAATAAATTATGGGCCCTTTCGACCGCGTAGATATCCCCCGTAAAATGCAGATTGATATCCTCCATCGGTGCAACCTGCGCGCGGCCTCCCCCCGTTGCCCCGCCTTTAATCCCAAAAACCGGACCCAGTGAAGGCTCCCTTAATGCTGCCGACGCCCGCACCCCTATACGATTCAAACCATCCAGTAAACCCAACGTGCAGGTGGTCTTCCCTTCCCCGGCTGGGGTTGGGCTAATGGCGGAAACCAGGACCAAACGCCCACGCTTGCGGCCCAAATCCGCCTTGGTATATTCCAAAGGGATTTTGGCTTTGAATTTTCCGTAATGAACCAGGTCATGGGCTGGAATCCCGAGGCGTTCAGCGATTCCGTCGATAGGGCTCAGGGTCGCCTGACGGGCAATTTCTTGATCGGTCAACATAGGACCAAATAAACGATGAACACCGCAAGAAATTTCGCGGTGAGCGCAGAACTTAGGAGAGACTCCGAACCAGCATCAAAACCAAACCCGCCAAAAGGGCTGAAATGGGTATGGTCAAAATCCAGGCCCAGAGCAATTGGATGGTCACCCCCCAACGGACCGCCGAAAGCCTCTTGGTGGCGCCCACACCGATGATGGAACCGGTAATGGTATGGGTGGTACTCACCGGTATTCCCATTTGTTCGGTCATGAAAAGGGTCAAGGCCCCGGAAGTTTCAGCGCAAACCCCCTCCAGTGGGGTCACCTTGGTGATTTTGGTACCCATAGTTTTGATAATTTTCCAACCTCCGCTCAGCGTCCCCAATCCAATCGCCGTGTAGCAGGC